>DATNID010000067.1:0-2691 GCA_035604615.1 Allostellaceae bacterium | reverse complement strand
GCGGCGGCTCAATTCGCGCGCGGCGCGGAGAATGCGGGTGGTGTCGAAGCGGCCGTCGGTCATCACCTGCTTCTCGACCACCGCATAGATCCGATGCGTCGCCGCCGCCAGGATGGTGCGGTCGGGTGTGACGAAGCCGTTCTCGAGCGCGCGCCCGGCCTCGACGATCTCGGAAACGAGCATCAAGTCGATGCCGCCGGGGCTCGGATAGAGTCCCATCAGCGGCCGCCGGCCGCCGAGCGTTGCCTGGGCCTGCGGGAAGATCTCGACGTAGTAGGTCGTGGCGCCGGTGCGCTGCGCCACGCCGGGGATCGAGGTGCTCTGCACCGGCAGGTCCGCGCGCATCGCCGCGGCGACCAGCCAATCGGTCAAGACGCCGCCGCCTTCGCCGCCCAGCGCGGCGATGAGAACGGTAATGGGCCGGGCGGTCATCGCTGCGAATTCACGCCGCCGCCACGTCGCGCCGAACCGCGCGGCGCTGCAGCCAGGCGATGACGGAATTGCGCAGACGATGAAGCTGCCGGTCCCAGGCATTCGGATTCTGCACGATGTCCGCCCGGTAGAAGGAAGGGCAGAGCACGGCGGCATCGGCGACCTCGCCGCACAAGCCGCAGCCGACGCAGTCGTTGTTGACATGCGCCACCGGGTCGAGCCGCAGCGGATCGGGATTGTCCTTGATGGTGAGCGATGGACAGCCCGAGAGCCGGATGCAGGAATGGTCGCCGGTGCAGGTCGTCTCATCGACGCCGTAGCGCGTGCGGATCATGCGCTCGCCCGCCGCCAGCGCCTTGCGAATGAGCGGGCGGATGCGCCGCTGGCGCGCCAATTGGCATTCGCCGTCGGCCACGATCACCTTGAGGCCGGGGGCCGAGGAGGTCAGCGCCTCATTCAGGCGCTTCACCATCTTGCCGACGCTGTAGGTCCTGACCGTGCGCACCCAAGAGATGCCCATCGCCCGCACCGCCTTTTGGATGCTGGCGGTCGGCCGGCGCTGGCCGCCGGCGGTCGAGGAGGGCAGGTATTGCTGGCCGGTGGCCGAGCTGTAGCCGTTCGCCATGATCAGGAGCACGCCGTCCTGATGGTTGTCGGCGGCGCCCGAGATGCTCGTGCTGAGGCCGTTGTGCCAGAAGCCGCCATCGCCCATGATGCTGATGACGCGCTTGGAGAAGGCGGGCGAGACGCCCGCGGCGCTGGCCAGGCCGAGGCCATAGCCCAGGATCGAGTTGCCGATGTTGAAGGGCGGCAAGGTCGAGAAGCCGTGGCAGCCGACATCGGCGGCGACATGGATCTTGCCGAAATCGCGCTCGACCAGCTTGATCGCGGAAAACACCGGACGCTCGGGACAGCCGACGCAGAAGCCGGGCGGCCGCTTCGGCACCGGCGCGCCGATGAGGTCGGCGGCCTTCTTCTTCCAGCCCTCGATCGCGGCCGTGACGCGGCCGATGGCGACGAGATCGATGCCTCTGGGCACCGCGCCCTCGAGGAAGCCGGCGAGGCCGCGCAGCATCACCTCGGCGGTGTATTCGCCGGCCATCGGCAGCACGCTCTTGCCGACGATCGTGGTATTGAGGTCGGATTTGCGCAGAAGGGCGTTGATGGCCTGTTCGAGATAGTCGGGATTGCCCTCCTCGACCATCAGCACGGCGCGCTTGCCGGCGCAGAATTGCACGATCTCGTCCGACACCAGCGGGTAGGTGACATTGAGGCAGAAGATCGGCAGCTCGGCCTGGCCGAAGGCATCGGCGAGGCCAAATTGTTGCAGCGCGCGCACGACGCTGTTGTAGAGGCCGCCTTGGCAGATGATGCCGATCTCGTCGTGCCGGCCGGGGAAGCTCTCATTGAGCTTGTGCGCGCGGATGAAGTCGATGGCCGCGGGGAAGCGGTGCTCGATCTTGTGCTTCTCCTGCGCGTAGGTCACGGGCGGAAGACAAATTCGGCCAAGATCGAACTCGGGATTCTCCAGGGGATGGTTGCGCGAGACCGCCGGCGCCCGGTTGTTGCGCGTCCGGAAGCGCCCGTGGACGTGGCAGGCGCGGATGCGGAACTCCATCATTACCGGCGAGCTCGATGCCTCCGACAGCGCGAAGGCCTTCTCGATGAGCGCGACGAAGCGCTCGTGATCGGGGCGCGGGTCCATGAGCCAGATCGAGCTCTTCATGGCGGCGGCGTGCGAGCGTTCTTGGATGATGCTCGCGCCTTCGCCGTAATCCTCGCCGATGATGATGACCGCGCCGCCCTTGACGCCGGCCGAGGCCAAGTTCGACAACGCATCGGACGCGACGTTGGTGCCGACCACCGATTTCCACACCGCGGCGCCGCGCATGGGGTAGTTGATCGACGCCGCCAGCATCGCCGCCGCCCCGGCTTCGTTGGCCGCCGGCTGGTAATGAACGCCGAGTTCGTCGAGCAGCGGCTTGGCGTCGCCCAGCACATCCATGAGGTGCGAGACCGGCGCACCTTGGTAGCCCGTGACGTAGCTGACGCCCGCCTGCAGAAGCCCCTTGGTGATGGCCAAAATGCCTTCGCCCTCGAAGACCTCGCCGTCGCCCAGGCGGAGCAGCTCGACTTCCTTGGTAAAGGATCGTTCCACGGCTTCTCCTATCGCAAGATCGATATATGCCGCCGCCGCCGCCGCGCCGTCAACTCGCGCTCAGAACGGCACCACCAGACCTTCGAGTTCACCCTCGCAAT
>DATNID010000066.1:0-37904 GCA_035604615.1 Allostellaceae bacterium | reverse complement strand
CGTCGACCACAAACCAAACGCGGCATGCCACGCTTCCATGCCCGCCGCTTCGGTTCGCGGGCATGCCCCCGAACCGAAGCGATCACGAAGCGGCCAACCCACGAGCTACATAAACCGGCCAACTTGACGAGCTAGCAACAGGCGGTTCGTCGATAGGTCACGAAGCTGTGTCATCGACCGATCTTTGCTGCTGCGCTAGCCTCGGTGCGCGGACGAGGGCGGGGCGGGCAAGAGCGTGCGTTCAAGCGAGAAGGACCATGTCGTCGCAACTGGCCTCGGAATGGCCGGCTGGCTCGTGGTCTGCTGCATGGCGCTTCTTCTCGTCCTGCCGGCCGCCGGGGCGGCCGAACGCGACGACGCGCTCCGCTATCTCGCGCGCGGCACCGATGCCTATCGCCTGGGTGACATCGTCGAGGCGACGCAGGAATGGTCGCAGGCGATCGCGTTCTGCCGTCTCGACAGCGACCGCGATCTCGAGATAGAGGCGCGCGGGCGGCGCGGCGAGGCGTTCGAGATGCTCGGCCATGTCGAGGCCGCCATCGGCGACCTCGAACCGGCTCTTGCGGCGGCGCGAGTCCTCAACGATCAACGTCGCATCGCGGCGCTCGCGGGCGCGTTGGGTAACGCCTATTTCCACGCCCGCCGCCTGACCGAGAGCGAGCCGCTCCTGGTCGAGAGCCTGGCGCTCGCGCGCGCCAATTCGGCCCGCGAGATCGAGGCCGCCAGCGCCAACAACTGGGGCAATCTCGTGGCCGCGCAGGGACGCGACGCCGAAGCGATCGCGGCCTATGGCGAGGCGACCGGCATGGGGCTCAGAGGAGCGTTCCAGGCGACCGCGCTCACCAACCGCGCGCGCGTCGAGCTGCGCTTGGGCCATGCGCCGCAGGCGCGCAGCGATCTTGCCGGCGCCTCCCACGAGTTGGCTCTGCTCCCCGATGGTCCCGACGAAGCGCTCGCCCTCGTTGCCGTCGGGCGGGTGGCGATGTCCGCTCCCGCGGGTGACGAAGCCGCTCAAAACCTCGCCTACGACGCGCTCATGGCCGCGTCCGCCATCGGCGAAAGGCTGCACGAACGCCGCGCGCAGTCGCTCGCGCTGGGCTTCCTCGGCGAAATGTACGGGCGCGCCGGCAACGCGGGCGACGCGCTTCGCCTCACCGACCGGGCGATCTTTCTCGCGCAGCAGGGCGGGGCCGCCAACGACATTCTCTACCGCTGGCAATGGCAGCGCGGCCGGCTGCTGCGCAAGTCCGGCGACCGGGGCGGCGCGATCGTCGCCTACCGCGCCGCCGCCGCCGCGATCGACGCAGTGCGGCAGGACATCCCGGTCGATTACAACAATGGCGTGTCGTCGTTCCGCGAGACCATCGGCCCGCTGTTCCTCGAGCTTGCGGACCTGTTGCTGCAGCAGGCGCGCGAGACCTTCGATCGGGGCGAGCGGCGCTCGCTCCTGGTCGCGGCGCAGGAAGCGGTCGAGACGATGAAGACCGCGGAGGTCAAGGACTACTTCCACGACGAATGTCTCGGCGTCGCGCGCTCGCGCGAGGAATTCATCACCAAGCTCGATCCTGGCACCGCGGCGCTCTATCCGATCGTGCTGCCGGACCGGCTCGAGCTGCTGCTGAGCCTGCCGGACGACATCGTCGAGGTGACGGTCCCGATCGGGCGCGCGGAGATCGCCCAAGAGGTGGGATTCCTGCGCGCGCTGATGGAGACGGGCCGCAGTGACGATTATCTCCCCTATGCGCGTCGCGTCTACGACCGGATCGTGCGGCCGATCGACGATAAGCTCCAGGCCGCCCATATCGATACGATCGTCTTCATTCCCGACGGGGTGCTGCGCACCATCCCGTTGGGCGCCCTCAATGACGGCCAGCATTTTCTCATCGAGCGCTACGCCGTCGCCACGGCGCCGGGCCTCGCGCTGGTGCAGCCCAAGGGCGACACGCCCATCGGCGAGCAGCGCGCGCTGGTCGCGGGGTTGACGGTGAAGGTGGGGAATTTCGCCGCCCTTCCCCAGGTCGCGGGCGAGCTTGCCGCCGTCGGCGCCGCGATGCACGGCGACGTCATTAGGGACGAGGGGTTCCGTGTCGCCGAAATGCAGCGGCGGCTGGAAGAGATCCCCTACACGGTCGTGCATATCGCCTCGCACGGCGTCTTCCGCAGCGACGGATCGGGCAGCTACATTCTCACTTATGACGGCAATCTCAGCATCGACCGGCTGTCGCGCGACGTGAAGGTGACGAGCCTGCGCGAGCAGCCGCTCGAGCTCCTGACCTTGAGCGCGTGCGAGACCGCGCTCGGCGACGATCGTGCCGCGCTCGGCCTCGCCGGCATCGCGGTCAAGGCCGGCGCCGAGACCGCCGTCGCGTCGCTGTGGCTCATCAATGACGCCGCGGCGGGCCAGCTCATGCCGGCCTTCTATCGCAATCTCGGCATCGCCGGCATCACCAAGGCCAAGGCGATGCAGCAGGCCCAGGTGGCGATGCTCCGCGGCGGGCGCTTCGCGCACCCGAGCAACTGGGCGGCGTTCCTCGTCATCGGCAATTGGCGCTGACCGCGGCCTGGCCTCAATAGAGGCGCGCGGTGACGCGGAAATGGACGCCGGAATCCTGCAGATCGTACGGCGTCTGATGAATGACGCGCAGCGCATAGCCGTAATAGAGCTGCGCCAGCCACCCTTGCTCCGCCTCCCAGCGCAATCCCAGGCCGACGCTCGAGATATCGCTGGGACGCAAGGTCGGCAGCTCGCTGTTCCAGCCGCGGCCCCAATCGGCGAAGGGCGCGAGCTCAATGGGCCCGTGCAGATCCTCGCCGAAGGGGCGCGGCAGAGTGAGGTCGAAGATCGGGATGCGGCCCTCGAGCGACAGGATGACGGCGTTGTCGCGCACCAGCGTGTTCTCGCGATAGCCCCTCACCGTTGTGGCGCCGCCGATGGCGATCTGCTCGAAGGAGAACAGCGGGTCGTGCGACAGCTGGACGTCGGCTCGGGCGATCAACTGCGACTGGCCGATGACGCGCCGCACATATTGCATCTGGCCGAGCCATGACAGGAAGCGGCCGGTCGGCGGCTGGTCGGTGACCGTCGCGCCGAGCATCGGCAGGCCGACATTGAAAGTGGAGCGGGCGGCGAAGACCTGATCGAGCTCGCGGTCGATCCAATCCTGCGACAGCCGCAGCACGGTGGCGCGGGCGCGGCCGTTCTCGACCCCGGGCGTGAAGGAGAACGGCATGCCGAGCAGCGTCGTCTGGCTGTCCCGCCAATCGATCTCCATGCCGAGCGTCAAGCGCCGCTCGACGGTGCGATAGACCGGTTGCGTGATGCCGATGCCGATGGTCTTGACCGTGCTCACGACGTTGAGCGGAACGAAGGCTTGGTCCAGCACCGTGGCCTGGTTGTAGTCGAAGCGCGCGCTGAGCGTGGTGTCGGCGGCGGTGACGGGAACGGCCCAGAGCAATCCGCCGTCGTCGAGCCCGCCGGTGCGGCCCAATCTCAGCCCCAGCGCATCGCCGCGTCCGATCACATTGCGTACGATGCCGTCGAATTCGCCATGGACGCCGCCGATGCTCGGCGGTTCGTCGTTGGCGACGGTGGCGCCGAGCGAGAAGCGTTGCGCCTCGGCGGCGTTGGCCGACAGCGTCGCCTCGCCCGGCGTGACCCCCGGCAGCAGCTCGAGGTTCAGGCGGGCGATGTTCGGGTCCTGCAGCAGGAGCTGAAGCTGGCGCTCGACCTCGCCGATATTGACCGGCCGGTCGATGCCCCGCTGCAGCCGGTCGCGAACATAATCGGGATCGAGCGCCTTGGTGCCGGTCACGTCGATCCGCGTCACCGCGCCCTCGACGATGCGGAACAGGACCAGGCCATCGCTTACGCGCTGATCCGGCAGCACCGCGCCCGAGGTGATATAGCCGCGCTCGACATAGGCCACCGTCACGCGGCGGCGCAGTTCCTCGAGATCGGCGGTGCCCACGGTCTTGCCGAGAAACGGCGCGGCGACGCCGGCGAGCGTCGCGCTGTCGATGGCGGTGTTGCCCTCGAAGCGGACGCCGCGCAACACAAAGCGCGCCTCCCCCGAAACCTGCTGCCCCGTTGCGGGCGGCGCGAGCGGCGGCGGGATGAAGCCCGGCGGCGCCGGCGCCGGCTGAATTTCCGGGAGCGGCCGGCGCGGCGTCGCGCTGAAGCTTTCGGGACCGAGCTGCGGGATCGCAGGCGAAGCGGTCTGCGCCCGCGCGGTCCAGGGGACGATCGAGAGTCCGGCCAACACGAGGCGCCCAAAGAAGACTGCGCGCGAATCAGCGGCAGACGATCGCCGCATCGCGCGTCTCGTCCTGCGCCACGGTCGCGCGTGTTGATGTCAGCGTGGCGGTGCCGCCGACCGGGTCGCCGCCGAAATATCCCAGCGACAGCGGCTCGGTCGCGTCGGGCGGCAGTCCGCCGAGACCGCCGACGACCAGACGAGAGGCGTTCTCGAGGCGCGCGACCGACAAGCAGCCCTCGCGCGCGATGCGCGGCGGGGAAGCGGTCTTGCCGGACAGCTCGGCGAGCCCCGCCGTCACGTCGGTCGACGGCGCCGCGATCGTTATGGTGCCGCTGATGCCGAGCGTGGAGCTGGCGGTGATGAGGCTGCCGGGACTATCGATCAGGATCGACGCGTCGATGATGATGTTGCCGCCGTTGCCGCCGAAGGCATTCGCGGTGATGAAGCCGTGGTCGAGCACGACCGCGGGCGGGTCGATGAGGATGTTTCCGCCATTGCCATTACCGCCCGCAACCGATGTCGAGATGCCGCTGTAGACGAGATCGACCAGTGTGCCCGCGTGAATGGCGATGTCGCCGCCGCCGCCGAGGGTCGCCTGGGTCGAGATCGTCGCGCCGTTGATGAGAATAAGTCGCGCGGCCGAGAGCGTTATGCTGCCAGCCGGCCCGCTACCGAAGGACTGAGCCTGAATTGAACTCGTGGCGCCTTGAAGCAACGCGTCGCGCGCGATCGCAAGCGTGATGTTGCCGCCCGTGCCCGTGCCACCCGCCGAGCTGGAGATCATCCCGCCCGCCGACACCAACAGGCTGCCGGCCGTAATGTCGATCTTGCCTGCGCTTCCGAATATCGCCGTGTCGGTGAAGATGATGGCATCCAAGACATCGATATTGCCCGCGGTGATCGTAACTTTTCCAGCGTTGCCGGTGCTGCGCGACGCGCTGCCGATGCCGGCTCCGGACGATACGGCGAGGGAGCCGGTCACGGCTAGCGTTACGCTGCCGGCGTCGGCGGTGCCGGCGGTGCTGCTGTCGATCCCGCCGGTACCCGACAGCGTCACGTCGCCCGCGTTGATCGTGATGGTTCCTGCGTTGCCGCCGCTCGTCCCGCTGACGATGTCGCCGCCCAGAGCGATGATACTCGAAGCATTGATGAGGACCGCGCCGCCGTTGCCGCTTCCGGCCGTGCTGGTGCTGATGCCGCCGTTCGACGCCATGGCGAGCGTGCCTGCGGTGATCGTGACCGTGCCGGCATTGCCGCTGGAATTGGTGCTGCTGCTGATTGCGGCGTTCGTGGACAGGTTGAGCGTGCCGGTCGTTATCGTCACTGTGCCGGCGTTGCCGCTGCCGCTCGTGTCGCTGGTGATAAAGGCGTCCGAAGAAAGCGCGATGCCGGTCGCGTCGATCGTGACCGAGCCGGCGTTGCCGCTGCTTTGAGCAACGGTGTGGATCAATCCGCCATTTGAAATCGTCAGCTGATTGACGGCCATCCTGATGGCGCCCGCGTCGCCGGTCGAACCCGGCTCGGCGTTCGCGAAAACGCCGGTCTGCGCCAGTCCGCCGGCGCCGTCGATCGCGAGCGTACCGGCATTGATGGCGATGTCACCGCTACGGCCCGGCGACAACGTGGTGCTGGATATGGCGCCGCCCGCTATGATGTCGATGGTCGCCGCGTCGACCACGATGTTTCCGGCGGCTCCGGTCGACCCAGTGACTGCAACCGTCGTCAGGCCCGTGTTGAAATCCGTGCCGGCGCCATCGATCGTCAGCGTGCCGGCATTGACGGTTACGGCGCCGCCGTTGCCCGCGCCGATGCTGACGCTTGCGATCGTGCCGCCGCCCGAGATCGCGATCTGCGGCGCGTCGACCTCGACGGCGCCGCCGCTGCCGACACCCAGCGCATTGCTGCTGATCGAGCCGAAATTGCTGACGACGACCGAGTTGTTGCCAATGACCGTGACGTTGCCCGCATGACCGGTCGAGCCGCCTTCGCCGTCCGCGTTGATGCCCGTGAACGCGTTGGGCGTCAGGCTGGCGTCGATGAGAATGGACCCGCCATGGACCATGACGGCACCACCGGCGCCGGCGCCGAAGGTCGCGCCGGTGATCTGGGCGCTGCCCGTCACGGTGATCGATCCGGCCGCGGTCACGTTGACAGTGCCCGCGTTGCCGGTCGCGGGGTGTCCCGACGGGTTGAGAAACGCACTGGTCTGCACGCCGTCGACCAGGGAGAAAATGCCGCCGGGCAACGATCCCAAGGACAAGGACGTGCTGGCATCGATGGCGATGCTGCCCGCGGTGACCGAAACGGGTCCGGCATTGCCGGAACCTTGGGTCTCGCTGCCGACCAAACCGCCGGCGAGAAGTTGCATGGTGGAACCGGCCGAGATCGTAACCGCGCCCGCATTGCCGGAAGCGCCCGGCACGACGAAGGTGACGATGCCGGTCGGCGCTTCGAAGCCAGTGCCGTCGACCGTAAGCGAATTACTCGCCGTCGCCATGACGGCGCCGGATGGCGCGGGGCCGAGCGTGAAGGCGCCCACAAAGCTGTTGCCGGTGATGCGGATATCGGAGCCGGACAGGACGACCGCGGCGCCCGGACCCGCGCCGGAATTTGACGTCGCGACCGTGCTGAAGTCCACCGCAATCGTGCCGCCCTGCAGCGTGACCGGTCCCATCGTCCCCGCGCCGAAATTTTGGGCGCCGACTTGGGCGCCATCGACGACGGCCACCGACGTCGCACCGATGATCGTGATCCCGCCGCCGGCCGGGACGCCGAACTGCTCGTTGGTGATCGAGCTCGCATCGGCGGTGACGACACCGCCGCGAATGAAGATCGCCCCGGCAGGGTTTCCGCCCGTGTCGACCGAGGCGAAATCGGTCACCGAGACCGGCCCGAAGCCGGTCGCGGTCAGGCTGGCGCGGTCGGTCGGATCGACGCCGATCTCGCCCGGACCCGCGACGCTGGCAATGTGGATCGTGCCCGACGGCGCCGACAGCACCGCACCGTCGACCGAGACGCCGCCGGCTCCGCCGATCAGCGAGAGCTGCCGCCCTCCCGCCGCCGCAAGCACGCTGCCGCTGATGCTGAGCGACGCCGAATTCGTGCCCAGGAAGCCGAAGGCCTGCGGCGGCGCGGTGGTCAGGCCGCTTCCCGAAGGCGTTGTGGCGCTGAAGGTAGCGCCGTCGGTAAAGCGCAGGTAATCGGCCGTCGCGGCGTGAAATGCGCCGGACACCTGGAGCTGGGCATTGGGACCGAAGACCATTCCGGCCGGATTGATCAGGAACAGATTGGCGCCCTGGATGGTCGAGGCGATGGTGCCGTCGATCGTCGAGATGCTGCCGCCGGTCACGCGCGCGATGATGTTGGCCACCGAATTCGGGCCCGAGAAGGTCGCGGTCTCGTCGGTATTGACGTTGAACAGCCCGAAACTATGGAACAGGTTGGCGCCGACCTGGCGGCCAAGGGTCGCCGGGATCGAATAGTTGGGTCCGGTAAGCGAATGGGCGGGCGACAGGGTCCCGTCCACCGTGATCTGCGCCAGCGCGCTCCCCGGCGGGCACGCCACCGCCACCGCAAAAATGGCCGTGACAATCCACCCCCGCCGCATCGCTCCCTGCCGTCGATGACTTTTCTTGCTCATAGCATGGAATGGGGCGGGTGTCCCCAAGCCGCTCGCCAGGGTCTTCGCCGGCCATTCGGTCACTTTCGGGGGGTGGCGCCAAAGACCGTCGCCCTGCATCATCGGCGACAGGGACAATGCGGAGGCCGAGATGGCGCAGAAACTCCTCATCCTCATCGGAACGAAGAAGGGAGCTTTCATCCTGGAAGGCAATGCCGCGCGACGCTCATGGCAGCTCCGCGGCCCGTTCTGCGAGGCGTGGCCGATGAACCATGTCATCGCCGACCCCGCGAGCGGCACGATCTATGGCGGCGGCGGCAATGCCTGGTTCGGCCCCGCCGTGTGGAAGTCGACCGATCTCGGGGCAAGCTGGACGCATTCGAGCGCGGGGCTCGCGTATCAGGCCGGGGAAGAGCCGATCAAGTCGGTGTGGAGCCTGGCGCCGGGCGCGGGCTGCCTCTATGCAGGCGTCGAGCCGGCCGGGCTGTTCCGCAGCGACGATGGCGGCCAAACCTGGCGCCACGTCGCGGGATTGCGCGACCATCCGTCGCGGCCGAAATGGCAGCCGGGCGGCGGGGGGCTGATCCTGCACTCGATCGTGCCGCACCCCGGCGATCAACGGCAGCTTTGGGTCGCGATCTCCACGGGCGGCGTCTTCCACTCCGAAGACGGCGGCGAGACATGGCAGCCGCGCAATCAGGGGACGCGTTGCGACTACAACCCGGAGAGCGAGAGATACCCGGAATTCGGCCAGTGCGTGCACTGCCTGGTGATGGCGCCCGGCGCGCCCGACCGGCTCTACCAGCAGAATCATTGCGGCATGTATCGCAGCGACGATGGCGGCCGGCGCTGGGAGAGCATCGAAGCGGGCTTGCCCTCGAGCTTCGGCTTTCCCGCCTCGGTCCATCCGCGCGACCCGGCGACGCTCTTTCTCCTGCCGCTCAACGGCGACACGGCGGGCCGGTACGTGCCTGACGGCAAGGCCGCCGTGTGGCGAACGCGTGACGGCGGAAACAGCTGGCAGGCGCTGCGGCAAGGCCTGCCCCAGGAGAACGCGTTCTTCGGCGTGTTGCGCCAGGCCATGGCCACCGATCGGCTCGCGCCGGCCGGACTCTATTTCGGCACCAGCACTGGCGCGCTGTTCGCCAGCGCCGACGAGGGCGACAGCTGGACCTGCATCGCGCAATACCTGCCCACGATCTCGTCCGTGGAAACGCTAGTCGTGGGCGCTTAGACGGTGTCGCACGGGGCCAGGTTCGTGCCCGGCGACAGCCGTTCTTCTGCCGTCGCGCCGGTCGCGGTCACGCTTCCCCACGCGCTGGTAAGGCTCTTCGCGGGTTCTGTGCCGCGGGTGGAGCTGTCCGCCGCGACAATTGCCGAGATGATGGATGTGCTCGATGCACGATGGCCGGGCATGCGCGACCGCCTGTGCGATTCGACGCCGTCCATCCGCCGCCACATCAACGTCTTCGTCGATGGCGAGCGCGCCAACTTGAAGACGCGCCTCGCGCCCGGCGCGGCGGTGCTGGTCACGACCGCAATGAGCGGCGGCTGACCGGCCGGCCCCTCTCTCGATGCACGCGAGTGACATCGCACCGCAATATCGCCGCAAACTTTCCGCAACCGCCGGTCTTTATGGTGACGCTCGCGCTGACGCGGCCGACGTGCCGCACATCGAGGAGGGGAACCATGACAACGACGCCAACGACCCGGCGGAGGCGGGCGCTCGCCGCTCTCGCCGGCGGCACGATCCTCGCGGGCTCCATCGCGACGCATGGCCACGCCGCGGGCCGCGACAACAGCACGACCACGCCGATCAAACATGTCGTCGTCATCTTCCAGGAAAACATCACCTTCGATCATTACTTCGCGACCTATCCGGTCGCCGCCAATCCTGCGGGCGAGCCGCGCTTCGTTGCGCGCGACGACACGCCGTCGGTGAACGGTCTGAGCGCGGGCCTCCTCGCCAGCAACCTCAACAAGTTCGCGCCTTTCCGGCTCGACCGCGCCGAAGCCGACACGTGCGACCAGGACCACAACTACAGCGACGAGCAGAAGGCCGTGGACATGGGCCTGCTCGACAAGTTCGTGCAGGCGACCGGCAAGACCGGGCTCGGCTGCCGGCCCGACGGCTCGACGGTGATGGGTTATTTCGACGGCAACACGGTGACGGCGCTGTGGAATTATGCCCAGCACTACGCCCTCAACGACAATTCGTTCGGCACCACTTTCGGGCCTTCGACGCCGGGCGCGCTCAATCTCATCACGGGCCAGACGCATGGCGCGTCGATCCCGGCCGGCCCGGCTTCGTCGAGCGTCATCGACGGCACCATCATCGGCGACCTCGACGCCTATCTCGACGATTGCGGCGCCGATGCCGGCGGCACCAAGCCCAGCGCGTCCACCGTGCTGATGGCAGGGACCAATATCGGCGACCTGCTGAACGCGAACGACGTCACTTGGGGATGGTTCCAGGGCGGCTTCGCGCCAACGGCGCCGGCGGTGACCACCGGGCCCGATCAATCGCCGGCCGTGTGCGGCGCGAGCCATGACGGCCATCCCGACGTCCCCAATCCCTCGGCCGCCGACGGCAATACCACGACGCCGCCCACCGACATCCACGGGCCGGTCGCCGATTACTCGGCGCACCACGAGCCGTTCATGTATTACCCCTCGACGCGCAATCCGCATCACCTGCCGCCCAGCTCGGTCGCCATGATCGGCAAGACCGACCAGGCCAACCACCAATACGACATCGCCGATTTCTGGAATGCGCTCGACAGCGGCCATCTGCCGGCGGTCACGTTCCTCAAGGCGCCGGAATACCAGGACGGCCATCCCGGCTACTCCGATCCCTTGTCGGAGCAGACGTTTCTCGTGCAGGTGATCAACGCGCTGCAAGAATCGAAGTATTGGGGCGACACCGCGGTCTTCATCAATTGGGACGATTCCGACGGCTGGTACGATCACGTCACCGGCCCGATCATCAACCGGTCCAATACCAGCGCCGATTTCCTGGCCGGCACGGGCAATTGCGGCACGCCCGCCGCGACCGCGTTCGAGGGAAGGTGCGGCTACGGCCCGCGCATTCCGCTGCTGCTGATTTCGCCGTGGGCGCGCGAGAATTTCGTCGATCACACCACCACCGATCAATCGTCGATGATCGGCTTCGTCGAGGAGAACTGGGGCCTGGGCACGGTCGACGGCGCGACGCCGCCGCCGGCAGGGCAAAGCTCGTTCGACCGGCTCGCCGGGCCCGTGACCGCGATGTTCGATTTCGACGATCGCCCGCGCGACGACCGCAAGCTCATTCTCGATCCCGCGACTGGCGCCGTGGTGCACCACGACCGGGACTGAATGTTAACGAATTGGCAATGTGCAAGGCGCACGGTCGAGACCGACGAGGCCTCGACCGTCGTGCCGGCAGGCGGGAAACCGCCGCGCCTTAACGAATCGCCACCATGAATCCAAGACGATGCCTCGTCGGTGTGGCGTTTTTGGCGACACGATGTTAAATTCGTGGGCACTTGAGGGGTTCACGCAGCGGCTGGCATGCGTTGCCGCGCGCGCTGCCGACCAGGGGGTCCTGACGATGCGCATTTCCTACTGCAAGCAATTTGCCGGCTTCGTGTTGTCCGCGGGTCTCCTCATGGTGACGGCGCAGACGCAAGCGCCGGTACTGCTCGGACCGTCGCAGATCGACCATGCCCGGATCGCGGTTCACCGGGCCGACGACGGCAGCATCAAGCGCGGTGTCCGCAACGAGATGGAAACGTCGAACTGGTCGGGCTACGCGCTCGCGAACTTCTCGACCGGGGCGACCTACACTGCAGCGCAATTGAGCTGGACCGTCCCCAAGGTCTCATATGTGAAGCCTCCGCCGGTCTGCCATGTCATCAAGATCGGCCGCAAAACCGAAACCATCTGCTCGTCGGCGAATGCCCCGGCGGAGTACTCGTCGTCGTGGGTCGGAATCGGCGGATATTGCGAAAACGCCAATTGCACGGCGGTCGACAACACCCTCATCCAGCTCGGCACCGAGCAGGACGTCTCGTCGGGCGGATCGACGCAATACTATGCCTGGATCGAAATGCTGCCGAACTATCCGGTCATCGTTTCGCCGACCTACCCCGCCTGCAACTCGCTGTCTTGCGCCTATGCGGTGCATCCGGGTGACGCCATGACGGCCTCGCTCGCGTGTCAGAGCAACTGCACGCCCGGCGCGAGCCAGACTTGGCTCTTGTCGATGGCGAACCGGACGCGGGGATGGAACTGGTCGACGACCGTCACTTACGCCTCCACGTTGCTGTCGGCGGTGTGGATTCAGGAGGCTCCGTCTTCATCGGCCGGCGTGCTTCCGCTCGCGGATTTCGGGACGGCGACCTTGGACCCGACCGTCAATGCGGGCTCCGCGCCGGTGTTTCCGCCGGGACCAAGCGGCACCGATGGCGTCGACGCCATCTTGATGGTCGACCCCTATGGCGAGACCTCGAACCCGTCGATCGCCGACGCCAGTCCGCCGATCGGGTCATTCAATGCGTGCTGGGGCAACAACGCAAGCAGCATCGCAACCTGTCCCGTGCCTTGATAGGAACCGTAATCTAGGGCGGCGCGGCGCCGCCCTAGAGCCGGCTCGCGGCCTCTTTCACCAGCGACAGGTCGACATAGGGCTTGAGGTCGAGCGGCGCCTTGAGGAATCCGAATTCGTGTTGCATTGCGATGCTCGCCTCGGCGCCGTCGATATCGGGCAGGCCATTGGGATCGCGGTATTGGTCGCCGGTCTTGGTGAAGAGCCAGGACTGAAAGCGCTCGGGCGGCTGCTTGGTGAAGCGCGCAACGATCGCCACCGCCTCGTCGTGGTTCGCGGGGTCGGTGTACCAGCGCACCGCGCGCAAATCGTCCTCGAGGAAGTCGACCACCGCGGCGCGATTCTTGGCGATGAAGGCGCCGTGTCCCACCATCATCAGCAGCTCGGTCGGGCCGATCGCGTCCGCTTGCCGGAACAGCGTGTGCGCCGCCTGGCGCAGCTCGGGGTCCTTCGAGAACGGCGTCACGGCCGTCACGATGTCGGCCTTCTTCGACAGCAGCATCGACTTCATGCTGGGAAACCCGACCTCGACGAAGGTCACCGCCGTCTTGTCGTCGAGCCCGTGCCGGCGCAGCGCGACGCGCATGGCGATGTCCGACGAGCCGCCGCCGCCGATGCTGGCGAAGATTTTGCCCGAAAGATCCTCGATTGTGCGGATGGGTCCGTCGTTCAGCACCATGAATTCGTTGGAATTGGCGCCGTGCGCGCCGTCCTGCAGGATGTCCGCGACGATCCGCGCATCGGTCAGGCCCGCGTTCTCGATCGCGATCGAGAAGGTGGAATACGAAAACGAGCCGAGATCGATTTCGCCCGCGGCGAAACCGGTCATCTGCTGCGGCGTGCCGGTGAAATGCGTGAGCTCGAGCGCGTAAGATTGGCCGAGATGGCGCGCGACGCCGGGCGTCACGGCGAGGAGCGGCGCGAGGTTGGCCGGCACCACGGCCCAGCCGACGCGGATCGTCACGGGCTCGGCGGCGCGCACGCTTCCCGCGAACGCCAGCGCGAGCCCCAGAGCGGTCGGAAGAACGCGCATGATGCCCCCGTTCCGTGTTGACGCCGTGACGTAGCGATCACTTGGCGCCGAAATTTCGCGCCCGCACCACCGACGGGAGTTCCTGGCAATCCAGCCAGAACAGATTCTGGCCCGGCGGCAGCTTGTCGGGCGGTTGGGCGACGAGCGGCTTGCATTCCTCATCCTCGTTCGGGTTTCGACCCTTGGCCTGGCCGGCGTAAAATTCCCATCCCATGACCGAGAGCGCGGCGTCGCCATTGGCGTCCCCCTTCGGCCCCCCGCCGGCGCCAAGCATGCTCACCTGCTGGCCGTTCGAGTCCACCACCTTGAACCCGACCAGCATGGAAGTGCCGGCCTTGACCTCGGCCTTGTGCATCGAGACGGTTTGGATCTCCTCCTTGAGCGGCGCCATCTTGAGAGTGGACGTGCTGGAGAACATCCCCGCGCCCGAATAGCTGCTTACGGCGACGCCGTGTGTGGCGAGGCCGCAGATGAAATCGCCGAGCGGCATCCCCTTGTCGCCGTCCCAGACGAGCTGCGTCGCGTCGCCGCCGACGCTGAGGCTCGACTGCAGGTCGCTGCAGGCCTGATCGTGCACCGACTTCGTGATCGCGACGGAGCGGGCCTTTGCCGCGTCGAAAAAGGGCTTGAACGCCGGCAGGCGGCTGGTGCTCGTGTCGGGAATGCCGATCGCCTTGGCCAGCGCTCCGTCCGCCTGGGCCGCGCCGTCGAAATTGGCGGGCAATGATGCCAGCTTCGACTGGAATTCCGGCAATAGCCGCCCCGCCGCCTCCTCGAGGCTGCGGCTGGCGGCCGCGCCGAAGGCCTGCTGGCCGCGCGGATCGGGAATGGTGGGCGTGGTCTGGCCGACATAGGCGAACAGCTTGGGCAGGTCCGCCAGCGACGCAATCTTAATGTCGGCGAGGCCTTTCATCGCGGCGTCGGTCGCCTGCGCCCCGATCTTGGCGCGCTTTTCATTGATCGCATTAGTGAAGGCGACACGGTCCTCCTGGGTCACCGCTTGCTGTGCCGGATCGACCGCAATCTGGGCGAGCGGCAGCATCGCAGCCATGGTGTCCGGCAAGGCTTGCGCCTTATCCAGCGCCGAGGCCAGCTCCTGCTTCGCCTTGCGGTAAGTCGTCATCACCGTGCGAGCGTCGGCGATCTGCGGGTCCGCGCCCTCGATCCAGCGGCCGCGGCTGGCGGTTTGAACCAGTTCGGCCGCCTCGGGGCCGCCGGCCGCTGCTACGCTGGGCTGCGACGCCGCCTGGCACAGAGTCCGCAGCGATTTGAGCCGCGCGACATCCTGGTCGCTCCAATCGGCGACCGGGATGCCGAACACCGGCACCGCGCGGTCGTCGAGGAAGGCGCCGAACACGCCGCGGCCGCCGAGCGGCACGCCGGTGACGGCGCCCGGCGCGCCGCTCCATTTGTAGACATCGAGGCAGGTCGGCGGCACGAACACAGGCGGCTTCGCCTGACGCAGCGCGTCGCGGATCTTCTGCGCCCGGTCGTCGGCTTCCTTGGCCAGCTTGGCCTTCGCGTCGGGGTCGCTCATCGCGGCGACGCGCTGGCGCACCTCCATTACCGCGATGACGCCGCCCGCATCTTCGGGCGCCGCGGCGATCGCCTTCTCGGCATCGCCACCGATGCTCGCCTGGATCGCCTTGCTGCGATCGGCGAGCGATTGGTAGAGCGGCTCGCGATCCGTATCGGCGAGGGTCAGCACCGTGTTGGCGAGGCGCCAGATCGGATCGCCGATCTCGCGCGGCAGGCCGCGATAGGCGTTGATGTCGGGCGCGGCGGGGTTGGCCTTCACCAGGGCGTCGATCGCGCGGCCGAGCTCGGCGGAATCGGGCAGGGCGTCGATCTGCTTCTTCAAGCCTTCGGCGCCCGCCTTGGCCTGCAGCAAGGCCGCGTTGGTGCGGGGCACCAGGCCGGTGAGCGCCCGGTTGGCGTTGGCGAGCGCGGCCGCGGCAGTCTGGTCGCGCGCTTTGCCGGCGTCCTGGTAGCATTTCACCAGACTCTGGCTGGCGGCCTGAACGTCATCCGCGCTCCAGCTCAGCACCGGAGTGCCCTACATGGGAACAAGGTCCGAATCCTGGAACGCCTTCGGCAGGGTCAGCCGGGGTGCGACGTTGTAGGTGTCGGCCATGTTCACCCGCGCGGCCCAGGCGTCGATCACGTCGCAACCCGGCACCTTGACCTGCGTCGCCGCGCTCGCCGGTCCGAGCGCCAGGACGAGGATCGCCGCCGCCATCGACAATCGCAACATATTCCCCTCCAACACACCGTCGGAAAAAACGCGCCGCAGTCCCCGGAAACATTACGCCTGCCGAGTTTGCCGACAAAGCCGGAATTCGAGTCGCTTGGCGCGTTGCGCCGTCGCGCGGGAGGTGCCAGGATCGCGCGCGTGATTGGGCCGGTGCGGCGTTTGGTCGACGAAGGGGGTCGCCATCATGCCAGTGAAGCAGGACCGGGTCGCCGTGGTGCGACATATCCTCGAGCGTCACAGCCTGTTCGGCAGCCTCACCCCCGACGAGCTCGACCAGCTTATCGCCCACGCACGTGTCCAGACCTATGCGGCGCGGCAGACCATCTTCGAGAAAGGTTCGCCCGGGCTCGGGCTCCTCGCCGTTCTCAAGGGCAGGGTCAGGATCAGCTCGCTCGGCCGCGAGGGCGATCAGGTCGTGCTCAACATCATCAACGAGGGCGACGTGTTCGGCGAGATCGCGCTCCTCGACGGCAAGGACCGCACCGCCGACGCGGCGGCGATGACCGAATGCGAGCTGCTGGCGATCGACCGGCGCGATTTCGTCCCCTTCGTGCGCGCCAATCCCGAGGTGGCGCTGCGTCTCTTGAGCGTGCTGTGCCAGCGGCTACGCCGCACCACCGAGCAGGTCGAGGACATGATCTTCCTCGATGCGCCGGCGCGGCTGGCGAAGAAGCTGGTGGAGCTCGCCGAACAGAGCGGAAAGCCGCGCGGGGTCAAAGCAGAGCCGGTCGTCACCATCTCGCAACACGAGCTCGGCAACATGATCGGGCTGACGCGCGAGAGCATCAACAAGCACCTTTCGGTCTGGCAGCAGGCCGGCATCCTCAAGGTCGGACACGGCGCGATCACCATTCTCGACGCCGACGCATTGCGCCAGCAGGCGGAATGACCCTGCGCCCCGACCGGTGCCTCAAATGTGAACCGGTTCACAAAAGTTTCGAAAAATAAGGGGCGATTTCGGTGAATCTGTGAACTGCGTCACATCGCGGGCCTGCACCGCCGCGTAGCCTCCCCCCATCGCGACTACGGTAATGCAGGGAGGGGACCATGAACGCCGCCGGGAATTTCACCCGCCTCGACCCGATCACCTTAGCCAGAGGGCGCAAGCTGCCGTTCTGCCGCACGCGGCGATCGGTCGCCCTGCTCGTGGCCGACGCCGTCGTCGCGCCGGACCGCCAGGATACCGCCAGCGCCGGTTCGAATTCCTATGAGAGCGAGCTCGAAGCGGCGGCCAATTCGGTCGCCGATGCGATCTGCGCCGCGTTCTCCGGCCCCGCCCCGATTGCAGCGGTCGAAACCGGCCGATCCGCTCCGAACGGACCCAAGGCGCTGCTGCGGCGGATCGCGGCAGGTCTGTGGCATGCGCTCGGCGAAGCGTCGCGGGGTGCGGGGGCAAACGACCAGAGCATCGGTCTCGTCGTCATCGGCCGGCCGGGACGCGACGAATGCGTGGTGAGCATCTACGGCTCGACGAGTGAACCCGGCGCCGCCCGACCGGCGCGTGTCGATGACGGCTACTTCTCGGTCAGCACTAGCTCGGCGCCTCGCTCGCCGCGGTAGAGCCGCTCGAGATGCAGCGCGACACAGCGGTCGTCCGGGTTCTCCTGATTGAGCGCCGCGAAAAGGCCTAGCGCCTCGGGCGCCTCGCCTTCGAGCTTCGCATAGGCCTCGCGATAACGCGCGAGATAGGCGCTTTCCGCGCTCCTCGGCTCCCACACGCGGATGCCGGTGCTCTTGCCCTTCACAACGACGGACCCCAGCGGCCGGAACGCGATGCCGTGGCACAGCGCATGCGTCGCCTCGCTGACGCAGATATGCGTGCCGAACTGCTTGTTGACGCCCTCGAGCCGCGCTGCCGTGTTCACGGCGTCGCCCTGCGCGCTGTAATCGAAGCGGCGACGCGAGCCGAAATTGCCGACCACGGCCGAGCCCGTGTGGATGCCGATCCGCGTGGTGCCGAAGGGGACGCCTCCGAGATTCTGCTGGGTGCAATAGGCGGCGGCGAACTGGTCGATCTCGAGCGCGCACCGCACCGCGCGCTCGTGGTGGTCGTGCTGGTCCACCGGCGCATTGAAGATGACGAACGCGGCATCGCCCTCGAAACGGCCGATCGTGCCGTCATATTTGAGCACGATCTCGAGGAGGCCGTCGAAATAGCCGTTCAGGACGCGCGCCAGCTCGCCGGGATCGAGCATCTCGGACATGGTGGTGAAGTTGGCGATGTCAGTGAACAGGAAGGTCATGACGCGGCGCTCGCCTTCGAGCGTCATCCTCGAGGGGTCCTTGATCAGCGCCTCGACCACCTTGTGCGAGACATAGCTCGAGAATGCGCCGGTGATGAATTCGCGCTGGCGCCGCGCCTCGCGCCCCGACAGCGCCTCGGTCGCGAAGAAGGCGGCGGTGAGCGCGAGCGTCGGCGCGACCAGGCCCGGCATCAGCCCGACGAAATGGAAGAGGGCGCCGCCGCCGATCCAGATCGCCGCCAGCAGCATCGTTCCCGCGACGAGACGCAGCCACAGGGGCCACCCGACTAGCCCGAGGATCGCGCCCAGCGACGAGGCGATGATCGCGATCGACAGGCTGGTCTTGGGCGTGAGGGCCGGCAGCGGCGTGTGATGCAGCAGTTGCGCCACGCCGTCGGCGTGGATCTCGACCGCCGGCAGCATGCCCTCGCCGCGCTCGAAGATAGTGGCGAAGGCGGTGCGATGGCGGTCGGCGGTGGTGCCGACGAGAATGACCTTGTCCTTGAGCCAGGCGCCGGGCAGCGCCGCCACTACGTGCGCCGGAAAGACGCGGAACGGCGGCACGCCGTTGCCCGGTAGCCCGTGCCAGACGATGTCGGTCATCTCCGCCGGCGTCTGGACGCCGACGGAAGCGGCGAGCGCGCGGTCGAAGCTCGGTATCCAGCGCCCGTTCCGCCCGACATGACCGGGATAGATCCAGCGCACCGTGTCGAACTGGTCGGCGCCCAAGGCCGAGAGGCCACGTAGCCGCTCGGGCACGAAATCGTCGAGGAATTCGCGCTGCGCCGTGTTGACGATGCCTTCCTCATCGGCATAGCTCACGACGAGGGGGACCTTGATCGTGTCGAGCGTGCGGCGGAGGCGTTCGTCCTTCTCCGGCTCGGTCGGCTGCGAGAGCAGGATGTCGAGCCCGATCGCACGCGGCGAGCGCGAGGCAAGCGTCTCGAGCACGTCGCTCAAAAAGGCGCGATCGACCGGCGTGCTGTAGGGGAACTGCTGCAAGGTCTCGTCGTTGATGGCGACGATGACGATGTCCGGGTCCTGGGGCTGATGCGGCAAGAGCGCCGCCGTCTCCCAGTCGGCGATGAAGCGGTCGACATATTTGAGGAAGGCCAAATCCTCGACCACGAGGGCGCCGACCGCGCCGCACACCAGCGCTACCACCATCGGCGCCGCCACCATGATGATGCGCGCACCCTTGCGGCGCAGGAAGTCGGCGATCATCGCAGGGTCTTGAACAAGGCTTCCGCTTGCGGTTCGCAGCCCACGTCCGCGAGCCACGCCGCCTGCATCACGCCCGTGGTGAGTTCGCCCGGCACGGTCTTGACCGTGACCGCGGCCTCGTTCGCGTCGAGCCGCACGTGGTAGGTCTTGCCGCCGGCGATCGGGAAGTCGCCCGAGACGGCGAGCCGGTCCGCGCCCGCCTGCCAAGTCGCATCCGCGCGCCACGTGCGATCGCCGGCGATGATCGTGAGGCGCGATTCGGGACCCGCTTGTTCGCGCCACAGCACCGGCCGGTCGCCGCGGCGCAGGCAGACGATGCCGGATCGGCTCATGTTCATGAGCCAGGGCTCGGGCAGCACCACCCGGGCGATGCCGGAGCGGGACACGCCGGCCTCGGCGCGCGCGACGCTCTGCGTGACGAGGGCGCGGAGCGCGGTCCCGTACTGATCGCCGTTGGCGCCTCCCTCGGCGTTCGGCGCCCGATCGTAGGGACCGTCGAGTTTCACCGTCGCGCCGTTGACGGCGATCAGGGTCACGTGCTGCCCCTGCTTGAGCGTGAGCGTCTTCGCGTCGTTGAGCACGTCGCCGGGGTGGAGCCCGATGCCGCGCGCCTCCACCACCACGAGTTCGTCCGCGCGCGCTGCCAGCGCCGCTGCCAGCATCAGTCCGGCGGCGAGAAGAGCCGCCGCGCGCGACCGGGGCTTGCGTGCGCTTGGCCTCTTCACGACCGACCTCGCGCGGGAACGGCTTCGGCGGGCGAGAGCGGCGCCGCCTTGGCGCCGTCGCCGATGATGGTGAATGCGGCCCAATTATAGGGGTGCGCGGTCGCCGTATCGCGGATCAGCGCGAGCTGCGATTGGCGCAGCGCGTCCGCCAGGCTGCTGTCGCGCGCACCGGCATAGGTTTCGAACAACCCGGTCATCAGCTTCACGGTCGCGAGCGAGGGCACCTCCCAATGGCTCGCCAGCACCGAGCGCGCGCCCGCGTTGAAGAACGCATCGGCGAGACCGGCCAGCGCCGCGCCGCCGAATTCGCCACCGCTCGCCGCCGTGTTGCAGGCCGAGAGGACGACGAGGTCGGCGTTGAGCTTCAATGCCGCGATCTCGCTCGCGTCGAGCAGCCCGTCCTCCGCGGCCGAGCGGGCCGGGCGCTGCGGCGGCGACAGCACCAGGCCAGGCTCAGCCTGGCAGTGCAGCTCCCCGGGCAGGAGCCCGTGCGTCGCAAAATAAAGCACCGCATATTGATCGAGCGGCTGGGCGCGGAGATTGGCCTCGGTCGCGGCGGCGCCGAGCAGCATCGCATCCGCGCCGGCGCCCAGGGCCCGGCCCACGGTGCGCGCCTCGTCCGCGGTCTCGTGCAGCGGCGGCAGCGCGCGAATGAGATCGGCCGCGACCGGTCCGTCGGCGCGGCAATTGCTGGCGAGAGCGTCGAGCGCGTTCTTGCCCCCGGCGGACGGCGCCGCGCCGAGGAAGCTCGGGTCGGCGACCGCGAAGTACGGCTTCGGCGCCTTGGTGCGCCGGGCGGATGCTTCGCGCAGGGCGAGGAAGGCGCGCGGCGAAGGCACCTCGCTCACGGCGAGCCGGCGCACCAGCCAGGCCGCCTGGGAATAGCCGGCGCGCACGGCAGGCTTTTCCGTGACGAGGAGCCCGATCGGCAGGCTCGCCAGCGCGCCCGACGGCGCGACCTCGAGCCGATCGACATCGGCGAGCTTGGCCTCGATCGGCCCGAGCAGGCGGCGATAGAGCTCGTAGGCGGCCTGGAGATCGAATTCCGGCAACCCGCCGAGGCGCGGCACGAAGGCCTGGCGCAGTTCGGCGACGTCGGCGGCGAGTGCGGCGTCCGTCTCGTCGACGCGCGCGACGCTCAAGCCGCTGCGCGTGACGAGGAGCGCATAAGAGCCGCTTGCGCCGAACATGAAGGACAAGAAGGCCTCGCGCTCGCCGAGCGCGCGCTGGAACGCGGCGAGTTCCGCCGGGCCGGGATTGGCGAACTTCGTGTAGTCGGGGAAGCGCGTCTCGACCTGCTGCGCGAGCTGATCCGCCTTCGCCGCGGCGGTCTTGACGTCGCCGGCGAGCGCCGTCTCGCGCGCGGCGTCGCGCTGTTCGCCCGGCTTCGCGGTTTCGGCGGCGAGCGCGACGCGGGCATCGTCGCGTTGGCGCTGGGCGTCCTGGACCGCGCGCATGAGATCGGCCAAAGCCGGATCGGCGGTGACGAGCCGCGCCGCCGCGCGCGCGATGGTACGGCCCTCCACGTCCGAGCTGACGAGCTGGCTGGCGCGGAACATATCGTCCTCGAGCGCCCCGCGCTGTTTCGGATCGAGCGCTGCGAGTGCGCTGCCGGCGGCGAGGAAGGGCACGATCTGGTCCGGCCGGATCGCCGCGCGCGCCGTGTCGTCCTGCGCCAGGATGGCGATCGCTTGCCGGAACACGGCGACCGCGGCGGGATAGACCTGCTGGTCGGCATAGAACCGGCCGAGCCGGAGCTCGGCGTAGGCGGTGGGCGCGGTGTTGCCGAACAGCTTCTCGTCCATGACGAGCGCCTCGCGGTATTCGCGCTCGGCCTCGACCACGCGACCCTGCTGAGTGTTGATGTCGGCCATCATCGCAACCGCGTCCGGTCGCCACCACAGCGGCAGGCCGGGCTCGTCGTTGACGATGCGCAGCACCTCCTCGGCGCCCGCGAGCGCGGTCGGGAGATCGCCGAGCCGCATCGCCATCGCCACCTCGATGCGCAGGCTGTGCGCCAGCTCGCCATGACTCACCGGGCCGCCCCCCTGCGCCGCGGCCGCGTCGAGCTGGGCGCGCCGCATCGCGGTCGCCGCCCGCGCGAACTTGAGCGCATCGTCGAAATGGCGCTGATTGGCGGCATCGAGCGCGAGATAGGACTGCAGCCGCGCGCGGACGGCGACGTTGCCCGACGCGTCGATGATCGGCTGCGCGCGACGGAACAGGCCCGCCGCCTCGTCGAACCGGCCTTGGTTGCTCACTTGAAGCGCAAGCTCGGCCAGCGTCTCGCCGACGGCCGCCGCGCTTGCGCCGAAGAGCCGCGTCTCGATTTCGAGCGCGCGGCGGTCGGCGGCCTCGCTTCCGGCGTAATTGCGCTGCGCCCCGTCGAGCCGCGCCAGCTCCACGAGCGCCGTGTCGCTCGCTGTCTCGGCCCCGCCCGCGCGCGCCAGGGTTCCCGGAAAGCGCTGCTCCAGCAGACGCAGCGCGCCTTCGGTCTCGGCCGCGGAGGCCGGCCGGCCGGAGGACGCGGCGATGGCCGCCTGCAGCGTCGGCAAGAGCGCAGGCATGCCCTCGCCCTGGTAGAGCGAGCGGTCCGAGACCGCGAGCACGACGATCCGCGGCCAGCCGTTGCTCGAGAGCGTGCAGGCGAAGAGCATGCCATCGCTCCCCGTCGCAACGTCCGAGCCCGGGTCGCAGCGCATCCCGGCCCCTCGTCCGAGCCCGCCCGGCATGGCCTTCGCTGCGGCGATGATCGCGGTCCGGCGCGCGTCGGCATCGTCGGGCAGGTTTGCGGCGAGCGGTGCGGCATAGAGCACGCCCGCAGCCGCGCTCCCGCCGCACTGAATCGGCATGGTGCGGAGCGCGCTCGCCGCGCCGGCCGTCGCGCCGAAGCCGCAGCTCTCGCCGGCGAGGTTCTTGCCGAGCGCATTGCTCTGGTCCGCGGCGCGCGCCGCTCCGGCACCCGAGAGCGCCAGGACGGCGATGGCGGCTAGGATTTGCCGTGCGTGCGCGCTCATTGCCAGAAGGCCTCGTTGCCCCAACTCGAATATTCCTGGTCCGCCGGCGGCACGCCGTGCGATGTGCTTTGGGGCGGCTGGCGCGGCGGCGTCTCGACCAGCAGCCCGCCGATGATCGGAACGGTCCGGGTGGTCGTCGTTTGCCGCGACGTGGATTGCTCTTGTCCCGATGACGTGGATTGCGATTGCCCCGGGCCGGAGCCCAGGGATTGCGAGATCGAGCTGGTGACGCTGTCGGTTTCCGTCCCCGCGTCGGGGGTGGCTTCCGAGCCCGTCACGGTGAAAGCCACTGTCGTAGCCGCGTTGCCGGTGTCCGCGCCGCCGGCATTGTTCGCCGCCGTTGTGGCGGCAGCTTGTGCGCCGGTCGTCTGGCTTGCGAGCGAACCGCTGCTGGACGTGGTGCCTTGCAGCCCGCCGGCTTCCACGTTCGACGTGCTGCCGGCGCCCTGCTGGCTGCCGCTTGAATCGGCGGTGCCTGGTGCGCCTGCGCTCTGCGGTCCGCCGCCGGTCCCAGTGCCCGCCGTGCCGGTGCCGCCGGATATGGTGGTGTCGGTACTGGTCCCGGTCGTCTGGCTCGCCAGCGTTTCGAGCGGACCGGCTCCGGTGGGGGCGGTCGTCGGGCCGGACGGGGCGGGCGTGATGGCGTCGAGGAGGCTGTTGGTCTGAGACGACACGATGTCGGTGCTGGTCGTCGTCGCCGTCGTCGGTGCCGTTGTCGTCGTGCCGGCGGCGGGCGTCGTCACGCCATTGCCTGAATTCGGCGCCGTCGTGGTCTCGGTGGTCGTCCCCGTGGTCTGGCTCTGGTCCGCGGGCCCGGACGATGTGGTCGAATTGGTCGAAGTCTCGTTGGTCGTGCTCGGCGGCGGTGCGAGATCCTGCTGGACGGCCGCGTCGATATCGCTTGTCGTCGTCGAATTCGTCGTCGAATTCGTCGGCGGTGGCGCCATCGTGATGATGGTGGTCTCCGTGACGCCATTGAGCGCATTGGCGGGAATGGTGACGTTCGACGCCGTGATATTCAGCGTGGTGCCGGGAGCGCCGCTGATCGTGCTCGTGAAGGTGACGGGGCCTCCGGCCGCGGCTCCGCCCTGCGCCGTGTTGAGCGCGACATTCTGGTTGAGCATGGCCGGCCCATTGAAGCTCATGGCGCCGCCCGAGGTCCCGAGCGGGTCGACGGCGCCAGGGGGCGCGAGGCTGTTGCCGAGAACGATATTGCCGCCTGAAGTCGTATAGCTCTGCGAGCCTGACGTCTCGACCGACCCCTCGAGATCGATGGTTCCGGCGGATGCGGCGAGCCCCGACAGCTCGGAATTCGTGCCGATGTTGCCGGTGACGAGGATCGTGCCGGGAGGCGGCGGGTCGGCCAGCGTCAGCGCGCCTGGGCCGTCGATCGAGCCGTTGAAGCTGAGGTTGACGCCGGTCAAGGTCGCGCCGCCGGCGGCGATCGCGACGGCGCCGGTGTAGGTCTGGGAACCGGTGGTCGTGACGTTGCCGTTGAGCGCGATCGTCGCGCCCGTCGCGGTCAGGCTCGAGAGCGCTGTCGCCCCAACCGTCCCCAGCGAGATCGCCCCGGTTCCGGCGTTCAGCGTCAAGGCTTCGCCGCCAGCCGTCGCCGCGTTCACGGCGCCCATGGTGATGGCGGCGTTGGCAGTCGTCAGCGCCTCGTCAGTATTGAGCGTTGTGGTGCCGGTGTAGCTCTGCGCCCCGGTGGTCGTGACCGGCCCGTTGAGCGCGATGGTCCCGCCCGTCGCGGTCAGGCTCGACAGCGTCGTCGCGCCGACGGTCCCGAGCGCGATCGCCCCGGTGCCGGCATTCACGGTCAGGCCCTGCGCGCCCGCGGCGGCAGCGTTGACCGCGCCCAGCGTAACCGGCGCGTTGCTCGATGTCAGTGTCGTGGTCGTGCCCAGCGTCACGCCGGTCGCGCCGCTCAGGTTGATGCCGCCAACGCCCGAGGTCGTCACGCTGCCGTTGAGGGTCACGATCCCGCCCGTGGCAGTGAGGCTCGCGAGCGGCGTCGCGCCGACGGTGCCGAGCGAGATCGGCGCGGACCCGGCATGGAGCGTCAAGTCGTCTGCTCCCGCCGCCGTCCCGGTCACAGCGCCGAGCGTGAGCGCGCCGGTGACCGCCGAGCTGTCGATCGTAGTCGCGCCCGCGAGCGTCGTCGCGCCCGTGATGTCGATGCCGGTCGCCGCGCCGGTGAAGGTGAAGCCGCCCGCGAGCGAAACCGGTCCGCTCGCCAAGGTCACGGGGCCGGTGAACGATGCGCCGGCGAGCAGCGCGAGGTTCGTGCTGCCCGCGGCCATGGTGAACAATGGTGTCGTGACCAACCCGTCGAAGGTGAGGCTGCCGGAAGTGCCGGTATCCTGAATCTGCGTGCCTGCGGTGACCGCGGCCTGGAACGTGAAAGCGCCGGAGGTGCTGCCGGGCGGGAGGGTCGCCGGCACATTGCTGGCCGGTCCCACCACCACGTTGTTCAGCGCTATGGACGCGGTGCCGACGGTGCCTGCTACGGTTCCGACACCGTTGGCGGCGGAAAGATGCAGGTTCTCCGTGTTGGTCGTCGTCCCCACCACCGGCCCGTTGATGAAAATAGTTCCGCCTGTCCCGCCCGACGTGGTGAAGGTGACCGTTGGCCCGCCGTTGAGCGCTCCCGCCGCGCTGTTGTCCACGAGACGGACGACGCTCGTGCCCCGCAAGGGTCCGCCGGCAAGCGTCCCTTCGATCGTGATATTGCCTCCCGGCCCCGAAAGCAGGCCGTTCGGCAGCGCGCCCAATGTCAGCAGGTTGGTATCGCCGGTCACGCCGCCGAGGGCACCGAAAGTCGAGATCAGGGTCCCGCCGATGGCCGGCGACAGCGCATTGCCATAGATGACCACCGCATCGCCGCTCGTCGCCGTGGCAAGCAGCGTGATGTTGCGGGCAGTGCTTGCCGTAGCGATCGAATCCTCGGCATCTCCGGCGGTCGAGGTGACCCGCGACAGCGAAAGGGTGGTGCCGCTGATGGTAACATTGCCGCCATTGCCGCCCGCGCCGCCGACCGAGCCGCCGCCAAGAGCGCTGACCTGGATCGCGTTGCCCGTGGCGGCGCTGCCGATGGTCACGTTCCCCGCCGTCGCGTCCAGCGACACCGAGCCCGCGCTCCCGGCATTCTGCGCCGAGCCGGCGATCTCGGCATTGCCGCCGTTGGTGGAGACCGAACGGGCCATCGTGATGCTGGATCCCGTAACCATAACGTCACCGCCATCGCCCGCTGTCTGTGCGGCGGCGGTCAGCGTGAATCCGTTGGCTGAGATGCTCGGCGCCGAGGTGACCAATAGCGTGTCGCCGCTGCCGCTCGTGGTGAGCGCGATGCCGTTCCCGATCGTCACGGCGCCGCCGGCGTTGATCGTCACCGTCCCACCGTCGCTGCCCACATTGGTGGCAGTGTTGACGCCGCCATTGGCATTGATGCTGCCGGCGACTGTCACCGCGCCCGACGTGACGATGTCGACCGCGCCGCCGGTGGTGGGCAGCGTCGGCGACGTGGCGCCGGCGGTGTTGATGCCTGCGGCGCCGGTGGTGGTGAGCGACACGGCCCCGGGGATGTTGCCGGGGCCGACGATGGCGAAGGACGCCGCCGAAAGATTGCCGTTCATGGTGACGGCGTTGGCGCTCGCGATGGTCACCGCGCCGAGGCGGGTGCCGGTTGCAGTGCTGAACGCGACGTTGCCGGTGCTGCCGGCGCGGATGGTCAGATCGTCGAGATAGGCCGAGGCGCCGCCCAGCGTGCCCGTGAACGTCACCGGCGCGCCGGTCGGCACGACGCCCCCGTTGGTCGTGTCGATCGTGGTCGCGCCCTCGATCGTGACCGTGGACGGGAAATTCAGCGCCAGGCCGGGGGTCGATAGCGTGCCGGCGAGGTCGATGGGCCCGCCGGAGAAGGTCGACGGCACGGTGATCGTGGCGCCGCCCAAGAGCTCGAGGGTCGCGCTGCCCGCGGCCATCGTGATCTGCGGCGTGGACAGGAACCCGTCGAAGATCACGGTCGCGGTGTTGTGGAGGACGCTGACCAAGGTGTTCGCGGTGACCGGCCCCTGGAACGTGTCGGGGAAGTTGACGCCCGCGAAATTGAGCGCGAGCGTCCCCAGCGGCAAGAGGTCGCCCACCGGCCCGGTCACGGTGGTCGTGCCGACGAAATGCATGCTCTCGGCGGATGGGCCGACCGTCGTCGCCTCGATCGGCCCCTTGATCGAATTGACGCCGCCGCCGATCTCGATGGTCGATCCGCCGTTGAGGGAATTCGGCGTGCCGGTGGCGAGCTGGATGTAGCTGGTGCCGTTGAGCGGCGCGCCGCCGGCGCTGCTTTCGATGGTGATGTTGCCGCCGGTGCCGGTGACGGTGCCGCCGGTATAGATGATGGCGTTCAGTGCCGTGGCGCCGTAGACGCTGCCGCGCGTGCCCAAGGTCGCGAAGCTGGGCGTCGATGTCGCGGCCACGTCGTGCTCGCCATAAAGCGTCACTGCCGGGCCGCTCGCGGCGGTGGCGATGAGGGTGATGGCCCCGCCGCTGGCTGCCGTCCCGCTCGCAGCCGCCGACGATCCGGCGCTGGAGATCACCTTGGACAGGCTGATCGTGGTGCCCTGGATGGTAACGGCGGCGCCGGCGCCGACATTGCCGGCCGGCGTATTGCCGCCGACGGCATCGACCAGCGCGGCGTTGCCGGTGGCGTTGGGCCCGGTCGCGATGCCGACCGTGACGCCGCCCGAATTTGCCGTGAGGGTGATCGGCGCACCGTTGCCGCCCGCAGTGGCCGAGCCGGCAAACTCCTCCTCGCCGCCGCGGCTGATGACGCCAAGCGGCAGGTCGATGGTCGTGCCGGTGATCGCGATGGCGGCGCCGTTCCCTGGCGTCTGCGGAGCTGTCGTGGCGTCGAAGCCGCCCGAGAACACGCTGTTGTTGGTCGTGACGAGCGCGGCGCCGCTGCCCGAGGTGGTGAGGACGAGCGCGGTGCCGATGGCGACGGTGCCGCCGGCATTGATGGTGATCGCGCCGCCGTTGCCGCCCGCGTTGGTGGTGGTATTGATGCCGCCGCCCGAATTGACCTCGCCGCCGATCGAGACGTTGCCGGCGGTGGTGATGTTGATCGCGCCGCCGTTGGGGTGAATCGTCCCGCCCGATTCGCCGTGCGTGCTGACATAGCCGGCCGTCGCGGAAATGCTCCCGGCGTTCGCCGTGAACGCGGCCGCGTCGAAGCCGGCTGACGGCATCGTCAGGTTCACGGCCCCCGTGGTGGTGATCGAGACCGCGCCCAGCGGCACGCCCCCCAAGGTCGGATCGAAGCCGACCCGCTGCGTGAAATCGACATCGCCGGCGCCGGCCGTGACCGTGAGCGTATTGGCGAAAGCCGTCCCGGCAGCGTCGTCGATCGTGTTGTCGAAGACCACCGTGCCGCCGCTCGCCACGCCCGCCGTCGTGTTGATCGTGGTCGCCCCCGCCAGCACGGTCGGTTCGATGAAGCCGAGGAAGAAGGTGAAGCCGCCCCCTTGCGACGGCGTCGTGGCGGTGCTCGTGATGGTGCCGGAAAGATTGATCGGACCGGTCCCGAACGCGGTGCCGCCGCCGGACGCGACGCCGATGACGGTCGGAATGGGGAACGTGACCGGCCCGGTCACATTCATCGCGGCGCTCTGCAAGGTATCGGGGCCGCTCGTGTTGCTCTGGTCGAAGCCAATATCGAGTTCGCGTGTCCCGATCGCGTTGAGCGTGGTTTGGCCGATGGCGAGGGTGCCGGCGCCGCTGCCGACGCCGATCGTGGTGACCGCCGTCGTCCCGGCGAGACTGACATGGCCGTTGCCGGTGATCGAGGGCGCGCCGCTCGCGAGCGGGACCAGTGTCATGCTGTTCGCGTAGAAGTTCAGGAATCCGCTGCTATTCGGCACTGCGATGGTCGCGCCTTGCGCCTCGGTAATGCTCCCGCTCGGGTTGGCGAAGATGTTCACGCTATTCTGAGTCGCGAACGTCACAACGGCGTTCGCGGCAAATGCGATGCTGCCGCCGACGCCACCGGCATTCATGTCGACCGCGATCGGGATGCTGACGCCGCCGCCAAACGTGATCGTTCCGGTCTGGTTGCCGAAATTGCCGATAAGGAGATCGCCGGCGCCAATCGCATTGATCGACGTCTGGCTGATATTCAGCGTGCCGGCGCCGGTGCCGATGCCAATCGTCGTCGCCGCGGTTGCCCCGGCAAGACCGATAAAGCCGTTGCCGGTGATCGAGGGCGTGCCGCCCGCGAGCGCGGCGAGGGTGATGCTGTTCGCATTGAGGCCCAGGACGCTGCCGTCGACCGGCAACGAGATGGTCGAACCCTGCGTCTGGGTGATGCTTCCGGCTGGGCCGGCGACGAGCGTCAAGTTCGAGGTGCCCGGCACAACGATGCTTGAACTTGCCCCCAGCACCACATTGACGCTGGCCTGCACAAGCCCGCCGCCTGCCGCGGTCAATCCTCCGTTCAGCGTGAACGACCCGCCGTTCGCGCCGAGGGAGACGCCGCCGCCGGCACCGACGCCGCCGGTCGTCGTGATCGAAGCGCCCGTATTTACCGTGAAATTGCTGCCGGCGCCGGCGGTGACCGTGCCGCCGTTGGTGGTCACATTCTGCGCGATCGTGATCGCGCCGCTGTTGGTCGCGTTGAGGGTGACGCTGAGAGGCGCGTTGCTCGAGGTGATCGCCGCGTTGACGTTGATGTCGCTGGTGGCGTCGAGCTCGAGCGCGACGGCGGTCGAGCCGGTCACCGCGATCGGGCTCGACACGGTGATGGTGCCGGCCTGCGTCCCCGTCGCATTGTTGGTGTTGATGGTGACGTTGGTGCCGCCGTTGAGGTCGCCGATCACGACCGCGGCGTCGATGCTCGAGCCGTCGGCGGTCGGCGAGCAGGTGGCGGTGCCGGAACCGCTGCAGGTCACGCCCGAGGTCGAATTCGTGATGTTGACGTTGGAGCTGGGATCGAGGAGCCAGGAGCCGCCGGTCCCGGCGGGTGCCGCGGCGGTGACCGAGGCAAAGCTGCCGACGACGAGCGTTCCCTCGCCCGAAGTCTCGACCATGCCGCCATTGCCGCCCTGGGCGCCGCCGTGCACCGTGATCGAGCCGTCGAAGATGGTCGTGCCGTTCGACCACACCGACACAATGCCGCCATTTCCCGCCGTGATCGCGCTGGCGTCGATGCGCGCGCCTTGGGCCACTGTGGTCTGGTCAGCGTTGGCGAGGGGGCCCGCGCCGTGGAGATTGCCGCCGATCGCGACGCTGCCGCCGCCGCGGTCGCCGGAGGCATCGATAACCGCGCCCGTATCCAGCGCGACCGAGGAGCCCGTCACGCTGACCGTGCCGCCGGTCTCGCCCGCCGCCTTGCCCGAGACGTCGAGCGTGCCGGACACGTGCGCGTCGCCGCCGCCGGCGTCGAGCACGATCGCGCCGTCTTCCTCGTGCGCCGAGACCGCCTCGATCAGGCCGGTGGTGTTGATCGCGTGCGTGACCACGCTGCGCGCGGCGCGCGCGGTCAGGAGGACCGTGCCGCCCGGAGTCGAAAGGGTGCCGCTGTTCTCGACCAGCGCGGCGGCCGGGCTTCCATTCGCCAGCAGCGGCGCCGCGGCGACGGGGGCGGCGATCTGGAAGGTCAGCAGCTTGTCGCCCTGGAAATCGACCGTGAAGGCGTTGCCGCCGGCCAGCACGACGCTGCCGAGCGTCGCCTCGATCACGCCGCTGTTGGCGACGTGCGGTGCCGCGAGCACGGCCGCGCCGCCCGGGGCGATGTCGATCGTGCCCCGGTTTACCACCGCCGCGCCGGCGCCGGCCGAGGGCTGGCTGAAGGCATAATTCCCGGCGAGGAAGTTCTGGTCGCTGATATCCGACGTGGTGGCGATGAGGCCCGCGACATTGACCGAGGCGCCGCGGCCGAACAGCACGCCCGCCGGGTTGACGATCCAGACCTGGCCGTTGGCGAGCAGGCTGCCGTTGATGAACGAGGTACCGCCGCCCGTGACGCGGTTCAGCGCGATCGAGGCGCCATTCGGCTGAATGAATTGGAGCATGCCGCCCGCCGGAACCGACAGGCTTGGCCAGTTGAGAATGAGTCGTGGCGTCGTTTGATTGACGATCGTGCTGGTGCCGCCCGTTGCGATCGTGGCGGCGCCCCCGGCGACGCTCGGACTGCCCGCCCGCGCGGCGCCTTGCGGCAGGACGAGGGCGGCGATGCCGGCGACGAGCGCCGCGCTCGCCCGCGCGCGGGTCGAATCTCTGTACGGCGATGCGTTGTGCACGGTCATCGGGCTAGAACCTCACCGCCGCGTCCACCAGGAGCTTGGTCGCCTTCTTGCCGTTGTCGCTGCCGGGGACGGCCTTCAAGGTGCGCGAGATCTCGAAATCGGCGGTGATCGAATAGGGCATGAACAACCGGATGCCCGATCCGGTCGATGCCACCGCCTGCCCGCCGCCCTGGTTGGGATGGAAATTCCAGACCTTGGCAGTGTCGTAATAGACGTAGGGTTCGACCGTATCGAGCGCCAGCGCCGGCAAGTGCTCGTCCCAGCGCAGCTCGATCGAGCCGCCCGCGCCCTCGTCCCCGGTGACCGCGCCCGGGTCGTAGCCGCGCCCGATCTGGGTCCCGCCGAAGGTGATCTGCTCGCCCGCGACCAGCGGCGCGAAGCCGTACTGCCCCTGGCCCGAGAGCGCGAGGCTCAGTGGCCCGAACAGGGTCCGGGTGTGATGGAACGTGCCGGTGATCTTGGTGAACTCGGTTGCGGCGCCGGGATGGGAGAGATTGGGCGAGCCGTTGGGCGTCGCGGCGAACACGTCCAAGCCTTGCGCCGCGTCGATGCTCGCCGTCCACGAGCCTCCCAGCGCGGCGCGCGCGTAGCTCGCACCGATATCCAACACCCGCCATTCGTCCTTCGAGAAGGGCGCGCCCAGTGCCCTTACCCGCGCGCTCTGCACCGTCAATCCGCCGTCGAGCGTGAGGCTCTCGGCGCGCGAGCGAATGAGCGGATACGACAGGCGCGGGCCGACGGCGTAGCTGTCGGTCACGAGATTGAACTGCTGCAGGCTCGATCCGGGCTCGCCGTGCGTCGTGGTGACGGTGAAGCTCGCCACCATGCCGTCGCTGCCGACCGGCCGGCGATAGCGCACCTGGCTCGAGGTCTTCTCCAAGGCATTGGGCGAGGACGAATAGCTCGACGCGAGCTGGTCGCCGGCGACGATCAGGCCGTTCACGGCAACGTCGCCGCCCAGCGTCCATATTCCTTGGAATTGCGAGCCGCGATTGTCCAGCGCCAGCCCGCCGCTCAGCGGCGTTTCGGCCACGCTCACCGCGACTTCCGATGCGCCCGTCACGTCGGGCGACGGCCGCACCACGCCCGATGCGGTGACGCCCGGGAGATCGTTCGCCAGCAACAGCGCCCGCTCCATCACCGCGAGCGACAAGGGCCGCGCCCCGAGTACCGGCTGCAGGTAGGACCGGATCAGCGCCTGCGTGCCCGGATCGCCGCCCTCGACCGAGATCGACGCGACGTAGCCTTCCACCACGGTGATCGTGAAGACGCCGTTGGTGACCCGCTGCGGCGGCACGAAGGCGTGGGTCAGGATGTAGCCTTCGCGGCGGTACTCGTCCTCGATGGCGTCGGCCACGTCCAGGATTTTCGAGACCGTGACATCCTGACCCAGGAGCGCTTGATAGAGCGGCCGGAAACGGTCCGGCGAAATCGTCTGCGCGCCCTCGATCTGGATGCCGCGCAGGACGAAATGCAGCTCCTCCACCGCGCGCGGAACCTGCGAGCGCTGCGGCGCCTCGATGGTGAAGTCGAAGTTCGGCTGCACCGGTGCCGCGGGCAGCGGACGATCGCGGCCGGGCTCGACGGCGCCGGGAAGCTCGCGCGGCGGGCTCGTCTGCGCCGCCGCCTGCCGCCCCATGCCCCCCGTCAGGCCCGCACACGCGATGCCGACGGCAATCAGCGCTCTTTTCCCCCGTCGCAACACGGCGCTCTCTTTCCGCGAAAATTCTCCCCTCCCGCCTTGACGGTCGCTGCGAACATCGCCGTCACGAAGACCCCAAAATCAGGCGGCGCCACTACATTGTAGTAATTCTAGTTACGCCTCGTTGTTGGTTTAAAGTCAAAGTTGCCCCCATCACCTTAAACTAAAGCCGATGATCTACCGATTCCGGGCTACGGGCAAGGCCGTCGCGGGACCGCTGGACCTTGCCGCAGGTTGCGTAGGACAATGCGGCATCGGGACCCAATCGTCTCCGAGGGGAGAAGCAAGGTGACGCGAAAATTCTTCTATTTCTCCGAAATGGGCTACAACGCGTACACCCTCGAACAAGCCGCGCAGTACGGCTTCACCAACCTGATGTTCCCAAACCGGCTGTTCGACGCGGCCAAGGCGCGCGACCTGTGGCAGATGTTCCTGCACGAGCATGAACACGCGTCGGCGATGGGGTTCGACGGCGCGGTTTGCAACGAGCACCACAACACGGTGCTGTCGATGCAGGAGAGCGTCAATATCTCCGCCGCGGTGCTGACCCAGCGCATCAAAGGCACCATCGCGCTGGTCGGCAACCCGATTCCGATCCACGACAATCCGGTGCGCGTCGCCGAGGAGATCGCCATGCTCGATCTCATCTCGGGCGGCCGGATCATTTCCGGCTTCGTGCGCGGCGGCGGCGTCGAGCAGCTCTCGACCAACGCAAATCCGGCCTACAACCGCGAACGCTTCGAGGAAGCGTACCACCTTATCAAGAAGGCCTGGACCGAGCCTGGGCCGTTCCGCTGGGAAGGCAAGCACTACCACCTGCGCGTCGTCAATCCGTGGCAGCTTCCGTTGCAGAAGCCGCACCCGCCGATCTGGGTCGCGGGCATCCTCAGTCCCGAGACGGTCCGCTGGGCGGCCAAGCAGCGCATCACCTATCTGGTCCTGGGCAGCGCCCTCGATGCGACCGCCGCGTGCCGCGACATCTATCATGAAGTCGCCGCGCAGGACGGCTGGACGCCGACCTCGGAGCATCTCGGCTATTTGCTCCACACTTGCGTCATGGACACCGACGAGGAAGCGTTCGAGATGGGCCGCCATCATTACGGCCCCACCTCCGTCATCGGGCGCGCCGGCGTGTCGGCGTCGGCCTTGACGCAGTCCACCGGATCGGCCGGCGCGACCGGCGGCGGCGCGCACCCCGAATGGGCGGCGCCGCCCGGCTACATGTCGAAGCAGGCGAAGGGCGGCGCGATGGCGCGGGAGCGCCGCATGTCCGAAGGGACGTACGAGGCGGCTGTGCGCGGCGGCCTGATCCTGACCGGCAGTCCCAAGACGATCATCCAGAAATTCAAGCACATCATCGACCGGACGGATCCCGGCTATGTCGCGTTCTGGGCGCGCGAGGGCAAGAAGCCGCACGATGCGACGATGCGCGGTATCGAGTTGCTCGGCAAGGAGGTGATCCCCGCGCTGCGCGAGCACCAATCCGCGCTCCTCACCGGCAAGGAGGTCACGCCATGGCCGCAGCAGTGAGCGCCCATACCGAGCAATTGGTCGACGCGGCAGGGATCGCCGTCGAGGTGCGGCGCGGCGGAAGCGGCGCGCCGCTGCTCGTCATCCATGGCGAGCTGGGCGTGCCGGGCTGGCTCGAATCGTACCGGCAGCTTGCGGAATCGTTCGAGGTCATCGTGCCGTCGCTTCCCGGCTATGGCAGATCGGCTCGCCCGGACTGGATCATGGGCGTTCACGATCTTGCGGCTTGGATCACGTGGTTCGCGCGTGACAGCGCGCTTGCTGTGCCGGTGAACGTGATCGGCTGCTCGCTCGGCGGCTGGGTCGCGGCCGAGCTCGCCGCTGTCGCGCCGCAGTTCATCGCCAAGCTGGTCCTGGTCGGCGCGATGGGCGTGAAGCCGGAAGCCGGCGAGATCTTCGATTATTTCGTCGAATCAGGACGGACCGGACTTCGTCGCGCCTTCCATCGACCCGACCAGTCGCGGGAATTCGCGCACTATTACGGCCAAGAGTGGACGCCCGAGATGACGGATCTCGTCGAGCAGCACCGCGAGATGACCTGCCGGGTGGCGTGGAAGCCCTACATGCACAGCCTGACCCTGCCCCACTTCCTGCCGAGCATCCGGACGCCGACGTTGATTGTCTGGGGCCGCGAGGACGCGATCGCGCCGCTTGAATGCGGCGAGCTTTACCGGCGCGCCATCAAGGGATCGCGATTCGCGACGATCGACGATTGCGGGCACATGCCGGAGATGGAAAAACCGGCGGAATTCGCGCAGTTGGTCCATGACTTCGTGAAAGCCTGAGGCGGCACTCACGCCACGGCTTCGCGCATCGCGCGAATGAACAGCGTTAGGGTCACCAGGGAGAGCGCGGCGAAGACGGCAAAGGCCAGGGGGATCGAGGGATCGCCGATGGCGCCGTCGATGAGCGCCCGCGCCGCGTTGACCGCGTAGAGGAACGGATCGAACCTGGCCAGCGTTTGGATAATCGGCGGCCCGAAGCTAATAGGAAGCATGACCCCCGATAGGATGAGGAGCGGCAGGATGAAGGTGTTGGTGACGCCGGCCAGGACGCCGCCCTCGCGCGTGATCAACGCCAGGCAAAATGACAGCGACGCCATGGTGATGCCGATCAGGACGATGAGAAACACCAGCGCGACCGCGCCCCACGGATCGATCCTGAGGCCGAAGAACAGCGAGCAGACGACCAGGACGACGCTCTGGAACAGGAGCGTGATTGACGATTGCAGGATGAATCCCAACGCGAGCGACAGGCGGCTGATCGGCGTGACCCTGAGCCGCTCGAGGAAGCCGCAATCGACCTTGTCCTGCAAGGTGAAGCCTTCGAAACCGGCGCTGAAGAGGGCGTTCATTATGAGAAGGCCGGGCGCGAAGAACTGAATTGCGCTGCCGCCCGGAAACCCGCGCGTGCCCGACACCCCGTTCAAGAGCGGCCCGAACAGCAGCAGATAGATGATAGGCTGAAACAGGCCGTGGAAGATCCAGAACCGGTTCCGTACCGTGACCAACAGCTCGTTCTTGGTGATGAGATAGATGTCGTGCATGGGCTCGTCCGCCCTCTATGCGTTGGTTTCCGATTCGCGCAGGGTCCGCCCGGTGAGCTTCAGGAACACGTCGTCGAGCGACGGCCGGGAGAGATGCACGGTCTTTGGCGGCACATGGCCCTGGCCGAGCAGTCTGAACAGGACCGGGAGCGCCTCCTCGCCCTTGTCGACATAGACTTGCAGCGTGGCGTCGGTGGCGTGGCTTTCCAAGATCATAGGATCGGCTGTCAGGACGTCGGACGCGGCTTCGACCTCGCGCGCGGAGTCGAAACCAAGGGTGATGATGTCGCCGGCGATCTGCTTCTTGAGCTCGGTCGGGCTGCCAAACGCGACGATCTTACCGAAATCGACAATCGCGACGCGGTCACACAGCGCATCGGCCTCCTCGAGATAATGGGTGGTGAGGAAAATCGTCGTTCCCTGCTGGTGCAGCGCCTTCACCTCTTCCCACACGCGCGAGCGGCTTTGCGGATCGAGGCCGGTGGTCGGCTCGTCGAGGAACAGCAGCTCCGGCGCGTTGATGACGCCCGATGCGAGATCGAAAATCCGCCTTTGCCCGCCCGAATAAGTGTCGGCCTTGCGGTCGGCGAAATGCGAGAGCTTGAGCCGGTCGATCAGCGCGTCGATGCGCCGTGCCGCGTCTTCCTTGCTCATGCGATAGAGCCGGGCGTGGAGCATCAGGTTCTCGCGGCCCGTGGCGACCGGTTCCATGCCGCCCTTCTGCCCGACATAGCCGATGCGCTTGCGGATTTCGGCGGCCTCGGTCGCGAGGTCGAATCCTGCGACTGTGGCCTTGCCGCCGGTCGGCAGCAGCAAAGTGCAGAGAATCCGCATGGCCGTGGTCTTGCCGGCGCCGTTGGGGCCGAGCAGGCCGAACACTTCGCCCTTGCCGACGTCGAGATCGATCCCGCGCACTGCCTCGACCATTTCCCGGCCGTGCCCCTTGAACACCTTGGTCAGCTTTTCGGTGTGGATGATCGAAGGTTCCACGAAACATCCCGCTCGCGAGTCCAGAAATCCCCGCGAAGCTAGCAGACCAGGCCCGGCCTTCGGCGGAATTAATCGAGCGGCGTCACCGTGGCCCTGCCGGCATTGGAGATGAAGATCTCCTCGGATCGCGCCATCGGCTTGCCGGCCAAGCGGTCGGCGATCCAGTCCGCCTGCAGCGTCTGCGGGTTCTCGCCGGTCAAGGTCGAAGGCGCGCCATAGACGCCGTGCACGGCCGCTTCATAGACGACGAATTGCTTCGGCGTCTTGACCAGCGAGAGCAGTTCACGCGTGTGCTCGAGCGGCGAGAGCTGGTCGTCCTGACCGGCGATGACCTGCATCGGCACCTTGATGTCCTTGGCAATGGGGCGCAGGTCGAGCTTCGCGACCCATGCGTCGAATTCGTCCTCGTCTTCGAACCCCGCCATGTACATGAAGCGCATCTTGAAGGACGGCGCCGCCATGTTGAAGATGGTGTTGAAGCCCGGCTCGTGGCATACCGCCGATTCCGACAGCGCCTTGATCTTGGTGCCGAGCGTGGCGGCGGCCTGCGTCGCGAAGAACGTTCCCATCGAGGTGCCGCGCACGACGATGCGGTCCTTGTCGAGCGCCGGGTGCGAGGCGAGGAACTTGTAGTTCGCCTCGGCGGCTTCCATATGCGAAGTGTAGGTGACGTTGATGCGCCGCGCGAAGCATTCGCCCTGTCCCGGCCCGTCGACGGCAAAGATCGCGATGCCGCGCTCGAGCAGCTTGTCTCCATACATGGCAGCCGAATTCTCCTTCGTGCCGTCCATGCCGCCGATCGCCATGACGCAAGGGAATTTCTCGCCGCTTGTCGGCTTGCGCGGCAAGTGCAGATAGGCGGGCAGGGACCGCCCGC
>DATNID010000065.1:0-220622 GCA_035604615.1 Allostellaceae bacterium | reverse complement strand
CAAACATGCGCGACTTGATCGTTTCGACCGCTGCCGCGATCTCGTCGGCCGATTTGCTGAACAGCTTGGCCGCGTCAGCCTGCCCAATCGTGCGGTTCAGGATGTTCCGCCCTTCGAAGTTCCCTCCCTCACTGTTATCGAAATAGCGCGCCGCGATCTTCGTGAACTCTTCGTCTGCGATCGCTTCACGCGCCTCGGCCGGCGTCCACAGAAAAAACTTGCCCTCTTCGCCCTCGCTATCGGCGTCTTGCGACGAATAGAACCCGCCCTCCGGGCTGGTCATCTCGCGCAATACGTATTCCAGGATTTCGCGCGCGACGCCCAGAAACTCGGGCTCGTTCAGCGCCCGTCCGGCATCCAGGTAGAGCCGCCCCAACAGCGCGTTGTCGTAGAGCATCTTCTCGAAATGCGGCGCGAGCCAGTGGCGGTCGACCGAATATCGCGCGAACCCGCCGCCCAGATGATCATAAATGCCGCCCTGGCAGATATGATCGAGCGTGACCGTCACCGCGCTCGCGAGCGACGCGTTCCTGAGCCGCTTGCCGGCGCGCCACAAAAGCGCGAAGAGCGGCACTTGCGGGAATTTGGGCGCATCGCCGATGCCGCCCTCGATGCGGTCGACTTCCTGTTCGAGGCGCAGCGCCGCCTGGTCGACCAGCGCCATCGGCACGCCCGCGCCCGACGCGGGCTCGCCGAGCTTGGCCAGCGCGGTTGTCAACGCGGTGACGTTCTTCGCCACCTGGTCGCGCTTGTCGCGATAGGCTGAGGAGATGGCGCGCAGCACGTCGGGAAAGCCCGGCCTGCCGTAGCGCGCGGTGGGCGGGAAGTAGGTGCCGCCCCAGAACGGCTCGGCCGCCGGCGTCAGGAACATGGTGAGCGGCCAGCCGCCCTGCTCGCCCATCGCGTGCAGCGCCTGCATGTAGATGGCGTCGAGATCGGGCCGCTCCTCGCGGTCGACCTTGATGCATACGAACAGCGCGTTCATCACCGCCGCGACGGTTTCGTCCTCGAAGCTCTCATGCGCCATCACATGGCACCAATGGCAGGCGGCATAGCCGATCGACAGCAGGATCGGCTTGTCGTCGGCCTTGGCAGCGGCCAGCGCGGCCGGGCCCCAGGGCCGCCACTGCACCGGGTTGTCCTTGTGCTGCAGCAGGTAGGGGCTGGTCTCGCCGGCGAGCGCGTTGCTCATGTCGGGCCGGGCGTCATTCCGGCTCGAAATTGCGGTCGAAATCCGGCGGCACCGGCGGGCCCCAGCGATAGAGCGCGTCCTCGGCCGGGTGCGTTTCCGCGCGCCACGAGCCGTCGGGCGGGATCTGGTCGATGTCGCAGAAATACTCGGCCAAGCTCATCCACGGATCGCGCAGATAGTGGAAGAAATTCGAGCCCAGCACGTGGCGCCCGAAGCCCCAGCCATTGCCATAACCTGCCTCGAGCACGCTCTGCGCGCCGAGGCCGATCTCGTCCGGGCTGTCGACCTCGAAGCTGGCGTGATGGAAGCCGGGCCGGTCGTTGGCGAGCAGCGCCACCACGTGATGGTCGCCGCCCTGCGGCAGATGCATGAAGGCGATGAGGCCCGGCACGCTATCGGAAAGCCTGAGGCCCAGCACCTCGGTGTAGAACCGGGTCATGCGGTCGAGATCGGGCGTGTGCAGCAACACATGGCCCAACCGCACCGGTCGCACCTGATGGCGCGCGGGCGCGCCGCGGCCCGCGCGCGGCGTGTGGCCGGGATTGTTGAGCAAGAAGGGCGCCGCCGTGCGCCAGGGCCGCGCCGCCTCGGCGCGGACATTGATGGCATGGCCGTCGGGGTCCTCGAGCCATAAGCCGCCGCCGAACGCGTTGTGGGGCGCGTCGATCTCAGGCAGCCCGCGCGCCGTCATGCGCGCGCGGATGGCGGCGAGGCCGGTCTCGTCGCTGCCGAAGCGGAGATGATTGAGGCGCTTCTTGGCGCCCTCGACCAGCAGCACCTGGTCCTGATCGCGGCCGTCGCAGCGGAACGCCTGCGCATCGTCGCGCTCGGCCGGGAGCAGCCCGAATGTCGCGTAGAATTTCCGTCCTGCCGCGAGGTCGGGCACGGTGAGCGCATAGCTCAGGAGGGACTGCACCGACATTCATGCCTCCTCAGGGTCGCGGGACGCCGGCATCATATCGGATGGCCCCTGGGAGCGCATCATCCGGCCGATAGTTAGTGCTGGCACCCTATTCGCCGATCTGCTAGGTTTTCCCCGGTGCCTCGTCCACGCGAGGCCCGCGCAGCCCTGGCCCCGCTCTCCGTAGCGGGGCCTTTTTCGTGCGCCCGTTTGCTGCGTGCTAGGGTGCGACGCATCATGGCAAAAAGGGGGACCGTGGGGCAGCAATCCACCCTGCGCGCGACGCGGCGCGCGGTCCTGGCCGGCATCGCCGCGACACTGGCGCCGCGGGTGCGTGCGCAGGAGCGGAAGGCGATGCCACGCCTGGCGGTGGTCGCGCCCGGTGCGCGCAGCGAAGACGAGATGGATGCCAGCGCGCCGACCTATCGCGCATTTTTCGACGAGCTTCGCCGCCGCGGCCGCATCGAAGGCAACTCGCTCGACGTCGAGCGTCATCCCGCGTTGTCAAACAGCGCGGATTTTATGCCCATCGCCCAAGCGGTCGCGGCCCGCAAGCCCGACGTGATCGTGGCAAGCCGCAACAGTCTGGTCGCGGCATTGCAGACGGCGACAGGTGATCGAATAGCAAATCGCAGCTAGAGTCGGCCGCATGAGCGACGGCGATACCATCTATGCGCTTTCGACCGCGCCGGGGCGCGCGGGCATCGCGGTGGTGCGCTTGTCGGGTCTGTTGGCCGCGCCGGCGCTGCGCGCGCTCGCCGGCACCGTGCCGCCACCGCGACACGCGCAGCTCGCGCATTTTCACGACGAGAGCGGCGAAGAGATCGACCGCGGCCTGATGCTGTTCTTTCCCGCGCCCGCGAGCGTCACCGGCGAGGATGTGGCCGAGTTTCACGTTCACGGCAGCCGCGCCGTCGTCGCGGCGCTGTTCGAGGCATTGGCGCGCTTGGGTCTGCGCCTTGCGGAGCCGGGCGAATTCACGCGGCGCGCCTTCCTCAACGGCAAGCTCGATCTCGCCGAGGCCGAGGCGCTCGCGGACCTTGTCGCGGCGGAAACGTCGGCGCAGCGGCGCCAGGCGTTGCGGCAGCTCTCGGGCGCGTTGGGGCAGCTCACCGAGGCGTGGCGCGCGCGCTTGATCGATGCCCAGGCGCGGCTCGAAGCGGCCATAGATTTTCCCGACGAGGATTTGCCGGCGGGCCTGATGGACGCGGCGCGCGATGAAGTGCGCGCGCTTTCGCGCGAGATCGCCGCGCATCTCGCCGACGATCATCGCGGCGAGCGGCTGCGCGACGGCATCGCGATCGCCATCGTGGGGCCGCCCAATGCCGGCAAGTCGAGCCTGATGAACGCGCTGGCGCGGCGCGAGGTGGCGATCACCGCCGCCAGCGCCGGCACCACGCGCGACGTGATCGAGGTGGCGCTCGATCTCGAAGGCTATCCGGTGCTGCTCGCCGACACGGCGGGCTTGCGCGCGAGCCGCGACGCGGTCGAGGAGGAGGGCGTGCGCCGCGCCCGCGCGCGTGCCGCCAGCGCCGATCTAAAGCTCGTTCTCATCGACGCGACGCGGCCCGAGGAGAGCGACGCGCTCGCCGACATGGTCGATCGCGACGCCATCGTCATCGCCAACAAGATCGATCTGCTGCCGCCGGGTGTGGCGCCGCGCATCGGCCTGCCGCTGTCGGTCAAGACCGGCGCGGGCATGGACCGGCTGCTCGAGCGCCTGGGCGAGGAAGTGGCGGCACGGTTCGCGCCCTCAGCCGCGCCGCTCGTCACCCGTGCGCGCCACCGCGAGGCGCTGGAGGCGTGCCGGGCGGCGCTCGAACGCTTTGGCGCGGCGCCCTTGCCCGAACTCGCGGCCGAGGATTTGCGCGAAGCGGCGCGGGCGCTGGGGCGCATCACCGGCCGGGTCGATGTCGAGGACATGCTGGACCGCCTGTTCGCCGAGTTTTGCATCGGCAAATAGGAATAAATCGTGAACATTTGCTACGTCCCGATCAGCCCATGGTAGTAGTTCCCGGAACGTCCCACGGACGACTCGGAATCGCCAATCAATATATAGATATACTTTCGCGTTGTAATACAACGTAAAGCAATACTTCATCATTTCTTAGCGCCGTCCCGCGGGGTTGCGCTGTTTCACGTGAAACCCTAACAATGCGAACATGCGCCACGACGTCATCGTCATCGGCGGCGGCCATGCCGGCTGCGAAGCCGCCGCTGCTTCCGCCCGGCTCGGTGCCGCCACGCTGCTGGTGACGCACCGGCGCGACACTATCGGCGAGATGTCATGCAACCCCGCCATCGGCGGTCTTGCTAAGGGCCACCTGGTGCGCGAGATCGACGCGCTCGACGGCGTGATCGGCCGCGCCGCCGACCGCGCCGGCATCCAGTTCCGCATCCTCAACCGTTCCAAGGGCCCGGCCGTGCGCGGCCCGCGCGCCCAGGCCGACCGAAAGCTCTATCGCGGCGCCATGCAGGCGCTGCTCGCCGAGATCGACGGCCTCGAAATCCGTGAGGATTCGGTCGAGGATTTGCGGCTCGACCGCGCGGGGAGGGTGACCGGCATCGTCACCGGATCGGGTGCCGAAATCGCGGCGGGAGCGGTCGTCATCACCACCGGCACCTTTCTGCGCGGGCTCATCCATATCGGCGAAGAGACGGTCGCGGCCGGCCGGGTGGGGGAGGCGCCCTCGGTCGGGCTGGCGGCGACCTTGGCCCGCGCCGGCTTCGCCATGGGACGCCTTAAGACCGGGACGCCGCCGCGGCTCGATGGCCGCACCATCGACAAGGCGGGGCTCGACGAGCAGCCGGGCGACGATCCGCCGTCGCCTTTCTCGTTCCTGACGAGCCGCATCGGGACGCCGCAGGTGCCGTGCCACATCACTGCGACCACCGCGGCGACGCACGACCTTATCCGCGCCAATATCCATCGCGCGCCCATGTATTCCGGGCAGATCTCCTCGGTCGGACCGCGCTATTGCCCGTCGATCGAGGACAAGGTGGTGCGTTTCGCCGAGCGACCGCGGCACCAGATCTTCCTCGAGCCCGAGGGGCTGGACGACGACACCGTCTACCCCAACGGCATTTCGACTTCGCTGCCGCGCGAGGTGCAGGCGGCGGTGGTCGCGACGATCCCCGGTCTCGAGCACGCCCGGATCATCAGGCCGGGCTACGCTATCGAGTATGACTTCGTCGACCCGCGCGAGCTCGCGCCGACGCTCGAGACCAGGCGCTGCCCCGGACTCTTCCTTGCCGGCCAGATCAACGGTACCACCGGCTACGAGGAAGCGGCGGCGCAGGGCCTGATCGCCGGACTCAACGCGGCGCTTATGGCGGGCGGCGGACGCGGCTTCGTGCTCGACCGCGCCAGTTCCTATATCGGCGTGCTGATCGACGACCTCGTCACCAAGGGGACCAGCGAGCCCTATCGCATGTTCACCTCGCGCGCCGAGTACCGGCTGGTGCTGCGCGCCGACAATGCCGACCAGCGCCTGACCCCGCGCGGCGTGGCGCTCGGCTGTGTCGGGTCCGGGCGCGCGGACGCCTTCGCAGCCAAGGCCAAGGCGCTGTCCGAGGCGCGGGCGCTGGCGCGGCGCCTGAAGCTTTCGCCTCCGGCGCTGAAGGCACACGGGTTTGCCGTCAACGAAGACGGGATCGCGCGCTCGGCTGCCGACCTGCTGGCCTATCCCAGCATCGACCTGGCGCGGCTCGCCGCGGTGTGGCCCGAACTGGCATCGATCCCGCCGGTCATTGCCGAGCAGATCGAGATCGACGGCAAGTACGCTGGATACATCGACCGGCAGGACGCGGAGATCCGCGCTTTCCGCCGCGACGAGGCGATGCGGTTGCCGCGCGACCTCGATTACGCCGCCATCGGCAGCCTCTCGACCGAGGTGCGCGGCAAACTGAGCGCGGCGCGGCCCGAGACCTTGGGCGCGGCGTCGCGGGTCTCTGGCGTGACCCCGGCGGCACTGGTGGCGCTGCTGCGTCATGTACGGCGCGAGGCGGCGGCGGAGGCATGAGCCTCAAGCCCGCAATCAACGACCGACCCGTACGCACGGCATTGACCCGCGACGGGTTCGGCCGGCTGATGGGTGTTTCACGTGAAACGCTGGAGCGGCTTGAGACCTATGTCGCCCTCCTCAAGGCGTGGAACCGGCGCATCAACCTGGTGGGCGGCAGCACCATGGGCGATCCGTGGCGCCGGCACGTGCTGGATTCGGCGCAACTGCTGCAACACCTGCCGCCGAAATGTCGCGTCGTCGTCGATCTCGGCAGCGGGGCCGGCCTGCCGGGCCTGGTCCTCTCGATCCTCGGCGTCCCGGAAGTACATCTCGTCGAGAGCGACCAGCGCAAATCCGAGTTCCTGCGCGAGGCGGCGCGGGTAACCGGCGCGCCGGTCCAAATCCACGCCCAAAGGGCCGAGAAAGTGGCCCCCTTCGCCGCCGACGCGGTCACCGCCAGGGCCGTCGCGAGCCTCCCTGACCTACTAGATATTGCGTCACCATTCCTTGCGCCCCACAGCATATGCCTATTTCTGAAGGGTCGGGGGGCGGAAGAGGAATTGACCCTCGCCGCCAAAAGCTGGAAGATGCGCTCCCGACTCGAGGCCAGCATGTCCGATCCCGGCGGCATGCTCGTGATCTTGGAGGCGCTAGCCCGTGAGCCTCGCCCCTGACCCTGCCGAGACCGAGCCCCGGTTCGAGGCGGCGGGAAAGCGCACGCGGGTGCTCGCCATCGCCAACCAGAAGGGCGGTGTCGGCAAGACCACCACGGCGATCAATCTCGCGACCGCGCTGGCGGCGTCGGGCGCCAAGGTGCTGCTCATTGATCTCGACCCGCAGGGCAACGCGTCCACCGGTCTCGGCATCGCGCGCGAGGCGCGGACGCGCACCAGCTACGAAGTGTTGAGCGGCGCGATTTTGCTTTCCGATGCAATCGTTGCCACGGAAATTCCCGATCTCGACATCGTCCCGGCCTCGGCGGAGCTGACCGGCGCCGAGCTCGAGCTCGTCACCGAAGAGCGGCGTGAGTTCCGCCTGCGCGACGCGCTCGCGCAAAGAGCGCTGCCGCACGACTACGTCATCATCGACTGTCCGCCCTCGCTCGGCCTTCTCACGTTGAACGCGCTGGTCGCGGCGCGCACCGTGCTGGTGCCGCTGCAATGCGAGTTCTACGCGCTCGAGGGATTGTCGCACCTGGTGCGCACGATCGAGCGCGTCAAGCGGCACTTCAATCCCGAGCTCGAGATCGAGGGCGTGGTGCTGACCATGTTCGACAAGCGCAACAACCTCTCGGACAACGTCGCCGCCGACGTCCGCGACCATTTCGGCGACAAGGTCTACCGCACCGTGATCCCGCGCAACGTGCGCATCTCCGAGGCGCCGTCGCACGGCAAGCCGGTGCTGCTCTACGATCTGCGCTGTCCCGGAGCACAAGCCTATGTGCGCCTCGCGGGCGAGATGCTGCGGCGCGAGCGGAGGGCGGCATGATGAGCGAGCCGCGGCGCGGGCTGGGGCGCGGCCTGTCGGCGCTACTGGGCGAGGAGGCTGCGGCGCCGCAGGCGGGCGTCAAGTCGGTGCCGATCGAGCGGCTCCATCCCGGCCGCTTCCAGCCGCGCGTTCATTTCGACGAAGACGCGCTCGAGGCATTGGCGCAGTCGATCGCAACCCAGGGCGTGCTGCAGCCGCTCCTCGTGCGGCCCTTGGGCGACGATTATGAGATTCTCGCCGGCGAGCGGCGTTGGCGCGCGGCGCAGAAGGCGCGCCTCCACGAGGTGCCGGTGCTGGTGCGCGAGGTCGGCGACCGCGACGCGCTCGAATTGGCGCTCGTTGAGAACGTGCAGCGCGAAGACCTTGGCGCGCTCGAGGAGGCGGCGGGTTACCAGCGCCTTATCGCCGAATTCGACTACACCCAGGACGCGCTCGCACAGCGTGTCGGCAAGAGCCGCAGCCACGTCGCCAACATGATCCGGCTGCTCGGGCTGCCGCTGGAGGTGCGGGCGCTGGTCGAGGGGCGCAAGCTCAGCGCCGGCCACGCGCGCGCGCTGCTGACGGCGAAGGACCCGGTGGCGCTGGCGCGCGAGGCGGTGCGCCACGGGATGAGCGTGCGCCAAGTCGAGCGCGCGGCGCAACGGTCGGTGCATGAAAAGGACGTGGCGGCGGGCGCCGCGAAGGCGCCGCGCGATCCCAACGTGGCCGCGCTCGAGAAGGAACTGGCGATGATCCTCGGCATGCGGGTCACGGTCGCGGTCGGAGCGGAGGGACGCGGCACGCTCGCGATCCACTACCGCACCCTCGACCAGCTCGACGATTTGGTGGCGCGGCTTAAGATTACGCCGCAGAAATCCTAAGACCCGAACATCGGCGTGCCCCGCGCGACGGCAACGCGGTGACGAGGCGGCGCATTGTCATGACGCTGTTGGCAGTGCCCCTGCTGCTCTATCTGGTGCTGCTGGCCGCGCTCTATATCCGCCAGCGCAGCTTCATCTATCTGCCCGACCGGAGCCGCCCCGATGCATCGAGGGTCGGCGTCGCGGGGCTGCGCGAGGCTTCCATTGTCACCGCAGACGGATTGACGCTTCTCGCCTGGTATCTGCCGCCACCGCGCCCGGACGCGATGGTGGTCGTCTATTTTCACGGCAATGGCGGCAACATCGGCGATCGCGCCGACCGGGTGCGCCGGTTCGCCGCCGCTGAATGGGGGGCGCTCTTTCCCGAGTACCGCGGCTACGGCGGCAATCCAGATTCTCCCAGCGAAGCAGGCCTCCTCGCCGACGGCCGCGCCGCGATGGAATTTCTGCGACGCCAGGGCATCCCGCCCAAGCGGATGGTGATCTATGGCGAATCGCTCGGCACCGGGGTCGCGGTACGGATGGCGGGCGAGCAGGTGCAAGCGATTGCCGCGCTGATTCTCGAATCACCGTTCACCAGCCTCACGGCAATGGCCCGCCGCCAGTTCCCATACGTGCCGGTGGCGCTTCTGTTGAAGGACCGGTTTGACTCGATCGATCGCATCCAGGACGTGCGGGGCCCGATCCTGGTCGCCCAGGGCGGCCGCGACGACATCGTTCCGGTGGCGCAAGGGCGCGCGCTTTTCGTCGCGGCGCCCGAACCCAAGGAGATCTGGCTCGCGCCCGACGCCGGGCACAACGATCTCGAGGATTTCGGCGTGGTCGAAACGGCGATCGCGTTCGCCGCCCGTCACGCCGCGCCGTGACGGCGCTCAGGACGCGGCTTGTCCGGACCGCATCGAGGCGCGGCCGAGCGCGCGCCACAATGTCGCGAACGGGGCCGCGAGCGGGGCCAGCGCGCTGGACGCGGCCGTGGCGGGCTTCTTGCGCACCAGGCCCTGGAGCTCGTCGGCGAGACGCTCGAAATTCGCCGCGCGCGTGAGGCGGGTGCGGCGTGCCGCCTCGTCGCAAGAAAGAGCGGCAAATTCGCGGTAGCGCGCGGCGCGCGCGCGCAGCCTCTGTGCTTGGCTCACGGATCGATGTCCCGTCTCGTTTCGACGCTTGATACGGTGCACCGCGAGACGCGGATCATGGCGATCGCGGGCGCGGTGGGCGCGTACCATCGCCATTGACTCCGTTCGCAAATAATGACACGGCGACTTGTTTGCGATTGTTGGTTTGACTGTAAAGATGCCGCGTATTACAGTATTGGGCCACGGTGGAGTGGACAATGGCAAGATCAGCCGCGTTGCTCGCGCTCTCTCTGGGGGGAGCGCTCGTCCTCGCCTGCGCCGCCTCGGCCTCGACTGGCGACGGCGCCCCGCTCAGCAGCGGCTTTGCCCCGTCACTCGAGGCGATCGGCATCCGCGACATCCAGCTCCTGCTCGCCGGTCACGGCTACGATCCCGGTCCCGCCACCGGCGCGATGAACGAGGCGACCTATGGCGCGATCCTCGCCTACCAGCACGATTACGGCCTGGCCGAGGACGGCATCGCCGGGCCAGTGGTGCAGAACGCGCTGCATTTCCTGAAGCGCCGCCCCATCCTCGCAGCGTTCACGCCGCCCGCGCCCGCGCCGTTCGCGCCGATGCCGCCGATCGTCGCGCCGCCGGCACCCGCCGAAACCGCCGCGCCGGCCGAGGAAGCGCGCTCCATCGCCGAGATGTTCAGCAGGACGCCCGAGCCCGAAGCGCCCGCCCTGCCTTCGGCCGCCGAGGCCGCGCCGGAACCACCGCCGCCCGTGTCCGTGCCTCTCCCGGTGATCGTGACGGCACAAGAGCCACTGCCCCCGCCAAAGCTCGTGCCCACGGCGCCGCCGGCGGCCGAGGCGGTGAAGGAGCCGCCGCTTCCGCCGGTGATCCTGGCGTCGAAGGAGCCGCCGTCCGCGCCATCGGTGGTCGAGGCGGCCAAGAAGCCGCTGCCTCCGCCGGTGATCGTGGCGGCAAAAGAGCCGCCGCCACTGCCCGCGCATGTCGCGCCACCGGTGGTCGAGGTGGCGAAGCCGCCAGCGCCGGCCATTGTCGCGCCTGCGCCAGCAAAGCCTGCACGCGCGGCCGCGGCGACGCCGGCGCCGGGCACGATTCCGATGGGCACGCTCGGGCCGCTCGATCCGAAGCCGATCGCCTCGCCGCGCACCCCGGTCGCGGTGAGCGCCATTCCCAAGGGCGCGGTCCGCGGTCCCGCAGCGCCGCTCACGCCGCAGGCCACTCCCGGCGACGCGGCGCTGGCGCCCGGCGACGCGGTGGTGCGCGAGGCGCAGCTCTACCTGAAGCAGCTTGGCTTCTATCGCGGCGAGGCGCACGGGGTGATGGACTGGCCCACGGTCGAGGCATTGGTCAAGTTCGACGCCAGCGGCGCCGGCCCGCACGAGGTCATCGCCGACGCGCGACATCCCGACTCGGCTTGGCTCGCGCGCCTCAAGACCGCGGCCGCAGCGAAGGGCGCGAGCCAATAAGGCCGCTCAGCCCTCGTCCCTGAGCGTCACGATGTTGAAGGCCGGCACCGGGCGGTGGAAGCCCTTGAGGGTGAGGGCGCCGAGTTCTTCCGTCTCGGCCAGGGATTCGACCGCGATCAGGACCTTGCGCTCGACCACGATCTGGCCGCCCGCGGCCTCGCCGCAGAGCCGCGCCGCGAGGTTCACCACCGAGCCGATCGCGGCATAGTCCGAACGCCCCTCGAAGCCGATCCGGCCCAAGGTCGCATAGCCGTGCGCGATGCCGACGCCGAAGCCGAGCTCGTAGCCGTATTTGCGCCACTTCACGGCGAGCTCGATGAAGCGCTGGCGCATCGCGACGGCCATCCGCACCGCCCTGAGCGCCGGATCGGGGCAGGGCAGCGGATCGTTGAAGAACACCATCACGCCGTCGCCGGTGAAGCGCTCGAGCGTGCCTTCGTGGTGATGAATGAGGGCGCCGAGATTGGCGTGGTACTCGCGCAGGACCGCGATCACCTCTTCCGGCTCGGCCGCCTCGGAGAAGGCGGTGAAGCCGCGCAGGTCGCAGAACACCACGGTCACGTCGCGGCGATGGCCATCGAGCGCCTTCTCGTTGCCGCTGGCGATGATCTCGGCGATCTGCGGCGCGAGGAAGCGCTTCAAGCGGCCCGCGCGCTCGAGCTCGTCCAACTGCGTCGTGACGCGATCCTCGAGGGTGCGGTTCCAGTCCTTGAGCTCGGCCGCCTGGTGCGCGACCTGGTCGTGGAGCGCCTTCAAGCGCAGCACCGAGCGCACCCGCGCTACCAGCGCGCCTTGGTCGATGGGCTTCGTCAGGTACTCGTCGGCGCCGGCGTCGAGCCCGGCCACCACATCCTTGGTATCGGCCTTGGCGGTCACCAGGATGATCGGCATGAAGGGCAGGCTGGCATCGGATTTGAGGCGGCGGCACACCTCGATGCCGTCGATCTTCGGCATCATGATGTCCAGCAGGATGAGATCGGGGAGGTGCTGGCAGGCCATCGCCAGCGCCTCCTCGCCGTCGCACGCCTGGAGCAGCTGGTAATCCTGCGCCCCGAGCCGGGTGACCAGGATGTCGCGGTTGGTCTCGTTGTCGTCGACCACCAGGATGAGCGGCGGATCGTTCATCGCTTCAATCCGGCAGGAAGCCGCGGATCTTGGCCAGGAGCTGGCGCGGGCTGTAGGGCTTCGCGACATAGTCATCGCAGCCGGCCGCGCGCGCCTTGGCCTCGTCGCCGGAAAGCGCGTAGGAGGTGACGACGATTATCGGGATCGCGGCCAGCGCCGGATCGCCCTTGATGCGCCGCGTCGCCTCGTAGCCGTCCATGCCGGGAAGCTGGATGTCCATCAGGATGAGATCGGGCTTTTCGGCGGACGCAGTCGGATGCGCGGATTCGCCGTCATGCGCCTCGACCATGTCAAAGCCCGCGGCGCCCAGGAGGTCGCGCAGGATCTGGCGGTTGTCCTCGTGGTCCTCGACGACCAGGATGCGTTTGGTCATGCGTGGCCTGCCTGTTGAGCGGCGGTGATGGGAAGCGTGAACGAGAAGGTCGAGCCCGACCCCGGCGCGGATTCGACCCATAATTTCCCGCCGTGCATCTCGACGATGCGGCGCGAGATGGCGAGGCCGAGGCCGGTGCCGCCCTTGGCGCGGGTGGCGGAATTGTCGGCCTGCTGGAACTCCTCGAAGATCTTGGCCTGGTCGCCGGGGGCGATGCCGGGGCCGGTGTCCTTGACCGAGACCACGAAGCCGCCATTCTCGGCCACGGCGCTGATCTTGATCTCGCCCTGATCGGTGAACTTGATGGCGTTGCCCACGAGGTTCAGCACCACCTGTGATAGGCGGCGCTCGTCGCCATGCGCCTTGGGCAGGCCCTGCGGCACGTCGAGCTTCAAGGCCAGCTTCTTGTTGCTCGCCAGCGGCTCGACCGCGACATAGACGCCCTGCAGCATCTCCTTCACCGAATAATCGGCGAGCGTGAGGACGAGCTGCCCGGCCTCGATCTTCGAGAGGTCGAGCACGTCGTTGATGAGGCCCAGGAGATGCTTGCCGTTGGTTTGCACCCGCTCCAGCACGTCGCGCATCTTCTGCGGCGCCGCGCCGTAGATGTCGTCGAGAATGAGCTCGGTATAGCCCAGGATGGCGTTGAGCGGCGTCCGCAGCTCGTGGCTCATATTGGCGAGGAACTGCGACTTGTGCTGGCTCGCCAGCGCCAGCTCGCGGCCCTTTTCCTCGATCTCGCTGAAGAGCCCGGCGTTCTGGATCGCGACCACGCTCTGCGCCGCGAAGGTCTGGAGCAGCTCGATGACCGAGGCCGGGAACGCGCCCGGCGCGCGCCGGCGCACCACCAGCGCGCCGACGATGTCGCCGGAGCGCAGCAGCGGGATGACGAGGAGCGCGCGGAACCCGGCCTCGATGATGAGATCGGTCACCGGCGTGGCGGGCTCGGCGCGCAAATCGGCGATCTGCACCGGCGCGCGCGTCGAAGCCGCGTCGCCGACGATCGCGGTGCCGATGCGGATGGTTTGGCCGCGGATCGCCGCGATCAAATCCTCGCCCATGCCGTAGGTGGCGCGCAGGTTGAAAGCCTCGCCGCCCTGGTCATAGACATAGATCGCGCCGGCGTCGGTCTTCGAGAGCTGCACCGAGTTGGCGACGATGGTGGTGAGTACGGTCTGGAGGTCGAGCGTCGAGTTGACCGACTGCGACACCTCGCCCAGGACGCGCAGCTCCTCGACCGAGCGCGCCAACTCGTCGGTGCGCGCGCGCAGGTCGGTCAAGAGGCGCGCGTTCTCGATCGCGATCACGGCCTGGCTGGCGAAATTCTCGACCATCGCGATCTGCTTGTCCGAGAAGGCGCGCACCTCGCGGCGCTGAATGCCGATCGCGCCGATCACCGCGTCGCCCGCGATCATCGGCACGAACAGCACCGTCCGCACGCCGCCGCGCTCGACCGCGCTCACCACCGGCGGGTCTCCGTCGCGGTAGGATCGGGTATCCGCGAGGTCGGGCACTTGCACCGTCTCCTTGCGGTCGCGCATGACCGAGATCGGCGCCTCCGGCCGCGGCCGGATCGGCCCCTCGGCGAGATATTGCGCCAGTTCGGAGCGCAGGCCGCGTTGCGCCGCCGCCACGAACGCATCGTCCTCGACGCGGAAGAGCGTGCCGTGCGCGGCCTCGCAGATGCGCAGCGCGCTCTCGAGCATGACGTCGAACACCGGCGCCAATTCGCCCGGCGAGGACGAAATCACGCTCAGCACCTCGCCCGTCGCGGTCTGGCGGTCGAGCGACTCGCGCAACTCGGTGAGGAGCCGCGCGTTCTCGATGGCGATGACCGCCTGGGCCGCGAAATTCTCGACCAGCTCGATCTGCTTCTGCGTGAAGGGGCGGACCTCGTGGCGGTTGAGGACGAAGGCGCCAACGACCTCGTCGTCCTTCACCATCGGCACCCACAGAACGGTCCGCACGCCGCCGCGCTCGTAGGCGATATGGGCCGATCTGTCGCGCGAGTGTTTGAGATCATCGAGGATCGCCGCGAGATCGGGGATATGCACGCTCGCCTTGGTTCGAAGCATTTGGCCCGGCGGCCCGTCCGGCGCGATCGGCGTCTCGGCGAGCCCGGCCAGCTCCGCCACCATGCCGAGGGTGGCGACGCGCCGGCGCATGTTTCCAGAGATGCGGAACAAGGCGCCCTCCGCCGCGTCGCACAGCCGCACCGCGTTGTCGAGCATGGTCTCGAACACCGGCTGCAACTCGCCCGGCGAGGACGAGATCACGCCCAGCACCTCGGCGGTCGCGGTCTGCCGGTCCAAGCTCTCGCGCAACTCGGTGAGGAGGCGCGCGTTCTCGATCGCGATCACCGCTTGCGCCGCGAAATTCTCGACTAGCGCAATCTCTTTGTCGGTGAAGGGACGCACTTCCTGCCGATTGACAACGAACGCGCCGACGACGTCATCGTCCTTTTTCAACGGCACCCAGAGGATGGTTCGCGCACCGCCGTCGGCGACCGCAATCCGAGCGCCGGACATGCTTGCGCCGGAATTGTCGGCAATCTCCGCGGAAAGGTCGTGGACGTGCACCGTGTCTCGCGTTCGCATCATCCTTTCCGGCGGCCCAGAGTTGACAATGGAAATCTCCCCGACGGCGGATAAATCCGCGGGCAAATTTCGCGCGGCGACGCGATGAAGCGCGCCGCCTGCCAATCGGAACAGCGAACCTTGGCTCGCGTCGCACAGCCGAACCGCGTTTTCGAGCATCGAATCGAACACCGGCTTCAATTCGCCCGGCGAGGCGGAGATCACGCCCAAGACCTCGGCCGTTGCGGTCTGCTGCTCCAGGGACTCGCGAAGCTCGCTGAAAAGGCGGGCGTTCTCGATCGCGATCACCGCCTGGTCGGCGAAGGTGGTGACGAGCTGAACCTCGCGCTCGGAATAAGGCTCGGTCGTGCTGCGGGCGAGGCCGATGACGCCGATCACCGTGCCCTCGCGCAGAAGCGGCACGCCGAGCATGGAGCGCGCGTTGCCGACCCGCGCGTCGTCCTTCGGCTCGTAGAGCGGGTCGGTCCAGGCATCGCCGATCTGCACGGTGCGGCCCGCGAGCGCGGCGCGGCCGACGAGGGTGCCGGGGCCGGGCATGATGGGGGTCTCGCGCTCGATCCGGGCGTATTCCGGCGACACGTCGTGGCCGACGGCATAGCGATACGCGTCGCCTTCTTTCCGGTAGATGCCGGCTCTTTCGGCGCGGCACAGGCGGATTGCGGAGGTCACCACGGTCTGCAACACGGCGTCGAGATCGACCGCAGAGCGGCTGATCACCTTGAGCACGTCGCTGATCGCGGTCTGGTAGTCGAGCGCCTCCTGCAGATCGGTGGTGCGCTGGCGCAATTCGGTGAGGAGCCGCGCGTTCTCGATCGCGATCACGGCCTGCGCCGCGAAGTTCTTCACCACCTGCACGTGCTTGTCGTCGAAGCCGCGCACTTCGGTGCGGAAGATGACGATGGCGCCGGTCACCGTGCCGTCCTTGAGCAGCGGCACGTGGAGGCAGGTCCTGACGCCGCCTCCCTCGACGGCGGCGACGGCAGCGGGATGGCGATTTCGATAGCCCGCCGAGGCGGCGAGATCGAGGTCCTGGACCGCTTGCCGCGTCGCCAGCATGCGGCCGAGATTGCTCTCGGGCGGCATCGCGAAACCGGCTTGGTTTTGCGCGACGAACTCCGGCGCCGCGTTCAGCGACGCGGCCAGATAAAAGCGCTCGCCGTCATACGTGAAGAATACGCCCTGCTGCGCCTCGCACAGGCGCGCGGCATTGTCGAGCATAGTCTCGAACACCGGCGCGAGATCGCCCGGCGAGGACGAGATCACTCCCAGCACCTCGGCCGTCGCGGTCTGGCGGTCGAGCGATTCTCGCAACTCGGTGAGGAGCCGCGCGTTCTCGATCGCGATCACCGCCTGGGCCGCGAAATTCTCCACCAGCTCGATCTGCTTCTGCGTGAAGGGGCGGACCTCGTGGCGATTGAGGACGAAGGCGCCGACCAGCACGTCTTCCTTGAGCATCGGCACGAAGATGCACGTGCGCGTGCCATGGAGTTCCACGGAGGCGACGGTTCCCGGGAAACGCTCGACGAGATATTCCGGCGACGCCGCCAGATCGGGCATGTGCACAAGGGCCTTGGTCCGGATCATCCGCCCGAATGGCTGGTCGGGATGCGGCTTCGCGCGCGTGACCTTCGCGATAAAGTCCGGGCCGAGGCCCCGCGATGCCATCATCTCCATCATCTCGCCGTCATAGCGATAGAGATTTCCGGTCTGCGCCTCGCAGATGCGGGTCGCGTTGTCGAGCATGGTCTCGAACACCGGCGCCAATTCGCCCGGCGAGGACGAGATCACGCTCAGCACCTCGGAGGTCGCGGTCTGCTGGTCGAGCGATTCGCGCAGCTCGGTGAGAAGGCGCGCGTTCTCGATCGCGATCACCGCCTGCGCCGCGAAGTTTTGCACCAGCTCGATCTGCTTGTCGGTGAAGGGACGCACCTCCTTGCGATGCAGGATGAAACAGCCGACGAGCTCATCCTCTTTGCACATCGGCACGTAAATGACCGTGCGGGCGCCGTGCATTTCCACGCCAGCCACGACATTCGGAAGGCGGTCGAGATAGTCCGGCGTCGCTGCGATGTCGGGCACATGCACGAGCGCTTTGGTTCGAATCATCCGGCCGTACTCGGAATTCGGCGGCACGACCACGCGATTGACTTTCTCGGCGAAAGCGGTGGCGACGCCCCGCCCTGCCACGAAAACCATCGCCTCACCGTCGAAGCGATAGACCATCCCGGTCTGCGCCCCACAGATGCGGGTCGCGTTGTCGAGCATGGTCTCGAACACCGGCTTGAGCTCGCCCGGCGACGACGAAATGACACGCAACACTTCTGCCGTCGCGGTCTGCTGCTCGAGCGATTCGGTCAGCTCGCGGGTGCGGTCCTCCACTTTCCGCTCGAGGCCGGCGTAGGATTCCTGGAGCTGCCCGGCCATGTCGTTGAACTGGTCGGCCAAGGCCTCGATCTCGTCGCCGGTCTTGACCGAGAGGCGCAAGCCCAGATCGCCGCCGCCGATGCGCAGCGCGCCCTCGCGCAGCGCCTGGATCGGCACCACCATGCGCCGCGCCAGGAACAGGCCGGCGAAGAACGCCAGCACCAGGCACAGGATGAGCAATCCGCCGGCGCGCTCGATCGAGGCGTAGAGCGGCGCATAGGCCTCGGCGATCGGCAGCTCGACAAAGATGAGCCAGCCCAGCGGCTGCACCTTGGCATAGGCCGTGAGGACGCGGTGGCCGGCGAGGTTGTGCGCTTCCTGGGTCTCGTCCTGGGTCCCGCCGGCGCGCGCGGCCGCCACCTGCGGCAGTTGCGTCAGGTTGGTGTTGCGCAGCACCAGCGAGATATCCGGATGCGCGATGAGGCGGCCATCGGCGTCGACGACATAGGCCTCGCCGTGCTCGCCGACCTTGATCTGCGACACCACGTCCCAGATGAACTTGAGATTGACCTCGGCTACCGACACACCGGCATCGCGCCGCGTGCCGGCCAGCGCCAGGGTCATGTAGGGCTCGCTCTCGCGCCGGAAATAAACCGGGCCGTACCACGCCTTGTGCGCGACGGCCTCGGCGAAGCGCGGGTCGTGCGAATAGTCGGTGGCGGCGCCGACCACGTCCATCTCGAGGCGCGAGACGCGGAGCTGCTCCTTGCCGGTGGCGTCGAGCTGCGACAGCTCGGTGATCGCCGGCACCTGGCGTAAGAGGCGCAGCGCGTCGAAGCGGCGCTGGTCGAGCGTCGCGCCCGACCACGGCAGCTCGGTGGTCCAGCCGATCTGGCTTTGGATCTCGGCCACGAACTGCTCGATCTTGGCCGCCGCCGAGGCCGCCTGCTCGCGCTGGATGCGAATGAGCGAGGCCTCGTGGTCCTGGTAGGAGAACCAGATCTCGAAGGCGCCGTTGAGCAGCAGCGCCACGCACACCACCGCCACGAACAGCGCCACGTATTTGCGGAACAGCCGCCCGCGGCCGTGCGCTCGCATGCGCGCCGGTTCGGCGGCATCTGCGGCGAGGTTCTGGCTGGCGTCGTCGGGCAAGCGCTCCCCCAACCCGGCGCGGGCCGGCAAGGCGCGCGGCCGGACGGGAACGATTCTATCACAGGGCGGGGCGCTCGCGCCTCAGGGAAGCGGGCCGGGGTCGGGGGCCTAAAAGCGGGCCCACATGGCCGACATCATGGCGTTGAAGCCGTCGTTCTGGGAGAAGGCGAAGGCGAGCGCAAGGGCGATCACGAGAAAAGCGCCGGCGATGCCGCCGACGGTACGGTCTCGGGTCTTGGTATGTCGGCGCTGCCAGGGCACGGAACCTCCAAGAGCGGCCGGGCGAGAGACGTTAACGAATTATCGTAATCCAGAGTGCTCAATGCAACTTTAACGTCAATGGCGGGTCGCCTCGGCAGAAGGGGCCGGGCCGGTCCGCCGCTTCCTGGGCTCGGCGGCGCGGGCGAGGCGCAGAAGGGCGTCGCGGCACACTGCCTCGGGCGGGAGCCCGGTGCGCTTGGCATTACGCTCGGCCTCTAGCAGGGTTTCGAGCGCCGAGGCGGCGCGGCGCGGCGGCCACAGGCCCAGCTCGCTCTTGAAGCGGTCGCGCAGCTTGAAGAACACCGGCGGGCGCAAGCCGTTCATCGCCTCGTCCGGGCTCGCCCCGGCGGCGACGCGGCCGCCCGCGAGATAGAGGCGCTGGAAATGCCGCATCGCGGCGCGCAGCACCGTGACCGGCGATTCGCCTTCCTCGAAGCTGCGCCGAAGGCTGCGCTCGAGCGCGGCGGCGTCGCCCCCAGCCGCGGCATGGACCGCGTCGTCGAGCGTGATCTCGGCGCTGTCGCCGATGACGGCGCTGACCTCGTCATAGCCGACGGCGTTGCCGTCCCCGGCGTAGAGCGCGAGCTTCTCGAGCTCCTGCCGGCTCATCAGCCGGTCGCCGCCCAGATTGGCGACGAGATAGTCCATCGCGTCGGGGCTCAACCTGACACGGTGCGCCGCCAGTACGCTGCGCGCGAGCTCTGCCAGCGCCTCGGCGCCGTCGAGGTAGCACGCGATCGCCGCCCCCAGGCGCGCGCCCTCGCACGCCCGGCGCAGCGCCGAGCGCGCCGGTAGGTCGCCCGCCTCGATCAGCACCAGGCTGTCGCCCGGCGGCAGGTGCGAGAAAAGGCGCTCGACCAGCGGCGCCAGCGCGTCGCCCGCATCGCGCACCCGGATGAGGCGGCGGCCGGGCATGAGCGACAGCGCGCGCGCCTCGTCGTCGAGCCGCGCCGGATCGGCGACAAGCCGGTCGGACGCGAGGTCGCTGATGCGGAACGGGTCGTTGCGGTCGGGCACGATCGCGGCGGCGATGCGGTCGGCGCGCTCGCGCACCAGGCCGAGATCGGGACCGTAGACCAGGACCGCGCGGATCGCCGCATCGGGCGCGGCCAGGAAACTCGCCAAGCGCGCGCCCTGCAGCTTCATGTCCCGCCCCTGGCGCGCTGGCCGCGCATGTACACCGCCAGGCGCACGCCGATCTCGCGGCCGAGATCGCTCGCCGCTGCCTCGCGCGCGCTCTGCTCGGCGACGGTGGCGGCATAGGCGTCGTCGGGCAGGTTGAACGCGGTCACGGTATGCAGCGAATCCTCGAACAGCACCTTCTCGCCGCCGGTCGGCGTGAGCCGGAGGCTCGCGTTCAGCGCCAGCTCGCCGCGCGAGCTGGTATTGTCGCGGCGGATGCCGAGGTCGGAGCGGGTGACCGTGAGGATCACCGTCAGCACATAGCGCGGCGTCTCGTTGGCGCCGTTGGGATTGAGCTGCTCGCGCAGCGACAAGACCAGGATCTGGCCGATGCGGTCGGCCACCGGCCGGACCGCGATCGCGGCGAGCGCCGGGTCGTAGCCCTGAGGCGTCCGTTCGGCATAAAGCGGATGGAATCCGCACCCCGCCAGCGCCAGGAGCGCCAGCGCAGCGGCGGCGCAACATATCCGTTCACGGCACCACATTGACGATCCGATTAAGCACGAAGATGGTCTTGCGCGGCGCGCGGCCGTCGAGCGCGCGCTGCACCGCCGGCCGTTTCAGCACCACCTCAATGACCGCGTCCTGGCCCGTGCCGCGCGGCACGTCAACAGTGTCGCGCAGCTTGCCGCTAACCTGGACCGCATACGTCACCCGCTCCTCGCGCGCCAGCTCGGCGTCGGCCACGGGCCAGCTTTCGTCGGCGAGGAGCCGCGTGTGGCCGAGTGCCTGCCACAGCTCTTCGCCCAGATGCGGCATCATCGGGCCGAGCAGCTTGACGGCGGTCTCGATCGCCTCGCGCAGCACCGCGCCCGCGGAGTGCTCGTCGGGCTCCAGCGCCTCGATCGCGTTGGTGAGCTCGCGGATATGCGCCACGCCCCGGTTGAAGCGGAATTTCTCCAGGTCATCAGTGACGGCGACGATGGTGCGATGGACCGCGCGGCGCAAGTCCTCGAGCGGCGGCGGCAATTCGTGCGGCACGCGCGCGCCCGGCGGCGGAAGATCCACTGGCGGATCGGTCGCGAGCCGCCACAGCCGGTTGGCATAGCGCCACGAGCCCTCGATCCCGGCGTCGGTCCATTCGAGGTCGCGCTCGGGCGGGCTGTCGCTGAGGAGATAGAGGCGCGCCGTGTCGGCACCGAAGGCATCGACGATGGCCTCGAGCCCGACCACGTTCTTCTTCGACTTCGACATCTTCTCGAGCCGGCCTGAAACGACGGGCCGGCCCTTGGCGTCGCTGAGCACGCCGTCCGTGCGATGGACCTCCTCGGGGAAGAGCCAGTTGCCGTCGGCGTCGCGGTAGGTCTCGTGGCACACCATGCCCTGGGTGAACAGCCCGGCGAAGGGCTCGACGACGGCGAGATAGCCGCACGCGGCGAGCGCGCGCGTGAAGAAGCGGGCATAGAGAAGATGCAGCACGGCATGCTCGATGCCGCCGATATACTGGTCGACCGGCAGCCAGTAATCGACATCGCCGCGCGTCATGGCGGTGGGCGCGCGCGGCGAGCAGAAGCGCGCGAAGTACCACGACGATTCGAAGAACGTGTCGAACGTGTCGGTCTCGCGCTCGGCGGCGCCGCCGCAGCGCGGGCAGCGCACGTGCTTCCAGGTCGGATGGAGCGCCAGCGGATTGCCTGGCCGGTCGAAGCGCACGTCCTCGGGCAAGCTCACCGGCAAATCCGCTTCCGGCACCGGCACGATGCCGCATGCGGGACAGTGGATCACCGGGATGGGACAGCCCCAATAGCGCTGGCGCGACACGCCCCAGTCGCGCAGGCGATAGGCGATGGTGCCGGTGCCGGCCTGAAGCGCCTCGAGCTTCTGGGTCGCGGCGCGCTTGGCCGCCGGCACGGCAAGGCCGTTGAGAAACTCGGAGTTGAATAGGGTGCCGGGCTCGTCGGTATAGGCCTCGGTCCCGATTTCGAACCGCGTCGCATCCTCGCCTGGCGGCAGCACCACCGGAACCACCGCCAGGCGATACTTGCGCGCGAAATCGAGATCGCGCTGGTCGTGCGCCGGGCAGCCGAAGATCGCGCCCGCGCCGTATTCCATCAGCACGAAATTCGCGACATAGACCGGCAGCGTGACGCCGGCGCGGAACGGGTGGCGCGCCTTGAGGCCGGTATCGAAGCCGCGCTTCTCCGCGGTCTCGAGCACCGCCTCGCTCGTCCCCATGCGGTTGCATTCGGCGATGAAGACGGCGAGTTCAGCGTTGCCGCGCGCCAATTCCTCGGCCAGCGGATGATTGGGCGCGATGGCGCAGAAGGCGGCGCCGAAGAGGGTGTCGGGCCTGGTGGTGAAGACCTCGAGCCGGTCGGGCCGCCCGTCGAGCGCGAACTGCACCCGCGCGCCCTCGGAGCGGCCGATCCATTTCTCCTGCATGACGCGCACGCGCTCGGGCCAGCGCTCGAGCGTGCCGAGGCCGTCGAGCAACTCGTCGGCGAACTTGGTGATGCGCAGGAACCATTGCGCCAGCAGCCGCTTCTCCACCAGCGCGCCCGAGCGCCAGCCGCGGCCGTCGATCACCTGCTCGTTGGCGAGGACGGTGTTCTCGACCGGGTCCCAGTTGACCCAGGATTCGCGGCGATAGGCCAAATCCGCCGCGAGGAAGTCGAGGAACATCTTCTGCTCGTGACGGTAATACTCGGGATGGCAGGTGGCGATCTCGCGCCGCCAGTCATAGCTGAGCCCCATGCGCTTCAACTGTCCGCGCATCACCGCGATGTTGTCGTAGGTCCAGCGGGCGGGATGGTCGCCGCTCGCCATCGCCGCGTTCTCGGCCGGCAGCCCGAACGCGTCCCAGCCCATCGGGTGCAGCACGTTGTAGCCTTGCGCGCGTTTGTAGCGCGCGACAACGTCGCCCATGGTGTAGTTGCGCACATGGCCGACATGGAGCTTGCCGGAGGGGTAGGGAAACATCTCCAGCACGTAGTATTTCGGGCGCGCCCGATCGGTCTCGACCGCGAACGTCCCCCGCCCCGCCCAGACCGACTGCCACTTCTCCTCGGTCTCCTTGGCGTTGTAGCGCTGCGGCCGGGGCTCCGTGGTCGTCATGCGGTCGGGGGCGGCGGGACGGAAGGCGCTATTTGGCGGCGGTGGTGCTGAGACGCATCTGGCGCGCGCGCGTCAGGATGGCGTTCTCGAGATCGGTGCCGGTCGCCTGGTCGACCGCGGCGTCGGTCCATTGCCCGCCGGCGTCGCGCTTCTGGCGGAACACGCTGGCGCGCACGCCGTCGGCGCGCAGCTCGCGGCCGAGGATGAAGATGTTGACCTTGAAGCGCTCGCCCGCCTGGTCGGGCGGGCTGTACCAGTCGGTGATGATGACGCCGCCGAACGGATCGGCCGATGACAGCGGCATGAACGACACCGTGTCGAGCGTCGCGCGCCACAGATAGGAGTTGACCCCGACCCCGGTCCCGCCCGCGCCGCCCTCGCTCTTGTCGTTGGCGTCCTTGCCGAAGATCGACGAGATGAGGCTTTGGTTCTTGGTGCCGACGTCGCTGTAGCGCGTGCCGGTGAGGTCGGGGTTGGCCGAGTACGCCGGATCGGTGTGATAGGGATCGTTGGTGCGCTTGGCGTAGTCAGGATCGTTCTGGCCCAGCACGTCCTGGCGATCGGAATTGAACATGCCGCAGCCGGAAAGGAGGCCGGCGGCGGCAATCAGTAAAGCGGCGGCTCGTGAGGACATCAGGTTACTCCCTCGCTTCCCTTCCTCCGCGACAGCCGGGATAGTACAACGCCGGTCGAGGTCGGGCAAAAAATCTTGTGGACGGGCCAGGATGACGCCGCCCGAGAACGATATCGCTGCCAATCTCAGAGCGGTCGGCGCGCGCATCGCAGCCGCCGCGCGCGCAACCGGCCGCGATCCGGCTGCGGTGGCGCTGGTCGCGGTGTCGAAGACGCAACCCCAGGATGCGGTCGCCGCCGCGCTCGCAGCGGGCCATCGCCTCTTCGGCGAGAACCGCGTGCAGGAGGCGCTGGCGAAATATTCCGCGCTCAAGGAGCGCAGCCCGGACCTCCGCCTCCACCTGATAGGCCCGCTTCAGACCAACAAGGTCAAGGACGCGGTGCGCCTGTTCGACGCGATCGAGACGGTGGACCGGCCGCGCCTCGCCGCGGCGTTGGCGCGCGAGATGGAGCGCCAGGGCAAATCCTGCCAATGCTTCGTCGAGGTCAACACCGGCAAGGAGCCGCAAAAAGCCGGGGTCGCGCCCGACGCCGCCGACCGTTTCGTCGAGGACTGCCTCGCGCTCGGCCTCGAGGTCGCGGGGCTGATGTGCATTCCGCCCGAAGGCCAGGACCCTGCGCCGCATTTCAAGCTGCTGGCGGAGATCGCGAAGCGCAACGGCCTTCCCGGCCTCAGCATGGGCATGAGCGCCGATTTCGAGATCGCGATCGGCTGCGGCGCGACTCTGGTCCGAGTGGGGACCGCCGTGTTCGGCGCACGGCGCGCCTGAATCAGAACGAGAGGGGAACGACGACGCGGCTCGTGCCGTCCGCCCCGGCCAGGACGGCGAGCAGGTCGTCGCGGCTGAGCGCGATGCAGCCCTCGGTCGGCGCGAAATCGGCGGCAGCAAGGTGGAGGAAGATCGCGCTCCCGATCCCCGGAACCACCGGCGCGTCGTTGAAGCCGAGCACCACCAGCAGGTCATACAGCCGGTCGGCGCGCCACATCGCCTCGGCGCTGGCGCCGTGGGGAAGCCGCACCGGACGGTTGTAGGCGGGATCGGCGGGGTCGTCGCACCAGCCGTCATGCGCGGCGATCAGCGCAAGCCCGAGGCGCGTCGGCGGCGGCGGCTCGCGGTCGGGACGATAGAGGGCGCGGCGCATGACGAAGGCGCCCGACGGGGTCGCGTGATCGCCCTCGTGCTTCAGCGCCGCGACGCCGGCGCGGCCCAAGGCGCAACGCATGGCGCGCCCGCCCCATAGCGCCGTGCCGGGACCGGCGACGATCAGGTCCATGGCGGCGGTTCCACACCCACCGTCATTGCGCGCGCAGCGAAGCAATCTCCCAAACGCATGGTCGAGGAGATTGCTTCGTCGCTCATGCCCGACGGGAACATGAACACGACGGCGGCGCCGCTCACGCCGAAGCGGGCCGGGATGCAGTTCCACAGGGAATTGCCGCGGCAATGGGCGATGAAGATGATGAACATCGCGCTGCCGCGGAAGAAATCCAACCGCGGGTCGCGCGCCCGGTTCGCACTCGCTTGGGCCACGGTCGCTCCGAAATCCAGATCAAGCATAGCGCGCGCCAGCCTCGTTCCGCATCACGCCAGCGTGACGCCCCGCGCCGCCGCCGTATCACAACTTTAACGAGTAAATTGAACCAGTCGATAGCCAATTCGTTGTTCACTATTGATAATGGTATAAGATATATATAGTATCTATATACGTGTATCGCTTTGGCGAGGGGCAAGGCGGTCGCTGCCGTAGGGTGGGCGAACGTCATGGCGAGTTCCGATTGGCACGAGCGCTATCGCCAAGCGCTCGATCAATGGCTTGACTGCGAGGACGCGTGTGCGGCGCCCGATTTGGGCGCCATCGGCCGCGCCGCGATCGCCGCCGGATGCGGCTTCATCGACGCCCTGTCGCTGCATCAGACGCTGGTCGCCTCGAGGGTGGCGTCGTCAGCCGCCGCCGACATCCGCCGCACTCTCGCCCGGGCCGATGGGTTCCTGAGAGCGGGCAGCGTGCTCTTCGCCGCCGCCAGAGACAGCGCCTGGAACGGCCTCGAGCGCCGGCTGGCCGAGCGCACCAGGGCGCTCGAGGTGAGCGAGCAGCGCTTCGACGCCGTGACCGGGATCACCGGCAGCTGGACCTGGCTGACAGACCGGGAGCATCGTTTCATCGAGGTCAGCGGCACCGCCACCGCATCGGGCGTGCCCAAGGAGCGGCTCCTCGGAAGGACGCGATGGGAAGTGGCCGAGGCCGATCCGGCCACAGACGAGAATTGGGCGCGTCACCTGGTGGACCTCGAGGCGCACCGCCCCTTTTCCGGGTTCGAGTACACCGTCAACCGCGGGCCCAAGCTTAGACTCCACATCGCAGCGAGCGGCGTGCCGTCGTTCGACGACGGCGGGATGTTCCTGGGCTATCGCGGGGCATCGACCAACGTCAGCGTGCTGCAAGACGCGATCGCGCGCGCCGAACAGGCCGAGGCGATGCTCCGGGACGCGATCGAGAGCATCTCGGGCGGCTTCCTGATCTGCGACGCCGACGACAACATCGTGCTGTCGAACGGTTTCATCCGCCGCGACCGCCCCGGCCTGGCCGATGCGCTCGACCGCGGCGTCAGCTACGAAGAGTTCACGCGCGCCTCGGCCGCGCTGGGCTATTACCCCGACGCCGCCGGGCGCGAGGAAGCATTCGTCGCCGAACGTTTGGCTGCCCATCGCGCCGGGGAGGGTGCATCCGAGATCCGGATCGGCGAAGACAACTGGCAGCTGGTCAAGCATCGCCGCATGCGCGACGGCGGCACCGTCACTATCGGCGTCGACATCACCGATCTGAAGCGTGCACAGGCGGCACTCGCCACCAGCGAGGCGCGTCTCGACCGTGCCCAGGAAATCGCCGCGATCGGCAGTTGGGAGGAGCATCTCCCCACCGGATCGCTGTTCTGGTCGAAGGAGATGTACCGCATCCACGGCAAAACCTGGGTTCCCGGCGCGATCACGCCCGAGATGGCGCAGCGCAGCGTCGCGCATGAGGACCCGCAGCAGGTCATCGACTGGTTCGACGATCTGAAGCGCGGCGTCACGCGCGCGCCGATCGAGAGCACCATCCAGCTGGCCGACGGCGGAACGCGCGTCGTGCGCTTCGAGGGCCGGCCGATCCCCGACGCGAGCGGCACCGTCGTCTCCATCTCCGGCACGCTCCAGGACGTGACGCGGCGCCGGCTGCTCCAGCGCCAGCTCGTGCAGGCGCAGAAGATGGAGGCGATCGGCGGCCTCACCGGCGGCATGGCGCACGATTTCAACAACCTGCTCGGCGTCATCATCGGCAATATCGACCTGCTGCGCGAGCTCGCCAAGGGCCGGCCCGAGATCGACGAGCTGGCCAAGGATGCGCTCGACGCGGCGCTGCGCGGCGCCGAGCTCACCAAGCATCTGCTCGCCTTCGCCCGCCGCCAGCCGCTCAATCCCGCGCGTATCGACGCGAACGAGCTGATCGCCGACACGGTGCGGCTGCTGCGCCGGACGCTGAGCGAGACGATCGACACGCGGCTCGAGCTCGCGCCCGACCTGTGGCCGGTGATCGTCGATCCGGCGCAGCTCGAGGCGACGATCGCCAATCTCGCGACCAACGCGCGCGACGCGATGCCCAAGGGCGGCCGCATCACCATCGCCACGCGCAACACCGCGCTCGACGAGGATTACGCCGCGGGCCATGTCGACGTCGAGCCGGGCGACTACGTCGTGATCGAGTTCTCCGACACCGGCACCGGCATGACCCAGGAGGTGATGACCCGCATCTTCGAGCCGTTCTTCACCACCAAGGAGCAGGGCAAAGGGACCGGGCTCGGGCTCGCCATGGTGTTCGGCTTCCTGCGCCAGTCGGGCGGCCATGTCGGCGTCTACAGCGAGCCCGGCGTCGGCACCACCTTCCGCCTCTATCTGCCGCGCGACCGCGGCCAGGCGGCGCCGGCACTGCGCGAGCGCGACAGCCGGCCGACGATGAGCCGCGGCGAAACGATCCTCGTCGTCGAGGACAACGAGAAGCTGCGGGTGATCGCGGTGAAGCAGCTCCAGGAGCTGGGCTACCGCGTGCTCGCCGCCGAAGCGGCGCAACAGGCGCTCGCGATCCTGGCCGAGGCCGAGCGCGTCGATCTTCTCCTCACCGACATCGTCATGCCCGGCGAGATGACCGGCGACGATCTCGCGCGCGCGGCGGCGGCCAAGCGGCCGGGCCTCAAGGTGGTGCTGACATCGGGATTTCCGCAGGCGCGTCTCGGCGCCAACGCCCCCGACATCGCCGGTTATCGCTTCCTCGGCAAACCCTATCGCCGCGACGAGCTGGCGCGGCTGGTGCGTGAGACGCTCGACGATCCGGATTCGTTGCCGGTCGCCGATATGGTTGTGAAAGGTTGATCCATGTCGCTCATTCTTCTTGTCGACGACAATGCCGAGCTGCGCCGGACGGTCGGGCGCATGCTGACCGCCTCGGGTCACGAGGTGCTCGAGGCCGGCAACGGCAACGAGGCGATGCGGCACCTCGAGGGCGCGGCCCCGGCGCTCGTCATCACCGACCTCATCATGCCGGGCAAGGAAGGCATCGAGACCATCATCGACATCCGCCGGCGCGGCATCGTAACCAAGATCCTGGCGATGACGGGCAGCGATCCCGCGGACAAAGGGATCTATCTCGACGCCGCGAGCAAGCTCGGCGCCGATGCCGTCCTGCGCAAGCCGTTCCGCGCCGCCGAGCTCAAGGCGATTGTCGACCGGCTGCTCGGAGACGGGCTGTGAGCGGCGTGCGCGCGCTCATCCTCGACGACGATGCGGCGATCGGGACGCTGATCTCGCGCATCGCCGACGCGGCCGCGTTCGAGAGCGTCGCCACCACGCGCGCCGCCGAGTTCGCGCTGCGCTACGACGAGGCCATGCCCGCGGTGATCATGCTCGATCTCGCGCTCGGCGACACCGACGGCATGCAGCAGCTGCGCTATCTCAAGACCAAGGACTACCGCAACGCGCTGATCCTGATGAGCGGCTTCGATGCACGCGTGCTGGCGACGGCGGAGGGTCTCGCGCGCGAGCTCGGGTTCAAGGTCGCGGGCGCGATCACGAAGCCGGTTCGCGCCGCCGCCTTGATGGAGATGCTGGCGCGCGTCAAGGAGGACTTCGCGCCGCTCACGGCCGAGCGCGTGATCCAGGCCGCGCGCGACGGCGAGCTTACGCTCGAATATCAGCCGATCGTGCACAGCCGCGTCGGCGCGCTCTCCCATGTCGAGGCGCTGGTGCGCTGGAACCATCCGACCCGCGGCCGCATCATGCCGGGCGCGTTCATTCCGCAGGTCGAGGAATCGTCCTCGGCGGCGGCGGCCGACCGGCTCACCGACTGGGCGTTGGGCGCCGCGATCGCCGACTATGTCCGCCTGCGCGACAAGGGGCATCTGGTGCCGATGGCGGTCAACCTCTCGGCACGCAACCTTGCGTGGGAGGATTTGCCGGACATCCTGCAGAACCGGCTCGCCAGCGCCGGCATGCCGCCGGCGGATTTCGGGCTCGAGCTGACCGAGAGCGCGGCGGCGTCCAGCGCGGCCGACGCGATGCACACGCTCAACCGCCTGCGGCTCAAGGGCGTGCGCCTCGCGCTCGACGATTTCGGGGCCGGGTATTCCTCGCTCAAGCAGTTGCGTCAGCTCCCGTTCTCTATCCTCAAGATCGACGGCTCGTTCGTCGCCGACCTGACCCGCACCAAGGACGCGCTCGCGATCGTCAAGGCGACGCTCGCGATCGCCGAGGCGATGGAGATGAGCACCGTCGCCGAATGCGTCGAGACCGAGGAGCAGGCGGCGATGCTCGAGGAACTCGGCGTCGGCGCACTGCAGGGCTATCTCATCGCCCGGCCGCTGCCGCCCGACAAGCTCGAAGCCTGGCTCCAGGCGCGCGCCGCCCAGGGTTAAGAAGCGGACGCCGATTGACGCTGCCGGCGCGGCATGGGATTTATCGCCGCCCGATCCCCGACGGTGGCGCGCATGGCAGTGGTTTCTCCGCCCGATTTCGCGACGCTCAAGGCGCGGGCGGAGGCGCTCGTGCCGACCTTACGCGCGCGCGCGCGCCAGGCCGAGGAGCTGCGCCGCCTGCCCGACGAAACCATCGCCGATCTCCATGCGAGCGGACTGTTCCGCATGCTGCAGCCGCGCCGCGTCGGCGGCAGCGAGCTGCCGCTGCGCGCGCTCGTGGAGCTGGGTGCGATCGTGGCGCGCGGCTGCGGCTCGACTGGCTGGGTGCTGACCAACCTCGCGAGCCATCACTGGATGCTCGGCATGTGGCCCAAGGAGGCGCAGGACGAGGTGTGGGACGCCTCGCCCGACGACCTCATCGGCTCCGCCTTCGTGTTTCCGGGCGGCCGCGCGCGCGAAGTCGAGGGCGGCTATGTGCTGAGCGGACGCTGGCCGTTCTCGAGCGGCATCGACCCGGCGCGCTGGAACCTGGTGGGCGCCATCGTCCGCGACGAGCGCGACCGCGCCGTGGAGCAGCGCGTCTTCCTGGTCGCGGCGGCGGATTACCGCATCATCGACACCTGGTTCGTCACCGGCCTGCGCGGCACCGGCAGCAAGGATGTCGAGATGAATGATGTCTTCGTGCCCGCGCACCGCACCTTGCCGCTGGCCGCCATCGCGGGGGGTGCTACGCCGGGCAGCGCGGTCAATCCCGGCGCGCTCTACAAGCTGCCGGCGCTGGGCCTCTTCTCGTTCGTGGTGGCGGCAGTCTCGCTCGGCATCGCCGAGGGCGCGATCGCGGACTATCGCGACGGCATCAAGAACCGGATCGGCGCCTATACCGGGAAGAAGCTCGCCGATCTCGCAAGCGTGCAGCTTCGCCTGGCCGAGGCCGCGGCGCTCGCCGACATCGCGGCGGCGCTGGTGCTCAAGGATTGCGACGAGGCGACACGCACCACCGAGCGCGGCGCCGCGCTCAGCATCGAGGACAAGGCACGCTGGCGCCGCGACGGCGCCTATGCCGCCAGCATGTGCACCAAGGCGGTGGAGCTGGTATTCACCGCGATGGGCGGCGCCGCCGTTTATCTCGACCAGCCGGTGCAGCGCGCGCTGCGCGACGTCGCCGCCGCCAACGCGCACTACGCGCTGAGCTGGGACGTCAACGGCACGCTGTGGGGCCGCCTCGCGCTGGGCCTGCCGTCCGAGGCCGCGCCGCTCTGAGGCGCCCTTCCGGCGCGCCATGTTTAACCACCTGTTGAAGATTGGGGGGATAGGCTCTTAACCCTCGCCATCTGCGACTGGGGCGGAGCCCGTGAAACGCATCGTCATCTCGACTGCCGCCGCGACTGCATTGCTGCTCGCGGCGCCTATGCAGGCCGCGCTCGCCTCGGCGTGCCAGGACGGCGCCAACATCGTCCGCACCCTGGTGGTGATGAAGCGGCAGGATGCGGCCACCACGCCGGAGACCTTCCTCGCCATCCTCCGCACCGGGCAGGACCAGGGCTATCGCCCCTCGCCCGAGACCAAGACCGAGGACGACGCGGCCATGGCGATCATCCGCTTTGCGCTGGACCATGTCGGCGACGGCCCCAACAACGCCGCGGCGAGCTATTACCGCAGCTGCATGGCGAGCAACTGAAGCCCTATTTTCCGCCGCCAAAGATCGAGTGCAGCAGCCGCTCGAGCACGTTCGGCTGATCGTTTCCTTCCGGCGCGGCGGCCGAGGCGACCCGCGCGGCGCCCTCGCCCCCTGACGGCAAGAGCCGCACCGGCATGCCCTGCGTCGCCGGCACCATGAACGCCTTCCAGGTCCGGGCCGGGAGCGTACCGCCGGTGACGTTCTTCATCGCCGAGTTGTCGTCGTTGCCGAACCACACGCCGGCGACGAGGTCGGCGGTGTAGCCGACGAACAGCGCGTCGTGGAAATCCTGCGTCGTTCCGGTCTTGCCCGCGTCCGGCCGGTCGAGCTGCGCGCCCTTGCCGGTGCCGTGCGACATCACGCCGGCGAGCATCTGGTTCATCTCGCCGGCGAGGCCGGGATCGATGACGCGGCCCGGCCCCTCGCCCGCGCGCCGCCACAGCACCGCGCCGCCGGTGTCGCGGATCTCGGTGATGCCGTAGGGCCAGGCGCCGATGCCGCCGCTGGCGAAAGCGCAATAGGCCGAGGTCAGATCCATGAGCGTCACCTCGCCGGTGCCAAGCGCGAGGCTGGCGTCGCGCGTGAGCGGGCTGCCGATGCCCAGTCGATGCGCGGTCTCGATCACGGTGTCGACGCCGGCACGCTCCAAAAGCTGCGCCGACACCGAGTTCAGCGACTGCGCCAGCGCCTCGGCAACGGTTACTTCGCCCATATACTTGTTGTCGAAATTGCGCGGCTCCCACTTGCCGATGCGGATGCGGTGGTCGTTGACCATGTCGCCCGGCGTGACCCCGCGCTCGAGCGCGGCGAGATAGACGATCGGCTTGAATGACGAGCCTGGCTGGCGCAGCGCCTGAGTCGCACGGTTGAACTGGCTCTCGGCATAGTCGCGCCCGCCCACCATGGCGCGCACCGCGCCGTCGGGCGTCATGGCGACCAGCGCGCCCTGCTCGACATTGTCCTTGCCGCCGTCGCGCTCCAAGGTCGCGTTGATCGCGCTCTCGGCCGCGGCCTCGAGCTTGGGCGATAGCGTCGTCACCACCACGATGTCGCGCCCTTGCGCCTCGTGGAGGCGCGCCACCTGCTCTGCCACCCAGTCGGCGAAATAGCGGCTGCCGGGCGGCGTGCGCGACGCGACCGCGAGCTCGCGCTTCTGGTTCGACAAGGCGGCGCCGGCCTGGGCCTGGGTGATGGCGCCGGTATCGACCATGTTGGCCAGCACCTGCTGCGCCCGCTCGGCGGCGCGTTCGCTGTCGCGCGCCGGGCTGAAGCGCGTCGGTGCCTTCAGCAACCCGGCAATGACCGCCGCCTCGTAGAGCGTCAGGTTGCGCGCCGACTTGCCGAAATAGCGGTGCGCCGCGGCATCGACGCCATAGGCGCCGGTGCCGAGATAGACCCGGTTGAGATAGATCTCGAGGATCTGGTCCTTGGTGAATTTATGCTCGAGCCAGAGCGCGAGCAGCGTCTCCTGGATCTTGCGCGAAAAGGTGCGCTCGTTGGTGAGGAAGAGGTTCTTGGCGAGCTGCTGGGTGATGGTGCTGCCGCCCTGGACGACGTGGCCGGCGCGCAGATTTGTAAAGGCCGCACGCATCAGACCCCAGGGGTCGATGCCGAAATGATGGTAGAAACGCCGGTCCTCGGTGGCGATCACCGCGTCCGGCAGATAGCGCGGCATCTCCTTCAAGCGCAGCGGCTCGCCGAACAAATCGCCGAACGTCGCCACCAGCGAGCCGTCCGCCGCCAACAGCGTCACCGACGGCCGCCGCTGCGCCAAGGTTAGGTCGTTGGTGTCGGGCAAGGTCAGCGCGAAATAGCCGAGCACGCCAACGCCGAGGATCATCGCCCACAATCCGGCGACGAGGGTCCAGCGCACCCACTTGGCGCGCCACCACTTGCCGCGCGGCACCTTGGCGCGCGAATCGGATCGCCCTGACGAAGCCATCACGGCGCGCTTGTAGCATGGATGCGGCTTGGCGCGGGAGACGGATCAGCGCGCCGCCACGAAATCGCCGCAGCAATGAACGGCGCGATTCGCCCGAAGGAAGGATCACTTTACGCTTGCCGGTGAAAGCAAATCGGAGTAGTCAGGTCGCCGGTCCCTCGCCGCGCCTGGCGGCCCGGACTGCAAATTACGCGCCAAAAAAAGAACACGCACCGTCGTCGCGCCGCGAAGCGCAAGCGATCGGATGCATCGTTCAACGGGAGGGCTTCATGCTTGACCTGCTCGAGCGGCAGCAGACGCTTACCGTCAATCAATGGAAGATATTCATCGCGTGCCTGCTGTCGACGATGATGGATTTCTTCGACTTCTTCCTGATCGGCTACGTCCTGGCGTTCTTCATCGGCGACTGGCACCTGACCTACGGCCAGTCGGGGGCGATCCTGTTCTCGTCGGGCGTGGCGGCGGTGCCGGGCGGTTATTTCTTCGGCTGGCTCGGCGACAAGATCGGCCGCCGCAACGTTTTCATGATGACAGTGCTGATCTTCTCGCTCGGCACCGGCGCCATGGCGCTGACCCCTGGCCACAACTGGATCTACCTCGTAGTCATGCGCTTCATCGTCGGGCTGGGGGTAGGCGGCATGCCGGTGGTCGACCTGCCGCTGATCGCCGAATTCGTGCCCGCCTCGAAGCGCGGCTGGGTGAGCGGATTGTCGACCAGCATGCTGCCGGCCGGCGCGATCCTGGCCGCGGCCTTGAGCGCGTTCCTGGGGCCGATCGTCGGCTGGCGCGGCCTGTTCGTCTGCGGCCTGGTGCCGGCGCTGCTCGCCTTCATGATCCGCGTCTGGGTCCCGGAATCGCCGCGCTGGCTCATCTCCCAGGGGCGGGCCGCCGAGGCCCGCCGCTCGCTCGCCTGGGCGCTCAAGATCGATCCCAGCGAGATCGCCTTGCCGAGCAGCCTGCCGGCGCCGGTCAAGACGTCATGGCTCGAGCTGTTCAAATACCCGCGCAGCATCTTCGCCGGGTGCATGATCGGCCTCAGCCAGGTGGGCCCTGCGGGCCTGTCGCTGTGGACGGTCGTGTTGTTCGTGATGGTGTTGAAGGTCCCGCCGGCGGAGGGAGCGTATCTCGCGATCTGGACCGGCCTTGCCGGTGTCGCCGGGCGAATCGCCGGGTCATGGCTTTCCGACGCGCTGGGCCGCCGCGCCGGCGGAGTGCTGACCTTGCTCACGGCGGCGGCATGCGTGTCGCTTGCCGGATATCTGCACAGCGTCTTCATCGGCACGATCTCGGTCTTCTACGTCCTCGTCATGGCGCACAACTTCTTCGGGCCCGGCGCCGGCTTTGCGATCATCTTTCCGTACATGACGGAGCTGTGGCCGGGACGGTTGCGCGCTAGCGGCTTCGGCCTTACCTACGGCACGGCCAATCTCGGCAAGTTCATCGGCCCGGCCGGGCTCGCCGTGATCGCCGGCGCGTCCGACTATGTCAGCCCCAAGGCGACGCTCGCGGCGCTGGTGCCGTCCTTCAACTACTTTGCCGCCTGGTATGTGCTCGCGATCGTCGCGATCGTGTTCATCGCCTTCGAGACGCGCGGCAGCACCATCGAGGAGCTCGACGGCGCGCTCGACAAGGGGACGCCGCTGAGCACGGCGGTGTGAACACGTCATCTCCGGTATGCGTCGAGAAACGAACGATTGGGGAGGACATGCCATGAAGACGCACCTCGCGCTGGCGGCGGCGCTTGCCGTCCCGCCTCTGGCGGCGCCGGCCAGCGCGGCGACGCCTTACGTGATTGACGTGGTGATGCCGCTGACCGGCGGGGCCGCCTTTCTCGGCAAGGGCGAGCAGCAATCGATGCAGCTCGCCGAGAAGGTCGTCAACGGATCGGGCGGCATAAAGGGCGATCCGCTGCAGCTCGTTTTCCACGACGACGAGTCGAACCCGCAAACCTCGGTGCAGCTCACGACGGGCCTGCTCGCGAAGAAGCCCGCCGTGCTGCTCGGCTCGTCGCTGGTGGCGAGTTGCCGGGCCATGGCCCCGCTGATGAACGACGGCCCGGTCGAATACTGCTTCTCGCCCGGCATTCATCCCGATCCCGGCTATGTCTTCAGCGCCAGCATCTCCACCGTCGACCTCATCCGCGCGTCGGTCCGCTACTTGCGCCTCAAGGGCTGGAAGCGGGTCGCGCTGATGTTCAGCAGCGATGCCACCGGCCAAGATGCCGAGAACGGCGTCAAGACGGCCCTGGCGCTGCCCGAGAACAAGGACATGGAGATCGTCGCCACCGCCCATTTCAACATCACCGACATGAGCGTCTCGGCGCAGCTCGAGACCGTCAAGGCGGCCCATCCCCAGGCCTTCATCGCGTGGAGCACGGGGACGCCGATCGCGACCATCTTCAAGGCCATCGTGCAGTCCGGTCTCGACGTGCCGGTGGTCACCACCGCCGGCAACATGACCTATGCGCAGATGAAGCAATATGCCGACTTCCTGCCGAAGCGGCTGCTCATGGGGGCGCCGCAATGGGTCGTCACCGACAATAAGGCGCTGCCGCAAGGCGTCGCCGATGCGCACAAGGTTTATTTCGGCGCCTTCGCCGCGGCCGGGATCAAGCCTGACCAGTCCTCCGACCTGCCGTGGGACGCGACCATGACGGTGGTTGCGGCCCTGCGCCAATACGGCCCGCAGGCGACCGCCAAGCAGGTGCGCGAGTTCATCGCCAGCCAGACCGCGCGGCCGGGCGTCGACGGCGTCTACGATTTCGTCAAGGTGCCGCAGCGCGGCCTCGACATCAGCGACGGCGTGTTGACGCAGTGGAGCCCGACCGCCGGAACCTGGGAAACCGTGAGCAAGGCCGGTGGCGCGCCGCTGCATTAGCGCCGCCGCTTCCCGCGTGGACTCCGGCGCGGCAAAGTAGGGCGATTCCCACCCGGAGCCCTGCCCTGCTTGCCGCTGCCATCTTCGTCGCATCCTATGTCGTGATCGCGCTCGGCCGCCTGCCGCTGGTGCGGCTCGACCGCGCCGGCGCGGCGCTGGTGGGCGCGAGCCTAATGGTGGCGAGCGGCACGCTGACCCTGTCCGAGGCCTATCGCGCCATCGACCCGGCGACCATCACCCTCCTCCTCGGCATGATGATCGTGGTCGCCAATCTGCGCTTCTCCGGGTTCTTCGGCCTGTCCGCGGCGCTGATCGCGCGTCATGCGCGCTACCCGGCCGTGCTACTCGCCGGCGTGATCGTGGTGTCGGGCGCGCTGTCGGCGTTCCTGGTCAACGACACGGTGTGCCTGATGCTGACGCCGTTGGTGGCGGAGACGGTGGTCGTGTTGAGGCGCGACCCGGTGCCTTATCTCCTCGGTGTGGCGATGGCATCGAACATCGGCAGCGCCGCGACCATCACTGGCAATCCGCAGAACATCATCATCGGCAGCCTGTCGCACATCCCCTATGGCGAATTCGCCGCGGCGCTGTCGCCGGCGGCGGCGGCCGGGCTCGTCCTCGCGGCCGCGATCATCGTGCTCTCGTTCCGCGCCGAGTTCCTGACGCGCGAGCGGCTGCTGCCCGTGATGCTCCGCGTGCGCTCGAACCGCGCGCTGCTGATCCGCGCGCTCGTTGCGACAGCGGCGATGATCGCGTTCTTCTTCCTGGGGCAGCCGCCGGCCAAGGTCGCGATCGTGATCGGCGCGCTGCTCATGTTGACGCGCCGGGTGAAGCCGGCGCGGCTTTATGCCGAGATCGACTGGGCGCTGCTGCTGCTGTTCGCCGGGCTGTTCATCCTGGTGGGCGGGATGGAGAAGACGCTGCTGGCGGCGGGCGTCACCAATGACGTCGCGGCGCTCGGTCTCGCACGGCCGGCGGTGCTGGCTGCGGTCGCCGCGCTCCTGTCGAACGTGGTGAGCAACGTCCCGGCGGTGCTGATGCTGAAGCCGTTTGTGGCCATGCTGCCCGACGCCAACCGCGCGTGGCTGGTCCTGGCGATGGCCGCGACCTTCGCCGGGAACCTGACGATCGTCGGCTCGGTCGCCAACCTGATCGTGGTCGAGCGGGCGCGCCGGCTTGGGATCGAGATCGGCTTCTGGAGCTATTTCCGCGTCGGCGCGCCGCTCGCGATCATGACGATCGCGCTCGGCGTGCTGACGTTGAGATGATCAGGCGGCGACGTAGAGGTCGTGGCCCGGGACCGGCAAGGCGCCCGGATGCATCATCGCGGTGCGCAGCTTCTCGAGCGCGCGCACCTCGATCTGGCGGATGCGCTCGCGCGACACGGCATAGCGATGCGACAGCTCCTCGAGGGTCGAGGGATCGTCCTTGAGGCGGCGCTCGACGATGATGTCGCGCTCGCGCTGGTTCAGGACCTTGAGCGCGGCGCCAAGCCGCTCCTTGCGGCCTTGGAACTCCTCGCGGTCGGCGAGCAGGGTCTCCTGGCTCGGCCGCTCGTCGGGCAGCATCTCGAGCCATTCGCTGTCGGCGTCGTTGCCGACCAGTGCGTTCAACGACGTATCGGCGCCGCCGAGGCGTCGGTTCATATCGACCACCTCGAACTCCGGGACGTCGAGCTCGATGGCGATGGCGCGCACGGTCTCGGCCGGCAGGTCGCCCTGCTCCAGCTCCTCCATGCGGCCCTTGAGCTTGCGCAGGTTGAAGAACAGCTTCTTCTGGGCCGCCGTGGTGCCCATCTTCACCAGCGACCAGGAATGCAGCACGTATTCCTGGATGGCGGCGCGGATCCACCACATTGCATAGGTGGCGAAGCGGAAGCCGCGGTCGGGGTCGAACTTCTCGGCCGCCTGCATCAGCCCGACATTGCCCTCCGCAACGAGGTCGGCCAGCGGCAAGCCATAGCCGGAAAAGCCGCGCGCGATCTTGACGACCAAGCGCAGATGGCTGCCGACGAGGTCCTGCAGCGCGGCGCGGTCGCCGTGGTCGCGCCAGTTGATGGCGAGCTCCTGTTCGCGTTCGACCGTCAGCATCGGGAAGCGCTTCGCTTCCTCGACGAGACGGACGAGACTGGTATCGATCTTCGTATTCATGGCCTTCTCGAGGGGACGGATGATCGGGCCCCACCGGGCCCGCCCGTCTCTGTCGCACGTCTGCCGACATCGCCGCCCGACAGGCGTGTAGGGGGAAAGAGGGCGGCTGGGTTTACGTCATCAAACATGACCCTTCGGCCCCCGAAATTCAAGACTGTTTCGGTCCTATTTCGCAACGCAAAAAGAATGGCTGGCATGCGCCAAGCCCCCTGCAGGCCCGTCCGAAAGAGCAAAATACCCTTTTGAACAAACGTGTTGGGCGCTGGCTTCGTCAGCCCGCGAGGAGCTCCGCCTGACCCGAAGGCGCAACTCTCACGAGAGCGTGAAAGGGCCGCTCCTCCGTCACGTGGTGGCCTTCCGGCAGTAACATCAGCCGGTGCTCGATGCCGTCGTTCCACCAGCCGATGACGAAGCGCGAATCCGCGTGCCGCGCCGCCTTGCGGGCTGCCAGCATCACGTCCGCGTCGAGGGCGTGGAAAAGCTCGAATCGCATGGTCGCCGCCTCGATCGTGACCGCAAGGGGCATGATCGGTCCGGCGGGGGCGGGCGGCGAGTGTCAAACTTGGGTCCCTACATCATCAGGTCGACGCCCGCAGGCGCCGGCCGATCCTCGGTCCCGGGCTTGGCCTTGCGCTCTTGCTCAAGCCGCATGTACTTGTCGAGCGCATCCAGCATTTTCTGCGACACATCGGTGGGGGACGCCGGGGCTGGGGCGGCGAAGGCGGCCGAGGTGCTACGGGTGGCCGGCAGGGTCCCGGCGGGGAGCACCAGCGGCACCGGCGCGGTCTGAGCCGCGGCGGGGCGGGCGCCGGCGGTGATCTGCCGCTCCGTCGCCGCGTTGTGATTGATGAGGTCGCGCGCCGGGTCGTTCTGGGACGGCGCGGTTCCCGGCGGCGGCAAGGCGACGCCGCCGAACAGCGGCATTGGCGCTCGCTGCGTCGGGGACGAGGTCACGGTGCGCATGTCGGGGGCGGCCGCCGCGCTTGTGGCGGCGGTCGGGGCCGGGGCGGCCGCCTGGGCGGTCCCTTGGACGGTCGCCGGGGCGTTGGCCGGGGTTGCGGTCGCCGGCGCGGCGGCAATCGCCGTTGTCTTGTCGTCCTTGCCGAACACGGCGGCGAGGGTTCGCTCGCCCAGGTCGCGGCCCTGGGAATCCTCGGTCGCGGCGCTGAACAGGCTGAAGGCGACGCCGATCGGGCCGCCATAGAGCGCGTTGCCGGCAAGCTGTGCCGCCTCGCCGGGCCGATCGCCCGTCACCCAGCGATAGATCGAGCCGATGATCGGCAGATGCTGCAACGGGTTGACGATGTCGATGAGGTCGCGGAAGCCGAAGCCGCTGGGATCGTGCCAGGCGGAGGGATGGTGCGCGGCCTGCGGCAGGGCGGCGGCGGACGCCGCGGTGACGGTGGTGTCGGACATGGCAGGACTAAAGCAAGAGCGGTGCCAGCCCCGGGAACCGCGAATTGCCGCCGTTTTCCGCCGCTTCTTGGCGCCCCCGCAAAGGCCGGCGGCAGATTCTGCCCGGCAAGGTCAGAGGTGATGGCCGTGCCGCGTCGCCTTGGTGCGGAGATAGCGCTCGTTATGGGCATTGGCGGCGAAGACATGCGGCACCCGCTCCACCACCTCGATGCCGCATCGCGTCAGCGCCGCCACCTTGTCGGGATTGTTGGTCATCAGCCGCACCCGGCCGAAGCCCAGCTGGCGCAGCATCTCCGCCGCCGGCAGATAGACCCGCTCGTCGGCATCGAAGCCCAATTGCTCGTTGGCGTCGAACGTGTCGGCGCCGGCATCCTGGAGATTGTAGGCGCGCAGCTTGTTGACCAGGCCGATGCCGCGTCCCTCCTGCGCGAGATAGAGCAGGATGCCGGCCCCGGCGCGCGCGATCTCGGAGATGGCGCCGCGCAACTGGTCGCCGCAATCGCAGCGCAGGCTGCCGAGCAGGTCGCCGGTGAAGCATTCCGAATGCAGCCGCACCAGCACCGGCTGCGCCTTGTCGGGCTCGCCGATCACGATCGCCATGTGGCCGGTGCCGCCGTCGCCGGCGCGGAAGGCGATGATGCGGGTCGCCTCGGCATCGGCCAGCGGCACCTTGGCCTCGGCCACCGGGCGCAGCGAGCGCGCCGCGTCGGGCTGATAGGCCAGCACGTCGCGCGCATCGACCGCGGCGATGCCGTCGGCCACGAGCTCGGCGGCGGCGGCCGGACCGACCGGTCCCATCATCGCCGCCGGCAACAGCCGCGCGCGCTTGGTCAGCTCGACCGCGGCATCGGCGGCCTCCTGCGGCACGGTCGCCGGTCCGGCCGGATTGGGCGCGCCGGGATCGGCGGCGGGATCGGCCAGTTGGCGCAGGAACTCGACCTCGCTGCCCTCGGGCATGGGCATGACCACGGTGCCGCCCGGCCCTTGCGCCGCCGGCGCGCGGCCCAGGATCGCCGCCCGCCGCCGCGTCAGCGCCAGCGACACCTGCCGCAAGGTGAGCCGCGCCAGGCGCGCCAAATCCTCGGAGGTCAAGGTCTCGGCCGCGACCAGCGCGAAACTGGCGCCGTCGTGGACGAGCAGCACCATCTCGCCGCGGCGCAAATCGGCGATGGCGCGGTCGACGCGGCGCAGCCGGCGTCTGAGCGCGGGATCAGGGGGCGATTCGTCTGGCATGCTGACTGCTCAATATAGGCGATCCGCGCGCCCCCGACAGCCCAGCCGATGTCACCATCGACTGAGCGTGACCTGTCCGCTCGGTCCGTCATACGCGAGTTGGCAATTGATCAGGAACTCCCGGCCCAAGACGGCGCCCGCGTTGAAATGGCCGCGAATAAGCTCAACCCCACCGAAGTGCCCGTTGACCGTAAAGGCTAGCGACGGAATGTAAATCTGACCGAGATACGTCACGATCTCGCGCGGCCCGCCGAGCACGGGCGCGACGGTCTCCTTGTCGATTTCCGGAAGCTGCAAGCGCCCCACCAAGCTCAGGTCGATATAGGACATCATCGCGCCGGTATCGATCAAAGCCCGAACGCCGGTGGCAACGAGGTTCGGCACTTTCTGCGGCTGGGCGGGGTCGTAGGTAGGATCGAAGCCGATCTCGACCTCGATCATCGGCCCCCAATACGCCATCAATTCCGGCTTCGTCAGCGGCAGCGAAGACGGCGGATAGGAAAGGTCAACCTGTCTCATTCGGCAATGAGAACAGCACGGAGACAGGCATCGGAACCGACGCCACGCCGACCTGCCGGATCAAATAAGGACCGCGCCCGAAGTTCTTGATCGCGAGGTTGGCGGCTTGTTGAAAGGAATGGAATGTTCCGGCCAGCGCTTGACCGTGGATCACGACCCATTCGCCGCTGTGCTTCGCTTCCAGCTCGGCCTTCATGCCGTTAAACGCGGCGATCTCGTCGTCCAGATTTGCCATCGCCTGGTCTCCGTCAGCGGCAGCACGAGTTTTCAGATCCGCCAAGCTCGGCGCCTGAACGACATCCTTGTGCGTGGACGGACTTTCCGAAGTCAAGAAAGAACGCGTCGCCTGACGGTCGATGTGAGTAATTGCCGGGGAGCGGACAGCCCGGCCAGGCCATCGGCCGCGAACGAATATGTCAGCAGCGCGAGGCCGAGCGCGGCGAGGCCGTTGGCCACGGCGCTCGGAACCGGCGGCGCCAGCGCGGCGACCAGGAGTCCCACCTGCGCCACGCAGATCGTCTGCCGCCGCCGGCTCGGCGCGAGCGGCGCGGCGAGCATCGGCACCAGCCGCCCGGCCGCGACGTAGAGATAGCGCAGCGCGCCGCTGAGGATCACGAACGCGCCCGCGCGCGCCGCTGCGAACACGATGAGCGCCAGCGCCAGCACCAGGAGCGCGTCGACCTCCATGTCGAAGCGGGCGCCGAAGCGGCTGGCGAGACCTGAACGGCGCGCGAGCCAGCCGTCGATCCCGTCCGCCGCCAAAACCGCCGTCGCGATGGCGATCACCGTCCACGGCGGCACCGGCGCCGCCCCGGCCCAGATGCCGAACAGCAGCGCGACCGCGGCGGCGCGCGCGGCAGTGACGGTGTTGGCGACGCCGAAGCGCGTCTGCGGCGCGTGGTGAGCGAGCCGCGCCAGCACGATGGCACCGATCGCGGCGAACAGCGTGAGCGCAACGCCGCATGCGATCCAGCCGAGCGGCCAGGACGCCAGCGCGAGCAGCGCCGCCAGAACCGCCAGCGTCGCCGCCGCGCTATGCCGGCAGCTCATAGCCGATCGCGGTTTCGATCTCGATCGTCCGCCGCACCGCCGGGCGCGCCATCATGCGGTCGTAATGGGCGGCGAGCTGGGGATATGTGGCCGCCTCGGGATGGACCGCATTTGCGAAGCGCCAATAGAGCCGGAAGAGATGAATGTCGGCGATCGAATAGCGCCCCAGCGCCCAGTCGCGCGGGCCCAGGCGCTGGTCGGCGATGGCGAACGCCTCTTTCCAGCGCTCGACCCCGGCGCGGCGCGAGGGATGGATGGTGGAGGCGATGAACGACATCCACGAGATCGCCTGCGCCGCGGCGTCGAGATCGTCCTTGGGCAGCAGATCGGCCTCGGGGAAGCGCCGCGCCAGGTAGTAGAGGATGGCGGCAACCTCGGTCAGCGGACGCCCGTCGATCAGCAAGGTCGGAACCTTGCCCTCGGGATTGAGCGCGAGATAGGCGGGCGCGCGGTTCTCCTTCTTGGCGAAGGACAGCGGCCGCCGCTCGAACGGCGCACCGATCTCGTGGAGCGCGATGTGCGGCGCCATCGAGCTCGCCCCGGGCGCCAGGTACAGCGTGAGCATGAAAGGTCCTCGTTGGTGCGCAAGTCGAGCTTGGGCATTTCGCACGGCGCACGCAAGTCCGCCCCGCGACCGCCGCGACGCATCTCGCGAAATCGTGTATGGAGGTTCCCGCCGTGGCGCGATTAACAGCGCCGGGGGCGCGGGGATGCGGGCGAGACCATGAAGGAAACCGGCCGGAAGGCTCAGTTCGACATCGCCGAGGCCGAGGCGCAGGCCTGGCACGCGCTGCTGGACTGGCGGCGCGGCAACGCGCCGGCGGCGCTCGCGGCGGCCCCTTCGGCGGCGCAGGGCGCGGCGTCGCTCTTCGCGCTCTATGGCCCGCTGCTCGAGGCGCAAACCATCGCCGTCGCGCATCTGGCGCAGAGTCTCGACGGCAGGATCGCCTGCGCCGGCGGCGCCTCGCGCTGGCTCAGCGGCGAGGCCGATCTGCTCCACACCCATCGCATGCGCGCGCTCGCCGATGCGGTCGTGGTGGGCGCGCGCACCGTGCTGCACGACGATCCGCTGCTCACCGTGCGGCGCTGCGACGGCGACCATCCGGTCCGCGTCGTGATCGATCCCGAGCGCCGCCTGGACGTGCGTCATCGCGTCTTCAGCGACGGCGGTGCGACGCTGCAGGTGGTCGCGTCCGAACGCGCGCGTCCGGGCGAGCGCTTCGGCGCGGCCGAGCTGGTGCCGCTGCCGTGCGACGAAGCCGGAATCGACCCGCACGCGATCCGCGCGGCGCTCGCCGCGCGGGGCCTGAGGCGCATCCTGATCGAGGGCGGCGGCGTCACCATCTCGCGCTTTCTCGCTGCGCGCGCGCTCGACCGGTTGCAGCTCACCATCGCGCCGGTGCTGCTGGGCTCGGGGCGGCCGAGCCTCACGCTCGCCGAGATCGCCGAGCCGCACCACGGCCTGCGCCCGCGCATCCGCCGCGTCACCTTGGGCGAAGACGTCATGTTCGAATGCGTGTTCGATGGCTGAGGCGCGTTCCTTTTGGCTCGAGGCGCCGGGACGCGGCGCGCTGCGCGGCGAGGCGGTGTGCGCGCCGTGCGAAGGCGAGGTCATGGTGCGCGCGAGCGTGAGCGCGGTGAGCCGCGGTACCGAGGCGCTGGTGTTCTCCGGCCGCGTGCCGCCGAGCCAATATCGCGCCATGCGCTGCCCGTTCCAGGACGGCGACTTTCCCGCGCCGGTGAAATACGGCTATGCCTCGGTCGGCATCGTCGAGGAGGGGCCGCGCGCGCTCGTGGGCCGCCGCGTGTTCTGCCTCCATCCGCACCAGGACCGCTATGTCGTGCCCGAGGCGGCGGTGCGCCCCGTTCCCGAGCGCGTCCCCGATGCGCGCGCGGCACTCGCCGCCAATATGGAGACCGCGCTCAACGGCGTGTGGGACGGCGCGCCGCTGCCAGGCGATCAGATTGCGGTGGTCGGCGCGGGCGTGGTCGGCTGCCTGGTCGCGTCGCTCGTGGCGAAGCTGCCGGGCACGCGGGTGCTGCTCGTCGATGTGAACCCGGCGCGCGCGGCGATCGCCGTGGCGCTGGGCTGCGCGTTTGCAACGCCAGAGGATGCGGCGGGCGAGGCCGACATCGTGTTCCACACGTCGGGCGCGCCCGAGGGGCTGGCGACGTCGTTGCGGCTCGCCGGGTTCGAGGCCAAGGTGGTCGAGCTGAGCTGGTACGGCGATCGCGCGGTGCCGGCGCCGCTGGGCGAGGATTTCCACAGCCGGCGGCTGACGCTGATGTCGTCGCAGGTGGGCGCGGTGGCGGCGTCGCGGCGCGCGCGGTGGAGCCGCGAGCGCCGGCTCGATCTCGCCTTGGCGCTGCTCGACGATCCGGCCTATGACCGGATGATCACCGGCGAGAGCGATTTCGCCGATCTGCCGGCGACGATGGCGCGGCTCGCCGCCTCGCCCGCGGGCGCGCTCTGCCACATCGTGCGCTATCGCTGAGGTGCGCGGATGTTCTCCGTCGCGGTGAGCGGGCATGTCATGGTGGCGCACAGCCTGGTCGGCGAAATCTTCGGCCCGGCGCAGCAACTCCACGGCGCGACCTACGACGTCGAAATGGAGGTGCGCCGCGCCGCGCTCGACGGGAATGGCATCGTCTGCGACATCGGCCTCGCCAAGGCGCTGCTCGATTCCATTTTGGGTGATTTTGCGTACCGCAATCTCGACGAGCTCGACGATTTCCGCGGCCGCAACACCACCACCGAGTTCCTCGCCGGCGAGATTTTCCGCCGCCTCAAGCCGCGTATCGAAGCGGGCGCGCTAGGACCCGGCACGGCGGGTGCGCTCGCGAGCCTGCGCGTACGTCTGCGCGAATCGCCCATCGCCTGGGCCGCTTTCGAGGGCCCGCTCGGGTGAAGGCGCTGGCGCTGTTGGTGCCGGGGCGGATCGACCAGCTCACCGGCGGCTATCTCTATGCACGCCATCTCGTTGATGGAATGCGCGCGCGCGGCCGCGAAGTCGCGGTGCGCGAGCTCGACGGACGCTTTCCCGACGCCGACGCCATTGCGCGCGACTCCACCGCCCGCGCGCTCGCGGCGCTCGGCGACGGCGCGGTCGCGGTGATCGACGGCCTGGCGCTCGCCGGGTTCGACGACTGCCTCGCGCGCGAGGCGCGGCGCCTGCGCTTGCTCGCGCTGGTCCATCATCCGCTGGCCGACGAGACCGGGCTCGATGTGGGCGCGATGAAAGCGTTCGCCGCACTCGAACGGCGCTCATTGCCGCTCTTCCGCGGCGTCATTTGTCCGAGCGAGCGCACCGCGTCTTCGCTCGCGGCCTGCGGCGTCGCGCCTGACCGCATCGCGGTGGCGCCCCCCGGCACGATGAAGCCGGTGCGCGCGATCGCACGGGCAAAGCGCGACGGCCCGCTGCGGCTGCTCTCGGTCGCGACGGTGACGCCGCGCAAGGGCCACGCGGTGCTGATCGAGGCGCTGGCCGGCATCGCGTCGCGCGATTGGCGGCTCGACATCGTCGGCAGCCTCGCGCGCGATCGGGCGACCGTCGAAGCGGTGCGCAGCGCCATCGCGCGCCACGGTCTCGGCGCGCGCGTCAATCTTTTGGGCCAGCGGCCACAGGCGCTGCTCGCCGACGCTTATGAGCGCGCCGATGTGTTCGTGCTGGCGTCCTATCATGAGGGCTACGGCATGGCATTCGCCGAGGCGATGGCTTGGGGCCTCGCGATCGTCGCAACCGACGCTGGCGCCATTCCCGACACGGTGCCGGAGAGCGCCGGCATCCTGGTGCCGCCCGGCGACGCCAAGGCGCTGGCGGCGGCCCTCGCGCGCGTGATGGACGACGACGATTTGCGCGCGGCGCTTGCGGCGGGCGCGGCGGCGGCGGGCGCGAAGCTGCCGGATTGGGACCAGGCGGTCGACCGCTTCATCGTCGCGGCCGAGGGGCTGCTCGCATGAACGGTTTCTCCGCCGACTGGCTCGCCCTGCGCGAGCGCGCGGACGGCGCGGCGCGCGACAAGAGGCTGGCGCGGCGCTTCGCGGCTACGCTGCCGGTGGATCCGCGTATCCTCGATCTCGGCGCGGGCACCGGCGCCAATATCCGCGCGCTCGCGCCCATGATCGGCGGCGCGCATTGGATTCTCGTCGAGCGCGATCCTGCGCTGCGCCGCGACGCGATGCACGCCTCGTTCGTGACGCTCGATCTTGCCGATTCGTGGCCGGCGCTCGGCGCGCTTGCCGCGGACGCCGTCACCGCTTCCGCGTTCTTCGATCTTGCGTCCGAAGCTTGGCTCGAACGCTTTGCCGCGTGGCTCGCGGCGCGGCGCCTGCCGCTCCTGGCGGCGCTCACCGTCGACGGCAGGCGAGAATGGCGCCCGGCCGACCCCGACGATGCGCTCGTCGCTGCCGCGTTCCGCGCCCACCAGCGCCGCGACAAGGGGCTGGGGCCGGCGGTCGGGCCGGACGCGGTCGGCGCGCTTGCACGCCTCCTCGCCGCGCACGGGTTCGAGGTCGCCGCGGCGGCGAGCGATTGGCGCCTCGGTGAGAATGACCGCTTCCTGCTCGAGGCGCTCATAGTCGGCGAGGCAAAGGCCGCGCGCGCGGCGGCGCCCGAAGCAGCGGCCATGATCGCCGCGTGGGAGCGGCGGCGGCTCCAGACGGCGGCTTCGGGCCGGCTCGGCGCCGTCATCGGCCACCGCGACGTGCTGGCCTTGGCCCCCCAAATCTGACAGAAAGAGGCGCACAACCGAGGAGGAGCCCATGCCCCGCGCGCTGTGGAACGGCAAAATCATCGCCCAGAGCGACCGCTTCGAGCTGGTCGAGGGCAACGTCTATTTCCCGCCCGACACGGTCGACCGGCGCTATCTCAAGGACAGCGCCACCACCACGGAATGTTCGTGGAAGGGGACGGCGCACTATTACACGTTGGCGGTGGACGGGGCCGAGAATGGCGACGCCGCGTGGTACTATCCCGCGCCCAAGGCGGCCGCCGCCAATATCAAGGACCACATCGCCTTTTGGCGCGGGGTCTCGGTCGAGCGCTAGCCGCGGGGAGGGTGGCCCGGGCGGCCGCCTATAAGGAGCGGGAGGCACGCCGAACCCGATGAGCGCCGGACGGAGGATCCTGATCGTCGACGATGACGCCATGCTGCGCCATTCGCTCGCCGAGCAACTCCAATTGCACGAGGAATTCGCGACCGGCGAGGCCGGTTCCGCCGCCGAGGCGCTCGACCACGTCAAGGCGCATTACTGCGACGCGATCCTGCTCGATGTCGGGCTTCCCGACATGGACGGGCGCGATCTGTGCCGGCTGATGCGGCGCACCGGCGTGCGCGCGCCCATCCTCATGCTCACCGCCGCCGACGGCGAGGCCGAGACCATCCTCGGGCTCGATTCCGGCGCCAACGACTACATCACCAAGCCGTTCCGCCTCAACGTGCTGTTGGCGCGCCTTAGGGCGCAGCTGCGCCAGCACGAATTGAGCGAGGACGCGGTCTTCAATGTCGGCCCCTACAGCTTCCGGCCCGGCGCCAAGCTCCTGGTCGACGAGGCGGCGCGCAAGAAAGTGCGGCTCACCGAGAAGGAGACCGCGATCCTCAAATATCTCTATCGCGCCGGCCACCGCATCATCGGCCGCGACGTGCTGCTGAACGAGGTGTGGGGCTACAATTCCGGCGTCACGACCCACACGCTCGAGACCCACGTCTATCGCCTGCGCCAGAAGATCGAGCGCGATCCGGCGCGGGCCGAAATCCTCGTCACCGAACCGGGCGGCTACCGCCTCGTGCCGTAAGGCTTGCCGGCGCGGGCGCGCGGCGTACCATGCTGCCCTTCGCTGGGGGAGGCATGGCGGCGGTGGCGTTTCTGTTCGGCTTCGAGGGCAGGGTCGCCCGCGGCCGGTTCTGGATCTTCGGGCTTGTGCTCTATGCCGCGGCGGCGCTGGCGCTGGCGGCGGTGCCGGAATCGCGCGCAACGCTCGAGACGATCATCTGGGTTCCGGCCTCGGCGGCGCTGATCCTCTATGTCTTTGTCGGCATGTGGGGCTTCTCGATCGCGGTGCTGATGATGGCGGCCGATCTCTTCGTCGTCACCGGCACGGGCGGGCGGGTCATTCTCGCGCCGTTCCTCGCCTCGATTGCGCTGTGCGTCGCGCTCGGCTGGATGGTGGTGGCGGTGGCGGCGAAGCGGCTCCATGATCGCGGCAAGAGCGGCTGGTGGCTGTTGCTGTTCGTGGTGGCGCCGCTGGTATTGATGGAGACCGGCGCGATAACGTCGGACGACGCGGCGCGCGCGCCCCTGGCCTTGGCGGCGCTCGCCCTTCATGGCTGGTCGTTCGTCGAGCTCGGCTGCCGCCGCGGCGTCGCGGGACCCAACCGCTTCGGTCCCGAACCAAGCGCATGAATATCGCCGACATCGGCGCCTTTGATACGACACGGCTGCGCGTGGCCGTGCTCGAGCCCAAGGACGCCGCCGCCCTGCAAGCGATCACCGACGATCCCGCCATCATCGGCGCCATTCATTTCCTGGCGTCGCCGTTCACGCGCGCCGATGCCGAGATCCTCGTCCGCGGCGACATCCACGGCGTCGAGCGCTTCTTCGGCGCGTGGACCAAGGAGGCGCGCCTTGTTGGCACGATCGGCGCGGGACGGCGCGGCGCGGACATCGAGATCGGCTACTGGTTCGGCACGCGCTTTCACGGGCACGGCTATGCGGCCGAGGCGGTGGGCGCGCTGATCGCCCGGCTCAGGCGCGAATTTCCGGCGCGGCGCATCATCGCCGAATGCCGCCGCGACAATGTCCGGTCGTGGGGTCTTCTGGCGAAGCTCGGCTTCCGTCCCACCGGCGCACCGGGAGAACGGCCGGAGCGCGCGCTGCTGGAGCTGGGTCAGTAGAGCGGCGCGGGCACCGCCTGCCACGGGATAAAGCTTGCGAGCGCGAGCAGGGCGGCGATCGCTACGGCGAACTTCGTCACGTGTCCATCCCTACGCTCCCCGCCACAGGGTAACGCGCCAGCAGCCCGGCGCATTCCGCCATCTCCTCGACGCTGTTGAAGACCGGCACGCCACCCTCTTCCATCGCCGCGAACCATTCGCTCTTGCCGGCGAGCGTCCCCATCATGCTGTGCAGGAAGGGCACCGGAACCGTGCGGGCGAGCGCGGCGAGGCGCGCGACAATGGGGCCGGCATCGACCATGAAGGGCACGATGTGGATGCCGAGGATGGCGTCGAACGCGCCCGCGCCCTCGCGCATCGCCGTCTCGAGGGTGAAGGCGAAGCGGTCCTCGCGCGCGTCGGCGAGGAGATCGACCGGATTGGCGACCCCCGCCTCCCGCGGCAGCTCGGCCCTGAGCCGCGCCGCCATCGCAGCGGGGAGATCGGCCAGCACCAGCCCCTGCTCCGCCGCCGCGTCGGCGCACAAGACGCCCGGCCCGCCCGAGTTCGACAGCACGAAGACGCGCTTGCCGATGCCGCGCGGAAAGGCGCCGAAGCCCTTGGCGGCGAGAAGAAGCTGGCGCAGCGAGGTGACGCGGACAAGGCCAGCGCGCGCGGCAAAGGAAGCCGCCGCGTCCTCCGCCATCGCCGCCGCGCCGGTGTGGAGATTGGCCGCCGCCGCGCCCGGCCCGGTGCGCCCGCCGATGAGCGCCACCACCGGCTTCTGCGCCGCGACCCGGCGCGCAATCGCGGCAAAGCCTGCCTCGTCCGCGACGCTCTCGATGTAGAGCAGCACGGCGGCGATCGCCGGATCGTCGCCCAGATGATCGAGATAATCGGCGACGCCCAATTGCGCCGCGTTGCCGACCGAGACGACGGTGCCGAGCGGAATGGCGAGGCGGTGCGAGGCCGCGATCAATTCCTCGCCCAGCGCGCCCGACTGGGTGATGAAGGCGATGGCGCCATTGCGGTTGGGGCCGGGCGGTAGGTCGCGCAGGAAGGTCGCCGCAAAGCGCGCCTCGCGCGTCAGGTGGATGATGCCGGCGCAGTTGGGGCCGACGATGGTGAGGTCCTCTTCGGCGACGAGGACGCGTAGCTCGCGGTCGCGCGCGCGGCCCTCTTCGCCCGCCTCGGCAAAGCCGCCGGGCAGGATCACGATGTGGCCATGGCCGGTCGCCGCCGCCTCGCGCACCGCGCCGAGGATGAGCTCGGGGCGGATGGCGATGACCACGACATCGGCCGGCTGGTTGAGCTCGGCCAGCGAGCGCCGCACCTCGAGCCCGAACATGGTGCCGCCGCGCGGATTGACCGGCACGATGGCGCCGGCGAAGCCCGCGTTGCGCATCATCTGCAGCACCGCGCCCCCGGTCGAGGTCGCGCGCTCCCCGGCGCCGACGATGGCGACGCTCCGGGGCGCGAAGAACGGCCGCAGATCGCGCGGCATCTAGAGTCCGGTCCGTGTCGTTTGAATCGCCGTGCGTCCTTCGACTGCGCGGCGACATGCGCCGCTCCGCTCAGGATGAGGCGAAAATTCTACCTCACCCTGAGCGGAGCCCGAAGGGCGAAGTCGAATGGGCGCACGGCGCCGGTTCCGTCGCAGTGGACACGAAACTAGCTCCCGATCCGCACCATGACGGGGACGTGGTCCGACGCCTTGTCCCAGCCGCGCACGGCGCGATGGACTTGCGCGGCAGCGAGCTGCCCTTCGAGGCCCGGCGTCACCCACACGTGATCGAGCCGCCGCCCGCGGTCGGACGCGGCCCAGTCGTGATTGCGATAGCTCCACCACGTATAGAGCCGCTGCTCCGGCGGCACGAAATGCCGCACCGCGTCGACGAAGCGGAGCGAGGCTTGCAGCCGGCCCAGCTTCTCGACCTCGATGGGCGTGTGGCTCACCACGGTCAGGAGCTGCTTGTGCGACCACACGTCGGTCTCGAGCGGCGCGATGTTGAGATCGCCGACCAGCACCATCGGCTTCTTGCCGCGGCGCTTCCCTTGGAACCACCGCGTCAGCTCGTCGAGGAACTGGAGCTTGTGCGCGAATTTCGGGTTCTCGTCGGGGTCGGGCACGTCGCCGCCGGCGGGGACGTAGATGTTGTGCAGCTCGATCCCGCCCGGCAGCTCGGCGACGGCGTGGCGGCAATCCTCGCGCTCGCACCAGCTCTCGACGCGCGGCTTCGCCAGCTTCACGCGCGACAGGATGGCGACGCCGTTGTAGCCTTTCTGGCCGTTGATGTGGGTGTGGCGATAGCCCATCGCCGCGACCTCGGCCAAGGGGAAGAACTCGTCCAGTGTCTTCGTCTCCTGAAGACAGATGACGTCCGGTTTGAGCTCGGCCGCGAGGCGGCGGACATTGTCGATGCGCAGCCGCACCGAGTTAATGTTCCAGGTCAGGATCGAAAGCGCCATCGGTTACATCCTAGGCGGAAGGTGGAGCCGCATGGGCGGCCTTGATCGGAACCGGGTTGAGCATGGTGTTGGGCTCGCCTTCCCGCGAATAGGGAAAGATCGGGACGGCCTGGGCAAGAAAGCTCTCGTCGTCGTTGCCGATGGCGATGTTGGCCGACCACATCGGGCTTCCCGCATCGTCTTCCAACATCACAGCCCGGCAATTCTTCTTGGCGGGGTCGCGGAACGCGAAGAGCGCCTCGCTTTCCAGGACGCGGACCATCTCTTCCGTGTTCACGCCCTCGATGCCGGCGCTGCTGAAGAAGAACGTCAGCATGCTGATCTCGCTTTGCGCCCACATCTCGGCGCGGAACGGGCGGCCGTCCGACAGCACGCCCTCGCACCAGCCGACATCGATGACCCCGTCCTCGTCGCGGGAAAGATTGAGCGTCTGCTTCGACCGGTCGGGGATCGGGTATTTGGGCTGCAGAACGATCGCCATGGTCCATCCCTCAGAAGATGTAATAGCGCACGACCACCCCAGCGGCCAACGCCCCGACGCGAAGAGGCGCAGCTTGGCGGCAAGCGCGTGATCCTCGCCGGCGCCCGCGGCGCGCGCCAGCGCCGCCTGGTGACAGGCCTGCGCCGCCGCGCCCGCGGCCACGCGCGCCCACGCCTCGTCGGCGATCCCCGCGCGGGCCAGCGCCATGGTCGCAGGGCCGATGATCGGCGACGCGGCGAGCACGACGCGGCTCAGCGCGTCGCGCACCGCGGCCTCGCCTTCGCGGGCAACGGCTTGCGTCTTGAGCGAGGCTTCGAGGCCGCTCTCGGCCCGGCCCCAGGCGCTGCTCCAGTCGTCGCGCTGCGTCATCGCGACGGCGCGGCGCCAGCTCGGGACGAGCGCCACCTGGATCGGCTCCAAGCCGAGCCCCGCGCAATAGCGCGTCACCTCCGCGCGCTCGGCCTCGCCGAGGGCCTCGCCGCACGACGCGAACCAGGCGGCGCGGCCGATCTCGGCGATGAGATCGTCGATCGCCGCCTCGAGCCCGCTCACGCGGCCTCGCGCACCTCGGGCAGGCGCAAGCCCAGATGGTCCACCACCACGGCGCGGGCGCGGGCGATGAAGTCCTCGCGCATCTCGGGGTTGGTGCGCTGCTTGATGCCGCAGCGGCGAAAGAGCGCGTTGTTCTCGCTGTCGGCGCGGCCGAAGAACGGCAGCATCATCGGGAAATAGCGCTCGATCGCTTCCTGCACCGCGGCGCGGCCTTCCGGCGTCTGGCACAGCTCGGTGCAGAAATCCTTGCCGAACTGGGCGTGGAACGTCTCCTCCGGCATGGTCACGCGCGCCAGGTTGCGCAGCGGATGGAAGCTGCAATGCATCAGATCCTCGACCTGGATGATCTCGGCGAGGTCGGCGAGCAGCTTGATGACGCAGAATTCCTCCCAGGTCTTGAGCGGGAACTCGAAGATCGACAGCGGCCGCCGTCCGGTCGGCGTCATCTCGTCCTCGGGGATGCCGAGCTGGCGGCCCAATTCGCGGAAGCGCACGTGATGGCCGTATTCCTCCATGGCGACGCGGCAGGTGAGCCATTTGGCATAAGGCGTCGGCGCCAGCGCGATCGCCGGCTCGTCGAACACCTGGGCGCCGTAGAGCTCGTTGACGGCGTGGCTGCGCACGATCTTGCGCACCGCCGTTTGGAATTCTTCCGGCGCGGCCTTGAAGCCGGCGACGCTGGTGACGGGCTTCACGGTGTCCTTGGGCATGGGCTTCCCTTTTTCGCTCACAGCACCGGCGCCGCGCCGAAGGCTTCGAGATCGGTCGAAAGTTCGACGAAATGCGGCGCCAGCGCGCCAGCGACGGCGGCGCCGATCTTCGCCGGGTCCGTGACGGTGGTGCGCGCGGCCGGGCGCGGCTGCGAGAACAGCATCAGTTCGCGCCCGCGCACGCCGAAGAGCTGACCCGAAACGTGTCCCGCCTCCGCACCCGCCAACCAGGCGACGAGATCGGCCACCGGCTGGGCCGGAACCGCGAGGGCGTGCGTCTTGTAGGCCTCCTGCGCCGGATTCTGCGGCTTGATGCTCTCGGTGACGCGGGTCGCGGCGAAGGGCGCGACCGCGTTGCACGTGACCTTGGTGCGCGCCATGTCGAGCGCCGTGACGCGGGTCAGGCCCAACAGCCCCGCCTTGGCGCTGGCATAGGAGGCCTGGCCGAAATTGCCGTAGAAGCCGGCGGTCGAGACGATGTTGACGATCCGCCCCCACGAATAATCGCCGCCGCGGCCGGCCTTGGCCTGCTCGCGCATGATCGGCGCCGCCGCGGCGATGACGTAGAACGGCGCCGACAGGTTGGTGCGGATCGCCGCCTCCCAGTCCAAGGGCTCGGCCCGGAATGTGAAGGCGTCGCGCAGGATGGCGGCGTTGTTGACGACGATGTCGATGCCGCCGAATTGCTTGACTGCCAAGGCCACAGCGGCGGCGGCAGCCGAGGGGCTGGCGATGCTCTCGGTGAAAGCGGCCGCGCGCGCGCCCAGCGCCTCGGCCGCGCCGCGCGCCACCAGCGGATCGGCCCCCTCGCCGCCGATGCCGGTGCCGCTGTCGGCGATCACCACCGCGGCGCCCTGGGCATGGAGCGTGACGGCGATCGCGCGGCCGATCCCCCGTCCGGCGCCGGTGACGAGCGCCACCCGTCCCGCCAACGCATCCGCCATCGCGATCCTCTTGCTTGTCGCCCGGATTGTCGGGCATGCGTACCATCTGTCAAGCCGGCCCGGCTATAATCCCTGCCCCACCCGACGGATGCACCATGGCCAAGACCGCGAAGCCGACCCCCACCAAAATCCGCCGCCCCAATTTTGAAGGCGTTGCGCTGTTGCTCCAGGGCGGCGGCGCGCTCGGCGCCTATCAGGCCGGCGTGTACGAGGCGCTGTTCGAGGCCGGGATCGAGCCCGACTGGGTCGCCGGTATCTCGATCGGCGCGATCAATTCCGCGCTCATCGCCGGCAACCCGCCCGAGGAGCGCGTCGCCAAGCTGCGCGCGTTCTGGGAAGGCATCACCGCGAGCCCGGCCTGGGACCTGTTCAGCGATCCCCTGGCGCGGCTCGCGCGCGGCAACGACGCGCGGCTCATTGTCAATCAGTTGAGCGCCACGACGACGATGTTCCACGGCGCCCCGGGCTTCTTCGCGCCGCGCATTCCCAACCCCTGGCATCACCTGCGCGGGACCCACGAGGCGACCAGCTACTACGACACCAGCGCGCTCAAGACCACGCTCGAGCGCCTGGTGGATTTCGATCGGGTCAATTCCGAAGGGATGCGCCTCAGCGTCGGCGCAGTCAATGTGAGGACCGGCAACTTCGTCTACTTCGACACCACGACCCACCGCATCGGGCCCGAGCACGTGATCGCATCGGGCTCGCTGCCGCCCGGTTTTCCCGCGACCGAGATCGACGGCGAGCACTACTGGGATGGCGGCCTCGTTTCCAACACGCCGCTGCAATGGGTGCTGCAATACGGGCCGCGCCGCGACACGCTCGCCTTCCAGGTCGATCTGTGGAGCGCGCACGGCGATTTTCCCGAAAGCATGGCCGAGGTTCTGACACGCCAGAAGGAGATCGTCTATTCCAGCCGCACGCGCGAGAACACCGAACGCTTCCGGATGACGCAGCTCATCCGTCACAACGCCGCGACGTTGCTGAACGCGCTTCCGGAGGAGGCAAGGCACCTGCCGGAATACAAGTTCCTGCACGGCTACGCCGACCACAAGGTCTACCGCGTCGTCGAGTTGATCTACCACGCGCGCCAATACGAGGGCGATTCCAAGGATTACGAATTCTCGCGCCTGAGCATGGAAGAGCATTGGCGCACCGGCTACAGCGACACCGTCCGCACCCTGCACCACCCCGAGGCGCTGGTACGGCCCGAGATCGGCGACGGCCTCGGCCTCTTCGATATTCACGATTTTGATTAGGGTACAATTTCGCTCCGGGCGAAAACAAAGGCGCCCGGTCAGGGGGGGTGACCGGGCGCCGGAAGCCCCCGCGAGGGGGAGCCCGGCGGGTGCGCCAGGCCGCCGCCGGATTTGCATCCGCGGCCGCTTCTTGTCATTCAATTAGGTACCATAACCGCGCGTCGAAATTGAGATTTGCGCATGGCGGTCCCGCGCAGCAGGCATGGATCAGGCTTTAATTTGATCCAGCACCAGCGCGGCGCAGCGCGCGGGAACCTCGGACACCAGCAGGTGGCCGGTCCCCGGCACCATGGTCAGGCGCGCGTGGCGCATCTGCGCCGCCATCTCCGGCAGCACGCTCGACACCCAGTCATTGTCCGGGGTCGTGGGATCGCCGCCGATGAGCGCGACCCTCTCCTCGATCGCGGAGAGTCGCGCCCAGCTGTCGGCTTCGCCGTGGCTGCGAAAAATGAAGCTCTCGACCGCGGGCGGACAGCACAGGCGAAAGCCGCCTTCCGGCGCCGGCCGCAGCGTCGCGCGGCAATGCGCCTCGAGCATGGCGCGGTCGAACCGCGCGAACATGCCGCGGCCGGCGAGCCGTTCGGCCAGCGCTTCCGGACTCGGCCAGTGCGTCCGCCGTTTGGCGGTGCCGGCGACGAGGCGCGCCTGCTTCGCCACCGCCTCGTCATGGACCGCGGCGCCGGGCGGCGGGAAGATCGGCGGCTCGATCGCGACGAGCGCGCTCCAGCGCGGCGCGCGGCCCAGCATCGCCAGCCGCAGCGCCGCCGCCGCGCCCAGCGAATGACCGACGCAGGCGATGCGCTGGACGCCGGCGCGGGTGGCCACCGCGCGCGTCACCTGCGCCAGATCGTCGGCCATGCGATCGACCGCGAAGACCTCATCGAGCGGCCCGTCGGGCCAGCTCGAGCCGCCATGGCCGCGCGCGTCGAACGCCCAGACGCGCGTCCGCGCCGCCAACAGCCGCAGGAACGGGCCGTAGGACCCTGCCGCCATGCCGTTCGCGTGGCCGAACAGCAGCGCCGGCGCGCCTTCGACCCCGTTCAGTCCGTAGACCGGCAACACCGCCCCGTCCGGCATTGCGACGGTAAAGATGTCGTCGGCATCGGCGAGCGAGAGAAAGGACGGGATCAATCGCGGCCCGAGCGTGTCATTCGGCGCCGGTCTCCCACAAGCGGTTCTTGAGCTTGAAGCCGTCCGGTCCCGACGCCAGGACATAGAACTCATAGCGGCGCCCGGTCTGCGAGTTGACCCAGTTGGTGCCGATGAAGATTGCGCCCTTCGCCTCGCCATTGCCGACGGTGGCGATGCAGTTGGACAGGATGCCCGAGCCGTAGCCGTTGGAACTGATGTCGAGGATGCGGAAATCGGGCTCGCGATAGAAGGCGTCGCGGAAGCTGATCCCGTAATGCAGCTCGGCGGTGGCGAGCTTGATGAATTCCGCATCGGTGCAATAGGGCACGTAGGCGTCGAACGAAAAGGTTCCGTCCTGCCCCGGCGGATGGGACTTCGCGCGCAGCGCGCGCGCGCGGCTGGTCGCCTCCACCACCGTCGCGTCGTGCGCGTCGACGCTGAAGGAGAGGTGCTTGTCGTCGCTGAATTTCGCGGTGAAGGTGATGTTGACGTTGCCGCTCTTATAGCGCGCGGCGGCGGTGCAGATGCGCGAGGCCGGGGTCGATTGCAGATCCTCGACGATGGCGTCGACCCCGACGAGCGGCGTGCCGTTGCGGATGCTCGAGGGATCGGCCTTGAGTCGGGGCACGAGGCCGTCGCAGGACGGCATCGCCTGCTCCTGCGCGCGCGCGCCCGCGGCGGCGGCGCAGGCGATCAGCAGGGCGAGCGTCAGTCCGCGCAAGGGCTCAGGCCGCGCGGCGGCGGCGCGCATGGGCGCAGCAGGCTTCGCCGAAGGCAGCGAAGAGGGCGCGAGCAAACGGCTCGTCGGCATGACGGTATTCGGGATGCCACTGCACGCCGACCACGAAGCGCGCCTGAGGCAGCCGTGCCCCCTCGATCTGGCCGTCGGGCGCGGTGGCCTCGACCACGAGTCCGGGCGCGAGCCGGTCGATCCCCTGGTGGTGCAGCGAATTGACCACCAGCGACGCGGCGCCGCCGTTCAGGCGCTCGAACAGGCCGCCCGGCGCGAGCGCAACCGGATGCGCGGTATGGGCATAGCGCACCTCGACCGCGCCCTTGGGCGCGCGGTGGTCGAGCCGGCCGGGCAGCTCGCACAGGCACTGATGCAGGCTGCCGCCGAGCGCGACGTTGAGTTCCTGGATGCCGCGGCAGATGGCGAGCACCGGCACGTCCGCCCGCACCGCCGCCCGCAACAGCGGCAGCGACATGCCGTCGCGCCTGGGATCGTGGTGCGCGTCGGGCACGCCCGGCTCGGCGCCATAGTGGCGCGGCTCGATGTGGGAGCGCGAGCCTGGCGCCAGGATGCCGTCGAGGCGCGCGACTGCCTCCTCGGCGGCGATGCGGTCGCCCGCCGCCGGCAGCAGCAGCGGCAGCCCGCCGGCGCCATCGATCGCGGCGGTGATGTATTTCTCCGATACCGCGTGGAGGATGTGATCGCCCTCGACATGCGCGCAGCAGATGACGCCGATCACGGGCGGCGGTTCGCGTCCCGGCATGGCGCCTATATGAACCGATCCTCGCCGCCATGCAAGCAAGCGTCGCGCGCTGCGTGACTTAAAACCATGTTAACCAAGCGTTTGCGCAGGGGTCACGGCTCCGACCGGCCGTTCGGGCGCGGATCGGTCCAATAGAACAGCCTGGGATCGAGCGGCACACCGAATTGCGGACTCTCGAGCGTCACCGTCACCTGCTTCTGCTGGGCGTCGAGCACGGTCCATTGCCGCAATTGCAGCGGCTGGTCGGCGACCACGAGCGTCACCCGGCCGAGATCCGCGTTCTTGGTCTCCGCCAAGGTGAGGCGCAGCGTGTCGGCGGCGCGCTTGAAATCGGTCACGGTGACGTCGCCGCCCAGGACGATCGGGTCGCGCAGCAGGAACCAGGCCGGCGTGTCGTCGACCGTGGTGCGCGAGATCTGCTGCAGCTTGCTGTCGTAGTAGTAGAGCTGGCCGCCGGTCGCGACGATGAGGATGGGCACCGGCGGATCGTAGACGATGCGCATTTGGCCCGGCCGCTGCAGATAGATCGTGCCGTTGGCGACCCCACCGTCGTCGGCGACTTGTTCGAAGCGGGACTGCATGGTGCGGATGGCGTTGAGATAGGTCTGCACCCGCTGCATGTCGGCGCGCTGGGCGGGGTCGAGCTGCGCCGCGCGCGGCACCGCGGCCCACGCGCCCCGCGCCCACAGCGCCGCCAGGCCGGCAAGTGCCGCACGCCGTGACAGCGCGGTCCGGTCGCGCGTGGACATAATCATCACGATCCTCCGTCGCGCTCAGTCGTGCGAGCGCGCCAGGACCTCGCGCTTGCCGACATGGTTGGCGGGGCTCACCACCCCTTCCGTCTCCATGCGCTCGATGATGCGCGCGGCCCGGTTGTAGCCGATCTGGAGATGGCGCTGGACGAAGCTGGTCGAGGCCTTGCGCTCGCGGCAAACGAGCGCCACCGCCTGATCGTAGAGCGCATCGCCCGAGCCGCCGCCCTCGTCGTCCTCGCCGTAGAGCGAGGGTCCGTCCTCGTCGTCCTCCGTCACGTCCTCGAGATAGGTTGGCGGTCCGCCATTGTCCTTCAAGAACCGCACGATCGATTCGACTTCCTCGTCCGAGACGAAGGGGCCGTGGACGCGGGTGATGCGCCCGCCCCCCGCCATGAAGAGCATGTCGCCGCGGCCCAGAAGCTGCTCGGCCCCGGACTCGCCCAAAATGGTGCGGCTGTCGATCTTCGAGGTTACCTGGAAGCTGATGCGGGTCGGGAAATTGGCCTTGATCGTGCCGGTGATGACGTCGACCGAGGGCCGCTGCGTCGCCATCACGATGTGGATGCCGGCGGCGCGCGCCATCTGCGCCAGGCGCTGGATCGCGGCCTCGATGTCCTTGCCGGCGACCAGCATGAGGTCGGCCATCTCGTCGACCACGACGACGATGAGCGGCAGGGGTGCGGTCTCGAGCGGCTGCTCCTCGAACACGGGATGGCCGTCGTCGTCGAAGCCCGTCTGCACCCGGCGCATCAAGGTCTCGCCCTTGGCCGCCGCCTCGGCGAGGCGCTGGTTGTAGCCCTCGATGTTGCGCACGCCGAGCTTGGACATGGCGCGGTAGCGGTTCTCCATCTCGCGCACTGTCCATTTCAGCGCCACCACCGCCTTGCGCGGCTCGGTGACGACCGGTGCCAGCAGATGCGGGATGCCGTCATAGACGGAAAGTTCCAACATTTTCGGATCGATCATGATGAACTTGCACTGGTCGGGCGGCAGCCGATAGAGGATCGACAGGATCATGGTGTTGATCCCGACCGACTTGCCCGAGCCGGTGGTGCCGGCGATGAGGAGATGCGGCATGCGCGCGAGATCGGCGATCACCGGCGCGCCGCTGATGTCCTTGCCGAGGACGAGCGCGAGCTTCGCCCCGGTGCGCTCGTAGGCCTCGCTCGCCAAGAGCTCGCGCAGATAGACCATCTCGGTGCGCTGGTTGGGCAGCTCGATGCCGATGACGTTGCGCCCCGGCACCACCGCGATGCGCGCCGAGATGGCGCTCATCGAGCGCGCCACGTCGTCGGCCAGCCCAATGACGCGCGACGCCTTGATGCCGGGCGCCGGCTCGAGTTCATAGAGCGCCACCACCGGCCCGGGGCGCACCTTCACGATCTGGCCGCGCACGCCGTAATCCTCGAGCACCGATTCGAGGAGCCGCGCGTTCTGCTGCAGCGATTCCTCGTTGACCGCCGCCGCCTTGGTCGGCGGCACCTCGCGCAGGAGTTCAAGGGGCGGCAGCAAATGCTCGTCCGCGCCGCGGAAGTCGAGCGAGGCCTGGCGCGCGGGATCGGCGCGGCGCCGCGCGCGCTCGGGCCGATCGACCGTCGCGGCGCGGCGCGGCGCGGGCGCTTCCGCCGTGGCGGCCTCTTCGTGCGGCGGCGGCGCGATCTGGGGTTCGCGGCGCAGCGTCACGGTCTCGTCGATCCTGGCGGCTGCCTTGCGCCAGGCGTCGAGGCGGGCGCGGGTGCGGGCGAAAAGGCTTGGCGCCGCCGGCTTGGCGTCCGGCCGCCGCTCGGTCAGCGCGCGCGCCGCCTCGGCCGGCGAGAAGCCCATGACATAGAGCAGCATGAGGCCGACCAGCGCCGACGCCGCCATCGCCGCCAAGGGGGGCGCGAGATTGGCGGCATCGAGGGTGCGGGCGCCGATCGCGCCCAATGCGCCGCCCAGCCCTGACGCCAACGGCCAGCCCGAAGGCGCCGGGAAGATCGACAGCGCCAGCGAGGCCGCCGCCAGCATCGGCGGCAGCAGCACGAGGCGCAGCCACAGCCGCTTCAGTCCCCGTCCCAGCAGCAGCCGCACCGCCCAGTCGAGCAGAATGAGCGGCAGCAGCCACGCACCCAGCCCCAGCCCCTGCAGCAGCGCGTCGGCGAGCCGCGCACCGCCGAGTCCCAGCGCGTTGGTCGCGGCCGTGTCGGCGGCGTGGTTCCAGGACGGATCGGCGCGGTCATAGCTCGCCAGCGCCAGCGCCAGCAGCAGCGAAGCGACCAGCAGCGCCAGCCCCATCGCCTGGAGCATGAGACGGCGCAGCGAGAAGCCCTCGGGCGCGAGATGCGTCTTGCGCGCGATGTCGCCGAGGAGGGCCATCAGGCGAGCACCTGCACCATGCGCGACAGCCCGGTCGCGATGGTGTCGTCGTCATGCACCAGCGCCACGCGGATATAGCGGCGGCCGGGATTCTCGCCGCTGGCGTTGGCGCGCGAGATATAGGCACCGGGCAAGGTCCGCACCGCCGCCTCGCGCCACAGCGTCTTCGCCGCCGCCTCGCCGTCGCCGACATCGAGCCACAACAGGAAACCGCCGGGCGGGCGGTAGAAGCCGAAATGGCCCTTCAGGATGCGCTCGGCCACGTCGAACTTGCGGCGATAGAGGGCGCGGTTCTCCTCGACATGCGCCTCGTCCTGCCACAGCGCGGTCGCCGCCTCCTGGATCGGCAGCGGCACTTGCGCACCGGCATAGCCCCTGAGCTGGTTCAAATGGGCGATCAGCTCGGCGTCGCCGGCGACGAAGCCGCAGCGCAAGCCCGCCGCGCTCGAGCGCTTGGACAGCGAATGGAACACCAGCACGTTGCGCAGATCGCCGCCCATCGCGGCGCACGCCTCGAGCCCGCCCGGCGGCGCCGCGCGGTCGTAGATCTCGCAATAGCATTCGTCGAGCGCGAGCACGAAATCATGCGCCCGCGCCAGCGCGATCGCCTTCTTGAGATAGGCGAGATCGGCGATCGCGCCCTGCGGGTTGCCGGGACTGCACAGATAGAACAGCGCCGTGCGCGCCAGCACCGCTTCGGGGATGGCGTCGAGATCGGGCAGGAACCCGGTCTTCTCGGAGGCATCGAGGAACACCGCGTCCGCGCCCGCCATCGCCGCCGCGCCGTTATAGACGAGGTAGTAGGGATTGGGCATGAGCACGGCCGGCACCTGGCCGCGCTTTTCCTGCGGCACCGCCATCTGCGCGGCGAGGAACAGCCCCTCCTTGGTGCCGTTGAGAGACAGCACGTGGCGCTCGCCGGCAACAAGGCCCGGCGGCAGGCGATAGCGCGAAGTCAGCCAATCCGCGCAGGCGGTGCGATAGGCGGGCGTGCCCTGCATCGGCGGGTAGCGGTTCCACAGATGGGCGGTCTCGGCGATGATCCGCGCCATCAGCGGCGGCGGGTCGTGCTGCGGCTCGCCCAGCGACATCAGCACGTGCGGCAGGTTGGTGCGCGGCGGCGCGCCGTCGAGCAGCGCCCGGAGCCGGGCCCACGGGTTGTCGTCGATCCGCACCAGGCGGGGGTTCACGGGCACCGAACGCGGCCTCCGGCAAAAACCGCCCGCATCATAAAGACTTCGCCGCGACCCGCCAAGCGCCCCACGACATGTTGTGGAGCGCCTGGGCTGTAGTCCCTAGCGGCAGGGGGTCGGGCCTACTCCACCGGCTCCTCGACGCCGATGGTGAATTTCCACCCCAGCGATTCGAGGGTGCGGACCATGTCCGGGCCGAACTTCCTGGTGATCGCGGCGGCGGTCTCGGGGACGCGGTCGACATCGTCGAACTCGTCTTGCTTGCCCTGGATGATGACCAGGAGATGGGCGTCCGAATCGGACACGTTGACGAAGCGCCGCGTCACCCGCGGCGGCACGGCGATCAGGTCGAAGGGCTCGATCACCGTGCTCTCCTCGCCCTTGTCGCCCCACTGGATCTCCCAGCGCCCAGTGAGGGCGAGGAAGGTCTCGTGCGTCTTGTAGTGGACGTGGAGGCCGGGCCCGTTGCCGGGCGGGCAGGTGACGATGCCCAGGCGGAAGGCGCCGGCATCGCCGCCGATGACCGGCGGCGTCGGCGAGAGCTGGCCCGGGAGCCCGGCCGGCGACATCACGTTGCGGGTGGTCTTGGCGGTGATCATCTCGAGCACCTCGACCGGGATGCCGAGCTGCTGCGCGTGGCGGCTCTTGGTCGGCACCACATCCTTGAAGCGGGCGATGCGCGACTTCATCTCGGCCTGGGTCGGCGTCCAGCGCTCCATGTCGTTCCTCCCCTTGCTGGGTTCGACCCTCGTATCACGGCGGCCGGCGCGCTAGCAATATGACGTTGCACCGGCATCCTGCGCCCATTCGACTTCGCTGCGCTCCGCTCAGGGTGAGGAAGAATTGTTGATCGCACAAAGAAAATTTCCTCATCCTGAGCGAAGTCGAAGGACGCACGGCCGAATTCCAGCGGCTCACACGCGATGACCAATGACCATCTTCATCGCAGCTTCGTCGCCGCGGCGGCGACGCTCTCGCCCAGGCTGGCGCGCGATCTCGCCGCGTGCGGCGTGGTGTCGTATCCCGAGCGCGCGGATCATGGTCCGGCAGCGTTCCTCGCCCGCGCCATCGTCGGGCAGCAAATTTCCGCCGCCGCGGCGCGCGGCATCTGGGGCCGCATCGAGGACGGCGCGCGCGCGGCCAACCTCAGCGTCGCAGATTTTCTCGCCCGCGCCGACGAGGCCGCCTTGCGCGCCTGCGGCCTGTCGCGCAACAAGGCGAAGGCGGTGCGGCACATCCAGGCGGCGCACGCGGCGGAATCCTTCGACGCCTTGCGCGCGCTCGATCACGCGGCGCGGCGCGAGCTTCTCTCCGCCATCTGGGGCATCGGTCCCTGGACCTGCGACATGATGGGAATTTTCTACTACCGCGAGCCCGACATCTGGCCCGAGGGCGATCTCGCGGTGCAGCGCGTGTTCCGCTCCTATATCGGGCGGCGCAAGCCCGGGAAGGCCGCGGCGCTGTTCGCGCCCCACCGCTCGCTGCTGGCGCTCTACATGTGGCGGCTCGCGGGCGGGCTCAAATGAAAGGGGCGGCCCGAAGGCCGCCCCTCCCGTTCCCCCCGCGACGACGATTTACTGGACCGTCTCGCCGTGCAACGCCAGGTCGAGCCCGTCCTGCTCGATCTCGGCGTCGACCCTGAGGCCGACGGTCGCGTCGACCAGCTTGAGGATGATCAGCGACACCACGGCGTCGTAGACGAACACCACGCCGACGCCGATGCACTGGTTGATCACCTGGCCCCAATTGCCCTCGATGCCGCCCGACGTGCCGCCATACTCGCTGATCGCGAACACGCCGGTGAGGATGGCGCCGGCCGCGCCGCCCACCGCGTGGACGCCGAAGCAGTCGAGCGCGTCGTCATAGCCGAACGCGGACTTGAGCGCGGTGGCGCCGAGATAGCACAGCACGCCCGCAGCAAGCCCGATCGCCAGCGATCCGGCCGGGCCGACGAAGCCCGAGGCCGGCGTGATGGCAACCAGCCCCGCGACCGCGCCCGAGCAGATGCCGACCACGGTCGGCTTGCCGCGATGCGCCCACTCGACGAACATCCAGGTCAGCGCGGCCATGGCGGTCGCGATCTGCGTCACCGTCATCGCCATGCCGGCCTGCATGCCCGCGCTCACCGCCGAGCCGGCATTGAAGCCGAACCAGCCGACCCACAGCAGCGACGCGCCGATGAAGGTCAGCACGACGTTGTGCGCCGGCCCGGTGTCGCGGCGCTTGCCGAGGACCAACGCGCACATCAGTCCGGCGACGCCCGCGTTGACGTGCACCACCGTGCCGCCGGCGAAGTCGAGCACCTTCATGACGGCGCCGTCATTGGCGCTGTTGAACATGCCGTCCGGGCCCCACATCCAATGCGCGACCGGGGCATAGACCACGATCGCCCACAGGCCGATGAACCACAGCATGGCCGAGAACTTCATGCGCTCGGCGAAGGCGCCCGCGATCAGCGCCGGGGTGATGATCGCGAACGTCATCTGGAAGCACATGTAGACCGTCTCGGGAATGGTCGGCGCCAGCGAATTGGGATTGCCGATGCCCTTCGAGATGTCGCTCAGGATGCCTTGCAGGAACAGCCGGTCGAGCCCGCCGACAAAGGGCGAGCCGGCGCGGAACGCCATGCTGTAGGTGACGATCGCGAACAGCACGGTCACCAGCGAGGTGATGGCGAAGCTCGTCATCACCGTGTCGCCGACATTCTTCTTGCGCACCATGCCGCCGTAGAACAGGCCGAGGCCCGGGATCGTCATCATCAGCACCAGCGCCATGGAGGTGAGCATCCAGGCGGTGTCGCCCGAATTGGGCGTGCATTTCTCCAAAGTCTTGGCGTCGCACGCGGGCGGCGCCGGCTCGGCCGCCGGTGCGGCGGCAGGAGCCGCCGCCGTCGGCGCCGCAGCCGCCGCGGGCGCCTGGTCCTGGGCACGCGCCAGGCTGAGCGGCAAGACAAGAACAAGGGCGAGTAGCGGCAGAAATCGCGCCGCGCGTGACCAGAACAATCGAAAGGACATGAGCCGAACCTCCGAGGACCCCTGACAACCGCCCACCGGCGAGCGGCACCGTGGGGTCTGAACACAAGAATCGTGCCAAGCCTTGGAATCCGGCCAAGCGCTGTTTGCGCTGCACAATTCACGAGTCGCGCCTGATTTATGATCGCAAATTAGTCAGATCCTCACTGGCTGCCTAAATTATAGGCGATTCAATGCCGCAGCAGCGAAGCCGCGAGCGCCAGGGCTAATAGCGCGGCCACGCCCTGCCAGAAACGTAAGGGATTGCGTTCATAGAGCGTGCGCGGCCGCCGGACGCCGGTTTCGGCGCGCGCCGGACCCGCCTCCAACTCCAGCGCGAATTCGCTCATGTCGCGGAAGCGGGCGCCGGGGTCGGTCGCGATCGCGCGATCGAGCGCGGCCTGGAGCCAGGCCGGCAGGTCGGGGCGCAACACGCACAGCTCCTTGGGCCGGTCGCGCCGGGCCGGGCCGGTGGCCTCGGCATTGCCATAAGGGTATTCGCCGGTGAAGGCGCGGAACATGGTGATGCCCAGGGCATAGGTGTCGGTGGCCTCGTTGCCGGCCTCGCCGGCGAACATCTCGGGCGCCATGTAAGCAATGGTGCCGGGAATGTCCTCGGGCGGGAAGTCCTCGAGGCCGGGGACGCGCACCACGCCGAGATCGATCAGCTTCAGCGATCCCTGACCCTCGAGGATCACGTTGTCGGGCTTGATGTCGCGGTGGATGATGCCGGCGCGGTGCAATGCCGCCGCCGCGCGCGCCAGCTTGATCGCGATGTTGCGGCCTTCCTCCAGGCCCAGCGACGGGCGGCGCGTGAGGCGTGTTTCCAACAACTCGCCCTGATAGAGCGGCATGACCGTGTAGAGGCAGGTCTGGCGGCCCGGCGGCAACTCGACGATGCGGCCCACCCAGGGACTGTTCACCCGCGCGCCGACCCAGGCCTCGCGCACGAAGGCCGCGTGGTATGTCGCTACCGCGGCGACTTGGGGCTTGGGAAATTTCAGCGCCACCTCGCCGCCTTCGACCTCGTCCGCGGCGCCGAACAGGCGGCTGTACCGTCCGTCCGAAAGCAGCACTTTGAGTACAAATCCGTCGATCGTCTCGCCGCTCACCGGCACCGGGATCAGCGGAAGCTGCATGATGGCGCTGCCGATGTCGGCCGATTCCGCGGTCGGCAGCCCGACCACGTCCAGCACCAAGGCGGTGCAGTTGTCGCTGCTGCCGTAATCGAGCGCCGTCGCGACCAGCGCGCGGGCGGTATCGCCGGGCGCCGAGCGCTCGCACAGGATCTCGGCGATGCGCTCGTCGGTGAGCGCGCCGTGCACGCCGTCGCTGCACAACAGGAAGCGGTCGTGCAGCGCCACCGGCTGGCTCGCATAATCGAGGCGCACTTCCGTCTCGATGCCCAGCGCGCGGTAGAGGGTGCGCGGCCGGCCAGGGCCTTCACCCTGCGCGTGATCAGTGGTGAGGCAGGTCAGCCGGTCGCCCCTCAGGCGGTAGGCGCGCGTGTCCCCGACATGCAGGATGTGGACGACCCGCCCGCGCAGCACCAGGGCGGTGAAGGTGCATCCCATGCCGGCGAGTTCGGGGTCCTGGCGGCCCAGCGAATTGATCCAGCCGTTGAGCGAATTGACGATGCTGGCGGCGGCGCGCCGCACCTCCATGGTCTCGGGCAGGTCCCAGAAGCCGTCGAGAAAGCCGCGCACCGCGGTCTCGGCGGCGACCCGTCCGCCCTTGGCGCCGCCGATGCCGTCGGCAATCGCCGCCACCACCTCGCGGCGCGGCTCCGGCAACTCGGCGCCGAACACGGCGGCGACGAAATCCTCGTTGCGCTTGCGCGGGCCGGTCTCCGAGATGAACCCGACGGTCGCGGTGACGCCGGCGCCGCTCTCAGCCATCGCTGGGGCTCCGACGCGACGTCAAGTCATCAGCCCGATTTCTTCAGATCGCAGTGATCGTAGATGAAATAGCCGCCGGTGCTCGACGCGACGATGACGGTGAGATCGCCGGTCACGCGGTCGAGAGTGTAGTTGAAGCGGTCCTTGCCGTCGCGCCAGGAAATCTTGGCGGGGTCGATGCTGGCCGGGTTGGCGTCGACAGTGGCCTTGTCGAAGTCGATCTTGATTTCCCACGCCGATCCGCTCGCGGGATTGGTGCAGGTGATGGCGGTCTCGCCCGCCTGCGCCGCGGCGCAGGCGGGGACCACAAGGCCGGCCGCCGCGACGGCGATCCAAGCTACGTGGCGCCGATTCATAAACATCGCCGCATCGACATGGTCATCCTTGGCTCATAACCAATTTTCGCGCGTATTGAAAGAACGGCGCGCGCGCCGGGCACGGGCCGCATCGAATGTTGGGGCTGTTGAATAAATTATGTTCAAGATGCCGTTTTTTTAATCATAAAACCACCAAAGCGCCATGCCCCGCGCCTGACAACGTGCATCGCGCGGGCGATCGGGGACGATTGAGCCAATGGCATGGTTCTTGCGAAAATTGTGCCGCCGTTGGACTCAAGGGGTCGCTCGCTGACGCGCCATCGGCACGTGTGTTTGGTCCTGCCATTGGTGGGGTCATCGGCGACAAATAAGGGGGATAAATTCCATGCTTGTACCATCACCAAAATGGCTGGATACGGGAAATAATGCCTGGCAGTTGGCCGCCGCGACGTTCGTCGGCCTGCAGAGCATTCCCGGGCTGGCGGTTCTCTACGGCGGCGTGGTCAAGAAGAAATGGGCCATCAACTCCGCCTTCATGACGATATACGCGTTCGCCTCGGTCCTGGTCGTGTGGATTCTCTTCGATTACAACATGGCGTTCGGGCCGCAATGGTTCCCGTTCCTCGGTACGCCCATGCCGGCCGCATCGGCCGCGTTCACCCTCGGCCAGGCGACAATTCCCGCAGCGGCCTCGGGCATGCCGGACCTCACTTTCCCGATGGCGACGCTGGTGTTCTTCCAGTTCGTGTTCGCCGCCATCACCGTGATCATCCTCGGCGGCTCGGTGCTGGGCCGCATGAGCTTCACGGCGTGGGCGATCTTCTGCCCGGTGTGGATGACGCTCGTTTACACGGTCGGCGCCTTCAGCCTGTGGGGCGGCGGCTGGCTCGCCGGCATGGGTGTGGCGGATTTCTCCGGCGGCTATGTCATCCATCTCGCGGCCGGCACGTCAGGCTTCGTCGCTGCGGCGGTGGTCGGTCCGCGCCTGCAAGCGGATCGCGAGCATTTCCCGCCCAATAGCCTGCTGGTGACCCTGATCGGCGCCGGCATCCTGTGGTTGGGCTGGAACGGGTTCAACGGCGGCGATCCCTACTTCGCCAACGCCGACGCGGGCGCGGCCGTGCTCAACACCAACACCGCGACTGCGGTGGCGCTCCTGGTGTGGACGCTGATGGACAAGATGGCCTACGGCAAGCCGTCGATCATCGGCGCGGTCAACGGCATGATCGCCGGCCTGGTCGCGATCACGCCCGGAGCCGGCTACGTCAACGGCTGGGGCGCGATGATCATCGGCGTGTGCGCCGGCATCATTCCCTGGTTCAGCATGAACAAGTTCCAGAAGACCAAGCTGATGATGAAGGTGGACGACACGCTGAGCGTGTTCTCGACCCACGGCATCGCCGGTCTGATGGGCGGTCTGCTGGTCGGCATCCTCGGCAATCCTGACATGCTGCAATATATCGGCACCGACAAGGACGCGCCCGGCGTCAGCGTCACCGGCCTGCTCTACGGCAACGCCCAGCAATTGGTGCTGCAGTGCTACGGCGCCGCCTTCATCATCGTGTACAACGTGATCGCCACATACATCATCCTCAAGGTCATCTCCTTCATCGTGCCGCTGCGCATGGACGAGGCGACGTTGAAGGTGGGCGACGACGCGGTTCATGGCGAGACCGCCTACGCGATCGGAACCGAAGGCGAGTAACCGGTTCGGATCCTTCGTTTGGTGCTGAGCGCCGGGGCGGAACGCGACCGCCCCGGCGTTTTTTGCGCGCGCCTGGACAGGACCCGGGCGCCTCGTCATGGTCTGACGCATGAGCGATGTGCGGGTCGAGCTTCTGGTGGTCGGCGGCGGGCTCGCCGGGATGACCCTGGCGGCAGCCGCCGCGGGCGCCGGGATCGAGACCGCGCTGGTCGATCGCCTGGCGCCTTCCGCGATGCTGGAGACGCCGTTCGACGGCCGCACCACCGCCCTCGCCTGGGGCTCGCAGCAGGTACTCGCGAGCCTCGGCTTGTGGCCCGATCTCGCCGCCGCTTCCGAGCCGATCCGGGAAATTCGCGTCGCCGACGGCTCCTCGCGCCTCTTCCTCCACTATCACCATGACCTCGTCGGCGATCATCCGCTGGGCTTCATCGTCGAGAATCGGGTGCTGCGCCGCGTGCTGCTCGCGCATCTCGCACGGCGCTCGAGCCTGGTGCATCTGGCGCCGGCGGAGGTTCGCTCGGTCGCCTATGACGGCGCGGTCGCGCTCGCCACGCTCGCCGACGGCAGGGCGGTGCGTGCGCAACTCGTGGCGGCAGCCGATGGTCGGGATTCGCCGTTGCGCCAGGCCGCCGGCATCGGCGCCTTCGCCTGGTCCTATCCGCAGACCGGGATCGTCTGCACCGTGCGCCATGCCGCGCCCCATCGCGGTATCGCGGTCGAGCATTTCCTTCCCGCCGGGCCGTTCGCGATCCTGCCGATGACCGGCGGGCGCTCGTCGATCGTGTGGACCGAGCGCGCCGACCTCGCGCCGGCGCTCGTTGCGCTCGATCCGGCCGGGTTTCACGATCAACTCGCGCGCCGCTTCGGCGATCATCTGGGCGCGCTCGAAGTCGAGGGTCCGCGCTGGACCTATGCGCTGTCGTTCCTTTATGCCAAGCGCATGGCGGCGCCGCGCCTTGCGCTGGTCGGCGAGGCGGCGCATGTCATCCACCCGATCGCGGGCCAGGGCTTCAATCTCGGCATCCGCGATGTGGCGCAGCTTGCCGAGCTGGTCGTCGATGCGCGCCGGTTGGGGCTCGACATCGGCGGCCCCTGGGGGCTCGAGCGCTACGAGGAGCGCCGCCGCCTCGATGCGATGCTACTCGCCGCCGTGACCGACGGGCTGAACCGGCTGTTCTCGAACGAGATCGCGCCGCTGCGCCTGGCCCGCGATCTCGGCCTCGCCGCGGTCGACCGCATGGCGCCGCTGAAGCGGCTCTTCGTGCGCCATGCCATGGGCGTCGCCGGCGACCAGCCGCGCCTCGCGCGCGGCGAGCGGCTTTAGCGCGCGGCCGATCGTGTCGTGCGACGCCGGCGCGCCAGGCGGAGCCCGGCCAAGCCGGCCCCGAAGATCGCCAGCGACCCCGGCTCCGGCACCGGCGCGAAGGCGACGCCGCGGATCGATGTGTCGTCCGGCGCGGCATAGAGTGTGACGAAGCTCTCGCCGCTCGCCTGCGAGGGCAGGGTGTCGGCCAGGACATCGGTGATCTCGTACAGGAAGCTCGGCGACAGCTCGTTCAGTCCATAGCTGGTCGCGAACAGCTCGACGTCGCCTCCGACCACTTCGCCGGTGAGGCCGAACAAGCCGGTCACGCCGGGCGCCGTCGGCGTGCTGGAATTGGCCAGCGCGTTGTTGACCAACGTCAGCCCGTTCACGAGATCGTAGTCCAGGGTCCAGGTGCCGTTGGTGAGAACCCATTTCTGCAGCCCGCCCTCGCCCAGGGCCGCGGCATTGGCATTGCCGTTCTTGGGCTGGCCGCTGTCGGTGACGTAGAGGACCGTCGGGCTGGCGAAGAAATAACTTTCCGGGCTGAGATAGACGAACTTGTTGAGGCGGGAGTTGTTCACCCCGTTTTCCGTCATGGTGGTGACGTTGATCGAGCCGTTGTTCCCGCCGAGCGAGAAGGGGCTGACCGGCGGGATGATATGCGTGTCGGTCACGCCTGCCGTCGTGGTCGGAAGCCCGCCGCCGGGCGCAGTCAGGCTGTCGACATTGGTGGAATTCTGGTTGCCGCCGCCCGGCGGGTTCTGGTCGCGCGAGACATAGAGCGTGTTGCCGCTCCCCGTATTGACGATCGAGACGACCCGCGTCTCGGTGCTGTTGTCGATCGGCGTCGCGGTGGTGGCGCCGCGGGCGGCCAGGAACACGCCTTGGGTCGGATCGGTCTTACTGGCGCCCTGGCCCGACACGTAGATCGACGATCCGTCCACCGTGGCCGCGCTGCGCGCATTGTTGGTGTTGAACACGCCGGTCAGCGCGGTCGAGGTATCGACGCTGCCATCGCCGCCGATCAGGGCCACGACGCGCGGCACGGTGGTCACGATGGTGCCGGACTGATTGGCGGGGGTCAGGCTGGTGGTCTGGCCCAGCGAGGCTGTGCCGTAGGTCGCAAGCGGCGCCGTGTTGAACGTCGTCGCGTTGACGCCATAGCCCATCATGGTCAGGTCATGGTGGTCGACGGAGAGCTGCAGGATGCCCTCCGAGGCCGAACCGTATTCCCCGGAAATCGCCACGTTCGCGCCGCTGTTCGTTTGCGGCAGGGCGAGCGTTCCGGTCGCCGTGACCGACGTGCCGCCGGCGCCGATCTGGAATTCCTGCAGCACGATCGGCGACGCGGAATCGAGCCCCGCGCCATTGTCGGACGACACGGTGCTGATCACGAGATCGCCCGGCGTGAAGGAGCTGATCGGCACCGCCGCGGCAGGTAGCGCCGAAACGGCTCCGGCCGCGCATGCAGCCCAGGCCGCCAGCGCGCGGCGGACGGGCCAGTGAAAGTCGGACATGGTCCCCCCGATGAACATTGGATCGCCCAAGAAGGGCGCCATTTAACGCAATGTCCGTGGCAGATTGATGAAACCGCCGCGCGCGATTTCGCCGCCGTCGGATATGGAGGTTAGGCGACGGCTGGGTGACGGCTAATAGAACGCCATCGTCTCGGCGCCCATGTGGGTCGCGATGCGGCCGTCGAGCTTCATGGTGTCGAGATCGATCACCGAGATCGATCCGCCGTCGTGGTTGGTGACGAAGGCGCGGCGGCAGTCAGGGAAGGCGATCCCCATCGGGCTCTTCTCGAGATCGAACAGCACCTGGTGCCGCAGGTCGCGCGTGTCGAGCACCGCGGCCTTGCGCGAGACGTTGTACGAGACGACGAGGAAGCGGTTGTCGGGACTGACCTTGAGCCGGGTCAGTTGCGGCGGGAAATCGCCCATGCCCTCGACCATCACCGAGCCCGCGACTTCGTCGGTGCGCGGATCGATGACGGTGACGAGCGGGCGCGCGCTCGAGGCTTGGTAGACGCGATTGCCGTCGGGCGCGACCGCGACGCCCTGGCATTCATAGGCGAAATTCGCGATGCGCTTCACCTCGCGGCGGGTCGCGACATCGACCACGCTCATGAATTTGAGCTGGCGGTGCGGCACGTAGATCTTGCTGCCGTCCGGCGTCGCCGCGAAGAAATGGGTGCGGTGGCTCCCCAGCAGCACCGCGTCGAGCACCACGCCGCGCACCGGATCGATCACCACGATCCCGTTGGAGAGTTCCGCCGTCGCCCATAAATGCCCGGCGCGGTCGAACATCAAGCCGTGCGGCGCCAGATACGGCGCGATCTCGATGAAGCCCGAGAGCTTGCGCGCGGCAAGATCGATCACCGCGATCTTTGTGCCGGGCTTGGTGTTGGTGCCGACCTGGCCGTTGCCGTAGATCGAGACATAGGCGGTCTTGCGGTCGGGCGACAGCACCACCTCGTGCGGGAAATCCGGCAGATTGATCTCTTCCGCCCGCGCGAAGCTCTTGGCGTCGTAGAACTCGACGAAGGCGTCGCTCTTGCACACGACGAAGAGGCCGCTTGTCCCGGTCGGCGTGTTGATATCCGCCCCCGGCTCCGTCGCCGCCACCGGCGGCAGGGTGATGGTCCCGCTGTCAGCCATGATCGCCTCGTACTCCCGAATTTGGGCACGGCCACGATTTTAGCGCAGGGGACGCGGAGGGCGAACGCATGCGTTCGCCAGGGGACGCAGAGGCAGTCGATTCATAATCCGCGTCCTCCGCGCTACCTCTGCGACCTCCGCGCTAAAAATTTTGAGTGCCGTTCTACCGCCCCCGCTTGGGCTCGCGGACTTGGCCGGCGCGGGCGAGGGCGGCGAGGTACTCGCTCCAGCGCCGCTCCTGCTCGACGCCGAGCTCGTAGAGATAGGCCCAGCTGTAGATGCCGGTGTCGTGGAGATCGTCGAACACGATCCGAATCGCGTAATTGCCGACCTGCTCGAGCCGCAGAATGCCGATATGGGCGCGGCCGGCGACCAGCTGCTTCTCGCCCGGTCCGTGGCCCTGCACCTCGGCCGACGGGCTTTCGACCCGGAGATATTCCGCCGGCAGCCGGAAGCGCGCGCCATTGTCGAAGTCGATCTCGATGAGCTTCTCCGCGCTCTTGAGGCGGAGCTCAGTCGGCCAGTGCTCGGTGCCGAAGCCGCCGCCGCTCATGGTGGGCCCGGATTGGCGGGCGGCGGCAGCCGCGCCTTCTCCTCGTCCGAGAGCTGGCGAGCCTCGTCCACCAGCATGATCGGGATGCCGTCGCGGATGGGGTACGCGAGGCCCGCCCGCGCGCTCACCAGCTCCTGCGCCGTGCGGTCGTAGCTGAGCGGTCCCTTGGTCAGCGGACAGACCAGGATTTCCAAAAGCTTGGGATCGACCTGGGCGGGGGGATCGGCCATGTTTGCCTCAATGCCGCGCGGGGCCGGCGTCGCCGCCGCCGCTTGAAACCGTCGCCATCTCGATAAGCGTGACCAGCAGCTGGCTGCGCGCCGTCGCGTCCGCGGCCTCGAGCAGCGCCTGCTTCTCGCGCGGCTCGAACGGGCACATCATGGCGAGCGAGGCGACCAGCCGCTCCGCCGGTGCCTTGGCGATGGCGGCGAAATCGGCGTCGATACCGCGGCGCCGGAAATAGGGCTTCAGCGCCGCGACCAGCCGGTCGCGCTCGATCTCTGGCTCGGTCTCCTCGAGGTCGCCGGCATAGCGGCGCCAATCCGGCTCGACGATGCGGAACAGGTTGGCGCGCGGCGGCTCCGACGCGACGTCGAAGCGGGCGCAGCCCTTGAGGTTGATGAGATAGCGTCCGTCGTCCGTTTCCTGGAACTCGGTGATGCGGCCCATGCAGCCGGTGCGGTAGAGCGGCGGATTGCCGACATCGCCGGCGCCATCCTGGGGCTGGATCATGCCGATCATCTGCCCGTGCCCCAGCGCGTGCCGCGTCATCGCCAGGTAGCGCGGCTCGAAGATGTTGAGCGGCAGCCGCCCCCCTGGCAGCAGCAGTACGCCCGTCAGCGGAAAGACCGGCAGGCGCGACGGCAGGTCGTCGAAGCTCGGATCGAACGCGCTGCCGCTCATGAGAACAGGATGGCGGAGAGGCGGCGCCGCGCCGACATAGTGAGCGGATCGGCCAGCCCGATCGCCTCGAAGAATTTGAGGAGCTGTTTGCGGCCGGCTTCCTCGTTCCAGGCGCGGTCGCGCTTGATGAGGTCGAGGAGCTGGTCGATCGCCTGCTCGCGCCCGCCCGCGGCGAACAGCACGCCGGCCAGCTCGAGCCGCGCCTCGTGGTCGTTGGGATTGCGCTCGAGCCGCGCCTTCAGCTCGTCGGTCTTGCCCGCGCCCTTGGCGCCGGTCTCGGCTAGCTCGAGCGCTGCGCGCGCCGCGGCGATCTCGGCGTGGTTGGCGTGCTCCGCCGGCACCTGCGCCAGGAACTGCTTGGCCTTGGCCAGATCCTTGCGCGCGACGGCTGCGCGGGTCAGCCCGGCGATGGCGTCGACATTGCCGGGCTCGTGCTGCAGCACCTGGGTGAAGATGTTGGCGGCGCGCGCCTCGTCGCCCGCGGCGGCAGCCTCCTTGGCCAGCGCCACCGCCTCGGCGATGGGGTCGGCGCCCGCCACGCCGGCGCCGAGCTTGGCGATGAACTGCTTGAGCTGGCTGTCGGGGACGGCGCCGACGAAGCCGTCCACCGGGCGCCCGTCCTTGAAGGCATAGACCGCCGGGATCGACTGGATGCGCATCTGCGCCGCCAGCTCCTGGTTCTCGTCGACGTTGATCTTCACCAGGCGGACCTTGCCGCGCTGCTCGCGCACCGCTTTCTCCAGCGCCGGGCCCAATTGCTTGCACGGGCCGCACCAGGGCGCCCAGAAATCGACCACGATGGCCGCGTCGCGCGAAGCGTCGATCACGTCTGCCATGAAGGTCGCGGTCGTGCCGTTCTTGATGAGCGCGGCGTCGTCCGCGGCCTTTGCGGCGCCACCGATGATCGGTTCCATGGACAAGGTTCCCTCGAAAAAGACCCCTAGAACATGGCGGCCCCGGGGCGCTCTGGCAAGCGGGGTGGGGGCCTCGGTCGCCCGCCCGCTCCTGGCGGAAGAGCCGCGCGCTCGAACGATGCGATGGCGGCGCCGCGCTGTCCCATCCGCTCGAGCGCGAACTCGAGATTGTGGTGCAGCCCGGCGCGCCCGGGCTCGATCGCCAGCGCACGCATTTAGGATCCGATAGGATCCGACCGTCGCATCGAGCCGGCCCAGCGCCGTCAGCGCGTTGCCGAGACTGTTGTGGGCCTCAACCGAGCGCGGCGCGAACGCGACGGCCCGCGCCAGGATCGCGACCGCCTCGGACAGCATTTCCAGCGTCGTTACCGCGCACTGTCCGCGCACCCCGGGTCCACGGCGAGATCGAGATCGTCGAGCGCCACGACGCGCGGCTCGTGGCCGCAAGACGCGATGAAGCGCATGAGATCGCCGGGCGCGATCGCCGTGGTCGCGGTGTTGATCAGCGGGTGGTAGTTGAGCGGATCGTGGCGCAGCATCGTCGCGTCGAGCACGACCGCAACATGCGCCGCGCTCTCGTTGACGAGCGCGAACGGCGTGACCGAGCCGGGCTCGATGCCGAGCAATGCCCTCATCCGCTCGGGCGCGGCGAAAGAGAAGCGCGGCGCCCCGAGCCGGTCGGCGAGGCGCTTCAGATCGAGGCGGCGGTCCTCGAGCACGACCACGAGCCACGTCCCGCCCTTCTTGTCCGCCAGGAACAGGCACTTGCAGTGCCCGCCGGGCAGCGCGCCGCGCAGCGAAGCCGCCTCGGCGACGGTGAAGACCGGGGGATGATGGTGGGTGGTGTGGCGAATGCCGAGCTGGTCGAGCCGCGCGAACAGCGCCTCTGGCGTGACGGGCATGGCCGCGACGTTATCCAAGCCCTCCCGCCCTTGCAAACCGGGACGCTCATCCATATCATGCGCCGCCTTTGGACGCGGGCGTAGCTCAGGGGTAGAGCACAACCTTGCCAAGGTTGGGGTCGAGGGTTCGAATCCCTTCGCCCGCTCCAACTAAGTATAAGAAATTCTTATATTTTCTCCGGTTTCGGTCGCTCCCGGGAAAGATCCTCGGCGCGGGGTCTTGCGCGAACAAGACACGAATCGTGCGCCAATAGTCGGGCACAATCCGTGCAGCAAACGGCGGGACTTTCCTCAGTCCGTATCAATTCACGTCCGGGCGAAGCGCTCCTCGCCCGTCCGTTGCATTATGCCAGGCCGGCCGATGCGATTGGACTGCTCAATCAGGGTCTGCACATAGGGTCCAGCCTCGATCGGCTCGTATTTCGCCGGATTGCCTGGACCTTGGCAGGTCGGGAGGCACTCGATGCGCGTATCGGACTGTGGGTTGAAAAAGAGCGGCAGCGAGATGCGCGCGCGGCCATGCGTGTTGAAGTTTGAGGCGCGGTGCAGGCTCGAGACATAAAGACCGTTGGTCCAGCGCGCAAACAGATCGGCGATGTTCACGACGAAGGCGCCCCTGATCGGCGGCATGTCGATCCATGTACCAGAGGAATCGCGGACCTCGAGGCCGCCCAATTCGTCTTGCGACAGAAGGCTGAAGCTGCCGTAATCCGTGTGTGGCGAGATGCCCCATTGGGTATGCCCCACGGTCGTGGGGTCGAGCGACGGATAATAATTGTACGTGACCGAACCCGAGGGATAGCGGTGCGCCGCATCGAGAAAATCCTCGGGGAGATCGAGACTCAGCGCAAACGCACGGCAGAGACGCTGTGCGACGCGAATGCGCTTAACGATATGCGATTCGATGAACTCTCTGAAGCCAGGCATGACCGCCGGATCGGGCCAACGGCCTCTGCCTACCGTCCGTGACGGCTGGTCCACCGGCTCTCCCGGGAGCAGTGGGCGCGGCAAACTGTAGGTTTCCTTCTGATCGGCTTCCTTGTCGAGATTGGCGCTCGGGTTCTTGCCGCCGACCGGGGTGAAGTTGCATTTCGCCTTCTCGTCGCGCGGCAGTTCGAAGAACACATGGCCCCAATCATGAGCAAGGTCGAGCTCGGCCGCCGCAATGCCATGGTTGGCAAGATAGAAGAATCCGGTGTCGGTCCCGGCATCGTGCAGCGCACGAGCCACGCGCTTTCTTTCATCGAGTCCGGCGTCTTCGGTATAGGCCGAGAAATCGATCACCGGCAGCGTCTTCACCGAGCCGCGCTTTTGACCGATCGACTGGACGCGCTGGCGATTGTCGAAATCGGCGATGAGTTTCACCGCGTCGTCATTGATCGTCTTCACAGTGGCGATCTCCTTCGATTTTTTCGTCAACACCGCGCGGGAACCGCAAGCGCGTGCCCGGCAAGCCGGTCGGCATCCGCGCGAGCCGTAACCAAACCCGCCAGAGCGTTCTTACACAACCATGACCCAAAGCCCACGTCCACATCTCAGAGTAGTGGATGGTCCCGTTCGATCCTGACACGGCCGGAAGCGCCCTGGCCGCTGAGGCGCATGCGCCGTGCTTCAGGGAAGATAGCCCCGTTCCCGCCAGAAGCGCGCGGCGCCCGGATGGAGCGGAAGATAGAGGGGACCGTCCTTGCTGTCCTTGCACAGCTGGTCGAGCGGCATCGGGCCGTCGCCGTACCACGGCACCCTGGCCTTGCGCGCGTCGAGGCCGGCGCGCGTTGGCGGGATCATGGCCGCGCGTATCGTCCGCCGCAAGGGACCGGAGGGATGCGGCCGAGCGGCGGCAGACTATTTGAGCGGCGCGCCTCCCGGCTGCGTCAGCCATGCCCAGGACTTTGACTTCGCATCGTAGCGCACGACGATGGCGCTGTCGGAGCCGAGCCCGCGCTCCGGGTTCGCCTTGAAATCATAGATGCCGTCGATGCCGGCGAAATCGGTGAGGCCGGCGATATAGTGCCGGACCTGCTCGGCGCTGGCGCCGGGTCCCAAGGCCCTCAACGCCGCGACCACGATGAGCCCGGCGTCCCACGACGTGGCCTCCATGTTGTCGGCCTTGAGCCCGCGTGCCTTGAGCGCGGCGTACATGTCGTGCTGCGCCGCTTCGACCCGTGGATCGAGCGTCAGTACGCCGTCGTGCTCGGGGAAAAGCGCCGAGCCCATCACCAGCCCCTTGGGCAGGAAATCCACCCACTGCTCCATCTGCGGGAAGGTCTGGTTGCCGCTCGTCGGCGCGACCGCGATGTCGAGCCCGGCCTGGACCATGCCCTTGAAGACGGTCGCGGCCGGGGACCCCGTCACGCCCGCGACGATGGCCTGTGCGCCCGATGCCTTGATGCGCTCGATCTGCGCCGCGACGCTGATGTCGGTCGGATTGAAATGCTCACGCTCGACCAGCGTCACGTCCTTGTTCTCGGGCCGGGCCACGACCTCATCGACCGCCTTGTCGTTGGCCTGGCCGGTGGCGTCGGTGTTGTTGAGCGTGGCGATCTTGGTCCAGCCCTCCATGCGGTAATAGCGGATGACGGCGGCCGACTGGTCGATCGCCGAGCTCGAGGACGAGAACAGGAAGCTGCCGGCGGGCGGGTGATAAGCGGGCGACAGGCAGTAATCGACCGGGCCGCTCTTCATCAGCGGCGCGATCGCGGCGCACATCGCGACGAGGCCCGAGCCCAGGATCACCGCCGGCTTCTCGGCCAGCACGTCGTTGGCGAGTTGAACCGCCACCTGCGGACTCGATTGGTCGTCGTGATAGACGAAACGGACCGGCCGTCCCTGGATGCCGCCCGACTTGTTGACGACCTCGGCGAGCGTATCGAGGCTGTCGCGATGGCCCTTGCCGACGAACGCCCCGCCGCCGGTCAGTGGCAGGATGACATGGAGATCGTAGGGCTCGGCGGCGCGCGCCGGTCCGGTCGCGCTGACGGCGAGGGCGACAGCAAGAGCGAGCGCGATCACATCGCCTCTCATGGCGGATCCTCCAGGTTGTCGGTTACTCGATTGCGGGAACGGTCGGCGGCTTGTTCCAGCCCTCGACGGGATCGTATCCGACGATCCACGCCATGCTGTCGACATTGTTGTCTCGCGCGAGGATCGCCTTCTGCGCCGTGCGGTCGTGCATGTGCTTGATCCGGGCATTGACGAACGAGCGAAGCTGGATGCCATGCACGCGCGGTACGCGAATGCGGCGAAAGTTGCGAAGGGCTTCGACCGGATCGCTGCGCTGGGCGTCGAACCATCGCGCCAGCGTGTAGGCGTCCTCGAACGCCTGGCAGGCGCCCTGTCCGGCGTTCGGCAGCATCGCATGCGCCGCGTCGCCGATGAGCTGGATGCGCCCGTGTCCCCATCGCTCGGTCAGGGGACGCATGAAGAGACCCCATTTCGAGCACCGGGTCACGACGCTCAAGAGCCGTTCGAGCCGCGGCTCAGGGTTGGGAAAGCTCAGGCGCATCTCATCAGGATCGCCCGGGATCGACCACCCTTCCTCGACCCACTTGTCTGTGTCTTCCTGGGTCACGATGTTGACCACCTCGCGGCCGCGCAGATAGTAGGCGAAGAAATGGCGGCCGGGTCCGATCCACTGGATATGGCCCGAAGGCTCCAGCACCTCGGGTGGAACGTCGTCGCCCCTCAACAGCGCGCGCCACACCATCTGGCCGGTATAGGTGGGATTGTCGTCGCCGTAGAGCGCGTGGCGGACGACCGAGCGGACGCCGTCCGCGGCGACCAGAACATCGGCTTCGTAGGATGCGCCGTTGGCGAAGGTCAACGTCACGCTCTCCGCCCGCTCCTCGAATCCGGAGAGACGGTGATCGAGGTGGAGACGCGCGGGATCGAGGCCGCTCGCAAGCCCGTTCATGAGGTCGGCGCGATGGAAGGTGAGGTGAGGGGCGCCGTAGCGGGCCAGCGCTGCCTGCGCATCGCGACGTTCGAGCTGTTCCCCGGTATGCATGTCGAAAGTGACAGTGTCGGGGTGAATGTTGGCCGTGGCGGCGAGCTTGTCGCCCAGTCCGATCGCCCGAAGTGCCTTGACCGCCTGAGGGCTGATATTGATGCCGGCGCCGATCTCGGCGAGCGTCGACGACCGCTCGAATACCTCCACCTCGAAGCCGAAGGCGGCGAGCGCGTTGGCGGCAGCCAATCCGGCCAGCCCGCCGCCGATGATCGCGATGCTATGAACTTGGCTCATTCAGTACCTCCCGGATGACCGCGGGATCGATGAGCGCGCCGGAGGGTCGTCACCCATATAGATCGATACAACTGGCGGAAATTCGCCGCAAGGTCGAGGGTTTCCGCGATGAAGCTTCCGCTTCCGGCAGATTTCGTTGCTGAATTCCTTTGCTCTAACGGGATCCGCTGCGGCGCATCTCGTCGTCATCCTTGTCGAAAGGGCCGCGCGTCGGGCATCAGCGGCGGCGCGCGGCCTGGAGCGCCCGCCAGACGCGCTCGGGGCTGGCCGGCGTCTCGATGTCGTCGACGCCCAGCGGCCGCAGCGCATCGAGGATCGCGTTGACGATGGTGGCGGGCGCCGTGACCACCGCCGTCTCGCCCACGCCCTTGACGCCGAGCGGATTGGTCGTGGCCAATACCTCGTGGAAGGCGACCGCGAACGCCGGCAGGTCGTCCGCGCGCGGCATCGCATAGTCGATGAAGCTGCCGGTGACGAGCTGACCCGCGCGGTCATAAACCACCTCCTCCAGCAGCGCCTGGCCGATCACCTGCGCCAGCGCGCCATGCACCTGGCCTTCGCAGATCATCGGATTGATGACGCGGCCGATGTCGTCGACCACGGTATAGCGCGTCAGCGCGACGCGGCCCGTGCCGGGATCGACCTCGACCTCGGCGACGTGGCAGCCGTTGGGATAGTTCGGCGGCTCGGCCGCCCATGTCCCGCTCGCCTCGAGCATGAGGAACCGCGGCGGCACGCCTCCCGACCGGAACGATGCCTTCGCCACCTCGACGATCGACATCTTGCGGTCGGTGCCGGCGATGGCGAAGACGCCGTCGCTGAACTGCACATCCTCGGGCGCGGCCTCCATCAGGAACGCCGCAAGCGCTCGCGCCTTGTCGATGATGCCGTCGGCGGCGAGCTTCAGCGCGCAGCCGCCCAGCAGCGAGCTGCGTGCGGCATAGGTGCCGCGCCCGAACGGCACCGCGTCGGTGTCGCCCTGCGCAAAGCGAATGGAATCGAACGGCACGCCGAGCCATTCTGCCACCATCTGCGCATAGGTCGTGGCGTGGCCCTGCCCGTGCGAATGCGTTCCGGCGAGGACCGTCACCGTGCCGCCCGGATCGAAGCGCAGGCCCATGCGGTCGTTGGTGACGCCGCCGCGCTCGATATAGCAACCGACCGCGCGGCCGCGCCGCAATCCCTTCGCCTCCGATGCGGCGCGCCGCGCAGCGAAGCCCGGCCAGTCGCCGAGCGCCAAACACCGCTCCATCACGCCGGGGAAATCGCCGCTGTCATAGACCGAACCGGTTGCGGTACGGTGCGGCAGAGCGCTTGCGGGCAGGAGATTGCGCCGGCGCAACGCGACCGGATCCAGTCCCATCACCGCGGCCGCGCGGTCGATCAGTCGCTCGACCACATAGTTCGCCTCGGGCCGGCCCGCGCCACGATAGACTCCCATCGGCGAGGCGTTGGTGAAGACCGCCTTCGAGGTGAGATGAAGCGCGCCCACCGCATAGACGCTTGGCATCATGCGCACCGCGGTCAGCACCGGCGAAGCCGCTGCCGATTGCAGATAGGCGCCGAGCGCGTGCACCGAATCGACCGTGAGGCCGACAATCCTGCCCTCGGCGTCGAGCGCCATCGCCGCGTCCGACACGCAGTCGCGGCCGTGATTGTCGCCGGCGAGCGATTCGGTGCGGCTCGCGATCCATTTCACCGGGCGCCCGCAACGCCGCGACGCCCACAAGACCAGCGCGTCCTCGGGATAGGCGTTGGCCTTCATGCCGAAGCCGCCGCCCACGTCGGGCGAAATGACGCGCAGCCTGGTCTCGGCGATGTGCAGCACCGCGGCCGCGAGCATGGTGCGCACGCCATGCGGATTCTGCGACGTGGTGTAGAGCGTGTAGGCGTCCTCGCCGGCGCGAAAGTCGCCGATCGCGCCGCGCGGCTCCATCGGATTGGCCGACAGCCGCTGGCTCTTGAGCCGCAGTCGCACGACATGCGCGGCTTTGGCGAAAGCGGCGTCGGCCGCGTCCTTGCTCCCCGAGGAAAGCGCGAAGCAGACATTGCCTGGGCATTCCGGCCACACCAGCGGCGCACCGGGCGCCGCAGCGTCGGCACAATCGGAAACACAGGCGAGCGGCTCATAGCTGACGCGCACGAGATCGGCCGCTTCGCGCGCTTGCGCCGCCGTTTCCGCCACAACGAAGGCGACGCGGTCGCCGACGCAGCGGACGCGCTCGCCGGCGAGCGGCGTCCATTGCGTGCGATAGGCCTTGGGCCCGCCCGCGTCTTCCGGCAGGGTGAAGGGCGCAAGGCCACCAAGCCCGTCGGCCAGCGCGTCGGCTCCGGTGAGGACGCACAGAACGCCCGGCGCATCCCGCGCCTCGGCCGTATCGATCGCCGCGATCCGCGCATGCGCATGCGGCGACGGCACCAGCGCGCCATGCGCCTCGCGCGGCAGCACGATGTCTTCGACATATCGCCCCGCGCCGAGAAGGAAGCGGCGGTCCTCGACGCGCCGCACGCTCTTGCCGATGCCGAACGAAGCCATGCCGTCGTGTCCCTTCGGGCCAATCTTGCCGCGCGCTGTCCGCAGAATGGACATTATCAAGAATTCGCCGCGGCACAATTTCGCAGCATGGGCGCGTCGCCGCGTGCGAGACTGGCGCAGAGGATTGCCGCCGATGAGGGAACGTCCTAACGTTCGATGGCGTGCGGCCATGGCCTTGCCCGCTCCGGGAACCTCGATACCCGCGATGAAACGCAGAGGCGGCGCGGTGCGTCGAGACGGGCATGCTTGAGGCCGCCGGCAGGCTTGTCCGCTTGATCGCGAAGATCTGGGATTTGCTTCCGGTCGATGGCGCGTCAGTCATCTATCTCGGGCCGGACTCCTCGCATCGCCTGGTGCGCGCGGGCGCCAAGTACGCGTGGCGCCGGGTGCCGCGATGGTGCCGCCCGGTGGCGATCCCCCTGGTGCGGCTGACGTGGCTCGTTGCCTGCCCCGTGAAGGCGCTCGCGGCATGTTGGACCGGGCCGGTGCGCTTCGACCCCGTATCGCTCGCGCGCGCCGTCTGGCTCGGCTGGACGCGGGGCAAGGCACCGGGCCAGACCCTGGTGCTCCTCGCCGCGCAGGGACCAACGAATTCCGCCTGGCAGCGGAAGGAGATGCTGGCAAACACGCTCGACAGCCGGCAGGGCGCGCTCCTTCTCATGTCCGTCAGCCGAGCCGAGGACCAGGCGCTGGCCGGCGACAAGTACGCGATGTCGCGCGCGTTAGCCGCGATCGGCATGCCGGTTCCGCCCATCCTCGCCGAGATCACCCCCGGTTCGATCCCCGACTTTTCGACATCTCCCTGGATCGAACGGCGAAAACTGTTCCTCAAGCCTCGCCATGGCTCGCATTCGCTCGGCACCGCAATCGTCGAGCGAGGGGCGACGAGCGCCTTCCTGGTCGCCGGCGACGCGATGCCGGCGCCTGATTTCGCGCGCTGGCTCTCGTCCCAGGCCGAGGCGGACTCGATCCTGGTGCAACCGTTTCTCGAGCCCCGCCATTCGCTGCGAGACCTCTCTCCCCGCGCGCCGCCGTGGCTGCGGATCACGACCTATCGCTTGCCGGGCGGCGAAGCGCGGCTTCTGAGCGGCACTCTTTTGCTGCCGATGCGACAGCAAGGTGGCGAGCCGTCAGGCACCGCATTGCTCCGGGCGCCCGTCAATCCTCAGAATGGAAAGCTGATCGACGGGCTGTGGTTGGAGCGGCCGCAACAGCGTTTTGCCGCGGTGCCGTGGAACGATGCGCCGATCCGCGGCCGTGCGGTCGCAGACTGGGACGAGGCGTGCCGGCTCGCGCTCGGCGGCTCGGCCCTGCTTCCCGGCCTGCCGGTCATCGGCTGGGATGTCCTGCTCGCCGCCGAGGGTCCCTGCATCGCCGAAGCGAACACGATGGTCGCCTTCTCGGAGGCCCAATTGTGGCATTTCGAGACCGGGGCAAAGTCGCCTCTGACCGACGCGCTACTGCAGTGGATCGAGCCAAAAAACCCCTACGCGAGAGCCTGACGCAAGCCGGATTCATGTCCCCGGCTTGGGCGCGATGGCGCCATAGCCGGCCTGCTTGAGCAATTCCCCGATCTCCGCGTCGGAGAACTCGGCGAGGCGCCGGTCCTCGACACTGGGCGGCGCCGCGTTGTGGTCGATCGACGAGAACTCGACATCGAGGGCGTTTTTTTCGCCCGGCTTCGGCGCGACGGCCGTCGTCACCTGGCTGAGATATTGCATCGCCTTGATCACATCCAGAAACGCCCGCGGAGTCTGCTTGCCCAGCGCCTTCAGCCAATGATTGGCATAACGCACGTGCTGGATTTCGTCGGCCAGGATCACGTCCATGAGCTGCGAGGTCTCCTCGTCGCCGACGCGCCGCCACTGCGTGATGAGTTCGCGCAGCAGGTCCATCTCGCCGCCTTCGAGCGTCCGGTTCTGCACCGCGAGGCGTCCGGGCAGCGTCGGCACCATCATCGACACGCCCCAGTCGAAATTGATGACCGGGAATTCGCCCTTGCGCCCGCCCTTCGCAAGCAGCCGGCGGTGCAGCAACGCGACGTGGCGCGCCTCGTCCCAGCATTGCCGGGCGATCTGGAGCCTCAGCTCCCACGGCGCGTCGGGAAAATCCGCTAGCGTGCGCGCGGCGATCTCCAGCGTTTGCATCTCGGTATGCATGTGCCGGTGCAGCCGCTCGCGGAGCGCAATCGGGGAGTTGTCGTTGCGCTCCTGCAAATCCTCGAAGCGGTGCGTCACGGTGAAGCAGGGCTCGCGTGCCGGATCGCGCCGCAGCTTGATGCCGCGCACCGAGACCGTCTCGCTGTCGGGTGGCGGGTTCATCGCGGCGCCGCGTCCGCGGCTCCTTGGAGCAGCCGCTTGCCGCGATTGTAGCGGAGTTTGCACCGCCACAGCGCGCCGCCCAGGCCGCGTGCCAAGCGCGGGTGGATTTCGAGGCAGCCGGCCATCGCACCGATCAGCAAGCGCGCCAACCACGGCCGGCCGACGGGAGCGGCCGAGGCCGGCGGCGTCCGCCAGCCGGCTGCGGTCTCGACCGCTATGACTTCGCCCAGGATCGACGCGACATCGATCGGCAGGTCGGGAAACGCCGTGCTGTCGCCGCGCGTGACGAGAAAGCCCCGCGCGCGGGCGAAGCGGCCGATATAGGCGACGCGATGCACGACGATCTTGTCCCCGACCAGCGCCGCGACCACCTGTCCCGGTGCCGCCGTGTCACCGTGGCGGCACTCGATGCGGATGCGGCAGCAGTTGGGCAAGGCGCCGCGCATGCTGAAGCCGCGGACCTCGGATTCGAGGACATGGCGCCGATCCTTGAACTGCTGCGCCAGCGCGCGGATGCGATCCGCGTCCCCGACGAAGAACGATGAAGCGGCCAGAAGGCGCCGCGCGTCGGGAAAGGGCGCGGTCCAGGGTCCCGCTTCAGGGACGAGCGGCCCGCGGGCAGAGCTAGCCATCGCGGGCTCGTTTTCGAGCTGCCTCGTCGGCGCGGATCTTGTGCGCCGCGGCTTCGGCAAGCGCGATCTCGTCGTCGCGGAATCCGGCTTCGAGCCGTCCTTGCCGATCGGCGGCATGGGTGGCGCCGTCCGTCGCCGCATTTCCCATCAGCGCGGCGAACGCCTCCGAGGCGAGCGCAAGGGCGCGGCCGATCGCGAGCACCGCGCGCGAATCGGACCGGATCGCCTTGTTGATGTGCTCGTTGGCGAAGCGGACATGGGCGATCTCATCGGCCAGTTGCGCCTCGAACAGTTCGCATTGCGCCGGGTCGTCGCGGCAATTCGCGATCTCGGCGGCGATGGCGTCGATGCCGCCCGCCTCGAAGCTGCGGTTCTGCACGGCGAGCCGCCCGAGCAGGTCCGGGATCGCGGTGACGATGCGGTACTGGAAACTGATCACGGGAAACTGGCCGACGCGGCCGCCGGCGCGCTCGAAGAAGCGGCGGAACATTCGCGCATGCCGCGCCTCGTCGGCGCATTGCCGCGCCAGGCACAGCCGCAGGTCCCACTCGGCCGACGCGAAATCCGCGAGATTACGCGCCGCGCATTCGAGGCTGTCGACCTCCTCGTTCATCTGGCGATGAAAGAACTCGAAGCGGCGCTGCGGATCGCCGACCGGAAAATTCGCCATCCCGGTCCAATGGTCGACGACGCGGAAGCGTGCGTCCCGCGCCGGGCCTTCCGGCAGCGGCGGTGCCGCGCCTTGCCCGCCCGGATTTGCGCTCATGGATCCGAAGGTCCGGCGCCTGCCAGTTCCTGTGACCGCATCTGCGCTTCGAGCCGGGTCTGCTCCAGGTATTTGCGGCGCTCTTCCGCCTCCCAGACGCGGCGCTCTTCCTCCTTGCGCAGCATCGCCTCGAGCTCCTCGCCGCTGAACGCGGCCAGCGCGCGGTCCGGCACGTTGATATCGAAGTTGGGCCGGCCGACCGCCGCGAGCGCGACGCCGTCGATACTGTACTCGCCCTCCTGCGGAGTCATCGCGCGCATGATCCGGTTGACCTCGTCGACCGCGGCGGCGATCTCGAGCAGCGCACGCGGATTCGCCTGGACCATCTGCTTGATCCAGTGATTGGCGAAGCGGACGTGCTGGATCTCGTCGTTGAGGACAGCTTCGGTGAGCTCGGCGCTGCGCTCGTCGCCCTTGTCGCGAAACGCCTTCGCCATCTTGTAGAAGACGTCGAGCGATCCGGCCTCGAAGGCACGGTTCTGAATGGCGAGGCGCGCCGGGAGCGACTTGAACAGGCAGGTCACGCCCCACTCGGAATTGGTGATGGGAAATTCGCCCCGGTAGCCACCGAGCTCCTTCAAGCGCCGGACATAGAGCCACGCGTGCCGCGTCTCGTCCCAGCACTGGCGCGCGAGGCACATGCGCAGCTCCCACGGCGCGTCGGGAAAATCGACCAGCATCTGCGCCGCGATCTCGGTGCTCTGCACCTCGTTGTTGATGTCGCGGTGGATGAACTCGCGCAGCGCTTCCGGCGTCTCGATCCCGGCGCTGCGCATCTCGGTGAGAAGCCGCACGACCTTGTAGCAGGGCTCGCGCGCCGGGTCGCGGCGCAGCCTTATGCCGCGCACCTCGATGGTGTCGATCGCGATGTCGTTCATGCGTGGGCGCCCGCTTGCGCTTCGGCGGCCAGGATGGCGCCGATTGCGGATTCCTCCGCCGCGAAATCGCGGACCCAGCGCTCGTCGGTCTGGCGCAGCGCCGGGAATTCGGCGAGCAGCTCTTCGCTCTGCCGGATCATGCGTGCCTGGTCGGCGAAGATGCGCTCGATGATGCGGACCGTGGGCGCGTCCATCAGCGCGTCGGTCTCGCCGAGATAGAGGCGCAGGCGCGCGCCGAGCCGCGGCAGCGCGACCCGGTAGAATCCCGCGATCCGCTCCACGGTCGGCCCCAGCGACGCGAGCCGCCCGAGGAATCCGACATAATCCTCACGCGGCTTCATGCTGTGCTGAAGGGGAAGGCGAAGCTCGTGCGTCCGCTTGCCGAAGGCGTCGGCGTGCTGCGCGCAATCCCAGATATGCTCGCCGAACAAGAGCTTCGCTTCCATCTCGGGCGTGGTCGGGACCCACGCCGCCAGCGTCTCCATCAGGCGCACCGCGATGAAACGGAAGGTCGCGACGTTCTGTCCGCGCAGCTTCACCGAGAGCATCAGCAATCCTCCAACACGATGCGTTCGATCGAATCGGCCGCTTCGTCCGGCGGCCCGGCCACGAGATGATAGCAGCGCACCTTCCTGAATGCGTCGACCAGGCGCAGGTGGCGCATCACCCAGTCGCCCGTGGTGGCCCCCCAGGACGGCGCGACCACGCCGTCGAACGTCATCGGTCGCAGCAGATCGTCGAACCCGTCGAAGCCGAGATCGATGGCGGCGACCGCGGTCGATTCCGCCGTTCCGCGCAAAAAGAATACATGCCGCAGCTTCACCGCGCGATCCTCGCAGCCGGGAAAGAACTGGCGGATGCGCAAGGGAATGCGCGGCTCCTCGTCGGGATGGTCCGCGGCGCAGTCGGGCACCGCGCCCCGCGCTTGCAGCAGCGCATCGAGCGCAGCGGCGCGCGGCCCGGTTCGGACATAGCCGATGCGGCGAAACGGCAAGAGCTCGCCGCTGGCGGGCCGAACGATGGCGACGTTGTCGCCGAAGCAATCGTGACCGCGCGCCGCCATCGCGAGCGCCAGCGTCGTCTTGCCGCTGCCCGATGGCCCGACGAACAGGACGCCCTGCCCCTCGATCGCCGCCGATCCGGCGTGAACCGCGATGATCGCCGGCTGCAGCCGGAGCGTCGCCGCGACGAGACAATTGCGCACGACCCACAACCGTTCGGGATTGAGATCGACCAGCGCCGCGTTGCCGCGCGCCAGCATGATCGGGCGGTCCGGCTCGGCGATCGTGGCGAATCCCCGCCACCCGTCGGCGGGCGGATCGATCTCGACGCATTTCCTGGCGTCGCCGAGAAATACGTACTTGAGCTGAAATCTCAGAATATCCGCAAGAAGAAGCGGGGCCGGACTTCGCAAGCGCAGGAGCGCGATCGGCGAATCGGCAGACACGAGAATCGAGCATGACAACAGCGGCTGCACCGGGGTCGGGCGCGTGCCGGCGGCACAGTCGGCCCAGACATGATCGAACGCCTGGATGATGTGTGCGGAATTGGAGACGATCTGCAACTCGCCTTCGGCCAGGCGATAGCGGGCGGTCAGGCGTGGCCCGGCGTGTCGATCCGTGCTTTCTCTACACAGCTCATTCGCGCGCGTCCACCAGGGCGCCAAGTCTGACTCGGCTGCGAACGCTTCGGTTGAAGGATTCAGCATGTCGCATCACGCGGCGGTCATGGCCTGCGATCAGTCCGCGCTCTTGAAAACCGCTGGCTCGCTGGCGAGGTTCGCACCCAATGATGCAACGTTCTCTTCCTGTCGCAGTAATTCCGCGAGTTCCAGTTCGGTAAACTCTCCGAGCCGTCGATCGTCCAAGTTGGTGAGAATCCTGTTGTGCGTCCAACCGGTCAGCAGGACGCCCGCGGCGTTGACCGCGCCCTCTTCCGGCGCCATTGCCTTCGTCACGGTCTCAAGAAAGCGGAGGGCCTTGATGACCTCGATCAGGATGCGGGGATTGTCGCTCGCCAGCCGCTTGAGCCAGCGGTTGGCATAGCGGACATGTTGGATCTCGTCCGCGAGAATCGCTTCCAACATATCCGCGGTCCGATCGTCCCCGGCGGCGCGCCACATCGTCACGAGTTGGCGAAGAAGATCCATTTCTCCGCCCTCGAATGTTCGGTTCTGCAGCGCCAGGCGGCCAGGCAATGAGTCCATCATGCCGCTGACGCACCACTCGTAGTTCAGGACCGGAAACTCGCCCTTGTAGCCGCCGATCTCCCTGAGGCGGCGATGGAAGATTTCGGCGTGACGCGATTCGTCCCAGCATTGGCGCGCGAGTTCCAGCCGCAACTCCCACGGCGTCTCGGGAAAATCGGCCAGCGACTGCGCGACGATCTCGAGATTCTGCATCTCGTTGTGCATGTGCTTGTGCAGCCGTTGCCGCCGCGAGACAGCGGACATGTCGTCGTAATCGGCCATCTCGACATGGAGATGCACGACCGTGAAACTTGGCTCTCGCGCGGGATCCCGGCGCAATTCGACGCCGCGCACGAATTTTACGGGTCGCGAGCGTCGTTCTGCCAAGTTCCGCTCCTCAGGTGGGACCTATTTGGACAGTATTAGGACGCTGGCGCGCAGGCGCAGCTGCCCCACCAGCACGACGCGGCGCTGATCTTGGCGGCGGTCATCTGGAACGACGCCAGGAGTTCGGTCTCGGTCATGATGGTGAGCTTGGGCTTTTCGTAGCGCTTTCGTGGCGTGTTCGGTTCGCGACCCAGCATAGCGGTGGGCTCAGCGGTCATTTTCCGATCTCCTGTCCTGCGTTTTTTGGGTTTCCGAGACGGCAACCACCAATTCCTGCGAGACCATCTCCCCCAGCATCTGCTCGACGTCCTGCAACGCGTCCGCGTATTCGATCTCGGCGAATTGATCGCACATCGCTTGCGCCAAGGCGCTCGCCGGCGATTCATCGCTCAAAAGGCCCCAAAGGAAGGCCCCGGTGCCGTTCAGCACGATGAAACGATTGGTTGCGGGGTGGAAGAGAACGATCTCTTCATCCAGGGGAGCCGTTTCGATGATCGGATTCCTGCGAAACACCGGGTCGATCCTCGCCTGTTTCCCCTCCGGCTTTCGACGCCGTCTATACGTTACCTGACGTGACGCAGAGCGTGTTGAAAAATTTAATGGTTCTGACCGACTCGTCAAATAAATTCTGCTTTGCCGCTGGTTGGCCGCAAAGGCTCGAGCGCGGACCCCAGGCGACCGGGCGTGCGCGCAGGGCGATTGTAGGTGCCGCGCTTCAATCCCGCGGCGCGCGCCAGGGCCGGCGAAGCCGGGTTCCACTCCGGACGGCGCCAGAGCGACGGGATCGGCTTCACCGTGGAAGCCGCAGCGCGAGGTTTACATTCCGATGCGGTCGAGTGGCGTCGTCAGGCGCGCGGCCGATCCGACCGGTCAGAAGGTGAAGTTCGCCGACACCGACCAGGAATAGTCGGGCCGGAGCCCCACGCTCTTGTTGAGCGGGACGCTGAAATTCGCGCCGATGACCCCGATATCGAACGGCCTCCATCGCGCGCCGAACGCGATGTCGAGAGTGTCCGTGCTCCCCGGCTGCCCTCTGCCGACCAGATCCACCGCGCCGGTCAGATTGTCCAGGATGTGAACGTCGGCACCCGCCACGTAGCGGATGTTGCTCTTGTCGGCGCCTGCGATCGCCTGCTCGTAGCCAAGGTTCAAATGCGGGGCGACCAGTCCGAGCTGCTTGGACAGAATGATCTCGCCGAGAATGTCGGTGCTGCCGGACCCCAGCAGGTTCTCCGCGTCGCCGGTCGGTAGCTGAACCTGGCCAAAGCCCGAAATATCGGGCAGCCAGGATTGGTCGCGGACGAAATTGTACTTGGTGCGGACAGCAATGTCGCCGAGGCCGCCCTTCTCGCCGCCGGTCTGCGAATGCACCGCATTGGTGCCGGTCGCGAGGAAGGAGTCGAACGGGGCGTCGGGACCCGGGTTGAGCGTGGCGGTGGCGCTTGCCGTCGCTTTCACTTCCACCAGCGGCACGACGATCCCTACGTCCCACTTTGGCGTGATGCCGTAGGTGCTGGAGAGCGCAACCACCTGGCGCTCGAGCTTGATGTTCAAGGCGATGTTGGCAGTGTCGTCCTGGCCGGGCGGCGAAATGACGAATAGGTTCAGATTATTGAGCGGCGCTCCGTTGAGCTCGGTGAAGGTCGTGTGGCTGTAGGAGATGCCCAAGTCGAGCTTGCCCTGGCCCAGCGTTTCCGCCCGCTCGCCAACCACCGGACCCAGGCTCTCGGTCTTGGTGACCGCCAATCCCTGCGAGATGTCGAACGCCGATGACGTGAGCGACGAGGTCAGCGCGGTGCCGCCGAGACTGCTCGAGATGCTGCTGCTGATGGTGTTGATCTGGGCTAGCGTCGAACCGCTGAGGCCGAGGTTTTCTGCTGGTTCGGCGATGTCGTTGATGACGAGTCCGTGGCCTCCGAAGAGATCGGTCACGAAATATTTGAGTTGGCCCGCTTGGGAGGCATACGGCATCATCGCGCCGGCCATCACTCCGACGACGGCAATCGACCGACCGGAACGGCGTTTCGACGCGCCGGTCTTGGCCGGCTTCGCAACACGGTTCCGCGTGATGGCAGTTTCCATCTCTCCCCCCAAAAACAACGACCTCGGGCTCTGTCCGCAGCCCCTGATCCCCGGCTAACGCGAGCCCCGTCCGCGATCCCCCGCGGAGGCCAACGCCACCGCACTGCCGCATGCTTTAGCACGAGTTAACGTGCGAGGAAATCTTATTTGCAGGCGCGCACCGGCGTCGGCCCCGCCCAATTTTCCTGGCTCGCGGGATCGCCGGCAAACCTTCCCGGCGCGGAGGGTGATACGCGGGCAGTGGTGAAACGTATCATTCAGCGGACGGCGAGGTCGGCATCATGCGTGCGGCGAATTTATCCGGGCGATGCGTCACCTTCCCACGGCGTCCTCCTGCCGGGGACAGGCGGAATGCGCAATTGTAGATTTTTCTTCAATGGATTATATTCCGCAAAGAAATATTATTTACGCGCAGGCGATTATTGTGCAGCGGCAAGCACCATGCGCGGAGCCTGTCGACCGGCGCCCGTTTCGCTGGTAAAGGATAGGGAATGCGGTCGCCGCTCGCATGTTGGAATGGGCAAGCAAGAAGAAAATACCTTGGGGAACCCCGCATGTCGCAGATCGGCCGGCCTGTTCAGCGCCGGGCCCCTTGTCCTCGTGCGTCGTGATGCGTGTTAGGAGGTAACCGAGGGGATGGCTGATATCTTTCTCAGCTATGCCAGTCCTGATCGGCAGCAAATCGTTCATCTGGCCAATTGCCTGACGGACTTCGGCTGGTCTGTGTGGTGGGACCACCGCATCAAGGGCGGCGAGGCGTTCGATCGCGTCATCGAGGACGCGATTGCCGAGGCGGGAGCGGTCGTCGTCGTGTGGTCCAACCGGTCGGTGAAATCCGACTGGGTCCGGGCCGAGGCCGCCTATGGCCTCAACTCCAACAAGCTGATCCCGGTCGCGATCGACAAGACCTCTCCACCGCTGCGGTTTCTCCAGATCCATACGATCGACCTCTCGGGCTGGGACGGAAGCACCGATGCCGATCAATTCGAACGGCTGGTGCGGGATCTCGAGGCCTATCTCGGACCGCCCAAGCCGAAGACGACAGAAGCCGAGGCGAATGTCGGCGATACTGCGGCCGCGCCCGCGGTCGAGGATGCGGCCGCGCACCAGGCCCGCGAGGAGGCGGCCGAGCGGCAAAGGCAGCAGGCGGCGGCGCAGCACGCTCGCGAGGATGCAGTCGAGAAGGCGCGGCAGGAAGCGGCGGCGCAGCGTGCCCGCGAGGAAGCGGCCAAACAGGAGAGGCAGGAAGCGCTACAGCGCGCTCGCGAGGAAGCAGCCGAGCGGGAAGAGCGGGAAGCGGAGGCACGCGCGGAAGCGGCCGAGAAAGCGCGCCAGGAAGCAGAAGCTCAACGCGCCCGCGAAGAGGAGGCCGAAAAGGCGCGCCAGGAAGTAGAAGCGCAGCGCGCACGCGAAGAGGCGGCCGAGAAGGCGCGGCAGGAAGCGGCGGCGCAACGGGCTCGCGAGGAAGCGGCCGAGAAGGCGCGCCAGGAAGCGGCGGCGCAACGGGCTCGCGACGAAGCAGCGGAACGGGCGCGCCTGGAAGCGGAAGCTCAACGGGTTCGCGAGGAAGCGGCCGAAAGAGCACGGCAGGAAGCGGCGGCGAAGCTGGCCCGCCAGGAAGCAGCCGAGAAGGCGCGGCTGGAAGCGGAAGCGCAGCGCGCTCGCGAGGAAGCGGCCGAGAAGGCGCGCCAGGAAGCGGCGGCGCAACGGGCTCGCGAGGAAGCGGCCGAAAGAGCACGGCAGGAAGCGGCGGCGAAGCTGGCCCGCCAGGAAGCAGCCGAGCGGGCCAAGCAGGAAGCGGCGGCGCAGCGTGCCCGCGAAGAGGCGGCCAAGCGGGAGAAACAGGAAGCGGCCCGGCGTGCTCGCGAGGAAGCCGCCGAGCAGCAGAAGCAGGAAGCGGCGGCACGGCGCGCCCGCGAGGAGGCGGCCAAACGGGAGAAGCAGGAGGCGGCCCAGCGCGCCCGCGAAGAAGCGGTGGAGCGGCAGCGGCAGGAAGCTGCGGCAAAGCTGGCTCGCGAGGAAGCCGCGGCGCGGGCGCAGCGGGAAGCGGCAGCGCAGCGCGGGCGCGAGAACGCAGGCGAGGCGCAGACGCTCGAAGAGGCGGGGGCGCAACCCTCGGGCGACATCCGCCCGCGCGCCGCGGCGTTGGCGCCGCTACTCGATATAACGCAGGCGCGCGGGGACGAGCGGCTGCCGTCAAACGCGGCGATCGCAGCGCAGCGCCCGGCGGCCTCGCGCAAGGCCATGCCGTTGATGATCGCGGGCGCAGTTGCGGTCGTTCTCGGCGGACCGCTGGTCTACTATTTCGCTGCCCGGTCGCCGCAGGCGGTCCCGGAACAACGCAATCAAGTCGTCGCTTCCAACGCCGTGCCGGCATCTTCCGCCGCTGCGGCGGCGAATGCCGCGAACGGCCAAGCCCAGCAAGCCGCCGATGCCGCGGCCCAGAGCGCCGCTGCCGACCGTGCCGCCAAGCAGGAAGCGGCGGCAAAAGAAGCGGCGGCAATAGAAGCGGCCCAGAAGGAAGCGGCCGCCAAGGAAGCGGCGGCAAAACAAGCAGCGGCAGTAGAAGCGGCGCAGAAGGAGGCAGCGGCCAAGGAAGCGGCCCAGAAGGAAGCGGCGGCCAAGGAAGCGGCGGCCAAGGAGGCGGCGCGAAAGGAAGCGGCTCAGAAGGAAGCCGCGCAAAAGGAGGCGGCTCAGCAGGCTGCCGCCGCCGCAGCAGCGGCCAAACAGAACGCCACCCGGACGGCCAAGGCCGACGATCCTGCCGCGAAATCTCAGCCGGCGCCGGCCGGCAGCAAGGACGCCAAGACCCCGGCGAAAGGAGCCAGATCAGCCGGCGATGCGGCGTCGGCCGCATCGGTCGAGACGATGGCGACGCCGCAACAGCAGGCGATGATCATTCCGCCGCGTCCGGCCCCGAGCCCGTCCGGCGACATCTTCGGCAATTGGTGCGGCGGTCAGACGAAGATCGCGATCTCGGCCTCGCAATGGAAGTTCGAGACCGGCGACGGCAAGGTGATCGAGATCCCGGTCGTGGGCGTGGTGCGCGGCAGCGTCACGCAAGTCACCATCCAGGCCGCGCAGCAGCCGAAGATGTTGATCGAGTTCGGCCAATTTTCCGCCACCGGCGATGCCATGGTGGAGCTGCGCGGGCGCGGCGAAGACGAGGCCGACTGGCACCAGTACAACCGCCCGTTCAAGCGCTGCTAGGCGAGACCCGGACCCTAGCCCAGCTTGATCGAAACCGCTTCGGGGCCCTTGGCGCCCTGTGCTACCTGCATCACCACGGCTTGACCCTCGGCGAGGCTGCCCAGCCCCTCCTGCTCGAGCACGGAGACGTGGATGAACACGTCCTTGCCGCCCTCGGGCACGACGACGAAGCCGAAGCCTTTCGCCGCGTTGAACCATTTCACCGTGCCGCGCATCTCGACCGTGGCGCCGACGTCGCGCTCGCGGCGCGCCGGGCGAGGTCCGGAGAAACTGCTGCGCTCGCGCGGCGGCGGCGCGGCCGACGCGGTGCTGGCGTCGACCTCCATCACCTCCGACACCTGCGCACCCTTCTGGCCCTGGCTCACGCGGACGAGAAGGCTGGTTCCCGGTTGAACCGGGCCTTGGTTGGCCCGCTGCAGCACCGACAGGTGCAGGAACGCGTCGCCCCCGCCATCGGCGAGCTCGACAAAGCCGAAACCCTTCTCGCCATTGAACCACTTCACCTTGGCGCGGGTCGGCGGCCCGCCCGGCCGGTCGTCCATCATCGGACGGCTGGGTGCGGGACTGCCAAAGCGCGCGCCGCGACGCGGCGCTGAATCTGCGGCAAAATTGTCGTCATCAAAGCCCCGCCGCCGCGGCGGGCGCCATTCATGGCCTCTGCCCATTTCTCGATCTGCTCCGGGAATCCATATGCCGGCTTCGTAAAACCCCGTTTTCCGCAAGCCCGAACAGCCGGCGTCGGCACAGCCTAGCAGAGGCCGAGCGAGAACGGAATGAGGAGCCGCGCACCCCCCGGGCAGCCCGGTCCTCGTCCCCGGCGCGGGCGGCACGCTTGCGAACCTTGACTCGTTTCGCCGGCCCCGCGATGCTGTGTGGTTGCGCCCGCGAGGGCGCGCAACGGCAGGCTGGGGCCGTACGGGGAGGCATTCCTAAAGCGATGTGGCTTCGGGCGCGATGGGAACGGGGTGAACGAGGCTAACATGGCCCGACGGCAGGGACTTTACGATCCGCGCAACGAGCACGATGCCTGCGGCGTCGGCTTCGTGGCCCATATCAAGAATCGCAAGAGCCATCGCATCCTCCTCGATGGCATCAAGATTCTCGAAAACCTGGCGCATCGCGGCGCCGTCGGCGCCGATCCGCTCGCGGGCGACGGCGCCGGCATCCTGATCCAGATCCCCGACCGGTTGCTGCGCGAGGAGGCGGGGCAGCTCGGCATCGCCTTGCCGGAGCCCGGCCGCTACGGCGTCGGCATGGTGTTCCTGCCGCGCCATCCCGAGACCCGCGCCGCGTGCGAGGAAACCATCGCGCAATTGATCGCCGCCGAGGGCCAGGGGCTGCTGGGCTGGCGCGACGTGCCGCGCGACGCTTCGGTGCTGGGCGAGACCATCGCGCCGATCGAGCCGGTGATCCGCCAGTTCTTCGTCGCCCGCGGCGACAATTGCGCCGACGCCGACGCATTCGAGCGCAAGCTCTTCGTCATCCGCAAGCAGTGCCACAAATCGGTCCGCGCGCGCGCGCTTCCCGAGGGCAGCGCCTTCTACATCGCGAGCTGCTCGACGCGCACCGTCATCTACAAGGGCATGATCATCGGCGAGCGCCTCGCCCTTTATTACAAGGACCTCGTCGACGTGCGCACGGAATCGGCGCTGGCGCTGGTCCATGCGCGGTTCTCGACCAACACCCTCCCGTCCTGGGAGCTGGCGCATCCATTCCGTTATCTCGCGCACAACGGCGAGATCAACACGCTCCGCGGCAACATCAACTGGATGATGGCGCGGCGCCACAACATGACCTCGAAGGTGCTGGGCCCCGATCTCGAGAAATTGTGGCCGCTCATCGGCGACGGCAATTCCGATTCGGCGACGCTCGACAATTGCCTCGAGCTGCTGGTCGCCGGCGGCTATCCGCTGACCCACGCGCTGATGATGATGATCCCCGAGGCGTGGGCCGACAATCCGCTGATGGATGTAAAGCGCCGCGCCTTCTATGAATATCACGCCGCGCTGATGGAGCCGTGGGACGGACCCGCCGCGCTCGCCTTCACCGACGGCCGTCAGATCGGCGCGACGCTCGACCGCAACGGCCTGCGCCCGGCGCGGTTCTGCGTCACCTCGGACGATTGCGTCGTCATGGCCTCGGAAGCGGGCGTCCTCGACCTGCCCGAGGAGAAGATCACCCGCAAATGGCGGCTCGAGCCCGGCAAAATGCTGCTCGTCGATCTCGAGCGCGGCTGCATCATCGACGACGACGAACTCAAGGATGAGATCGCCGCCCAGCATCCCTACCAGGCGTGGCTCGATCAGACCCAGATCAAGCTCGAGGCGCTGCCCGACGAAGTGACGCCGATGCCGCCGCCCCGGGACGTGCTGCTCGATCGCCAGCAGGCCTTCGGTTACACGCAAGAGGATTTGCGCTTCTTCCTCAAGCCGATGGCGCTCTCGGCCGAGGACACGGTCGGCGCGATGGGTCGCGACACGCCGCTCGCGGCGCTGTCCAACCTGCCCAAGCTGCTGTTCGACTATTTCCAGCAGCGCTTCGCCCAGGTCACCAACCCGCCCATCGATTCGACCCGCGAATCCCTGGTGATGTCGCTCGTCTCGCTGGTCGGACCGCGGCCCAACCTGCTCGACCTCGCGACCGGCGGCAAGCACATCCGGCTCGAGCTGCATCAGCCGGTCCTCACCAATGTCGACCTCGAGAAGATCCGCCGCATCGAGGACAGCTCGGGCGGCAAGTTCCGGACCTACACGCTGTCGATCTGCTATCCGGCGTCGGCCGGCGCCGCCGGCATGACCGCCGCGCTCGACCGCATCTGCCGCGCCGCCGAGGAGGCGGTGCGCGCCGGCCACAACATCATCGTGCTGTCGGATCGCGCGCTCGACGCCGACACCGTGGCGGTGCCGTCGCTGCTCGCGGTGGCGTCGGTTCATCACCACCTCATCCGCGGCGGCCTGCGCACCGAATCGGGGCTCGTGGTCGAGACCGGCGAGGCGCGGCAGCTCCATGATTTCTGCCTCCTCGCCGGCTACGGCGCCGAGGCGATCAATCCCTATCTCGCCTTCGACACGCTGGCGGCGCTGGAGCGCGAGCTTAACGGCAAGCTCTCGCCCGGCGAGGCGCAGGAGCGCTACATCAAGGCGATCGCCAAGGGCATCCTCAAGGTGATGTCCAAGATGGGCATTTGCACTTTCCAATCCTATTGCGGGGCGCAGATCTTCGACGCGGTCGGACTCAGCGCCGCCTTCCTCGACCGCTATTTCGTCGGCACAGTGTCGCCGGTCGAGGGCATCGGGCTCGACGAGGTCGCCGAGGAGACGGTGCGCCGCCACAGCCTCGCCTTCGGCGACGCGCCCAACTACCGCGACGCGCTCGATGTCGGCGGCGAGCTCGCCTTCCGCGTCAACGGCGAGACGCATGTCTGGACGTCCGACACCGTGTCGCTCCTCCAGCATGCGGTGCGCGGAAATAATTATCGCAAGTTCAAGGAATTCACGCGCCGCGTCGGTGATCAGGAGGACGGCCTCATCTCGCTGCGCGGCCTCCTCGACTTCGACTTCGCCGCGACCCCGATCCCCTTGGACGAGGTCGAGCCGGCCGCGTCGATCGTCAAGCGCTTCGCCACCGGCGCCATGTCGTTCGGGTCGATCTCGTGGGAGGCGCACACCACGCTCGCCATCGCCATGAACCGCATCGGCGGCAAGTCCAACACCGGCGAGGGCGGCGAGGACCCGCAACGCTATCAGCCGCTCCCCGACGGCGATTCCATGCGCTCGGCGATCAAGCAGGTCGCCTCGGGCCGCTTCGGCGTCAACGCGCACTATCTCGTCAACGCCGACGTGATGCAGATCAAGATGGCGCAGGGCGCGAAGCCCGGCGAGGGCGGCCAGCTCCCCGGCCACAAGGTCGACGACTGGATCGCGCGCACGCGTCACTCCGTCCCCGGCGTCGGGCTCATCTCGCCGCCGCCGCACCACGACATCTATTCGATCGAGGACCTGGCGCAGCTCATTCACGACCTCAAGAATGTCAATCCGCGCGGTGCGGTCAGCGTGAAGCTGGTCGCCGAGATCGGCGTCGGCACCATCGCCGCGGGCGTCGCCAAGGCCTATGCTGACCACGTCACCATCGCTGGGCACGAAGGCGGGACCGGTGCCTCGCCGCTCACCTCGATCCATCACGCCGGCGAGCCGTGGGAAATCGGCCTCGCCGAGACGCATCAGACGCTGGTCCTCAACGGTTTGCGCGGCCGCATCGCAGTGCAGGTCGACGGCGGCGTCCGCTCGGGCCGCGACGTGGTGGTGGGCGCGCTCCTCGGCGCCGACGAGTTCGGCGTCGCCACCGCGGCGCTCATCGCCGAAGGCTGTGTGATGATGCGCAAGTGTCATCTCAACACATGCCCGGTCGGCATCGCCACTCACAATCCCGAGCTGCGCCGGCGCTTCAACGGCCGGCCCGAGGACGTGATCACGTTCTTCCACTTCCTCGCCGAGGATGTGCGCGAGCTGATGGCGAAACTCGGCTTCCGCACCTTCAACGAGATGATCGGCCGCTCTGACAAGCTGGCGATGCGCCGGGGCATCAACCATCCCAAGGCGCGGCACATTGACCTGGCGCGCGTGCTCTATCGCCCGGAGGCGGCGCCCGGCACCGCGACATATCACTGCGAGCAGCAGAACCACCGGCTTGAGAAGGCGCTCGACCACAAGCTCATCGCCGCCGCCCAGCCCGCGCTCGAGCAGGGCGAGCGCGTCGCGATCGAGATGCCGATCCGCAACGTCAACCGGACCGTCGGCGCCATGCTCTCGGGCGAGATCGCGCGGCGCTTCGGCGACGAGGGCCTGCCCGAAGGCGCCATCGCGGTCAAGTTCAACGGCACCGCAGGCCAGAGTTTCGGCGCCTTCCTGGCGCGCGGCATCGCCTTCGAGCTCGAGGGTGCCACCAACGACTATGCCGGCAAGGGCCTCTCGGGCGGGCGCATCGTGGTCTATCCGCCGCGGCGCAGTCCGCTCGTGCGCGAGAAGAGCATCATCGTCGGCAACACCGTGCTCTACGGCGCCATTGCCGGCGAGTGCTATTTCAGCGGCGTCGCCGGCGAGCGCTTCGCGGTGCGCAATTCCGGCGCCATCGCCGTGGTCGAGGGCGCGGGCAGCCATTGCTGCGAGTACATGACCGGCGGCGTGGTCGTGGTCCTGGGCGAGACCGGCAGCAACTTTGCCGCCGGCATGAGCGGCGGCATCGCCTTCGTGCTCGACGAGCGCGCCAGTTTCGCCGAGCACTGCAACCAGGCGATGGTCGATCTCGAGCCGATCGCCGACGAGGACGACGCGCTCGAGACGATGGAGCACCGCTCCGGCGATCTCGAGGGCCACGGCATGGTCGATGTCTCGCACGGCATGACCGAGCGCGACGCGACCCTCCTGAAGCGGCTCATCGGCCGGCACGCCGCGTTCACCGGCAGCCCGCTCGCACGCAAGATCCTAGCATCTTGGCCCACGTACCGGCCGCTCTTCGTCAAGGTCATGCCGATCGAGTACCGGCGCGCGCTGCAGCAGATGCAGGCCCGCGCCCGCGCCACCGAACGGCCGGAAGTGGGCGTCGCGGTAGGCGTCTGAGCGATGGGAAACCCGACCGGCTTTCTCGAGTTCCCGCGGCGCGAGCGCGCCTATGCGGCGGTCGAGGACCGGCTCAAGCATTGGCGCGAGTTCGTGCGGCCGCTGGCCGGCGAGGAGCTGCGCCGGCAAGCCGCGCGCTGCATGGATTGCGGCACGCCCTTCTGCCACCACGCCTGCCCGGTCAACAATTTGATCCCGGACTGGAACGACCTGGTCTACCAATCCGACGTCAAGGCGGCGCTGGCGAGCCTGCACCAGACCAACAATTTCCCCGACTTCACCGGCCGCATCTGCCCGGCGCCGTGCGAAGCGTCCTGCACCCTGAACCTCATCGAGCAGCCGGTGACGATCAAGACGATCGAGCACGCCATAGTCGAGCAGGGCTGGGCCGAAGGCTGGATCGAGCCGCAGGTCGCGGCGCATCACAGCGGCAAGCGCGTCGCGGTGATCGGCTCGGGGCCGGCCGGGCTCGCCTGCGCCCAGCAGCTCGCGCGCGCGGGCCACGCCGTCGCCGTGTTCGAGAAGTCGCCGCGCATCGGCGGACTGCTGCGCTACGGCATTCCCGACTTCAAGCTCGAGAAGTTCACCATCGACCGCCGCATCGCGCAGATGCGCGCCGAGGGCGTCGAATTCCATCCCAACAACTTCGTCGGCGGCGGCGTGCCGGTCGAGCGGCTGATGGGCGAGTTCGACGCGGTCGTGTTCGCGATCGGCGCCGAGCGGCCGCGCGACATGCCGGCGCCCGGCCGCGAGCTCAAGGGCATCCATTTCGCGATGGAGTTCCTGTCGCAGCAGAACCGCCGCATCTCGGGCGACCGGCGGGACGACGCCAACCCGATCCTCGCCACCGGACGCAACGTGCTGGTGATCGGCGGCGGCGATACCGGCTCCGACTGCATCGGCACCGCCAACCGCCACGGCGCGCGCTCGATCACCCAGATCGAGATCATGCCGATGCCGCCCGAGCACGAGGACAAGCTCCTCGTCTGGCCCGACTGGCCGATGAAGCTGCGCACCTCGAGCTCGCAGGAGGAAGGGGTCGAGCGCGACTGGTCGGTCGCGACCAAGGCCTTCACCGGCCATAACGGGCGCGTCACCGGCCTCGAGGCGATGCGCGCCGAATTTCGCCCGGGCGAGGGCGGCCGCATGGAGCTTGTCGAGGTGCCGGGCAGCGCCTTCCACGTCAAGGCCGACCTCGTCCTGCTCGCCATGGGGTTCCTGCATCCCGAGCATGTCGGCGCGGTCGAGCGGCTCGGGCTCGCGCTCGACCGGCGCGGCAACATCGCGGCCAGCGATGCCGACTACCGCACGTCGATCGACAAGGTGTTCACCGCCGGCGACGCGCGGCGGGGCCAGTCGCTGGTGGTGTGGGCGATCCGCGAAGGCCGCCAATGCGCGCGCGCGGTCGACCAGTTCCTGATGGGACATTCCGACCTGCCCCGGTGACCAGCCACGTGTCACGCTCATTGACGCTCATCGTCCTGCCGCTCGCGGCGCTCGCCGCCGCCTGCACGGTCGGACCCGACTTCGCGCCGCCCGCGCCGCCGCCGCAGCCCGTCTACACGCCGGCAGGCGCGGCCGAAGAGGGCGCGGGCGACGTGCATTTCGCCATGGGCCGCAAGATCGCCGGCGACTGGTGGACGCTCTACCGCTCCGAGCCATTGAACGCGGTGCTCGAGCAGGCGATCGCCGGCAACCGCACCATCGTCGCCGCCCAGGCGACGCTGGCGGCGTCGCGCGAGGCGGTGACCCAGACCATCGCCGGGCTCTATCCCCAGCTCGATCTCGCCGCCGGCCCGACGCGCCAGCACATCAACGGCGCGCAGTTCGGCCTGAAGAAGCTGCCGCCGCAATTCCCGCCCTATTCCAATATCTTCCGCGCCGGCGTGTCGGTGAGCTACCTGGTCGATCCGTTCGGCGGCACGCGCCGCGCCATCGAGCAGAGCGAGGCCCTCGCCGACGCCCAGGATTTCACGCTCGATGCCGCCTATCTCACGCTCACCGGCAATGCGGTGACGGAAGCGTTCGCCATCGCCTCGGTCCGGGCGCAGATCGCGACGGTCGAGGGCATCATCGCCGACGACGAGACCAACCTGCGCTTGGTCCAGAGCGAGGTCCGCGCCGGCGCCGCGACCCAGCTCGACATCGAGACCGCGAACAGCCAGCTCGCGGCCGACCGCACCTTGCTGCCACCGCTGCGCCAGCAGGTGGACGTGGCGCGGCACGCGCTCGCGGTGCTCGTCGGCAAGGCGCCGAGCGATTGGACCCCGCCCGATTTCGAGCTCGACGCGATGGCGCTGCCGATCGATCTGCCGGTGAGCCTGCCGTCCGAGCTGGTGCGCCAGCGTCCCGACATTCTCGCCTCGGAGGCGCAGCTCCACGCCGCCAGCGCCGCCATCGGGATCGCGACGGCGGCGCTCTATCCCAACCTCACCCTCACCGGCTCGCTGACCCAGCAGGCGATCTCGGTCGACACCCTGTTCCACGGCGCGTCCAGCGTCTGGACCATCGGCGCCGGCCTGACCGCGCCCCTCTTCCATGGCGGCGCGCTCACCGCGCAGCGCCGCCGCGCCGAGGACAATTTCAACGCCGCGCTCGCGACCTACGAGGAGACGGTGCTGCAATCCTTCGATCAGGTCGCCGACGTGCTGCAGGCGCTGGGCCATGACGCCGAGCTGTTGGCGGCGGAGCAAAGCGCGCTCGCGGCGGCACAGTCGGCGCTCGATCTCAATCGGCGCTCCTACGCGCTCGGCAATACCGGCGTGCTCCAGGTGGTCGATGCGCAGCGCGTCGTGCAGCAGGCGCGGCTCGGATTCGTGCGCGCGCGGGCGCAGCGCTATCTCGACACGGCGCAGCTCTTCCTCGCCATGGGCGGCGGGTGGTGGAACTGGCGCGAGCGCACCGCGACCGCGCCGGAAGCAGCGCCGCCGCCCGCGCGCTGATCACGGCTGCAGCAGCAGCTTCCCCAGCACCGCGCCGCTCTCCAACATCTCGTGCGCGCGTCTGGCCTCGGCGAGCTTCAAGCGCGCATGGATGCGCGGATGGAGCTTGCCCTCGGCCAGCATGTCGATGAGCGCCCGCATGCCGGCGCGCCGCTCGTCGGTGAGATGGTCCCAGGCATGGATCGAGAAGGAACGGATCGCGGGACAAATTCGTCCCAGTCCGCGCATCGCGGCCAGCACGTCGCCGTGGTTGCGCCCGCCCAGCCCGCCATAGATCACCAGCATCCCCATCGGCGCCAGCAGCGCGAGATTGCCGGCGACGGTCGGGCCGCCGACCGGGTCGATCACGACATCGACGCCGCGTCCGCCGGTCAGCGCCTTGACGCGCTCGGCCACGTCCTCGCTCTTGCGGTCGATGACATGATGCGCGCCGAGGTCGCGCGCGAACCGCGCCTTCTCCGGGTTGCTGACCACGCCGATGACGCTGAGCCCCCACGCCAGCGACAGATCGATGAGCGCGTTCCCCATGCCGCCCGCGGCGGCATAGATGAGGATGGTCTGGCCCTTGGTCACCCGCGCCGCGTCGCGCAGCATGTGATATCCCACCTGGTAATTGGCGAGCGCCGCCGCCGCCTCGAGATCGACCGAGTCCGGCAGCACGTAGATCGCCTCGGCCGGGGCCGCGACATATTCGGCGTAGTGCCCGCCGCGATGCGGCCGCTCGCGCGCCGAGGCGTAGACATGCTGTCCCTTGCGGCGCGACGTGACGCCCGCCCCCACGCTTTCGATCGTGCCGGAGAGCTCGGTGCCGGGCGTCGCCGGCAGGGGCGGCATCCAGCCATAGCTGCCGGCGCGGATGAGCGTGTCGGGAATGCCGACCCCGATCGAATGCGCGCGCACCACCACCTCGCCCGGCTTGGGTTCGGGCACCGGCACGTCGATCAACTGCATCACGCCCGGCAGTCCGGGCTCGCGGAACTGGATGATCTTCATCGCGGGCGCTCCCTGGTTGGCAAAAGTCTAGAGCAACGCCGCGCCGGGGAGAACCGGCTGGCGCCCGAAGCCGCGGCGGCGTCGTGGCGGAAATACGACGGTTCGATGGCCGCCCGGGAGAATTTTATTTCCTTCGATCAACAAGTTACCGGTAATTCGGCGTCCTTGGAACCACCCCGCCGTGGCCCCGTTGACCTTGGAACGGCGCGTGGAGGCGGTCCCGCCGCGCCCCTCGACACAATGGCTCGGGCCGCCGCAGTTTGGTGAAACAGCAGGAGATGGATCATGAGGTTCCGACTTGATCCAATGACACGATCGCTGGTGGTGGCTGGCCTTCTCGGCGCCGCGACCTTGGCGTTCGTCACAGCCAAGGCCGAAGCGCGCGATTTCGTCGGCGTCGATCTCGGCCCGGTGAGCATCGGCATCGGTCCCAATGCGCCGGTCTACTACGCCCCGCCGCCGGCGGAGACTTATGTCGCGCCGCCGGTGACCTATGAGTCGCCGCCGGTCATCTATCGCGACCCGCCGGCGACCTACTACTACCCCGCGCCGACCTACTACGTCGCGCCTGGGACGGTGATCGTCAGGTAGACGGCCTCGCTCGCCGAAAGCGGGCCGGAGGGCGGCGTGCCGCACAAGCGGGCGCCGCCTTCTTTCTTTAGGCCGGCCGTCGCGCAAGACGGCAAAGCGCGGTATATCTTGCGCTTCCTCAATCGTGGAGGCGATCCATGCCCAGGGACAGCAGCGGCGGACGCGGCGGCGGCGGCCCGGCACGCAACCCGCTCGGCGGCCCGCTCGACGCCTGCTCGCTGAAGCCGATGACGGGATTCTTCCGCAATGGCTGTTGCGACACCGGGCCCCAGGATTTAGGCAGCCACACGGTGTGCGTGGTGATGACCGCCGAATTCCTCGCTTTCTCGAAATCGCGCGGCAACGATCTCTCGACGCCGGTGCCGGAATACGGCTTCGCCGGGCTGAAGGCGGGCGACCGCTGGTGCCTGTGCGCGCCGCGCTGGCAGGAGGCGTTCGAGGCCGGCCAGGCGCCGCGCGTCGTGCTGCGCGCGACGCACGAGGGCGCGCTGCAATACTGCACCCTGGCCGACCTCAAGCGCTTCGCGCTGGATATATCGTGAGCGAGACGGCGACCTGGCCCGGCGGCAAGCGCGTCGCGGTGCTGGTGAGCGTGCTGCTCGAGAACTGGACCGAGGGCAAGTCGCCCACATATTTCCCGCGCACCACGCCGCTGAAGCCGGGCGCCATCGACCATGGCGGGGTCGAGTGGTCGCATTACGGCGGGCGCGAGGGCATCTGGCGCCTGTTGCGCGTCTTGGAGCGCGCGCGGGTCAAGGCCACCATTTTCGCCAACGCGCTCTCGGCCGAGCTTTATCCCGAGGCGGTGCGCGCCGTCATCGCGGCGGGCCACGATTTGGGCGCCCACGGCTACGCCCAGGACAAATATCTCTCGGACCTCACGGTCGACGAGCAGCAGCGCTCGATCCGCCGCGCGCTCGACATCCTCGAATCCCAGTCCGGACGGCGCCCGCAAGGCTGGTGCAGCCCGGTCTACAGCTTCACCCCGGAAACGCCGGAGCTTCTCGTGCGCGAGGGGGTGCACTGGCACGCCGAGGCGCTCGATACGTCCATGCCCAAGCTGATCGAGACTCCGGCGGGTCCGATCGTCGCGCTGCCGTGGAGCGAGTTCGTCGACAACCGCGTGCTGCGCGCGAGCCCGCGCGACTATTACGACGTCTACAAGGACAGCTTCGACTATCTCTACGACGCCGAGCCGATGGGGCTGCTGCATCTCGCGGTCCACAGCCATTTCGGCGGACGCCCGCTGATCGCGGCGCAGGTGGAGAAGATCCTGCGCTATGTCGCGGGCTTTCCCGATGTATGGGTGCCGCGTCACGCCGAGTTGGTGGACTGGTTCCTCGCGGCGCGCCCGGGCGATCTTTCATACGCCAAGAGGTTCTTCAAGTAGCGCCGTCCTTAAATTTCCCCCATTGACCCAACTCGGAACTCGGTCGACCCACGCCGATAGCCGCGACGGCCCCTCCTGTGCTAAAACTAAGTACGTCAAGGTCGAGGGGGACCGTGAAGTACGAGAAGAACGCTGGCGGTTGGCCTGGGCTAATCGGGCGGCGCGATCTCATTGTGATGCTCGGCGGCCCGATGGCGGCGTGGCCGCATGCAGCGCGCGCGCAGCAGCCGGCGAAGCCGGTGGTCGGTTACCTCACCAGCCTGTCGTCGAGCGACCCATTTTTGCCGCTGTTCCGGGACGGATTGCGCACAGGAGGCTATGTCGAAGGCCAAAATGTCGTCGTCGAGTACCGCTCGGCCGACGGAAACTTCGAAAAATTGCCGGCACTCGCTGACGAATTGGTCCGCCGTTCGGTGAGCGTGATCGTCGCGAACGGCGGGCTCGGCCCGGCCCGGCGGCGAAGGCCGCGACATCCACCATCCCGATCGTCTTCTATGGTGGCGGCAGCGATGTCGTCAAAAGCGGCCTTGTCGCGAGCCTCAATCGGCCGGGCGGCAACATCACGGGCATGACGACATTCACGGTCCTTCTCTTTCCTAAGCAGATGGAGATGATTCATCGGATCGTTCCCAACGCCGCGGTCATCGCGGTGCTCGTGAACCCCGACGATCAAGCCCTTCTGCCCGCCCCAGCGGATTTGGAGAACGCCGCACGCGCGAATGGAATGAAGCTCCTGCTGCTGAACGCCGCGACCCCGGAAGAGATAGACGCCGCCTTCACGACCATCACGAACCGGCACGCAGACGCTCTGCTCGTGACCGCCGAGCCGTTCCTGACTGGCCGGTCGGGCCAAATTGCCACGCTGGCGGTGCGGCACGCCGTGCCCACGATCGACCCTTGGCGCGTATTTCCCGCCGCCGGCGGCTTGATGAGCTATGGCACCGATCTTGGCGATGGCTACCGTCAGGCCGGCGCCTACGCCGCAAGGATTCTGAAAGGCGAGAAGCCCGGCGATCTACCGGTTCAGCAACCGACCAAGTTCGAGTTGGTGATCAACACGACGACGGCCAAAGCGCTCGGCCTCGCCATCCCGCCGACCCTTCTCGCCGTCGCCGACGAGGTGATCGAGTAGGACCGGCGATTTCCGTTTGGGCACATGGCGGAAGTCCAAATTGAGCGACGACCCCTCTTCCCCTGACCTTGCCAAAGGTGGCGCGCGGGGCGATGCTCGCGCGCATGTTGGTAGGCGAGGGAGGACCGCGATGACGGCCGAGCTGGAGCACGAAAGCGATACGCGGGTCGAGCCGTTGAACCGCCCGCGCATGCTGACGCACGGGACGCTCGAATGCCGCAGCCTCAAGGAATCGCGGCCGTTCTACGAGGAATTTCTCGGCCTCGAATGCGTCCATCACGCGCCCCGCGCGATGATGCTCAGGAAGGGTGGATATTGGGCCATCGTGTGCCTCGAGGCGGGCAGCAGGGTGCGGCCGCTCAGGGTCGGAAATCATTGGGGCATCGACATGGAGACGCGCGCCGATGTCGATCGCGCGCACGCGTTGGCGCTCGAGCACAAATCGCGCTACGGCATCCAGAAGGTGACCAAGATCGTCGACAATCACGGGACATACGGCTTCTATTTCATGGACCGCGACGGCAACTGGTGGGAATTCCAATATGCCGGCGAGGGCCAGGGCACCGGCAACGGCCGCTACGACACGCATTTCGCGCGCGGCGACATCAAGGCGGGACCGCGACCGCGCCGCGCCGACCGGAGCCCCGCGCCATGAAACTCGTCACCATCTCGGTGCCGCCCGGCGGCCGGCCTGGCGTCGTCGTCGGCGACGACGTGCTCGACTTCGCGCTCGCCGCGCCGGTGCTGCCGCTCGCGGGGTGGGTCCCGCCGGCAATGCCGGCGCTCCTCGCGGCGGGAAGCGAGGGACTCGATCTCGTGCGGCGCCTCGTCGATCGCGTCGCCAGCGGCGGCGTCGCCGCGCGGCTCAAGGAGGCGGGCGCGCTCAGGCCGCTCGCATCGCTCGCGCTGCTGGCGCCGGTGCCGCGGCCTGGCATCGTCCTGTCGCATGGCCGCGCTTACAAGAGCCATCTCAAGGAGATGAACAGCAAGGGCGAGGACGAGCCGCACGCCTTCATGAAGAACGTCAACGCCATCATCGGGCCGGGCGCGCCCATCGTCCTGCCGCCGCAATGCCCGGCCATGGTCGATCTCGAGGGCGAGTTCTCGGTCGTGTTCGGCGCGCCCTGCCACAATGTCAGCGAGGCCGAGGCGATGAATTATGTCGCCGGCTACACCATCATCAACGACGTGTCGGCGCGCGACTGGGTCGAGTCGTTCCAGAAGACCAAGGACCCCGACCAGAACCGCATGGGCAAGCAGCTTCCGACCTTCTGCCCCATGGGTCCCGTCATCGCCACCAAGGACGAGATCGCCGATCCCAACGACGTGCACATGGTCACCACCTTGAACGGCAAGGTGATGCAGGATTCGAACACGTCGGACTTGATCTGGAACATCCCGCAGCTCATCGCGTACTACGCGCGCTGGTATCGCTTCATGCCGGGCGACGTGATGACGACGGGCTCGCCCGCAGGCGTCGGCTATGGCCGCAACCCCAAGGTGTTCATGCAGCCGGGCGACGTGGTGACCGCGACGGTCGAGCCGGTCGGCACCCTGTCGAACCCGGTCCGCGCCGCCGCCAATTGAGGAAGGACGCCTTGCCCCGTCTCGCGCTCCCGCGCGTCGCGCTTGCGGCGCTTCTGCTCGCGGCGCTGTTCGCGCTCCCGGCGCGCGCCGCCGATCCCATCCGTATCGGCTTCAGCGACAATCTGACCGGCGGCTCCGCGCCCAACGGCAAGCAGCTTCTGCTGTCGTTCCAGATCTGGCGCGACGACGTGAACGCCAAGGGCGGCCTCATGGGAAGGCCGGTGGAACTGGTCTTCTATGACGACCAGACCAATCCCTCGAACGTGCCCGGCATCTACACCAAGCTCATCGACATCGACAAGGTCGAACTCCTGGTCGGTCCCTACGGCACGAATTTCGTGGCGCCCGCCATTCCCGTCGTCATGCAGCACGACAAGCTGACGCTCGGCCTCTTCGCGGTCGACGTGAACCGGCATTTCCATTACGCCCGGTATTTCTCGATGATCTCCACCGGATCGAACGCCGGCCAGCGCTTCTCCGAGGGGTTCTTCGCGCTCGCCGCCACGCAGACGCCCAAGCCCAAGACCGTGGCCATCATCGGCGCCGACGCCGAGTTCGGCCGCACGCTCACCGACGGCGCGGTCGACAACGCCAAGGCGGCCGGGTTCGAGGTCGTCTATCACCAGAGCTACCCGCCGCCGACCCAGGATTTCGCGCCCATCATCCGCGCCGTCCAGGCGACCTACCCGGATCTCGTGTTCGTCGCGTCATATCCGCCCGACACGGTCGGCATCGTGCGCGCCATGTCCTAGGTGGGATTCGAGGCCAAGATGGTGGGCGGGCTGATGACGGGTCTGCTCGCCACGCCGTTCAAGCTGCAATTGGGGCCGCTGATGAACGGCATCGTGAATAATCAGGTGTTCACGCCGGGACCCGCGTTCAATTTTCCCGGCACCAAGGAATTCCTGGCGAAATACCAGGCGCAGGCTCCGGCCCAGGGGCTCGATCCGCTGGGCTTCGCCTTCGCGCCCTTCGCCTATGCCACGGGCGAGGTATTGGCGCAGGCGGTCGAGGGCGCGCAAACACTCGACCAGGACAAGCTCGCGAAATACATGCACGCGCACGGCTTCCACACCATCGTCGGCGACATCGCCTTCAACGACGACGGCGAATGGCTCAAGCCGCGGCAGGTCTTCACCCAGTTCCAGAACATCAAGGCCAACGACGTCGACCAGTTCCGCGACGGCTCGCACGAGCCCATCCTGTGGCCGCCCGAGATGAAGTCGGGCACCATCATCTATCCCTTCACCGCGGCGCGGAAATAGCCGACCGCGTCAAGGTTTCTGCGCCACCATGTCGATGAGCGCCGACATGCCGCTATGGCCCGCGCCTTCGGCGATCGGGTCGTCGTGGGCGCGCAGATGCAGGATCGCGAAATCGCCGAATTCGCGCCGCAGCATCTCCTCCGTGTACATGTTCTCGGCATTGGGCGGCCCCCCGGTCTTATAGGCGAGCTGCTCCGGCCGATAGCCCTGGATGATGACAAGGCCGCCGCGCTTCAGCGCCGTCTTCATGGCGCCGAAGATCGCCTCGCGCGCGGGCGATTGCGCGAACTGGATCATGATGGCGGCGACGACGTCGAACCGCTCCACCGGCCAGCGCCAGCGCGTGATGTCGGCAAGCTCGGTCGCGATCGCGACGCCGTTCGCGGCCGCGAGCTTCTTTGCCTTATCCTGCGCCGCGGGCGAGACATCGACCGACAGGACCTCGAGCCCCTGCTGCGCCAGCCACACGCCGTTGCGGCCCTCGCCGTCGGCGACCGCGAGCGCTTTCTGGCCCGGCTTCAAGCGCGCGCGCTGCGACACGAGGAATTGGTTGGGCGCGGTGCCGAAGACATAGTCGGGCGCGGCGGCGAAGCGCGCGTTCCAGCGTTCGTGCTCGGGGTCGATCGCCATGAGGGTTCCTTCGCGGGTGCGGCACCGCCATTGTGCTACGCTCGACCGAGCAATGACAAGGAGCGGTCCCTTGGAGAAGGAAGTGATCAAGGCCGACGTGCCGGAGACCAACGGTCCCTTCAACATGTGCGTGCGCTATGGCGACATGATCTTCATCTCCGGCCTGCCGCCGTTCGAGGAGGAGTATTGCGCCCGGCTGCGCGAGGCGCGCGCCTCGGGCAAGCCGATCCCGCCCTTTCCCGACATCCCGTTCGAGCGCCAGGCCGAGATCGTGATGGATCACATGAAGCGTCTCGTCGAGGCCGCCGGCTCGAACATGGATTGCCTCCTGAAGGTGATCGTCTGGCTCAAGGACCAGTCGCAGCAGGAGAGCTTCGACCGCATCTATCGCCGCTATTTCACCAGCACCGCGACGCTCCCCGCGCGGACGCGCATGCAGGCGGGACGCACGCCGATGGATTGCGGCCTCGAGGTCGAGGCGATCGGTTACGTGCCGAAGCGCTAGCTACTTGTTCAGGAAGCGCCAGACGCCGTCCCAATCCGCTTGCGGCGGCTCGGCGCGGAGCGTGGCGATGCGCTCGACATAAAGGGCGGAGGGGCCGTCGCCGGGCGCGAGCGCAAGGCACTGGCGGAACAGCCGCTCGGCCTCGTCCCATTCGCGCGCGCGATAGGCGGCGAGGCCCTTGGCGAAAGTGTCGCACAGCTCGGCTTGCGCGGGCGCGAGCTCGCCGGTGGCGCACAGGATCTCGTGGATGCCGATGGGCTCGCTCTTGCCGACGACGGCGATCACGTCGAGCTCGCGCGCTTCGATCTCGCGCTGGGCGAGCCGCAAGGTCTCGTCGGAGATGATCATGCGCGTGCCGTAGATCTTGTTCACGGCCTCGAGCCGCGAGGCGAGATTGACCGTGTCGCCGATGACGGTGAAGGAGCTCGACACCGGCGAGCCGATCGTCCCCACCACGGCCTCTCCGGTGGCGATCCCCATCCGGACGACGAAATTGGGCGCGTCGCGCCTCAAGCCGGTGATGTTCGGCAGCTCCTTTCTCAGCTCGGCGATCGCCTCCTGCTGCGCCAGCGCGGCGAGACAGGCGAGCGACGCGTGGCTGTCGCCGGTCGAGAACGGCGCCGCCCAGAACGCCATGACGCCGTCGCCCATGTACTTGTCGACGATGCCGTTCTTGTCGCGAATGCACTGCGTGACGGCGCGGAAGTAATGGTTGAGGAGGTTGACCATCGCCGCGGCCGTAAGCCGCTCGCTGATCGAGGTGAAGCCCGCGACGTCGGAGAAGAACACCGTCACCACTTGGCGCTCGGCATGGTCGACGTCGTCCGGCCTGGCTTCGATCAGGCCGGCGACGATGCGCGGATCGACGAACTTGCCGAACGTGTCCTTGATCCGCTCCTTGGCGCGCAAATCCACCACCATGCGGTTGAACGCCACCGCGAGCTGGCCGATCTCGTCGTTGGTGCGGACCGGCACGGAATAGGTGAGCTCGCCCGCCTCGACCGCCCTGGTGCCCTCGACGATGCGCCGCAGCGCGCGGACCACGTCGGCCGACACGGCGGCGCCGGCGCCGAGTCCGAGGATGGCGGCGAGGCCGAACAGGCCGAAGCTCAGATATTGCATCGCCACCAGCTTGTTGCTCACCGACGCCGTGGCGGCCTTGGTGAGGTCGAAGACCGTCTTGCGGACGGCGGCCGTGTCCGGGCCGAACGTCTCCTCGTAGTTGCGGAAATCGAGCGACAGCACGCGCGCCTCTTCGGTGCGGCCGGCGGCGACCGCGCGCGCGACCTTGTCGCCGGTCGCGACGAAAGGATCGAGCTTGCGTTCGATAAACCCGATCCCGCCCTTGATGCGGGCGAAGGCGAGCCGGTTCTCCACCGGCAGATCGTCTTCGATGATCGCCTGGTCGAGCAGCGCGTTCATGTCGTGGAAATCGGCTTGCATCTGGGCGGCAATCGCCTGCAATCGCGCCAGCCGTGTCTCGATGTCGCTCTGCGTCAGGTCGATCCGGCGCATCATCCGCAGCACGATGAGCTCGTATTCGTCGGTGATGACGTCGAGATTCGCGATATGCGCGATCAGCGGCTCGTGAAAGCGCGTGATGCCGCCCACCTCGGTCGCGACCTCGCGCACCAGAAAGGCCGACGCGCCGACCACGATGCCGAAGATGACGAGCAGCGTGAATGCCAGCGACAGGATCTTGACGCGGATCGACATGCGCCGATGCTAGCGGGATTCCGACGGTGATGGAATTGAACGATGCGGCATGTCGCGCCCTCGCCTCAGCCGACGCGGCGGAAGCCGCGCGGGAAATTATGCATGCGTACGGCGCCGTCTTTGGTGACCAGCACCAGCTCGCCGGTCTGCACGCCGGCGCGGTCGTCGCGCGTGATGACGTTGGGCTGGATCACCATCATCATGCCGGGCGCCAGCGCGAAGTCGGGCACCGGCCCGGCCGGGCGGCTCCTCGAGCCCAGCACCGGCGTCAAATAGCCGCCGCCATAGCCGTGCACGATATCGTCGTTGGTGGTGAAGCCCATATCCTCGATCACGTGCGAGGCGGCGATGAGGTCCGCGGGCTTGGCGCCGGGCCGCACCGCGGCGAAGATCGCGGCGAAGGCCGCGTCCGCCGCCGCGTGGAGATCGCGATAGAGCTGCGTCGGCTCGCGCCCCACGGCGAAGCTGCGCAGCACCTGGCCCGAATGGTCCCAGAAGCTGCCGCTGATCTCGGTGGTGACGACGTCGCCCAAGGCGATACGGCGGGTCGAGTGATGCTGCGCCGGCACGCATGAATCGGGCGCGTCCATCGCCGTGGCGCCGAGGAAATGGATCACGTTGCTGCCGCCATGGGGCAGCCACGCGCCCTCGATGATCGCGCCCAGCTCGCGCTCGCTGAGGCCCGGCCGCAATTCGCGCTCCAGCGCGGCGATGCCGAGATCGGAATAGGCCGCGCCGATGCGGAACCACTTGATCTCCTCGTCCGACTTGACGAGGCGCAGGCGGAAATAGGCCGGGTTCAGATCCTTGACCGCGCCGAAGCTCTTGCCGAGCTCGGCATAGGCGCGGAAGCCCATCGGCCCGATCACGCCGACCCGGTCGCGCGCGGCGCCCCGCCGCTCCAGCTCGGCGATGGCGCAGCCGATCGCCGATTGCTCGCCCCATTCGACCTGCGCCTCGGCCAGGCGGCGCGCCTGTGCCACGTGATTGTAATACTGGATGTAGAGGCAATCGCGCCGGCCCGGCGTGTGGACGCCCGCCGCCTCGGTCAGCACCGGCCATTGCGTCAGCCACTGGATGATGTTGCCGCTGCGGTTGGCGCCGTAGATGACGAGGTGGTCGATTTCGGCGTCCTTCATCGCGGCCGCGACGGCGTCGCGGCGCCGCGTCATCTCGGCGGCGGAAAAGCGCGGGAACGGGGCCTCGACGATCGCCTTCAACTCAGGTGCGAGGCTGGGCGGCGCGAGCGGGCGCAAATCGGTGCTCATGATGCCTCCGTTGTCGGCATCGGCGGATTAGGCGCCGCAAGCTGCGCGGTGGCAAGACCGCGCGCGCCCGGCTAAGATCGACGCGGCAAGACCCCCATCACAAACCGAGGAGGACAGTTTCATGGCCATCACGATGTATTATGCGTCGGTGCCGGTGTTTCAGCAGCTTCTAGGCGGCCTCAAGGGCGTGATCGAGAAGGGCGAGGCCGGCGTCACCGCGCGCAAGCTCGATCCCAACGTGGTGCTCAATTTGCGGCTCTATCCCGACATGTTCACCTTGGCGCGCCAGGTGCGCCAGGCCTGCGAGCACGCGCTCGGCGCGGGACGCGCGGCCGGCGTCGAAGTGCCGAAATTCCCCGACCTCGACAACAGCTTCGAGGAGATGAAGTCGCGCATCGACAAGACGCTCGCCTTCCTCGGGACATTGAAGCCGGCCCAGCTCGACGGCCACGAGGACAACCAGCTCACCATCCCGGTGGGCGGCCAGCCGCGCCAGTTCAAGGCGCAGAACTACCTCTATCACCTGGCGATGCCGAACTTCTATTTCCACATCACCACCGCCTACAACATCCTGCGCGAGCTCGGTATCGAGATCGGCAAGCGCGACTTCATGGGCGCGATGCCGTCGTAACGAGGGTGCGCCCTTCGACTACGCTTCGCTCCGCTCAGGGTGAGGACCATCCTTTGTGCAACAAAAGGATTCCCCTCATCCTGAGCGAAGTCGAAGGACGCACGGCGTTCGTGCAATCGGTGTAAGCCCTACGCGAAAATCCCGCCGGCCCGCGCCAGCGCGCGCAGGTGATGGTCGGCGTCGCCGAAAGCGGCGTCGATCATGGCGAGGCGCTTCAGATAGTGCCCCGCTTTGTATTCCATCGTCATGCCGATGCCGCCGTGAAGCTGGATCGCCTGCTGGCCGACGAGCTTGCCGGAGCGGCCCACTTGCACCTTGGCGGCGGCCATTGCCTTGCCGCGCTCGTCGGCGTCGTCCGAGCCCGCCATCATGGTGGCGAAGAGGGTCATGCTGCGCGCCTGCTCCAAGGCGATGCGCATGTCGGCGGCGCGATGCTGCAGCGCCTGGAAGCTGCCGATCGCCACGCCGAACTGGCGCCGCGTCTTGAGATATTCGACCGTGAGGTCCGCGAGCGCCGCCATCGCGCCCACCGCCTCGGCGCAGAGCGCGGCGATCGCCTCGTCGATCACGCGCTCGATGGCGCCGAGCGCCGTTCCCGGTTCGCCGAGAACGCTATCGGCCGGAACGCGAACCGAGGCGAGCGAGATCTCGGCCGCGCGCATCCCGTCCTGGGTCGGATAGGGGCGGCGCGACAGGCCTTGCGCCGTGCCCTCGACGAGGAAGAGGGCGATGCCCTGGCGCTCGCGCCGCTCGTCCGAAACGCGCGCCGAAACGACGAAGCGGTCGGCGGAGCCGCCCTGCAGCACCAGACTCTTCTCGCCCTCAAGCACCCATCCGCCGCCGTCGCGCCGCGCCCGGGTCGCCACGTCGGCCAAGTCCCAGCGCGCCTGGCGTTCGCCATGGGCGAAGGCGAGCACTGTCTCGCCCGCGGCGATCGCCGGCACCAGCGAAGCGAGCTGCGCGGCGCTGCCGGCGTGGCGCAAACATCCGCCCGCCAGCACCACGGTCGCGAGATAGGGCTCGAGCGCGAGCGCGCCGCCCATCGCCTCCATCGCGATCATGGTCTCGACCGGGCCGCCGCCGAAGCCGCCCTGCGCCTCGTCGAACGGCAGGCCCAAGAGTCCCAGCTCGGCGAGGCGCCGCCACATCTCGCGGCTCCAGCCCTCGGGCGCGGCGCCATAGGATTTGCGCTGCTCGAAGCCGTAATGGTCCGCCATCAGCCGCTGGACGCTGGCCTGCAGCAGCGTCTGCTCCTCGCTGAGGTCGAAATCCATCGCTCAGAGCCCCAGGATCGCCTTGGCGATGATGTTGCGCTGGATCTCGTTGGAGCCGCCATAGATCGAGATCTTGCGCCAGTTGAAATAGGTGGGCGCGATGGGCGCGGCCCAGTCGGGGCCGATCGCCGGTTCGTTGGCGCCCGCGTTCTCCTCGGGCGCGTAGGGCAGCGCATAGGGGCCGACCACTTCGAGCAGCAGCTCCGACGTCGCCTGCTGGATTTCCGCGCCCTTGATCTTGAGGATCGAGGAGAAGGGGTCGGGCTTGGTGGGGTCGCGCTTGCGTTCCGACGCGACGACGCGAAGCTGCAGCATCTCGAGCGCTTTCAGCTCGACCTCGAGCGCGGCGAGCTTCTCGCGGAAGCGTTCGTCCTCGATGATCGGGCGGCCGCCGGCGAATTCGAGCGCGGCCAATTCCTTGATGCGGCGGATGCGCTCCTTGGAAAACCCGACCCGGGCGATGCCGGTGCGCTCGTTGCCGAGCAGGAACTTGGCATAGTCCCAGCCCTTGTTCTCGACGCCGACCCGGTTCTCGACCGGCACCACCACGTCGTCGAAGAACACCTCGTTGACCTCGTTGCCGCCGTCGATCGTGACGATGGGGCGCACGGTGATGCCCTTGCTGCGCATGTCGATCAACAGGAACGAGATGCCCTCCTGCTTCTTGACCGCGCCGTCGGTGCGCACCAGGCAGAAAATCCAGTCAGCATGCTGCGCCAGGGTGGTCCAGGTCTTCTGGCCGTTGACGACGTAATGGTCGCCGTCGCGCCTGGCCGCGGTCTTGAGCGAGGCGAGGTCCGAGCCCGCGCCCGGCTCGGAGAAGCCCTGGCACCACCACTCGTCGAGATTGGCGATGCGCGGCAGGAAGCGGCGCTTCTGTGCCTCGCTGCCGAAGGCGATGATGACCGGCCCCACCATGTTGACGCCGAATGGCAGCGGCGACGGCGCGGGCGCCTGCTGCATCTCGTCCTGGAAGATGTACTGCTGCACCGGCGTCCAGTTCTGCCCGCCCCATTGAGCGGGCCAGTGCGGCACGGCCCAGCCCTTGGCGTTGAGGAGGCGCTGCCAGGCGACGATGTCGTCCTTCCCGAGATGGCGCCCCTCGACCATCTTGCGCCGGATCGATGGCGGCAGCGAACTGCGCATGAAGTCGCGCACCTCCTCGCGGAATGCGATCTCCTGGACGGTGAAGCTCAGGTCCATCCGCGCCCTCACACGATCTCGAACAGGCCGGCCGCGCCCTGGCCGCCGCCGATGCACATGGTCACCACGGCATAGCGCACGCCGCGGCGCTTGCCTTCGATGAGCGCGTGGCCGGTCATGCGCGCGCCGCTCATGCCATAGGGATGGCCGATGGCGATCGCCCCGCCATCGACATTGAGCCGCTCCATCGGGATGCCGAGCCGGTCGCGGCAATAGATCACCTGGCTCGCGAACGCCTCGTTCAGCTCCCACAAACCGATATCGTCGATTTTGAGTCCATTGCGTACGAGAAGCCGCGGCACCGCGAAGACCGGGCCGATCCCCATCTCGTCGGGCTCGCAGCCGGCGACGGCGAGGCCGCGAAAAATGCCCAGGGGCGTGATGTTGCGCCGCGCCGCCTCCTTGTCCGACATGAGGACCGCGGCCGAGGCGCCGTCGGACAGCTGGCTCGCATTGCCGGCGGTGATGAAGGCGTCGTCGCCGCGTACCGGCTTGAGCTTCGCCAGCCCCTCGATCGTGGTGTCGGGCCGGTTGCCTTCGTCCTGGGTCAGGTTGGCGGCTTCCTGCCGCGTCTCGTTGCTGTCCTTGTCGGCGACGAGCTTGACGGTGGCGAGCGGCACGATCTCGCGCACGAGCCTTCCTTCGCGCTGCGCCGCGGCGGTGCGAAGCTGGCTCACCAGCGCGTACTCATCCTGGCGCTCGCGGCTCACGCCATAGCGCTTGGCGACGATGTCGGCGGTCTCGATCATGGTGATGTAGATGTGCGGCGCATGCTGCAAGAGCCATTGGTCCTGGTGGTGATGGCGGTTGAGGTTGGGCTGCACCAGGCTGATCGATTCGAGCCCGCCCGCGACCGCGACCGGAACGCCGTCGACGATGATGCGCTGCGCCGCCGCCGCGATCGCCTGCAGTCCCGAGCTGCAGAAGCGGTTGATGGTCATGGCCGCGGTGCTGGCGGGAAGCCCGGCGCGGAGCGCGGCCTGGCGCGCGATGTTGCCGCCGGTCGCGCCCTCCGGCAGCGCGCAGCCCATCGCCACGTCCTCGACCGCGGCGGGCTCGATCCCGGCGCGCGCGACGGCGTGGCGGATGACGTGGCCGCCCAACTCGGCGCCGTGGGTGAAGTTGAAGGCGCCCCGTCCGGCCCGGCCGATCGGCGTGCGCGCGGTGGAGACGATGACGGCGTCGGTCATGGTCGCTCCTGGTCTTGGCCATCCGGCGCTTCATTACGCGGGCGCGGTCCGGCGCGTGTCAAGGAGATGCCCCGGGCGCGCGGCTTGCAAGGGCGGCTTGCGGCGGGGGATAGTGTCGTTCCCGGCGCCTGGAGACGAGGGGGCAAGCGTGGCGAAGACTCGACCGCTCACTGCCGCCGATCTCGCGCGGATTCTCCGCGTCTATCAGCGCATCGTCGCGGAACTGCCGCCCGATACCGAGACGGGGTTCCTCGACGAGTTCGGCCACATCCATTTCCTGCCCGATGTCGGCCAGAAGCTGCGCGCCTCGCGCGAGGCGGCCGATGTCCTGGCGCGCATCAGCCGTTCCGACGACGCGAAATAAGCGCGTCGGGCCTTAGTCGCGGCGGTAGGGGAAGCAGCGCGCGCGGTCGAGGACGATGGCGAAATGCTGCGCCAGCGCGCGGATCGCGTCGGCATGATCGGTATAGGGATCGTTGTTGCGCGGACCGACGATGATCGGCCGGAAGCCGGCATCGTCGCGTCCTCTCGGCGGCAGCATTGCCGTGACGAGCGCGGTGCCGTCGTCGGCGCGTAGGGTCAGGAACAGCGGCATCTCGCGCTGAAGATGCGCCTTGAGGCCGATCTCCTGCTCGATGAAGATGGTCGAGGTCGGCTGATAGGAGCGGCTCGCGCGTTCCTTTTCCTTTCGGAAATACTTCTCGACCGCGTGCTGCATGAGATCGGATTCGGCGGTGGCCTCGGCGTCCGTCTCTAGGCGGAACCAGGTCTTGTGGCCCGGCGCGTCGCAAACATACTGCATGCCATCACCCGCACAATGAACGCCGCAACTTTCGATCCCGGCCGCCGCGCTGTCAAGATTCAATCAGCCGTTGACTTGCGCGAGGCGGCTTGCGGCGGCGGCGAGAAACGCGTCGACCTCGCCGTCGCGCGTCGCGAACGAAGCGACGAGCCTGAGGCACGTCGCCTCGGCGCTGCCCCAGCGATAGAACTGGAACCCGTCCTCGGCGAGCGCGCCGATGACGCGCTCGGGCAATTCGACGAACACCTCGTTGGCCTCGACCGGCTGACGCAAATGAGCGCCGCCGAGCCGCGCGAGCCCGGCGCCGAGCCGCGCCGCCATCCGGTTCGCGCGGCCCGCGTTCTCGAGCCACAGCCCGTCCTCGAGATAGGCCTCGAGCTGCGCCGACAGGAACCGCATCTTGGAGAGAAGATGCCCGCCGCGCTTGCGGCGATAACCGAAATCGCGCGCCTTCGCGGGATCGAAGAAGATCACCGCCTCGGCCGCGAGCGCGCCGTTCTTGGTTGCGCCGAAGGACAGCGCGTCGACCCCGGCGCGCCAGGTGATGTCCGCGGGCGCGCAGCCGAACGCCGCCACCGCATTGGCGAAGCGCGCGCCGTCGACATGAAGCGCCAGCCCTTCTTGCCGCGCGAACGCGCCCAAAGCCGCGATCTCGTCGGGGCGGTAGACGGTGCCGGCCTCGGTCGTCTGGCTCACGCTGATCGCCGCTGGCTGAGCGTGATGGACGAAGCCGCGCTCGGTCAGGCGCGCCGCGATCGCGGCCGGCGCGATCTTGCCACCGTCGCCCGCGAGCGTGACGAGCTTCGCGCCCCCGGCGAAGAATTCCGGCGCGCCGCATTCGTCGACCGCGATGTGCGCGTCCTCGTGGCAATAGACGATGCCCCAGGGCGGCGTCAGCGTGGCCAGCGCCAGCGCGTTGGCGGCGGTGCCCGTCGCCACGGGAAAGACCGCGACCTCGTGCGCGAAAAGCTCGGCGAAGCGCCGCTCGAGGCGCGAAGTCACCGCGTCCGCGCCATAGGACGAGGCGGGGCCGTCATTGGCGGCGAGCAGCGCCGCCATGATCTGGGGCGACGCGCCGGCGACGTTGTCGCTGCGGAAATCCATCGCCCGATCATACAACTCATCCGCGCTTGCGGAACACCACCTCTTCCTCGGTGGGAGCCGCAAGACGGCGATTGTCGCGGCCGAAGACCGGGGTCGAGGCGTTCGGCCGGGCGCGCAGCAGGCATTTGAAACTGTGCGCGGCGTCGGTGTCGCGGAAGCGAAAATTACTGAATCTCAGGGCGAGCAGACCACCGGGCTTGAGGCAGCGTGCGAAATCGGCGACGGTGCGCTCGAAATCCTCGAACCGGATGAATTCGTCGCAGCGCTCGGCCGCCGGATTGGTGAGGGCGCCGTGGCGCAGCACGGCCATGCAGAAGATGGCGTCGTAAGAGCCGCTCTCCTCGCCTGCGGTCGAGTGCGCCACCGCGAACGCGACATTCCGGTCGCCGCCCCGATGCTCGTTGCATCGGGCGATGCTGACGGAATCGATGTCGATGCCCTTGATGAAGGCGGCGGGAAAATAGCGCCGCAGCGTGAACACCTCCTCGCCGGTCGAGCAGCCGAACGACAGAAGACGGAGCGGCCGCTCCGCACCGAGCGTCTCGCGCGCGAAGCGGAACACCAGCGGATAGCGGTCCGCGACCGTGTAGCCAGCGGGCTGGAACAGCGTGTCGGGGTGGCGGCGCTGGAGGCGCCAGGCGCGGCGGAAATTCGAATCGCACGGGAACCTGTAGACGAAACGCAGCGCGCCGAAGAACGGCAGCGTCCGCAACCGCGGCTTCAATCGGTCGACCAGGCGGCGCACGGACGGCGCTAGGGCAGCAGCACGCTCGAACCGGTGGTGCGGCGCGCCTCGATGTCGCGATGGGCCTGGGCCACGTCGGCGAGCCGATAGGTCTGGTTGAGGCGGATTTTGATCCAGCCCTTGGCGATCGCATCGAAGAGGGCGCGCGAGGCGGCGCGATAATCGTCGTCCTTCGCGGCGTAATGGAGGAGGCTCGCCCGCGTCAGGAACAGCGAGCCCTTGTCCATGAGCGTCCGCGGATCGACCATCGGCGCAGGTCCCGAGGCCTCGCCGAAGCACACGAGATATCCTCGCGGCCGGAGCGCGTCCAGCGAGCGCAGAAACGTGTCCTTGCCGACCGAATCGTAGACCGCCGCCACGCCCGCGCCGTTGGTGATCTCGCGTGCGCGCTGGGCGAAATCCTCGTGCGTGTAGAAGATCGCATGGTCGCAGCCATTGTCGCGCGCGAGCTTGGCCTTGGCCTCGGTGCTCACGGTGCCGAGGACAGTGGCGCCCAATCGCTTCGCCCATTGGCACAGGACGAGCCCGACCGCGCCCGCTGCGGCGTGAACCAGGATCGCATCGCCCGGCTGCACTGGATAAGCGCGGCGGATGAGGTATTCCGCGGTCATGCCCTTGTTGAAGATCGCCGCGGCCTCGGTCTCGCTCATGCCATCGGGGATGCGGCTCACGCGGTCGGCCCGCGCCAGCCGCTCCTCGCAATAGGAGCCCTGCTGGCCGCTATAGACGACGCGGTCGCCGACTTTGAGGTCGCTGACGCCGGCACCCAATTCGAGCACGGTGCCGGCGCCTTCGCCGCCGAGGATGCAGGGGAGCGGTTGGCGCAGCGGGTACTGGCCGCTGCGGAGATAGGTGTCGAGGAAGTTGATCCCGCACGCGCCATGCCGCAGCCGCACCTGTCCCGGCCCGGGCGCGCCGACCGGCACCTCGTCGGCGACGAAGACTTCGGGTCCGCCGGTGCGGTGGATTCGCATTGCCATCGGCATGTCAGTAGTCCTCGAGCAGTTGGCCCCAGCCCGCGACCTTGTCGTCGATCCCCGACGCGCGCAGCGCGTGCCAATAGATCGCGGTGTTGATCGCCACCACCGGCTTCGCAAGACGACGCTCCGCCTCGGCCGCGATGCGGGCCATGGCGAGATTGGTGCCGACCTGGATGACGGCGTCGATTTCGGGCCCGTCGGCCGCGCCTATGGCGTCGCGCAGCGCGGCCTCGCCGACATGCGCGATCGCCACCGGGCTGGTGCAGCGCAGTCCCACCATGCGCTCGACCTCGAACCCGGCCTCGGTGAAGAACTGCGCCACGTTGCGGTCGCCGATCGGCCAATAGGGCGTCACCACGCCGATGCGTTTCGCGCCGAGGCGCTTCAATGCCTGCTCGCTCGCCTCGGCACCCATGGAGACGGCAAGGCCGGTGTGGCGCTCGAGATCGGCCTTGAGCTGGCGCGACAGCTCATAGCCGCCCCAAAAGGTCTCGACCGAGATGCCCAGCACGATGCGGTCGGGCTCGCAGGTCATGGCGCTGTCCACCGCCTCGATCTGGCCGGCGGCGATGTGCTCGACGAGCTTCGCGAAATCCTCGTCGCTCTCGAGCTTCATGTTGGGGATGCGGATGCGGCAGATGTGGTTGGTGACGCCCACGGGCCGCATGCCGTCGAACTCGGGCTGCACCGACGTGTTGGTCGACGGGATCAGCACCGCAAATTTCGCGCGCCACCCCAACGCATCGGTCACCGCCGCCTCCTTGTTCTCGCGCGGCCATCCTAGCGAGCGGGAACCCGTTCGACCACGCGTCGGCGCCATGCTATCAAACGCCGCAGCTTATGCCGAGGAGGGTTGGATGCGGTTCAGGAATGCGATGGTCGGCGCGCTCGCGGCCGGCGCTCTCTTCGCAGGCGGCGCAGATGCCGATCCGGTGAAGCTGCGCATGGGTTATGTCGTGCCGGGGGCCGACGCGCCGCTCCTCATGTTCGGCAAGCAGGGGATCGCCAAGCACGAGGGCGCGTCCTACACGCTCGAAGCCACGCGCTTCCAAGGGACGCCGCCGATGATCACGGCCTTGGCCGCGGGCGAGATCGACCTGGCGCCGCTCGCCTTCTCGACCGTGTCGTTCGCGGTCCAGAACGCCGGCATGAGCGATCTGCGCATCATCGCCGACGTGTTCCAGGACGGCGTCGAGGGCTACTACACCAACGAATACATGGTGGCCAAGGACAGCCCGATCAAAACCGTCGAGGACCTAAAGGACAAGATCGTGGTCTCGAACGGCGCCGGCAGCGCGGTCGACATGGCGATGCGGGCAATGCTCAAGAAGCACGGGCTCGAGGACAAGCGCAACGTTACCTTCGTCGAGGCCGGATTTCCCAACATGAAAGCGATGCTGGCCGAGCACAAGGTCGACCTCATCAGCTCGGTGCGCCCGTTCAGCGCCGATCCGGGCCTGCGCGACATGGCCCGCACTCTCTTCACCCAGAAGGAGGCGATCGGCCGCTCGGAGATGATCATTCTCACCGCGCGCCAGGCTTTTCTCGCCAAGAACCGCGCCGCGGTGGTGGACTTCCTCGAGGATTCGCTGCGCGACCTGCATTGGTACTCCGATCCCGCGAACCACGACGAGGTCGTGAAGATCGTCTCCGACTACAGCAAGATCCCGGCGCCGGTGTTCCAGAGCTGGCTCTTCACCAAGGGCGGCGACTTTTATCACGATCCCAACGGCATGCCCGATCTCGACGCGCTCCAGTCAAACGTCGCGACGCAGCGCGATCTGGGCTTCCTCAAGGCCGATCTCGACGTGAAGAGCCTCGCCGATCTCTCCTATGTCCAGGAGGCGGCGAAGAAGGCGCGATAAGCGATGACCGACGCCGGCGCTCCGCTCGCGACCGGCGATCTTGCCGCCGATACCGGAACCTTCGCGCAATTCTGGCGCGGCGCCACCGACCGCCTCGCGCGCCTGCCGCCCAAGCCCCAACGCAATGCGGCCGAGGCGCAAGCGGCGGAAATGCTGCTCGCTTCGGCCCGCGAAGCGCGTCGGCTTTTCCTCGCCGCGCACGCGCCCGCGCTCTATCGCACGCTGACGCGCGACCTCGCCGCGTTCGTGCGCGTCGAAGCGCTCGCCTACGACGCGGCGGGTCTCGTCCCCGGCCTGGTGCCGACGCGCGCGGAAGTCGCGCGCGAGGCCGCGCTGCCGCAGCGCGACAAGGACGGGTGCGAGGTGGACCAGGGACTCTTCGTCGCCGCGGTCCTGGCCGATCCAACCTCGGGCGCGCATCTCTGCCACGCCATGCTGCTGCCGACGGACGCGGCGCTGGCGCGCACCCCGGAATTCGCGGCCACCGGCACGCTCGATCTCGGCACGGCGCACGTCGAGCGGCGCGGCAAGGCGGCGCATGTCACCATGCGCAATCCGCGCTTCCTCAACGCCGAGGACGAGACCACGCTCGACGCGCTCGAAATCGCCGTCGATGTCGCGACGCTCGATCCGGCGAGCGAGATCGCGGTGCTGCGCGGCGGCCGCGTCGAGCACGCGAAATGGCGCGGAAGGCGCGTCTTCAACGCCGGCATCAACCTGACCCATCTCTACCGCGGCATGATCCCGTTCCTGTGGTATCTGACGCGCGATCTGGGGCTGGTGAACAAGCTCTTCCGCGGCGTGGCGCGGCGCGACGCGGACCCCGACGAGGTCGCCGGCGGCACCATCGAGAAGCCGTGGCTGGCCGCGGTCGACGGGTTCGCGATCGGCGGCGGCTGCCAGCTTCTCCTGGTGATGGACCGCGTCATCGCCGCCAGCGACGCCTACATGACCTTGCCGGCGCGCAAGGAGGGCATCATTCCCGGCGCCGCTAATCTGCGGCTCGCGCGCTTCACCGGCGACCGCATTGCGCGCCAGGCGATACTGTCCGGCCGGCGGCTCGATTGCGACAGTCCGGAGGGCCGGCTCATTTGCGACGAGGTGGTGGCGCCTGCGGACATGGACCGCGCGGTCGAGCGCGCCTGCGCCGATTTCACCGATTCAGGCATCGTCAGCGCCGCCGGCAACCGCCGCGCGCTCCGGGTCGGGGTCGAGTCGCTCGACCTCTTCCGCCGCTACATGGCGGTCTATGCGCGCGAGCAGGCCTATTGCCACTTCAGCCCCGCCCTCATCGCCAACCTCGAGCGCCACTGGAACGCGGCCAGCCGCAAGGTCTAGCGCGCCCTCACTCGTCCTTCGGGCGCAGGTCGACGATGCGTTTGGCCTTGCCGATGGAGCGCTCGATGGCGCCTTGCGGCATTGTCTCGACCGCGGCGGTGACGCCGATCAGCGCCTTGATGCGCTGCGCCAGCGCGCGGCCGGCTTCGGCGTCGTCCGCGCCGCCGCGGCCTTCGACCTTGACGCGCATCGAGTCCAACCTTCCCTCGCGCGTAAGCTCGATCACGAAATGCGGCGCCAGGCGCTTGTCCTCGAGGATCAGCTCCTCGATTTGGGTCGGGAACAGGTTGACGCCGCGCAGGATGATCATGTCGTCGCTGCGGCCGGTGATCTTCTCGATCCGCCGCATGGTTCGTGCCGTGCCCGGCAAGAGCCGCGTCAGGTCGCGCGTGCGATAGCGGATGACCGGCATCGCCTCTTTGGTGAGCGAGGTCAGCACCAGCTCGCCGCGCTCGCCCTGGCGCAGCACGCGGCCGGTGATGGGATCGACGATCTCGGGCAGGAAATGATCCTCCCAGACGTGGAGCCCGTCCTTGGTTTCTACGCATTCGTTGGCGACGCCGGGGCCGATCACCTCGGACAGCCCGTACATGTCGACCGCATCCATGTCGAACGCGTCCTCGATCTCGGCGCGCATGGCGTTGGTCCAGGGCTCGGCGCCGAAAATGCCGATCTCGAGCGAAGAGGCACGCGGGTCGAGGCCTTGCGCGCGGAACTCATCGAGGATCGCCAGCATGTAGCTCGGCGTCACCATGATGATCTCGGGCGCGAAGTCGGTGATGAGCCGCACCTGGCGCTCGGTCATGCCGCCCGACACCGGGATCACGGTGCAGCCCAGCCGCTCCGCGCCGTAATGCGCGCCGAGCCCGCCGGTGAAGAGCCCATAGCCGTACGCCACATGCACCTTCATGCCCGCGCGCCCGCCGCAGGCGCGAATGCTGCGCGCCATCAAATCCGACCAGGTGTCGAGATCGCGCTGCGTGTAGCCCACCACTGTCGGCTTCCCTGTCGTGCCCGACGAGGCATGGATGCGCGCGATCTTCTCGCGCGGCACGGCGAACATGCCGAAGGGATAATTGGCGCGCAGATCGTCCTTGGCGGTGAAGGGGAAGCGCGCGATGTCCTCGAGCCCCCGCAGATCGTCGGGATGGACGCCGGCCTCCTCGAAGCGGCGGCGGTAATGCGGCACGTTGTCGTAGGCGTGGCGCAGCGACCAGCGCAGCCGCTCGAGCTGCAACGCCCTCAGCTCGTCCTCGGACGCGGTCTCGATCGGTTCGAGCTCGTCCCGTCTTGGCGCATGGCTGGTGCGCTTGGCCATCCGCTGCCTCCCGCGCCATGCTAGTCTCGGCGCCGATCGAAGGGAAGATTGGGGAGCAGCGAGGTTGGACGAACCGCGCGGCGAGACGCGGCCCGAGCCGCTCTATCGCACGCAGGAGGAGCCGCGGCTCAGGCTCCTCATCCCGCTCGTCTGCGCCTGCGCGCTCTTCATGGAGGCGCTCGACCAGACCATCATCGCGACCTCCCTGCCGCAGATCGCGGCCTCGCTCGGCGAGAGCCCGCTGCACCTCAATCTCGCCATCACCAGCTATCTCCTCAGCCTCGCGGTCTTCATCCCGATCAGCGGCTGGATCGCCGACCGGTTCGGCGCGCGCACCGTGTTCTGCGTCGCGGTCGGCGTCTTCACGGTCGCCTCGGCGCTGTGCGGCGCGGCGAATTCGCTGACGATGCTGGTCGTGATGCGGGTGCTGCAGGGCGTGGGCGGCGCGCTGATGAACCCGGTCGGGCGGCTCGTCATGCTCAAATCCTTCCCGCGCTCCGAGATCGTGGTGGCGATGGGCTATGTGATGATGCCGGCGATGATCGGGCCGGCGCTGGGTCCCTTGGTGGGCGGGTTTCTCACCACGTACGCGTCGTGGCGCTGGATCTTCTTCATCAACGTGCCGATCGGGTGCCTCGGGATCGCGCTGGCGCTGCGGTATTTCGACAATTTCCGCAGCGACGCGCTGGCGCGGTTCGATTTCGCGGGGTTCGTGCTGTGCGCGGTGGGGCTCGCCGCCGTTCAGCTGGCGCTCGAATTCGCGGGGCGCCAGCGCATCTCGAATCTCGACGAGCTGCTCATCATCGCGGTCGCCGTCTTGTTCCTTGGTCTCTATGTCCCCTACGCGCGCCGCACCCACGATCCCGTCATCGACCTCGAGCTGTTCCGCATCAAGACGTTCTGGGTCGGCAATGTGGGCGGCACGGTGGCGCGCATCGGCTATGGCTCGACCCCGTTCCTGCTGCCGCTCCTGCTCCAGCTCGCGCTCGGGTTCTCGGCGTTCCATTCCGGCCTGTTCACGTCGCTGACCGCCGTCTCGTCGATGGCGATGCGCGTGGTGACGCCGCGAATCCTCAAGGGCTGGGGCTTCCGCACGGTGCTCCTGGTCAACGGCACCATCGTCGGCGTGCTGATGATGGGATTGGCGCTCATCACCGGCGCCACGCCGTGGTGGGCGCTGGCGGGACTCCTGGTCGTGCTGGGGTTCTTCCGCTCGCTGCAATACACGTCGCTGTCGAGCCTGGGCTATGCCGATCTCGCGGGCCGCAACATCAGCCCCGGCTCGAGCCTCGCCAGCGTGATGCAGCAATTGTCGCAGAGCTTCGGCATCGCGATCAGCGCGACCCTGTTGGGCCTGTTCGCCGGCCCGGTCGCCAATCCGACGCAGGGGGATTTCGCCACCGTGTTTCTGGTGATGGCGGTGTTCCCGCTCGCCTCGCTTCTATGGTTCGCGCGCCTCGCGCCCGGCGACGGCGCGCTGATGACTGGCCACCGCGCCCCCGCGGTTCAGTAGAACGGATCGGTCGGCGGGCCGCCCAGCATCACCTGTCCGTAATTGAGCGCCGGCATGTCCCAGTTGGCGGCGATGTGGGCAGCGACCGCGTTGAGGTCGCGCATCGACCGCTGCACCTGGCCGCGCTCGAACAGGCCGCCGCCGCCTTGCGCGCCGAGGAGAATTTCGGTCGCGCGCTTGGCCATCTGCACCGCGTAGCCCTGGTCGCGGCGCGAGCGCACGCGATGCTCGAGCGACAGGGTCTCGCCCGCCATGATCTTGTCGATCGTCTCCTTGAGCGAGCGCATGTAGAGAAGCTCGGAAGCGTCCGCCAAGGCCGAGGCCTCGGACAGGCGCATCTGGATGGTCGGCTTCCTGGACAGCGGCGAGTGGTCGAAGGCCGAGGCGCGCGCCTTCATCTCGGCGACGAAGGCCTCGACCGCGCCCTTGGCCATGCCGGGCGCGGCGGAGGAAATGCAGAACGGGAAGATCGCCCACACCGGCGCGTGGTAGAGCGGCCCCGCATGCACCTTGGAGCCGGGCGAGGTGCCGGCGGCGAGGTCGGCGTTGGTGACCATGCGGTGCTCGGGCACGAACAAATCCTCGACGGCGCAGCTCTTGCTGCCGGTGCCCTGGAGGCCGAGCACGGTCCAGTCGTCGATCACGTGCACGTCGGATTTGGGCAGCAGCAGGTAGCGGATGTCGGGGATGGGCGGGTCTTGGCTCAGCATGCCGGCGAAGGCGCTCAGGATCATCCAGCGCGCGTTGTCGATGCCGCTGCAGAACGACCACTTGCCCGACAGCTTGACCCCGCCCGGCACCGGCACGACCTTGCCCGAGGGCGCGAAGCTCGACGCGCTCAGGGTGCGGTCCTCGGCCCAGTATTCCTGCTGCGCCTTCTCGGGGAAGAGGGCGATGAAGAGATCGTGGACGCCCATCACCGTCCACACCCACGCCGCCGAGCCGTCGCCGCGGCTCAGCACCGAGGCGATCTCGAAATTGGTGTCGACGCGCACCTCCGGCCCGCCGAACTTCTTGGGCTTCAGCAGGTAGAGCAGATCGGCGTCCCAGAAATCCTTGATGGTCTCGGCCGGGACCTGGCGCGCCGCGCTGGTCGCGACCGCCCGCTCCTTCAGCCGCGGCAGCAGCGCGTTGGCGCGCTCGATCAGGCTTTCCCGTGCATAGGATTGCGCCATGGTTCGTCCCTCCCTCGTTGAACCCGCCCAGCGCCAAGAGTATAGCACGGCATGGATTTTTCACCCTTGGCGGCGGCCCATGCCGGCTGACGGCGGCGCAGAGAGCGACAAGCTGCGCCGCCTCATCCGCCGCTATTACGGCGACGGAAGCCGCATCCTGGCGGTGCGCAAGGCGATGGGCGCGGGCGCCTTCCTGTTCGTGGTCGAGGCGACCTTGCGCGGACGCATGCTGCGGCTTCTCGGCACGGTCGGGCGCACCCGCGAGGTGATGGAGCATTCGGCGATGGATTTGGGCGCGCCGGAGCGGCTGGTGTTCTCCTACGAGCGGCTGATGCTCGCCTCGCTGGCGCTCGCGGCCGAGGCCAAGTCGGTGCTGATGCTCGGGCTCGGCGGCGGCGCGATGTGCCGCCATCTCGCGGCCTATCTGCCGCAGGTCGCGGTCATGGCGGTCGAGCGCGACCCGGCGGTGATCGCCTATGCGCGCGAGCATTTCCACATCGACCGCCGCATCGTGCGCGGCGACGCGGTCGAGTTCGTGGCCGACGCCAAAGGCGCATATGACTCGGTGATGGTCGATCTCTACGACGCCGGCGGCACCGCGCCGCTCGACGAGCAGTTCTGGGAGAACTGCATCGCGGCGCTGCGCCCGGGCGGCTGCGTCGCGGTCAACTGGGCGGGCGGCTGGACCGGCGAGGGCCTCGCCGGCTCCAAGCGGCAGCGGGTCGAGCGGGTGAAGCCGCCGCTGCCCGGCTCGTTCCTCGTCGCCGAGCGCGGCCCGCGCGGCAACACGGTCCAGTTCGCCCCCACCGCGCCGGGCTTCCGCGTTTCGGGCCTGGCCAAGCGGCTCGCGGAATTCGCCGCCGAGCACAAGCTGCCGCGCGAGGATCGCGACGTGCTGCAGCGCTGCGACGTGGGCGCGCGCTATCCCGCGGGCAAAGGCAAATGACGCTGCATTGGCATCCTGCGTCCTTCGACTTTGCTCAGGATGAGGAAAATCCTTTGTGGCATAAGGGAAAGTCCTCATCCTGAGCGGAGCGAAGCGTAGTCGAAGGACGCACCGGCGGGACTCCAGCCGCGCGCTATCCCGACGCGCGCCGGCGCGGTAATCTCGGCGCCAGGACCGGCCGAGGAGACAGCGCGTGACCGCCGAATGGCACGAGATCGTGCACAGGACATTGAAGGCGAACGAGGTCCGCCTCGTGACCTACGTTCCGGACAAGGTGCTGACGCCGCTCATCGCGGGCATCGAGCGCGATCCCTACTTCACCATCTTCGCCACCGCGCGCGAGGAGGAGGCGGTCGGCATCGTCGCGGGCGCGTGGATGGGCGGCATGCGCGGCGTGGTGCTGATGCAGACGAGCGGCTTCGGCACCATCGCCAACGCGCTCGCCTCGCTCGCCGTGCCCTACCAGATTCCGGTGCTGATGATCGTCAGCGAGCGCGGCACCTTGGGCGAGTTCAATCTGGGCCAGGCGCTGGTGTGCCGCACCATGCGCCCGGTGCTGGATTCGCTCGGCATCGAGAACCATTCCATCACCCGCCTCGACGAGCTCGAATTCATCATCGACCGCTCGATCAAGCAAGCGGTAGCAACGCAAGCGCCGGCCGCCTTCATCCTCTCGCCGCTGCTGACGGGCGGCAAGGTGTTCGCCGCGTGAGTACCGCCATGCCAACTAACGCCAAGGTGATGAACCGCTTCGACCTGACCAAGCGCCTGGTCGCGAAGCTGACCCACGGCGAGGCGGTCGTGGCCGGCATCGGCAACACGAATTTCGACCTGTGGTCGGCCGGGCAGCGGCCGCAGAATTTCTACATGCTGGGCAGCATGGGATTGGCGGTGCCGATCGCGCTCGGCGTGGCGCTGGCGCAGCCGGGACGCAAGGTCGTGGCGCTCGAGGGCGACGGCTCGATGCTGATGCAATTGGGCGCGCTCGGCACCATCGCCACCTTGGCGCCCAAGAACCTCGCCATCGTGGTGATGGACAACGCGTCCTACCAGATCACCGGCGCGCAGAAGACCGCGACCGCGTTCAAGACCGACATCCCCGCGATGGCGCGCGGCGCGGGCTTGGCGCAAGCCCTGTGGGCCGCCGACGAGCCGGAGTTCGAGCAGCTCGTCGCGCGCGCGCTTGCCGAGCCCGGCCCCTGGCTCATCGCCGCCCGCATCGACCAGGAGCCCGGAATCGGCACCACCGACCGCGACCCCGCCCGCATCCGCGACCGCTTCATGCGCGGGTTGGGGGTGAGGGAGTAGCGGTTGCTAGACATTCATAGTCCACGATTCTCTTGCCTATGATTCCCTCGCCGCCCCAAGGGGGCGGAGAGGGAGCAGCATTGGAAAGCGGTGAAGGCGATGGTGCTTCGCCGCTTTTGTTCACGCACCGCCGAGCTTCCTCAAATCCGGCACCGGTCGCGCCGTGCGCTTGTCCCGCGCCAGCATCCCCTCGATCGCCTCCGCCGCCGCGAGTACGAAGCCGTCGCGGCGTGCCGGGCCGGTGAGCTGCAAAGCGAACGGCGTGCCCGAGGGCTCCAGGCCACACGGGATCGAGATGCAGGGGTGGCCGGTGAGCGACAGGTAATATGTCGGCGCGAGCCACGCGTAATAAGTGCCGAGCGCCTTGCCCTCGACCGCGTGCGCGTAGCGCTCGTCGAGCGGGAAGGGGGCCACGCCGACGGTCGGGCTGATCAGCAGATCGTGGTCGATGAAAAAGCGCTCGAGGCTGCGGTAGATGCGCGTCTGCGTGGCGTGGCCGAGCGCGACGTCCGCCGCGCTCATCGCCAACCCCTCCTCGTAATTCGCGCGCACGAAGGGGCCGAGCCGGTCGCGGTGGCGCTCATAGCGTTCGCGCTGGCCGGCGAGGAAGTTCTGCGCCCGGATCGCGGCGAAGGCGCGGTCGGCGCCGGCCATGTCCGGGTCGCGCCAGTCGCAGGCGCGGAATTCATGCGCGAAAAGCGCGACACGCTCGCGCAAGGTCGCGCGGATGCTTTGCTCCACCGGCGCGCCGCCCAAATCCTCCGAGACCGCGATGCGCAGTTTTGCCAGGTTGATCCGCGGCGGCGCGTCGATCTCCGGGTCCGGGCGGGGCGCGAAGAACGGGTCGGCGCTGTCGCCGCTCATCTCGGCGCGCAGCAGCAGGCGCGTGTCCGCCACGCTGCGGCCCATCGGCCCCAGCACGGAGATCGGCGTCCAGCCCAGCGGACGGCGTTCGCTCGGCACGACGCCGGGCGAGGGGCGGAACCCGACCACGCCGCAGAACGCCGCCGGGATGCGCAGGCTGCCGCCGGTGTCGGAGCCCGTCGCGAGCGGCAGCATGCCGGTCGCGAGCGCCACCGCCGAGCCGCCCGACGAGCCGCCGCAGCTGCGCTTGGGGTCGAACGGGTTGCCGGTCGGGCCATAGACCGGGTTGTCGGTGTTGGCGCCGGCGCCGAACTCGGGCGTGTTGGTCTTGCCGACGACGATGGCGCCGGCGCGCCGCACCGACGTGACGAGGTTGTCGTCCGCCGCCGGCACATGACCGCGATAGAGCGGCGAGCCATAGGTCGTGACGATGCCCTCTGTGTCGTGCAAATCCTTGATGCCGATCGGCAGGCCATGCAGCAGCCCGAGGCTCGCGCCTGAAAGCACCGCCGCCTCCGCCGCCTTCGCCTCGCGCCGTGCCCGCTCCAGCGCCATCGCGGTGATGGCGTTGAGGGTGGGATTGACCGCCTCGATGCGGCGCACGCAATCCTCCAGCAGCTCGACCGGCGAGATCGACTTGTCGCCGATCCGCCGCCGCAACTCGACCGCGCTCAGATCGCAGAGATGATCCATGGGGCACCATCTTGCGCGGACGGCGCCGGTTCGGCAACGTGGTCGCGGCAGCCAAGGAGGCCCCGATGCCGCTCAACCCGCGCATCATCGCGTTTCACGACGAGCTCACCCTGTGGCGCCGCGACATCCACGCCCACCCCGAGTTGGGATTCGAGGAGGCGCGCACCTCCGCGCTGGTGGCCGACAAGCTCGCCGCCTTCGGCTGCGAGGTTCATCGCGGCATCGGCAAGACCGGCGTAGTCGGGCGCCTGCGCGTCGGCAACGGGCCGCGCGCCATCGGGCTCAGGGCCGACATGGACGCGCTGCCGATCCGCGAGGCGAACCCCTTCGATTATCGCTCGCAGAATGACGGGCGCATGCACGCCTGCGGCCATGACGGCCACACCGCGATGCTCTTGGGCGCCGCGCGCTATCTCGCCGAGACGCGCAATTTCGACGGCACCGTCAACTTCATCTTTCAGCCTGCCGAGGAGGGTTTGGGCGGCGGCGAGGCGATGGTGAAGGACGGGCTGTTCGAGCGCTTTCCGTGCGACGCGGTCTTCGGCATGCACAACCGGCCCGGCCTCGCCGCCGGCAAGTTCGCGATCCGGCCCGGCGCCATGATGGCGGGCGGCGCCTTTTTCGACATCGCCATCACCGGCCGCGGCGCGCACGGCGCGCGGCCCGAATCGGGGATCGACCCGGTGGTGGTCGCGGCCCATGTCACGACGGCGCTGCAAACGATCGTCGCGCGCAACGTGCGGCCCGTCGACACCGCGGTCCTGAGCGTCACGCAAATCCACGCCGGCGACGCCTACAACGTCATCCCCGAGCGCGCCGTCATTCGCGGCACGGTGCGCGCCTTCAGCACCGAGACCATGGAGATGATCCGCGCCGCCATGGAGCGCATCGCCGGCGGCGTGGCGCACGGGCTGGGCGCTTCCGCCACGCTCGATTTCCGCTACCCGTTCCTGCCGCTCATCAACGACGCGGCCGAGACCCAGTTCATCGCCGATGCCGCTTCCGACCTGGTCGGCGCCGAGAACGTCAACCGCGCCGGCGGCCTGTCCATGGCGTCGGAGGATTTCTCGTTCATGCTGGAACGCTGTCCCGGCGCCTATATCCAGATCGGCAACGGCGACCGCCCGGGCGGGTGCGAGGTGCACAATCCCGGCTACGACTTCAACGACGAGATCCTGCCGCTGGGGGCGAGCCTCTACGCGCGCCTCGCCGAGAAGCGGCTCGCGCGCGGCACGGGGGAGTGAGGCCGATGAAGGCGATGGTGATGCGCGAGTTCGGCCCGCCCGAGGTGATGCGCCTCGAGGACGTGCCGACGCCGGTTCCGGGACCGAGCGAGGTGCTGATCGAGGTCCACGCCGTCTCGGTCAACACCACGCTCGATCTCATCGTGCGCTCCGGCAAGTATCCGCGGCCGGTGGCGCTGCCGCACGTCTTGGGCGTCGATCCGTCGGGCGTCGTCGTCGCGCTGGGCGAGGGGGTCAAGACGCGCAAAATCGGCGACCGCGTTACCTCGTATCTCCTACTCGATCGCGGCACGCCGCCGGGCGTCCTCGGCGTCAGCGCCTGGGGCGGCTATGCGGAGTTCGTGAAGCTGCCCGAACGCTGCACCTACATCGTGCCCGACGCGGTGGATTTCGCCACCGCCACCGTAGTCGCGCGGCACGCGCCGCTCGCGTTCAGCATGCTGCGCGACAAGGCCAAGGTTGCACCCGGCGAATGGGTGCTGGTGATGGGGGCCGCCGGCGGGCTCGGCAGCGCCGCGGTCCAGGCGGCGAAATATCTCGGCGCCAAGGTGATCGTCGCGGCCGGGGCCGACGACCGGGTCGCGGCGGCGCTGGCCCTGGGCGGCGATGCCGGCGTCAATTACCGCAGCGGCGACCTGACCGCCGAGGCGCGCCGCATCACCGGCGGCAAGGGCGTCGACATCGTGCTCGAGAATATCGGCGATCCGGACCTCTTCGCCAAAGCCTTCCTCAGCCTCGGCCGCGGCGGGCGCCTGGTCACCGCCGGGAGCCATGGCGGCGGCACCGTGCCGATCAACGTGTTCCACCTCTATTTCAACCACATCACCATCATGGGCTGGACCGGGCAGAGCGACGCCGACGTGAACGACAGCCTCAAGGCCGCCGCCGAGGGACGCTTCCGCGTCCTCATCGACCGCATCATGCCGCTCGCCGAGGCGGCCGAGGCACACCGCCTCGTCGGCGGGCGCCTGGGCCTCGGCAAGGTCGTGCTGCAGCCCTCGGCGCTGGCTTAGACGGCGGACGCACGTAGCGGCGACGCTCCGTCTCGGGGCACGCTTGGCTTCGGAAGCCGCTTTGAATTACCTTTGGCTCGTCGCGTGGGAGGGAATGTAATGGCGAGCACCGAGGTTATTCAGGGCCGAGCGCTGTTTCAGAATCGCTGGTGGATCGTCGCGGCCTCCTTGGTCGGGATGATCGTCGGCCCGGGCACGGCCGTCATCTTCACGGTCAACGTGTTCATGGTGCCGGTGACGACCGAGCTGCATTGGTCGCGCGGACTGTTCTCGTCGGGGCTGTTGGCGAGCGCGGCCCTGTCGCCGGTCATGACGCCGCTGTTCGGCTATCTGATGGATCGCTATGGCATCCACAAGATCGCCTTGCCGACGACGTTCGTTTACGGGCTCGCGCTGTGCAGCTTCTCGCTGATGAGCGCGAACGCGTTCTGGCCGGTCTACCTGATGTTCGCGTGCGCCTCGGGCTTCGGCGCGTGCCTTGGGCCGGTGGTCTATTCCAAGGCGATCACCGCCTGGTTCGACAAGGAACGGGGGCTCGCGCTCGGCATCGCCACTTCGGGGGTCGGGCTGGGGACGTTTCTGGTGCCGCTGCTGGCGCAGTTCTTCATCTCGGAATTCGGCTGGCGCGCGGCCTATGTTGCGGTCGGCGTGACGACTTGGCTCTTGTCCTTCTCGATGGTCGCGATTTTCGTGCGCGAGCCGCCCGGCTATTTCGAGCGCATGCGCGCGGCCCGCGCTGCCGCCACCAAGAACGGCCCGCAGCCGTTCGGTCTTTCGACCCTCGCCGCCATCACCGGCACGCGGCAATTCTGGCTGCTGGCGCTCATTTTCCTGCTGGAGGGCGTTGCCAATAACGGCATCCTGAGCGGCCATTTCGTGCCCATGCTGCTCGACCGCGGCTACACCGCGCCGGCGGCGGCGGCGCTTTTGGGCACGTCCGGCCTCGCCGCGCTGGCGGCGCGGATCGTGGTCGGCCTGTGCCTCGATTGGGTGCGCGGGCCGATCTTCTCGGCCTGCGTCATGCTCTTGCCCGTGCTCGGCGTCGCACTGCTGCTCAGCCACGTCGGCGTCCCGGCGCCGTTCTTCGCGGCGATTTGCTTTGGTCTCGCTATCGGCGCCGAAGTCGACATGCTGGGCTTTTTCGCCAGCCGCTATTTCGGCCGCCGCTCCTTCGGCACACTCTACGGCCTGATCTTCGCCATGTTCGCGCTTGGCATCGGCGTCGGACCGGCAATCCTCGGCGCCGGCTTCGACCGGTTCCACAGCTACGACCAGGTGCTGTGGGTCTTTCTCGCGCTGCTTGTGCTCGCCGCCGCGCTGTTCCTGCTGCTCGGCAAGTACAACTATCCGAAGGGCACGACATAACGGCGTGGCGATGGGATCAAATGATCCCATCGCCACGTTCGCAATCGCCCTGCCAAAGGCCCTATATCCGGCGCTGCCGCTAGGAACCCGACTCCGCGAGCGTGATCTCGACGCGGCGATTCTGCGCGCGACCCTGGGCGGTGTCGTTCGGAGCAACCGGCTGCGTCTCGCCATATCCCCGCGCCGAGACAAGCGCCGGCTTCACGCCTTGCGAGATCAGATACTGCATCACCGTGTCGGCCCGCTTTTGCGACAGGATCTCGTTCGAGGACACGCCCTGCCGCGATAGCGCCGAACCGACCGGAGTGTTGTCGGTGAAGCCGTTCACCACGACCTTCGACTGCTGATCGGGCGCAAGTTTCGGCGCCAGCTTGGCAATGATTTGCTGCCCGGCGGTGGACATCTGCCAGGAGCCCGACGGGAACAGCAAGTCGCTGTTGACAGTGTACTTGATCGCCCCGACCAGCCGGTCGATCTGGGTCTTTTGGGCGGCAATGTCCTTCTTCATGGCGGCGATTTCCGCGTTATTGGCGGAATTTTGCGCCACCTGCGCTGCCATGGACTGCTGCAGCTGGTTCTGCTGTCCTTCCAGACTGTCGTACCTGGTCTGCGACACACAGGCGGAGAGGAGGAAAGATGCCGCGAACGGCAGCAGCAGGACGCTGCGTTTCAAGCCAAATGTTCTCATTCTGAGTTCTCCCGGTTGGACGGCAAAGAATGCGCTGTTATGGCGAAGGCCGATCACGTATTTGCGCGGCCCTCGACCAGGAGGAACAAATAAAGGCGGATCGCGTTCGCGTCCTTGATTTGGATCAAGAACGCGAGCGAAATCACCCCAACGGTCGGCTCCGTTGTTGGATTTGGGGGGCTCCGTTTTTGCCGGCTCCGCCGCTGGCAGCCTTCTTCGCGCGCTTGCGGCGGGAGAGCGGGCGTTACCAGCGAAGCGAATGAGGGCCGGCGGTCCTGTTCGATCGGACGGCGCGCTTCAGCCAATCCCCGCCCGCGCCCAGTCGAATGCGATGGGCGCGATGTCGCCGCGATAGATCGCCTCGACTCGCGCCTCCGAGAGGGGCAAGCCGAATTGCTGGTTGCGCATGCGGATGCGCTGCCTGAGCTGCTCGACCACGAGCGCGCCGAGCCGCTCCCAATCGGCCGCACCGAGCCCGTCGTCCTCGATCCCCGCGACACCCGCCAGCATGTGCCCGAACTCGTCGTCATAGACGCAGGCGCAGGCGGCGGCGATCTTGTCGTCGATGCCGCCCCGTCCCGCGAGCGCCTTGCCTTCGCTGAAGAGAGTGCAATAGCCGCCCTCGGTGAACTTGCAGGCGCGCATGCCAATGGCGCCGTGCTCTGCCTGATGGCGATAGCGCAGCGCGGTCAGCGCGTCCTCCTCGGGCCAGCTTTCGAGCCGCTCGGGGTTGAGCCGGTTGGTGCCGGGCGGGCGGATCGCGTCGTAGCAATCGGCGAAGGCGCAATAATGCGCGAACTCGGCGGCCACCGTCTCGAGCGCCTCGGCGATCTCGTGCCGATCGAGCGTCACGTCGATCTCGCCGCCGCGGGCGAGCAGGTTCTTCAGCATGCCGAAGAACATCCCGCCGCGATCGAACTTGCTCACGCCCGAGCCCCAGAACTCCTTGAAGGATTGCCGCGCCAGCCACAGCATGTCGGTCTCGGTGCTGCGCCGCGTCCAGCTCCAATAGCTGCGCACCACCTCGGCCTCGCCAGCCCAAAGCGGCGCCGCGAGCCCGACAAGACGCTTGAGATCGGTGCCGGCCATTGCATGCTCCTTATGCCCTTGTTGCGGGCGTGGTTGTTGTAGCAGGGTTCGGGCCCGCGCGGTATTTCCCCTCGCGAAAGGGCAAGGACGCAGCCATACCTATAGAGGCCGCTGATGCGAAGGCAAAGACTGCATGGCCACTGACCGCGATGCCGGCGCACTGGTGCGCTGGATTCTGACCGAGGGCCGCGCGCAGCCGAGCCCGACGCGCCTCGTCGGCGCGCTGTGCGGGCGCCTCGTCGAGGCGGGCGTCCCGCTGTGGCGCGTGACCGTCTATGCGGCGACGCTGCATCCGCAGATTCGCGGCTATGGCTGGCGCTGGTGGCGCGACCGCGGCGTGACCGAGGAGGTCCGCATCGCGCAGGGGACCGAGCTCAGCGACGAGTATCTCGCCTCGCCGCTGCGCGACACGATCGAGCGCGGCTCCGTGACGCGCCATCGTCTCGACGGCGGGCCGAGCGCCTTTCCCCTACTCGAGGAATTCCGCGCCGAGGGCTGCACCGAATATCTCGTGGCGCCGCTCAACCGGGTGGCGCAGCGCTATCCGGTGGTGGCGTGGGCGACCGATCGCGCCGGCGGCTTCGACGACGGCGACGCAGCGCTGCTCGAGGAGATCCGCCCGGCGCTCGCCGCGGTGGTCGAAACCATTGTCACGCGCCGCACCGCGCGCGGCCTGTTCGCGATCTATCACGGCAGCCATGTCGGCGACCGCGTGTTCGACGGCCAAATCCTGCGCGGCCATTATGCGCCGCTGCGCGCCGTCATCATGGCGACCGACCTGCGCGGCTTCACCGGCATTTCCGACCGGCTCCTGGGCGACGAGGTGATCGGCGCGCTCGACGATTATTTCGAGCACGTGGCGGCATCGGTCCACGCCGCCGGCGGGCATGTGCTCAAGTTCATTGGCGACGGCGTCCTCGCCATTTTCAGCACCGACGGCGACCGCGACGGCGCGGCGGCCTCGGCAGGGCTCGCGGCGGCGCGCGACATCGTCATGCGGCTCGCCGCGCACAACGCCGCCGGGGGCGAATCCGGGCGGGTCGAGCTGCGCGCCGGCATCGGCCTCCATTTGGGCTCCGTCATGTACGGCAATGTCGGCGCGCCCGACCGGCTCGACTTCACCGCGATCGGTCCCGCCGTCAATCTCGCCTTCCGCCTCGAGGGCCTGACCAAGGTGCTGCACCGCCCGGTGCTGGCGTCGCGCGCGCTGGCCGAGGCGGCCGCTTCGCCGCTCCGCTCGCTCGGGTTGCACCCCATCCCCGGCCTCGACGGGCTCGAGGAGGTGTTTGCCTTGCCGGAACACGACCCGCCGCCCTGACCATCCGGGATTCTCGTTGGATTCGAGAGAGATGGCGGACGGCCCTCGTCCCCGTCAAGGAATCGTCAACCATTCCGACTGTACCTTTCCGCGTACCAACGCGAAGAGGCCATCGGTGCCCAACATCCTCGTCATCGACGACAACGCATCGGTGCGCAAGGCAATCACGCTGATGCTGGAAAGCGACGGCCATAGCGTCATCGGCGCCAAGGACGGCGCCGACGGCATGCGCGCCTTCCTCGACGCCACGCCCGATCTCGTCATCTGCGACATCATCATGCCCGACAAGGACGGCATCGAGATCATCCGCGAGATGCATCGCACGCGGCCGGACGTGAAGATCATGGCCATGACCGGCGGCGGCCGCTTCCCCAATCTCGACTTCCTCAAGATGGCGCGCGCTTTCGGCGCGACCGACGCCCTCTCCAAGCCGATCGACCCCGACGAACTGGTCGCGCGCGTCGACGCCTGCCTCGCCGGGTGATCAGCCAGGGAGCGGCATCGCCGTGATGTCCGAGATCGATCCCGCATTCGGCCTGGTCGTCGAAAGCATCGCGAACTTTCCCGACGGGCTCGCCATTCTCGATGCCGCGGGCACCATCGTCGTCGCGAACGAGACTTATCGCCTGATCAATCCGTTGGTCGAGCCGTGGGCGGGGTCCGACGGCGCGGGCGATCGCGACGAGGTCGGCATCGTCGAGATCGAGGGCGAGGAGCGCTGGTACCGCGTCGTCGAGCGGCACACGCGCTCGGGCGGCGTGTTGCGCCACATCGTTGACATCTCCGAGCAGAAGCGCCGCGAGGCCGATTTGGTCACCTCGCAGATGCGGCTGCGCGAGGCGATCGAATCGCTCGAGGAGGGCTTCGCGCTCTTCGACGCGAGTGATCGTCTGGTCATGGTCAACAGCCGCTATCGCGCGATCTTCAGCACCATTCCCGACATCATCAAGCCGGGTGTGCCGTTCGAGCATCTCATTCGCGTCGCCGCCGAGCGGCAACAGAATGTCGAATCGCTGGAATCGCCGGAGAAATGGGTGCGCGAGCGCATGCAGACGCATCGCGCCGCCGAGGGCATCTTCGAGCACCATTTCAGCGACGGGCGCTGGATCATGGTGACCGAGCGCAAGACCGCCGACGGTCACACGATCGGGACCTATTCCGACATCACCGCCCTGAAGCGCCGCGAGGAGCATCTGCGCGCCACGGTCGACAACATCGCCGAGGCCATCCTCGTGCTCGATGCCGACCTCAAGATCAGCGCTCTGAACCGCAGCGCCCTCGCCATGTTCTCGACCGAGAGCGATCGGGCGACCGCGACCGAAAGGCTGCGCAGCTTCGTCGCCGAGCATCTCTCGGCGCAACTCGCCCAGCACTCTTTCGCCGAGCCCATGGTGCTGGAGCACACCACCGCGGCAGGCAAGGCGATCGAGGTCCGGCCGAGCGCGATGCCGGACGGTGGCTTCGTCGTCACCTTCTCTGACGTCACCGCGCGCAAAGCCGCGGCCGAGCGCGAGCACCAGTCGCAGAAGCTCGAGGCGCTGGGCCATCTCGCCGGCGGCGTCGCCCACGAATTCAACAATCTGCTGACCGCGATCGGCGGCTTCGCCAAGATGGCGGTGCGGCGGCCAGAGCTTTCGGAATTCGTGCGCGACTGTCTCGATGAGATCATCACCGCGTCCGACCGCGCCGCCAATCTTACGCGCCAGATGCTGACGTTCGGGCGCAAGCAGCCGCTCGATACCCGCGTCGTCGATCCGGTCGAGATCGTTCGCGGCCTCGATCGCATGCTGCGGACGCTGGTGCCCGAGACGATCGAGCTCGCTTTCGACATCGACGACAGCGGCGCCTGCGTCGCGGTCGATCCGAGTCAGCTCTCGCAGGCGATCCTCAACCTCGTGCTCAACGCGCGCGACGCCATGCCGGACGGTGGCAAGCTCACTGTCGGGTTGCGTCTATCGTCCGCCCCCGCGACCGCGGCCACTTCCGAGAAGGGGCTCCAGGGCAAGCCTTGCGTCGCGCTCTTCGTCAGCGACGACGGCACCGGCATCGACGCCAACGTCATCCCCCACCTGTTCGAGCCGTTCTTCACCACGAAGGAGCAGGGCAAGGGAACCGGGCTCGGGCTCTCGGTAGTCTACAGCATCGTCGAACGCTCCGGCGGCATCATCGACATCGAAACGGAATTGGGCCGCGGCACGACCTTCTCCATCTATCTGCCGATCACCGCCGGCGAGACCGAGGACGACCGGCCGTTCCACGCCCTCTCGCGCGGCAACGACGAGCGCGTCATCGTCGTCGAAGACGAGCCTGGGGTGCGGAACCTCGCCTACGCCGCGCTGACGCAGCTCGGCTACCATTGTTTCAAGGCGGTCGACGGTGCCGATGCGATGAAGCTGCTCGATCGCCTGCGCGAGCCGCCGGACCTGCTGCTCACCGACATCGTCATGCCCGGACGCAACGGCTACCAGGTCGCGGCCGAGTTCGCGGCCCGCTATCCCGCGCTCAAAGTCGTCTACATGTCCGGATATGCCGACCGCGCGGGCGACAGCGAAGGGCCGGCGGCGCCGTTCCTGCCCAAGCCGTTTTCGCCGGAACAGCTCGTCGCCGTCATTCGCGCGGTGCTCGACGGCGCCGAAATTCCGCGCCTCACGCCGCCGCTCCTGGCCGCAGGCTGAAAAGGCCGCGCCCGGGCTTCTATTCCGCCACCGTCACGTAGCGCTCGGCCGGGATGCGCTCCAGGCTCCGGCGCCGCGGCGAGGCGAGCAGCTTCCGCAGAATCGAGTCGTAATAATCGGCGGTCACGTTGAGGCGCATCTCGGCGCCGAGCACGATTTCGTGCCGCGCCTCGGGATATTTGACGACCAGCGGGACCAGCACGTTGCCGAGCCAAGTCTCGCCGTGCTGGGCGTCGATCTCGACATGGCTCGCGTAATAGGCGAGGCGCTCCTGGTCGTCGAGCCCGACGCGGCGGCAACCGCGCAGGATCTTGGCGTATTGATCGCCGTCCATGAACTCGGATGAACCGAGGCAGCCGACCGACTTGAAATAGTTCCGCCGGTGGAGCGAGAAGAAGAGATGGAGGTTGTATCCGGCGAAGCCCTGCCAATCGAGGATGCCGACATAGGGCTCGGTCGAAGCGGCATCGGAATCGGGATCCCAGCCGACATAACTCAAGAGGCGCCGGAACAGCACGGTATGCCGCATCGCCGGGTCGCCGTTGCCCATCTCGTCCCACAGGTTGGACGCGAGCTCGCCGCGTACCTCGTCGTCGGCGCCAATCATGGCGAAGCTGACCAGGTCGCAGAACCTCAGGATGAGGGCGCGGTCGTGGAGGAAGAATTCGACGATCTCGTCGCGCGACGCGGAGTATTCCAGGAAGTCGAACAGCGGATGGCGCGCCAGCCGGTGCCGGCGGCAACGCTCCAGGAACAGATTGGCGAAGGCGGCGGCCTCGCCCGGGACGTCGTCCGGCCGAACGCCGGCACGCTGGACCTCAAAACGCTCCCAGGCCCGTTCGATGTCGTTCCTGACCCGCATCAGGAACGGGTGGAACTGGTTCGCAGCCTGTGGATTCGTGGGCACCGAAAAGTTCTGTTCATAGAGCAAATACAATGCTCTATGAACCTCGAAGAGGGCCCGGTCGCGGCGCCGGCCGAACGCGTCCTCGAGGGTGCGCTGGAGCTGGGCCATGAAGGATGAGAAGAACCCCTGGTCGCGGGCGATGAAGCGGTCGAGGTCAAGTTCGCGAACGAACGCCAGAACCGTGTCGTCGAGCCCTGGCCGGGACGGGTCGGCATCTCGCTCGACCAGTATCGCGGGATCGGGAATTTGCTCCACCACCAATGCCCCCGGGTTTCTACCATTGAGGGTTATATCTAAACGACTCGTTGAAGAGTCGAGGTTAACCATATGACTACACGAAATGGCTGGGGCATTTCAACCCAAGAGATCGACCCCCGGAAGGGGGATTCCTGCTTCGGAAGGGTAATCTGGCGTGGCGTCAGCAATGCGCGGCTTCGTCGACGGGTTCGACGTCCACCTCGACGGCAACGCTATGGCCGCCGCCGCCGAACAGAATGCCGCGCGCCGGACTGACATCGTCGAAATCGCGGCCCCAGGCGATGGTGACGTAATCGAGCGGGTTGGTCTGGCCGTTGGTCGGATCGAAATCGATCCAGCCATCTTGCCCGCACCACACGGAGACCCAGGCGTGGGACGCATCGGCGCCCCTTGGGCGCGGCGATCCCGCGGGCGGGATGGTGCGGAGATAGCCGCTGACATAGCGCGCGGAAAGTCCGACCGCGCGCAGGCACCCGATCGCCACGTGGGCCAGGTCCTGGCACACGCCGCGCCGGTTGACGAGCACAGTGGCGAGCGGCGTCGACACGTTGGTAGCGACCGGATCGAACACGAAATCACGGTGGATGCGCGAGGCGAGGTCGCTTGCGGCGGTGCCGATCGCGGCGGCGGGCGGGAACGAGACACCGGCATACGCGGAAAGCGCCGCCAGCGGCGGAATCCGCGCCGACGCATAGGCGAATGCCGCGGCGCCGCGCGCGGCCTCGTCGGGCGCGGCCTCGTCGGGCGCGGCCGCGATGGCGTCGCGCACCTGCTCCCATGGCGGCGTCGCGGCGAGATCGACGGCCGGCGGCCTGCGCACCGTGATCTCGAGCTCGGATGAGATCCTGAGTGCGTCGTGCGGCGCCTCGATCGCGACATAGGTCACCGGATTGCCGAAGCAGTCGAGATGCCGCGCCGTCGCCGCCGGGCTCGGCTCGACCGCGAGCGACCAGGCGAAGTCCTGGCGCTCCGGCATTGGCCGCGGCTCGAGATGAAGCAGGTGGTGCGCCAGCTCGACGCTCGCCTGATAGCGGTAGTGCGTGACGTGACGCACGCGATAGCGGGTCGTGCCGTCAGGCGGGTCGGGCGAACGCATGGGTGAAGTAGGCTCGCGTCAGCAGGTCGGAGATCTCGCGCAGCATGATGCCAAGCGGCGCCAACAGGCCGTTGAGCGTCGCCAGTGCCACCGGCGCGCCGCCCAGCCCGTTCGACAGCAGCTCGTGCGCTCCGCCGATGAGGTCCAAGGCGCGCGCGACCGAAGCGACGCCCTCGGACGCGTCGGCGCCGGGCCGCGGCAGCGCCCGCAAATGGGCTGCGATGGCGGCGACCTGGAACGCCAGGCCGAACGGGTCGTCCGCGTCGAGCAGCATCGCCGACAGCATCGCCGCGTGGTCGCGCGCGCCGTCGAGCGCGCCGGGTCGCGCGCTCCGCGCCCACACCGTGGCGACAGTGGCGGCCAGCAAGGCCTCCTCGTCGCCGCCCCGCGCCTCGCCGGCGAGGCGCTGCGCGCGCGCCGACGCGGCGCGCAGGATGGCGATATGATTGATCGCGCGCTCGAGCCGCTTGCCGAGGTCGAGGAAGCGCCAGCCGGCGTCGCGCTGCATCATGTCGTCGACCATGCCCCACAGCGCGGCCTCGAGCGTCACGACTTCATCGAGGCGCAGTAGCAGGGCCGACGGCACCGGGCGGTTCGCACGCAAGGCTGGGGAGCGCCCCAGGGCCGCGATCACTTGCCAGCAGCCGTGCGGCAGGTGATCGCGCACGCCGCTGGCGGCATGGGTCAGGCGGTGCAGATTGGCGGGCAGCCCGCTGGCATGCGCGTGATCGAGGACGGCGGCATGGATGAGCGGCACCAGCTTCAGCGCCGCCACGCGCCCGCGCGCGAGATCGAGCGCCGGCAGCAGATCGAACGCCTCCGCCAAGGCGAGCGCGGGCTCGACCTCCTGCAAGGTCCACGGCTGCGCCGCGTCGGTGATCCCGAGCAGCAGCGAGCGCAGCAGCCGGGCGCTGCCATAGACGCGCTCGGCATAGCGGCCGACCCAGAACAGCCCGTCGGCGGTGCGGCTGGCGAGCCGGTCGGCGCTCGAGCGCGAGGCGCCGGGGGTACGCAGGGTGATCACTTTGGAAATATCCGCATCCTCGTGGCGCGGGCCGGGCAAGGGCGCGCCGGTGATCCAGGTGTCCTTGCAGCCGCCGCCCTGCTGCATCGACACGATGGGCGCCCCGGCCGCGGCCGAGATGCGCGTGAGGCCGCCCGGCAACGCTACGAAGCCGGCGCCGCTGGCGGCGACGAAGACGCGCAGCACCAGGGGCCGCGGCACCAGGCGGCCGTTCTGTTGCGCGGGGACGGTGGAGAGCTCGACGCGCTCCTGGCCGACGAAATCGAGCGGCCTTGCGGCGATGCGGGCGGCCAGCGCCTCGCGTCCCGCTTGCGACAGCTCGGCGCCGAAGGCGGGCTCGAGCGCCACGGTCGGGAAGGCGGGCTTGATCACCAGCCGGTCGAGATGGTCGACGACGAAGCGGCGCTCCTCGTCGCCGCCGCACCACCAGCTCGCCACGTCGGCGAGCGCCAGCGTCTCGCCCAGCAGCGCCTGGCTCAACCCGGGCAGGAACGGCTTGAACGCCATCCCCTCGAGCACGCCGCTGCCCAGCGCGTTGGCGATGGTGACGGTGCCGGCGCGCGCGGCCTCGGCCAGCCCGGCGACCCCCAGCGTGCTCTCCGGCCGCAATTCCAAGGGGTCGCAGAAATCGTCGTCGAGCCGGCGCAGCACCACGTCGACCGGCTCGAGCCCGTTGAGCGTCTTGAGGAAGACGCGCCGGCCGCGCACCGTGAGGTCGGCGCCTTCGACCAGGCTGAGGTCGAGCTGGCGCGCGAGATAGGCATGCTCGAAATAGGTCTCGTTGTAGGGGCCGGGCGTCAGCAGCACCACGCGCGGCGGCCGCAAGCTGCCCGATGAAACCGGCGCCAGCGCGCTCAGATTGTCGCGCAGAGAGGCGAAGAACGGCGCGATCGGCAAGACCGCGGCGGCGCTCATGCAGTCGGCGAGCACGCGGCCGATGACGCTGCGGTTCTCCAGCGCATAGCCGGCGCCGCTCGGCGCCTGCATGCGGTCGGCCAGCACCCACCACTGCCCGTCGGGCGAGCGCGCGAGATCGACCGCATAGAGATGCAGGAACACGCCGCCGGGCGGTTCGATCCCGCAACTCGGCCTGAGGAAGCTCGGATTGGCGTGGAGCAGGCTCGGCGGCAGCCTGCCCTCGCCAACCATCCTCTGCCCGCCATAGATGTCGGCCAAGATGGCATTGAGAAGCCGCGCCCGCTGGATCACGCCGGCTTCGATGGTGCGCCATTCCGCGGCCGGAATGAGCAGCGGGATGAGGTCCAAGGGCCACGGCCGGTCGCCGGCGCGCGGATCGTGGTAGATGGTGTAGCCGACCCCGTTCTGGCGCAAGAGCCGCGCGGCCTCGTCGCGCAGCTCGCCGATGTCGGTGGGATCGAGCTGCGACAGATAGCCGATCAACGGCTCCCAGTGCGGACGCAGGCGCCGCTCGCCGGTGACCAGCTCGTCCCACACCGCGCCCGGCGCATAGTGGCTGAGCGCCGCGATCGCGGCGTCTTGGTCGAGATCAGACACGGCGCAGATCGAGGGTGAAGGGAAAGTCGGGGTTGGGCCCGGGCTCGCGCGGATCGGCCGGTCCGGGCGTGTGGCCCGATTGCTGGAAGCGCGCCAGCCGGCGCCCTTCCGCCTCGTGCGCGTTGACCGGGGCGGTGGTGAAGTTGCGGCCGCCGGGATGGCTTACGTTATAGGTGCAGCCGCCGATCGAGCGCCCGGACCAGCTGTCGATCAGGTCGAACACCAAGGGCGCGTGAACCGGGATGGTCGGGTGCAGCGCCGACGGCAGCGGCCAGGCGCGGAAGCGCACGCCGGCGACGAAGTCGCCCTCGGTTCCGGTGGGATGGAGCGGCACGACCCAGCCGTTGCAAGTGACGGCGTGGCGCTCGCCGACCATGCCGGTGACGCGGAGCTGGAGCCGCTCGACCGAGCTGTCGACGAAGCGCACCGTGCCGCCGCCGCCCGGCTCCTCGCCCAGCACGTGCCATGGCTCCAGCGCGTGCCGCAGCTCCATCTTGATGCCGCGATGCGTGACCGTGCCGAGCATGGGAAAACGGAACCCGAGATGGGGCGCGAACCAGTCGATCTCGAACGGATAGCCGAACCCGTTGAGGTCGGCCACCACGTCGCGCAAATCCTGCTCGATGAAGTAGGGCAGCATGAAGCGATCATGCAATTGCGTGCCCCATCGCACCAAGCGGTTTTTGTAGGGCGCGCGCCAGAAGGCGGCGATCAGGGCGCGGATCAGAAGCTGCTGCGTCAGGCTCATCTGCGCGTGCGGCGGCATCTCGAAGGCACGCATCTCCACGAGGCCGAGCCGGCCGGTCGCGCTGTCGGGCGAATAGAGCTTGTCGATGCAGAACTCGGCGCGGTGGGTGTTGCCGGTGACGTCGGTGAGCAGGTGGCGCAGCGCGCGGTCGATCGCCCAGGGCGGGCAGGGCTCGCCCAGCTTGTCGATCTCGGCGAACGCGATCTCGAGCTCGTAGAGCGCGTCGTCGCGCGCCTCGTCGATGCGCGGCGCCTGGCTGGTCGGGCCGATGAACAAGCCCGCGAAGAGATAGGACAAAGCGGGATGGTTCTGCCAATACCCGACCAGGCTGCGCAGCAGGCTGGGCCGGCGCAGGAACGGGCTCTCGGCGGCGGTGGCGCCGCCGACCGTGACATGGTTGCCGCCACCGGTGCCGACATGGCGGCCGTCGACCATGAACTTCTCGGTGCCGAGCCGGCTCTGCCGCGCGTCGTCGTAGAGATCGGTGATGATGCGCACCAGCTCCGCCCAGCTCGAGGCGGGATGGATGTTGACCTCGATGACGCCGGGATCGGGCGTGACCGAGAGCTGGTTGAGGCGCGGATCGCGCGGCGGCGGATAGCCCTCGATCACCACCGGCGTCTCGCATTCGACCGCCGCCGCCTCCACCGCCTCGACCATCGCGAGATAATCCTCGAGCAGCGCGACCGGCGGAAAGAACACGTAGAGGCGCCCGCCGCGCGGCTCGACGCAGAGCGCGGTGCGCACCACCCAGCCGGCCGATTGCCCGCGCGCGGTCGGCTCCTCGCGCAACTCGGCCATCGCGGCGGGATCCTGGCGGCGCAGCGGCTCGGTCGGACCCTTGAGCTCGGCGCGCTGGGCGGCCCCCGCGCCGTGCGGCGGCAGCGGCGGCTGGCGATCGAACGGATCGCGCTCGACGATGTGGGGATACTCGCCCGCCGCGACCCAGGGCAGCGAGGCGAGCGGCAGGCGGAAGCCGATCGGGCTGTCGCCCGGAACCAGCATCAGCTTGTCCAGGCGCAGCGGCCACGGGCTCGATAGCCACACCGGGCCGCTCGCCTCGTGACGGCGATTGATCGGCAGCACGTAGCCGACCGGATGGTCGAGGCCGCGGCGGAACACAGCGGCGATGCGCGCGCGCTCCTCCTCGTTCTCGAGCTTGCTGTCGAGCGGATCGACGTTGACGGGGAGCGCGGCCTCGCGGTTGAGATAGTGGAACGGGTCCTCGAAGGCCGGACGCACCACGCCGGGCGCGATGCCGAGCCGGCGCGACAGCGCCGCCATGAAGCGCTGCGCGTCTTCGTCGCCGAGGCCATAGTCGCGGTCCTCGCGCGCGAGATAGTCGCCGTTGGCCCAGATCGCGTCGCCGTCGCGCCGCCAATAGATGCCGAACGCCCAGCGCGGCAGGCTCTCGCCCGGATACCATTTGCCCTGGCCGGTATGGACCAGTCCACCCGGCGCATAGCGCTGCGCCAGGCGCGCCACGAGCTGGCTCGCGAGACGCTTCTTGTCGGGACCGACCGCGTCCGTGTTCCACTCGGGCCCGTCCATGTCGTCGAGCGAGACGAGCGTCGGCTCGCCGCCCATGGTGAGGCGCACGTCGCCTTCTGCGAGGTCGCGGTCAACCGCGTGTCCGACCGCGTCGATGCGGCCCCACAGCGCGTAGGCATAGGGCCTGGTGACGCGCGGCTGCTCGGCGATGCGGGCGACGTTCATGGTGTGGACGAACTCGACCTTGCAGTCCTCGACCCCGCCGCTGACCGGGGCGGCGCTCGACGGATCGGGCGTGCAGGCGAGCGGGATGTGGCCCTCGCCCGCCAAGAGGCCCGAGGTCGGATCGACCCCGACCCAGCCCGCGCCCGGCAGATAGAACTCGGCCCACGCGTGCAGGTCGGTGAAGTCGCGCGCCGGCCCGGCCGGACCTTCGAGCGGCTTCTGGTCGGGCGCGAGCTGGATCAGGTAGCCCGACACGAAGCGCGCTGCGAGCCCGCAGTGGCGCGCGATCTGCACCAGGAGCCAGGCGCTGTCGCGGCACGAGCCGGTGCCGATGCGCAGGGTGTCCTCGCAGCTCTGGATGCCGGGCTCCATGCGGATGACATAGCCGACGCGGCTCTGCACCATCCGGTTGAGCGCGACGATGAAGTCGATGGTCGGGGTTCGGGCGCGGTCGAGGCCGGCGATGAACCCGGCGAGGCGCGGTCCCATCGTCTCAAGCTCGAGATAGGGCCGCAGCTCGCGCGCCAGCGCCGGCTCGTAGACGAAGGGATAGGACTCCGCCGCGGCCTCGAGGAAGAAGTCGAATGGGTTGATGATCGCCATCTCGGCGACGAGATCGACCTCGACCGTGAATTCCCGCGCCGGCTCGGGAAAGACATAGCGCGCGAGATAGTTCGACTGCGGGTCCTGCTGCCAGTTGAGGAAATGATGGCGCGGCGCGACCTTGAGCGAATAGCTCAGGATCGGCGTGCGGCAATGCGGCGCCGGGCGCAGCCGGACGATCTGCGGCCCGAGATGAACCAGCCGGTCGTAGCGGTATTCCGTCTTGTGGGTGAGCGCGACATGAATGGCCATCGGGCGGGTCTACCCTCCTCTCGCCCGAAAATCGATGCAATCCCCACGCCAAGAGGGGGCGTCGTAGCTCAGCCCGCGAGAACCTCGAGCCCGGCTTGGCGCCCAGCCTTTATCAAAGTTTCATCGCATGAAGCCAAGGGGCGCGCGCGGCGGAGCGCGAGCTCGAGATAAGCCGCATCGTAGAGGGTCAGATCATGGTCGTCGGCAAGCTGTCGCGTCGGGCCCCAAGCTCGGGCGTCGGTTTCGGCGTCGACCGTGATCCACATCTGATGGAGCCGCTGGAGGCACTGCGCAGCGTATGCGGCATCGCAGCGCTGCCGGCGAATAGCGTTCCGCAGCGAATTTGCAACCTCCAATCGCCATAGCGATGGGACGTTCGCTCCCTCCGCGGCCACCTTGCGCAAAACCTTCTCTGGCGCGTCGCCTCGCCCTTCGTCGAACAGCCACGCCATGGTCATCGAGGCGTCAACGACGAGACTCATCCGCGTCGACCGTCATTGACCAGCTCGCGGATCGTGACTTCGCCCAGCGGGTGACGGCGCCGCTCGGCGATGATTTCCTCCGCGGCCGCCACGGCTGCGGCGCGCGCGCGGGCCGCAGGGCGGCGGATCAAGATGTCGCCATCATGCGTCTCGATCTCGACCCGCTCGCCTTCGCTCAGTCCGGCGGCTTTGGCGATTTCGGATGGAACCCGTATGGCGAGGTTTTTGCCCCACCTGCCGACGATCGCCTCAGACATGGAAGCCTCCGTATTCGGGGATATCCTGGCATATCCCAGCGACATTTGGAACCCCGCGCGGAACCGGTCGCCGCGGTATCGTGATCGGCTCTAGAGATTGAAGTCGCTGGAGCGGGTGAAGGGAATCGAACCCTCGTCGTAAGCTTGGGAAGCTTCTGCTCTGCCATTGAGCTACACCCGCGCCCGAACGAGGATAAGCCCGCGCCGGCGCCGCTTCAACCGGCGCGGGGTCCCTGCCCGTCATGCGCTGGTGATGAACTGGCGCAGCGAAGTTGCTTCCGATTCGACCTCGTCGAGCCGGTTCTTCACCACGTCACCGATGCTGACGATGCCGGCGAGCCGGCCGTTCTCCAAGACCGGCAGGTGGCGGATGCGGCGCTCGGTCATCTCGGCCATCAGATCGGCGATGCTGTCGCCGGGCTTGCAGGTATAGACGTGCCGCGTCATCAGCGCCGACACCGGCAGGTCAACGAGCCCGGCGCCGCGCTCGGCCAAGGCATGGACGATGTCGCGCTCCGACAGGATGCCGGCGACGCGTTGGCCGTCCTCGCTCACGACCAGCGCGCCGATCCCCTTGCGGCGCAGCAGATCGACCGCGTCGCCGATGCTGGCGTCGGGCGCGATGGTGGCGACCGACCGTCCCTTGGTCTTGAGAATGGTTTCGACATTCATAGCCGTCTCCTCGCGTTGCGAGAGCGGCCCGAGCCGTTGCGGCCGAGGCCGCTCCCATTGGCGCCGATTGTCGCCCTGGCGCTTGGTTGGGAAGGAGTCTACGCCCAAACGCGCCGGCGTCCTATTGGCTTGGCGGGGCGGCGCGCGTCCCCCATCCGTGCTATGGATGGGGCCGCAGAACGAGGAGGAGGCTCATGCCGCCGACGCCGATCACGGATCAGCTCAGCGTGTCCGGGCAGATCACCCGCGAGGACATCGCCGCCTTCGCCAAGGAAGGCTACGGCACCATCATCAACAACCGCCCCGACGGCGAGGAGCCGGGCCAGCTGACCAACGAGGAAGCCGCCGCCGAGGCCGCCAAGCACGGGCTCGAGTACCGCTACATCCCGATCGTGACCAACACCATGACGCGGCGCGACGTGGTGGCGCATCAGCATGCCGTGCTGCGCGGGCGGCAGAAGGTGCTGGCCTATTGCCGCAGCGGCACGCGCTGCTATCTCCTGTGGGCGGCGAACCGCGTCCTCTACGAGGGCGAGAGCGCGGTGAAGATCGTCGCCGAGGCCGCCCTCAAGGGCTACGATCTGCGCGTGCTGCCGCGCCTCATCGAAAAGCTCGAGGCCGAGCCCGCGCCCTAAGTTCCGCGCCTTGCGCCGTCACTTCGGCACGCGGCCCAGCGCCGCGTTGGCGCGCGCGCCATAGGTGATGCGGCCGGCGGCGTCGGCCGGCAGGCGGGCACGCACCCGCGTCTTGAGCTGCTCGATCTCGGCGGGAGCCTTCGCGGCGAAAGCGCCGCTGACGTTCATCCCCATCACGCTGGTGGTCCAGAGGTCGTCGAAATCGGCGAAGCTGCGCTGGACCTGGATCTCCCACGTCTCGACGTCTTCGAGACCGGCACCGGTCCACAGCGCGCGCAGCGTGTCGAGCCGCGACGCGCCGGGGCTCGGCGGGAGCGGCGGCTTCATGCCCAGCGCGCGCATTTCGGCCTGGATCGGCTCCAGCGGGAAGCCGCCGCCGATCATGTCCCACGCATAGGTCGCGACCAGGCCGCCCGGACAAACCACCCGCGCCAACTCGGCGACGCCCTTGGCCGGATCGGTCAGGAAGAAGATCACCAGCGCCATGGTGGCGGCGTCGAACCGGTCGTCGGGGAAGGGAAGCGCCATGCCGTCGCCCTGGCGAAACTGCGCCAGGCGCGATGCGGGCCGCGTGCGCGCGAACTTGAGCTGCCCCTCGGACGGATCGACCCCCTGCACCTCGGCGGGCGCGCAGCGATCGACGATCAACTCGGTGAAGGCGCCGTTGCCGCAGCCGACATCGATCCAGCGCAGGCCCGGACGCGGCGCCAGGCGGTCGAGGAACAGGTTCCCGGCGTGCCGGCTCCACACGCCCATCATGCCCTCATAGGCGGCGCCGTCGTCGAAGCGGATTTGCCGGTCGGCCATCGGCGTCATGCTCCGTGTGGATGGAGGTTCGGGGGCTCCACGCGAAAATAACAGCCTGCTCCGCCAGCCGGAAGCCCAGGCGCGGGGCGCGCCTACGCCCGGTCCCAGTCGGGCGACCAGCCGGGCAAGTCGAGGAGGCGGCCGCCGCCTTGCAGGCGGTCGATCGCGGCGCGGTCCTCCGGCGCCAGCGCGAAGTCGAAGATCGCGATATTGGCGGCGAGATGTTCGCGGCTCGCCGCCTTGGGGATCGCCGCCACGTTGTCCTGCTCCATGAGCCAGCGCAGGCTGACCTGCGCCGCGCTCTTGCCGTATTTGCGGCCGATCGCGGCCAGGGTCGCGTCGCCCACCGCGCGGCCCTTGGCGATGGGCGCATAGGCGGTCAGCATCATGCCGTGCTTGCGCACCGCGTCGAGCACCGCGCGCTGTGACAAATACGGGTGATACTCGACCTGATTGCACAACAGGTCCGCGCCGTGGCGCGTGATCGCCTCGTCGATCAGGCTGACATTAAAGTTGCTCACGCCGATGAAGCGGGTCTTGCCCTCGCGCTTTAAGGCCGCGAATTCGCCCAGCGTTTCGCCGAGCGGCGCCTCCGCGCTGGGCCAGTGAATGAGCAGCAGATCGACATGGTCGAGCCCCATGCGGCGCAAGCTCTCCTCGGCCGAGCGCCGCGCCGCCTTGGCGCGCAGCTTACCCGGCGGCACCTTGGTGGTGAGGAAGATCGACCCGCGCTCGATGCCGGACTCGCGGATGGCGCGGCCGACGTCTTCCGCGTTGTCGTACATCTCGGCCGTGTCGATGTGGCGATAGCCGAGCTCGAGCGCGGCGCGCACCGCGTCGTAGCATTGGCGCCCGCTCAGGCGCCACGTGCCGAGGCCCAGGGCCGGCACCTCGGTGCCTTTGACAGCGATATGCTTCATCGACGATGGTCCTTCGGCGAAAGATTGGAAAGAGACGGCAGATGCGCATCCTCGTGCTCGGCGCCGGCGCCATCGGCGGCTATTTCGGCGGCCGCCTCGCCGAGGCCGGTTCCGATGTCACCTTCCTGGTGCGCGGGCGGCGCAAGCAGGAGCTTGACGCCAACGGCCTCGTCGTCAAGAGCGTGGCGGGCGACATCGCGCTGCGGCCCAAGACGATCGCGGCGGGCGAGCGCGCCGGTCCTTATGACATCGTGCTGCTGTCGTGCAAGTCCTACGACCTCGACGCGGCGATCGCGGCGGTGGCGCCGCTGATGGGGCCGGGCTCGGCGGTGGTGCCGATGCTCAACGGGCTCGCACATATCGACCGCCTCGCCGAGGCGCTGGGACGCGGGCGGGTGATGGGCGGCGCGGCTTATATCAGCGCGGCGCTCGAGCCCGGCGGCACGGTGCGCCATGTCGGCGACATGCACACGCTCGCCTTCGGCGAGCTTACCGGCGAAACGAGCGCGCGCGCCCAAGGGCTCGCCGCCGAATTCGCCCGCACCAAGGCCAAGGCGATGCTGTCGCCCGACATCGTCCAGGCGATGTGGGAGAAGCTCGTCATGCTGGCGGCGCTGGCGGCGGCGACGACGCTGACCCGCGCCACAATCGGCGAGATCATGGCGGTGCCCGAGGGCGAGGCGTTCACCACGGCGGCGCTCGCCGAATGCGCCGCTTCTGCTGCGTCCGAGGGCCATGCCCCAAGCGCGGCCGCGCTGGCGAATTATCGCACCATGCTGACGCTGCGCGGCTCGCCCTTCGCCGCCTCGACCATGCGCGACCTCGCCGCCGGGCGGCGCACCGAGGGCGATCATATCGTCGGCGACCTGGTGCGCCGCGCCCACCGCAACGGCGTCGCCGTGCCGCTTCTCGACATCGCGCTCCTCAACCTCGCGGTCCACGAAGCGAAGGTCGCGAGCTCCAAATAGCTTCCGTCATTGCGAGGAGCCCGAAGGGCGACGACGCAATCTCCTCGACCACGCGTCAGGGAGATTGCTTCGCTGTGCTCGCAATGACAGCGCGGCGGGAAAGCGATCAAAAATCGGTGCAGCGTCCGTTCTGCTCCCAATCGCCATAGCGGGTCGGCTCGGGTCCCTTGGGGCCGCCGATCTCGCGCGGTTCCTTGTCGGCCTTGTCAGCGGGCTTTGCGGGCGCTGGCTCCGGGGCAGGCGTGGTCTTGTCGGTCGTGGTCATGGTGCAAATATGACGCCGAGGCGGGCCGTGTTCCAGCCCGCCAGCACCTTTTCGGGAGGTTTGGGATCGGCCCATGCCCGCCCCTGCTGCCACTGCCGCCGCGCCGCCGGCGGCGCGCGGCATCGCCCTCGACCTGATCGAAGCGGTGCTGCGCCACAAGCGCGCGCTCGACGACGCCATGGAAGAGAATAGCGACCTGGCGGCGCTGGAGCTGCGCGACCGCGGATTCGCGCGCCTCCTGGTCGCGACCGTGCTGCGCCGGCTGGCCCAGCTCGACGCCGCAATCGCGCCGCGCCTCAATTCGCCGCTGCCGCCGCGCGCGGCGCCGGTGCAGGACATTTTGCGCCTGGGCGCGGCGCAGCTCCTGTTCCTGCGCACGCCCGCCCATGCCGCGGTCGCGACCAGCGTCGATCTCGCGGCCTCGCGCGGCTTCGTCACGCATAAGGGGCTGGTCAACGCGGTCCTGCGCCGCATCGCGCACGAGCTGCCCGTGCCCGCCACCGAAGAAGAGGCCGCCCGCATCGACACGCCGGCGTGGCTGTGGCGCGCTTGGTGCGACGCCTACGGTGAGGAGGTGGCGGGCCGGATCGCACTCGCCCATCTCACCGAGGCGCCGCTCGACATCACGGTGCGCGGCGACGTCGAGCATTGGCGCGAAGCGCTCGATGCGATTTTGCTGCCGACCGGCACGCTGCGGCGCGCCGCCGGCGGCCAGATCACCGCACTTCCTGGCTTCGCCGAGGGCGCGTGGTGGGTGCAGGACGCGGCGGCCGCGATCCCGGCGACGTTGCTCGGCGACATCAGGGACCGGCCCGTCATCGATCTGTGCGCCGCGCCGGGCGGCAAGACGGCGCAGCTTGCCGCAGCGGGCGCGCGCGTCACCGCGATCGACCGCTCGCCCCGCCGCGTCGAGCGGCTGGCCGCCAATCTCGCGCGGCTTTCGCTCACGGTGGAAACGGTGATCGCCGACGCCGCGCAGTGGCGCCCGGCGGCGCCGGCTCCGTTCGTGCTGCTCGATGCGCCCTGCACCGCGACGGGCGCGATCCGCCGCCATCCCGACGTGGCGCATCTCAAGAACGAAAGCGATGTCGCGCGCCTCGCCGCGGTGCAGGAGCGGCTCTTGGCGGCCGCGGTCGAGATGCTGGCGCCGGGCGGGACGCTGGTGTTCTGCACCTGCTCGCTCGAGCCGCAGGAGGGGGAGCAGCAGGTGACGCGGCTCTTGGCGCGCGGCGCGCCCCTGCGCCGCCACAAGATCGCGCCCGACGAGATCGGCGGGCTCGCCGAATGCATCTCGGCCGAGGGCGATCTGCGCACGCTGCCGTGTCATCTCGTGGCTTACGATGGCATCGACGGGTTCTATGCCGCGCGACTCGTGCGCACAGCGTGATCGCGCGCCGGCCGTCCTTGCGGCCGTTGCCATTCCTTGTTAGCAAGGCTGAATGCAGCAGGTCATCCGCATCGCACCGTCGATCCTCTCGGCCGATTTCGCTCGGCTCGGCGAGGAGGTGCGGGCGATCGCGGCGGCGGGCGCGGACTATATCCACATCGACGTGATGGATGGGCATTTCGTGCCCAATCTCACGATCGGCCCCGCAGTGGTGAAGGCGTTGCGGGGGCACACCGCGCTGCCTTTCGATGTGCATCTGATGATTTCGCCGGCCGATCCTTACGTCGAGGCCTTCGCCGAGGCCGGCGCCGATATCATCACCGTTCATCCCGAGGCGGGACCGCATCTGCGCCGCACCGTCGAGCTGGTGAAGTCGCTGGGCAAGAAGGCGGGCGTGGCGCTCAACCCGGCGACGCCGTCGGACGCCGTCGACTACGTCCTCGACACGGTCGATCTGGTGCTGGTGATGACCGTCAATCCCGGCTTCGGCGGGCAGAGCTTCATCGCCTCGCAGCTCGACAAGATCCGCGTCCTGCGGGCGCGGATCGACGCGACCAAGCGCGCCATCGATCTCGAGGTCGATGGCGGCATCGACGCGGCGACGGCGCGCCAGGCGATCGCCGCCGGCGCCGACGTGCTGGTCGCCGGCACCGCGAGCTTCAAGGGCGGGGCGCAATCTTACGCCGAGAATATCCGGCTGCTGCGCGGCGGGTGATGGCGACCGCCCGCGCGCTCTTCTACGGCTCCGCGCTTTATCATCTCGCGCTGTCGTGGCCGGCGCCGGAAACGCTCGCGCTCCACCTGAAGGCGCGCTGGCCCGGCGTGGCTGCGCGCGGGGAGGATATGCTCGCCGGCCGCTTCGCCTTCGCCGGCGAGACGGTCGAGAGCGCGCTTCCGCCGTGGGACGCGCCGCGCTCCGATGCGTGGCGCGCCTGGCTCCATGGCTTCTCCTGGCTTGCCGATCTCGCCTCGCTCGGCGGCGAGCCGGCTGCGCGCGCGGCGCGCGAATGGACCGATGACTGGGTGCGCCGCTACACGGTCTATGACCAGTTCACCTGGCGCGCCGACGTGCTCAGCGACCGCCTCTTCGCCTGGCTCGAGCAATTCGAGCGCATGGGCGGTGGGCTGGTCGCATCGTTCGCGCGCCAGGCGCGGCACTTGGCACGCGTCGCCGGGCGCGAAGGCGAGGGGGTGGCGCGGCTCAATGGCGTGCGCGGGCTGGTCACGGTGCAGGCGGCGCTCGGCGGCAAGCGCCGGGTCGCAGACGCGCTGCAGCGTCTCGAGCACGAGATCGCGGTGCAGTTCTGGCCCGACGGCGGGCACCGCGCGCGCAGCCCCAAGGCGCAGCTCGCGGCACTGCGCTGTCTCGTCGACGCGCGCGCTTCGCTCCAGGCGGCGGGCGAGAGCGTGCCCGACGCGCTCCTCCGCGCCATCGAGCGCGTCGGTTTGATGGTGCGTTTCTTCCGTCATGGCGATGGCGGGTTCGCGCTCTTCAACGGCGCCGACGAGGGCGATGCGGCGCTCATCGATCTCGTGCTCGCCCGCGCCGATGCGCGCGGCCGCGCGCCGCTCACCGCGCCCGACACCGGGTTCGAGCGGCTCCAGGCCGGCGGCACCGTGGCGCTGTTCGATTGCGGCGAGCCCGCCGCCCCAGGCTTCGACCGCGACGCCCATGCCGGCGCCCTCTCCTTCGAGATGAGCCACGGTGCCGAGCGGATCATCGTCAATTGCGGCGCGAGTGCCGCAGAGCCCTGGCGCGCCGCACTCCGCGCCACTGCGGCGCACTCGACTGCGATCGTCGCCGACACCAACAGCGCCGAGATCCGCGCCGACGGTACGCTCGGCCAGGCGCCGCGCGGCGCGAAGCAAAAGCGTGTCGAGCACGAGGGCGATCTGCTGGTGGCGGCGACCCATGACGGCTACCGCGCCAATTTCGGATTGACCCATGCGCGCCAGCTCTTTCTCGCCGCCGACGGCGACGATCTGCGCGGCGAGGACATGCTGACCGGGACCGCCGGAAGCGGCTTCGCCATCCGCTTCCACCTCCATCCCGCGGTCGATCCGGCGCTGCAGCCCGGCGCCAGCGCGGTGAGCTTGAAGCTGCCGAGCGGCGCGCGCTGGCGCTTCGCCGCCGAGGGTGCGGTGCTGAGCCTGGGCGAGAGCATCTACGCGGGTTCCGGCGCGCCGGTGCGGACGCAGCAGATCCTGCTCGACGGTCATGTCGGCACGCACGGCGCGCGCGTGCGCTGGGCGCTGAAGCGCGAGGGCAAGGCTGCTTGAACCCGCGCCGGACGCCCCTTATCGTCGCCTAGCCCAAGGAACCGCCGATGCCCGACATCTCCCGCCCGATCGAGCGCGCGCTCCTCTCCGTTTCCGACAAGACCGGGCTCGTTGCCTTCGCGCGGGCGCTGGCGTCTTTGGGCGTGGCGCTGGTCTCGACCGGCGGCACCGCGCGCACGCTCGCCGAGGCCGGACTCGCGGTCGCCGACGTCGCCTCGGTCACGGGTTTCCCCGAGCTGCTCGACGGGCGGGTCAAGACCCTCCACCCGGCGATCCATGGCGGCATCCTCGCGCGCCGCGACCTCCCCGCGCATCTCGGCGCGCTCGCCCAGCACCACATCGCGCCCATTGATCTGGTGGTGGTCAATCTCTACCCGTTCGCGGCGACGGTGGCGAAGGGCGCGAGTTTCGACGACTGCATCGAGAACATCGACATCGGCGGTCCGTCCCTCATTCGCGGCGCGGCCAAGAACCACGACTTCGTCACCACCGTCACCGAGCATTCCGACTATGATGCGGTAATCGCCGAGATGAAGGCGCAGCACGGCGCCACCTCGCACGCGCTGCGCCGCCGCCTCGCCGCGCAGGCTTTCGCCCACACCGCCGCCTATGACGCCGGGATCGCGCACTGGTTCGCGCGCGAGCAAGGCGAGATTTTTCCCGAGACGCTGGTCCTCGCCGCGACGCGCGCGCAGTTGCTGCGCTATGGCGAGAACCCGCACCAGCAGGCGGCGCTCTATGTCGCGCCCGGGCAGCGCCCCGGCGTCGCGACCGCGCGCCAGGTCCAGGGCAAGGAGCTGTCCTACAACAACCTCAACGACACCGATGCGGCGCTGGCGCTGGTGGCCGAGTTCGCAGCGCCGGCGGTCGCCATCATCAAGCACGCCAATCCCTGCGGCGCGGCGGTGGCGGGCGATCTCGCGGCGGCTTATGCGCGCGCGCTGGCGTGCGATCCGGTGAGCGCGTTCGGCGGCATCATCGCCGTCAACCGCACGCTCGACGCCGCGACCGCCGAGGCCGTCGCCAAGCTTTTCGTCGAGGTGGTGATCGCGCCCGAAATCGCGCCGGAAGCGGCGGCGATCCTCGCGCGCAAGACCGCGCTGCGCGTCCTCGTCACGGGCGCGCTCCCCGATCCCGCCGCGCCGGAGATGACCTTGCGCTCGCTCGCCGGCGGCTTCCTGCTCCAGACCGCCGATGCCGGGCGGATCGAGGAAAGCGCGCTCAAAATCGTGACCAGGCGCGCGCCGACGCCAGATGAGACGCGCGATCTCCTGTTCGCCTTCACGGTGGCGAAGCATGTGAAGTCGAACGCCATCGTCTATGCCAAAGACGGGGCCACGGTCGGCATCGGCGCCGGCCAGATGAGTCGCGTCGATGCCGCGCGCATCGCCGCCTTCAAGGCCGAGGAGGCGGGCCGCGCCGCCGGTCTCGCGGCGCCGCCGACCCAAGGCTCGGTCGCGGCGTCGGACGCATTCTTTCCATTCGCGGATGGACTCGAGGCGACCATCGCGGCCGGCGCGACGGCGGTCATTCAGCCGGGCGGATCGGTGCGCGACTCGGACGTGATCGACGCCGCCGACCGCGCCGGCGTCGCCATGGTGTTCACCGGCATGCGCCACTTCCGCCACTGAGGCGGGCGGTCACACCGTGATGTCGAGGAAGCGGCCGCGGCTGGACCCGCCCGAAGGGGTGGTGCCGGCTTGAGCGGTGCGCGGCTGCGGCCGCGGCGCGACGGGCGCGGGCAGCGGCGCGGCATCCGGCGGCTTCTGCAGCACCGCAAGCTGCGGCGGCGTCAGAGGCGCGGCGATCGGGGTGGTCACGGACGCAAGCATGGCACGGAGGCGGTAAAGGTTCGGTTTACTTTCGGGCCGGGTCGATGCCCCCCGGGAGAGTTACATTCCGATACACAACCTCACAGAACTTTACTTCAAAGGGATCAAACCTTTGGCGATCCTTAGGCGCGGAAATCTCGCTGGAGGAACCAAATGGGACGATCCGAATCCATTCGCGACGGCGATGCCATGCCTTTGCCTGCCGGCACCATCGCCGTCGTCGATGCCAGCCGGCTGCGGCGCGAATGCCTGCGCCTCGCGCTCGCCCAGCACAGCCCCGGCCGCCGCGTCACCGAGGCGGGCAATGCCGACGAACTGCTGCAGCTGGTCGGCGCCGGCAGCCGGTTCGACCTGGTGCTGATCGGCGCCGCCACCGCCGAGCATATCGACCTGCGCCAGATCGAGGTCCTGCGCACTGCCCTGCCGGACACGCCGCTGGTGATCCTCGCCGAGACCGACAACGCCCAGCGCGCACGCCAGCTTCTCGGCACCGGCGCGCGCGGCTTCCTGCCCGCCTCGCTGAGCCTCAGGGTGCTGATGGGGGCGATCGACCTGGTGCTGGCCGGCGGGGTCTATGTCCCGTCCTCGCTCCTCGAGGCGGGCGCGCCGCGGACCAACGGCGCCATGGCCGAGCCCTGGTCCGGGCTCACGCGGCGCCAGCGCGACGTGCTGGCGCTGATCAGCCAGGGACGCTCGAACAAGCTCATCGCCGATGCGCTCGCCATGTCGGAGAGCACGGTGAAGGCGCATGTGAAGCAGATCATCCGACGCCTCAACGTCGCCAACCGCACCCAGGCGGCGCTGGTCGCGACCGGGCGCTCGATCTCCGCGCCCCCGCCCCACGCCGTCTGAGACGGTATCGCCATCGCTGTCGTGACCCCCGGGACAAGCTCGGGGGTCACGTGCATTGCCGTGTCAAGCCATGCGATGACCGTAAATCGTACGATGGCGTTGCCCCGGAAGCTTGTCCAGGCGCCGGGCCGGAATCTACTTGCGTCGGGGTAGCCGCGGGCAATAAGATGCGAACAGTTCGCAATTGCATTCGCAACTGGCCGCATCCGCCATGGTCCGCCACACGCTCCTTCCGGTCCTACTGTTGCTCGCGCTCGCGTCGCCCGCGCTGGCCGACGATCCGGTGATCGCGATCAAGAACCATCAGTTCGTCCCGGCGGAGCTGGAGATTGCCGCCGGCGCCAAGGTCAAGCTCATCGTCCGCAACGACGACCCGACCACCTCGGAATTCGAGAGCACCGAGCTGCATCGCGAAAAAGTGGTGCAGTCGGGCGGCCAGATCAGCGTCTTCATCGGCCCGCTCGATCCCGGCCGCTACGAGTTCTTCGACGACTTCCATCCGGAAACCCGCGGCCATCTGGTCGTGAAATAGGGGCAGGTCATGCTGGCGACCGCAATCATCGTCTTCCGCGAGGTTCTCGAGGCCGCCTTGGTCGTAGGCATCGTGCTGGCCGCCAGCCGCGGCGTGAAGCGGCGCCTCGTCTGGGTTTCGGGCGGCGTGGCCGCCGGCGTGCTGGGCGCGATGCTGGTCGCGGGCTTTGCCGGCGAGATCGCCGCGGCGGTGGACGGCATCGGCCAGGAACTGTTCAACGCCGCCGTCCTGTTCGCCGCGGTCGCCATGCTCGGCTGGCATAACGTCTGGATGAGCCGGCACGGCCGCGAGATGGCGGCCGAGGCGACCAGGATCGGCAAGGACGTGCTCTCCGGCGCGCAGCCGCTCTACGCGCTCGGGTTGGTGGTCGGGCTCGCGGCGCTGCGCGAGGGTTCTGAGATCGTGCTGTTTCTTTACGGCGTCGCGGTGGCCGGGGGCTACAGCGCCGCCGTCATGCTGGTGGGCGGCGCGCTGGGCCTCGCGGCCGGGGTCGCGGCGGGCGCGGCGATCTATCTTGGCCTGCTCAGCATTCCGCTCAATCGCCTGTTTGCCGTGACGAGCTGGCTCGTTCTGCTGCTCGCCGCAGGGATGGCGTCGCAGGGCGCGGCCTTCCTGGTGCAGGCCGATCTCGTGCCGCCGCTCGGCAACACCGTGTGGGATACCTCACGCCTGCTGACCGAGGGCAGCATTCCCGGCCAGGTGCTGCACGCACTCATGGGCTACACCGCACGGCCGGCCGGTATCCAGCTTGTCTTCTACATGATGACGCTGGTGGGGATCGGCGCGTTGATGCGCTTCCTGCCGCACCGCCGCCGCGTCGTCCGCGTTTGAGCTGAACCGATCCCCCCGATGCCCGCAATGAAGGCTTGCCGAGTTTTGCACATGCGTCGCATTTGCAAGTTTACGCGACAGATGAAACAGCGGTCGGCGCTGGTCCTGCTGCTGGCTGCGGCCTGGGCCGGCCCGGCGCGCGCCGATTTCAAGGTCTGGACCCCGGACGTCAATCCCGGCGAGATCGCGCTCGAATCCGTGGGCGACTATGGACACGACATCCAGCGCGCCAAGAGCGGCGAGCAGAGCTACACCCAGGAGCTCGAATACGGCGTCACCAACTGGTGGCAGACCGAGCTCGAGCTCGAGTTCAACCGCGCGCCGGGACCGGGCAATACCACCGATTACAGCCAGCTCACGACCGAGAACCTGTTCCAGTTCACCGAGCGCGGCGAGTACTGGATGGATGCCGGCTTCTTCTTCGAATACGGACAGTCGTCGCATGCGCCCAACGAGACCACGTTCGGCCCGGTCCTGCGCAAGGAGTTCCTCGGCACCATCAACTCGGTCAATCTGTTCGTGCAGAAGGATATCGGCCGCTATGCCGAGGGCCGGCCGGCATTCGTCTATGCCTGGGAGACGCGGCTCGATCTCGGCACCGCGATCGAGCCGGGCTTTCAGGCCTATGGCACGCCCGGCCCGTTCGGCCACTTCGCTCCGCTCGGACAGCAGGACCACCGCATCGGGCCGCAGTTGTTCGGCACGGTAGAGAAGATCGGGCCTGGCAGCCTCAGTTGGAACGGCGGCGTCCTGTTCGGCCTGACCCCGGCCGCGCCGCGGCTGACCCTGCGCTGGCAGGCCGAGTACGAGCTGCATTTCTAACGCTGCCCTACGGCTTCGGCGGCGACAGGGCGAAGCCCTGTTTGCGCATCTCGTCGACCACGCCTTGGGCGGCCGTGTCGCCTTCGGCCGCGAGCTGCGCGGTTTGGCCGGCGAGGTTCGCGAGCTGCTGCCTGAGCTTGGTCCCCTCCTGGATGGTCGGCTCCTGCGCCGCCCGGACCGCCGTAAGGGTGCCGTGATCGCCTAGGAGCCGCCCGGTCTGGAACGCCACCATCAGGAACAGCGACACCACCACCAAGAGCAGCGGCAGCAGGAGGCGATGCTCGACGCGTTCGGGCATGGTCATTTCGGCTTCTGGTCGCCGGATGCCGGCGCAGCGGGGGCGGCGTTGGGCACCACGGTCATCGAGATTCCCTGCTGCGTCAGAATCTCGCGCAGCTTGTCGTCCTTGGCGTTGACGGAGGCCGAGGCGAGGGTGCGGATCAGCATCTCGCTGACGCGGGCGAGCTGGGCGCTCTGGTTGATGAATTGCTGGCGCTGGTTGACGTCGGCCTGGAGCGTCTGGTTGCGCGAGGCCAGCATGTCATTCGCCACCACCATGATCACGGTCACGGCGGCGAGCGCGACGCAGGCCGCATAGACCAAGCCGATCCATCTGACCCAGAGACCCGTGACCGTGTCGATCCAGTGCATGGTGTGGCGGGCTCTCCTAGTTTCGCTTGGCACTCCGCCGCCGGAAGGCGCAGCCGAGCACGCCGAGCGCGAGCACGAAGAGCGACAGTGTACCCGGCTCCGGAACCGCGCCGCCACCGCCGCTGTTGCCCGCGGCGATCCGACGCCGCGCCACCCATGTGCCGCTGCACCGCCTTGGGCTAAGCTGCGCGCCGTTGGAAGCCACGGGAAGACCACGAAGAATGGATTTATTCTCGCCGATCCGGGTCGGCAGGTACGAGCTTCCCAGCCGCATCGTCATGGCGCCGATGGCGCGCGCGCGCTCGGGCGACGACCGGGCGCCGGGGCCGATGGTGGCCGAGTACTATGCCCAGCGCGCCTCCGCCGCTCTCATCGTCACCGAGGCCTCGAGCGTGTCGCCGCTGAGCGTCAGCCGGCCGCATGCTTCGGCCATCTTCCATGATCGTCACGTCGCCGGCTGGCGCCGCGTGGCCGGGCGCGTCCACGACAAGGGCGGGCTCATCTTCCAGCAGCTCTATCATCTCGGCCGCAAGTCCGACCCGTCGCGCATGCCGGACGGGGCGCGGCCCGTCGCGCCCTCGGCGATCGCCGCCAAAGGCCAGGTCGCGGGCGCCGATGGCCCCATCGATTTCGCGCTGCCGCGGGCGCTCGCAACCGACGAGATCCCGGCCGTCGCCGCCGAGTTCCGCGCCGCTGCCGTGAACGCGCGCGATGCCGGCATGGACGGCGTCGAGATCCACGGCGCCAACGCCTATCTCATCGATCAGTTCCTGCGCGACGGCAGCAACCGGCGCACCGACCGCTATGGCGGCAGCATCGCCAATCGCGCGCGCTTCCTGCTCGAGATCGTCGACGCCGTCATCGATGTGTGGGGTGCCGATCGCGTCGGCGTGCGGCTGTCGCCGCACGCGCGGGGCGACGGCATCGGCGATTCCGATCCGGCCGCGATCTTCGGTCACGCCGCCGGCGCGCTCGCGGAGCGCGGCGTGGCCTATCTCCATGTCATCGAGGCGCAGGTGCCGGGCCTGCCGCAATCGCCGCCGCCGGGCGCCGCGCCGGTCCTGCCGGTGATGCGCCGCGCCTTCCGCGGACCGCTCATCGTCAATGGCGGCTACACCCGCGCGTTGGCCGACCAGGTCATCCAGTCCGGCGCGGCCGATCTCGTCGCCTTCGCCGCCCTCTTCATCGCCAATCCCGACCTGGTCGAGCGCTTCCGCCGCAACGCGCCGTTCAATCCGCCCGATCCGTCGAGCTTCCACAATGGCGGCGCCAAGGGCTATATCGACTATCCGACCTTGGACCAGGCGCAAGGAGCGGCCGAATGATGCGCGTGGTGCATGAGGGCGCCGGGCTCGGCGCCAGGATCGAGGGACTCGATCTCGCGCGCACGCTCGAGGTCGCGGATTTCCGCGCGATACTGCGCGCGTTGGGCGACTACGGCGTCTTGTGCTTTCCGCGCCAGGCGCTCGAGCCCGACGCACTGGCCGCATTCGGCGCGCATTTCGGCGCGCTCGAGATCAATGTCGCCAACCGCTTTCACGCGCCCGGCCTGCCCGAGGTGATGATCCTCTCCAACATGGAGGAGAACGGGCGCGCCATCGGTTTCGCCGATGCCGGCCAGGACTGGCACACCGACCTCAGTTACAGCGCCGAGATCGCGCTCGCCACCATGCTCCACGCCAAGCGCGTGCCGGTGCGCGACGGACGGCCCCTGGGCGATACGCAGTTTCGCGACATGCACCGCGCCTGGGCCGACCTGCCGGCGGCGATGAAGGCACGCATCGACGGGCTCGAGGCGGTGCATGATTTCGCCAAGTTCTGGGACATGATGCGGGCGCGGCCCGGCTCGGCGCGCAAACCGCTCTCGCCGCGCCAGCGCGAAGAGCGCCCGCCGGTGCGCCAGCCGCTGGTGCGCGTCCATCCCATCACCGGGAAGAAGGTGCTCTACTGCAACCCGGGCTACGCAGTGCGCATCGCCGGGCTGGAGGAGAACGAGAGCGGCGCTCTGCTCGATACGCTGTTCCGCCACCAGGCGCAGGACAAGTATCTCTATGCGCACCGCTGGAGCGAAGGCGACGTGCTGATGTGGGACGATATCGGCACCACCCACAACGCCGTCGCCGATTATGGCCCGGACGAGCCCCGCTTCATGTATCGCGTGCAGATGCTGGCGACGCTCGATTACGCGCGCCTGGTCGCGTGACGGGTCAGGCCGCGCTCTTCGCCGCGAGCGAATGCGCCGCGGCGATGCGGCCGGCGAGGTAAGTCCACAACAGCCGGATTTCGTCCGCCGCGCGGCGCTCGCCGGGAAGCTCCATCACGCTGCGGCCGTCGATCATGCTGGCGGCGAAGCCGGTGCGCTGATGGATCGCGACCGGTGCCACATCGCCGTGAAGCGACAGGGCATCGATCGCCTCGTCGGTGATGCGCGCGCGGTGCGTCGCGGCGTTGACGACGAAGACGAACGGCTTGCCTTGACGCTCGACCAGCTCGACGGTGGCGCCGGCGGCGCGCAGATCGTGCGGACTGGGGCGGGCCGGAATGACGACGAGGTCGGCGAGATCGACGGCCTCGACCAGGGGCGCGCCCATGGCGGGGGGCGTGTCGATGACGACGAGCCCTGCGCTCAGCGCGCGCAGGTGATGGACGCAGGACATAAGCTGCGAAGCGCTCGCACGGGCGTACAGCGGCGTCGCCGCGTCGCGCACCGCCCACCAGCTCGTGAGGCTGCCTTGCGGGTCGCAATCGACCAGCCCGACCGGACCCGCGCCGGCCGCTTCGGCGGCGACGGCGAGGTGGCCGGCGAGCGTGGTCTTGCCGGAGCCGCCTTTTGCCGATGCCAGTGTGATGATGTGCATGATCGGGCGCACGCGATTCGCCTGCCTCGTTTCTAGGCCCGACTCGCTACCCTTCGGTTAACGAAATCCCGACGCGCGGCCTGTAACGCCAGGTTTACAGTCGCCGGCGCGGGTCCGCGGCACCTTGCCGCAATGCCGTGATTCGGCGTATGAAATCGGCGTTGGCGCGCGGCTTGCTCGGGCTGGCCCGGCGGACTCAATCGGGACGCTGCCAAGGCCCGTGTCCTGCTGTATCCTCGTGCGGAGTCGAAAGGGGTCGGAGATGGTTGCCGCGCTGGTCGCCGACGAGACCGAGATACGATACCGGCGGCTCATCGAGCTCGGCATCGCGCTTTCGGCCGAGCGCAATCATGCCGTGCTGATGCAGAAGATTCTGGTCGGCGCCAAGGACCTCACCAACGCCGACGGCGGCACGCTCTACCTCGTCAGCGACGACCGCACCGAGCTGCGCTTCGCCATCATGCGCAACGACTCGATGAACATCGCGTTGGGCGGCACCACCGGTGCGCCGATCCCGTTCCCGCCGGTGCGCCTCGTCGACGCCGAGGGCAAGCCCAACCAGCGCAACGTGGCCGCGGCGGCGGCGATCTCGGGGCGGACCATCAACATCGCCGACGCCTACGACGCGGTCGGGTACGATTTCAGCGGCGCGCGCGCCTATGACGCGCGCACCGGCTATCGCTCGCGCTCCTTCCTCACCTTGCCGCTCAAGAATCACGACGGCGAGGTCATGGGGGTGCTGCAGCTCATCAACGCGCGCGCTTCCGACGGCACCATCTTGGCGTTCGGCGACGATCTCGTCCCGGTGATCGAGGCGCTGGCGAGCCAGGCCGCCGTCGCGCTCGACAACCAGATGCTGCTCGAGGCGCAGAAGAACCTGTTCCGTGCCTTCCTCCAGGTATTCGCCAACGCGATCGACGCCAAGTCGCCCTATACCGGCGGCCATTGCCGGCGCGTGCCCGAATTGACCAACATGCTCGCCCGCGCCGCCGCGGAAGCCGGGCAGGGCCCCTTCGCTGGGTTCAACTTGAGCGACGAGGAATGGTACGAGCTCGAGGTGGCGGGCGGGCTCCACGATTGCGGCAAGGTCACGACCCGCGAATACGTGGTCGACAAGGCCACCAAGCTCGAGACCATCTACAACCGCATCCACGAGATCCGCACCCGCTTTGAAGTGGCGAAGCGCGACCAGGAGATCGAGTATCTGCGCGCGGTGCTGGCGGGCGGCGACCGGGTGGCGCTCGAGGCCCAGCGCGACCGGCGCCTGGCCGAGCTCGACGCCGACTTCGCCTTCGTCGCCGAATCCAATATCGGCGGCGAGTTCATGGCGCCCGAGAAGATCGCGCGGCTCGAGCGCATCGCCCAGATCACCTGGCTCAGGACGCTCGACGATGCGCTCGGCATCTCGTGGGAGGAGGGCCAGCGCCGGCCCAAGGCGAAGGAAACGCTTCCTGCCGTCGAGACGCTCATCGCCGACAAGCCCGAGCATATCGTGGCGCATGACGGGCCGCCCTTGGCCGCCGACAATCCCTGGGGCTTCATCGTCAAGCCGCCGGCGCAGAAGTTCAATCTCGGCGAGCTGCACAACCTCAAGGTCCGGCGCGGCACGCTCACGGACGAGGAGCGCTACCATATCAACGACCACATCGTGCAGACCATCATCATGCTCGAGGCGCTGCCCTTCCCCAAGACCCTGCGGCGGGTGCCGGAATGGGCCGGCGGGCACCACGAGAAGATGGATGGCACCGGCTATCCGCGCGGCTTGAAGCGCGAGCAGATGAGCGTTCCGGCGCGCATCATGGCGATCGCCGACATCTTCGAGGCACTGACCGCGCGCGACCGGCCCTACAAGACGCCGAAGAAGCTGTCCGAATGCGTCGCCATCATGGCGCGCATGAGCGAGGACAAGCACATCGATCCCGAGCTGTTCGCGTTGTTCCTCGCGTCCGGCGTCTATCGCCGCTATGCCGAGGCGTTCCTCTTGCCCGAGCAGATCGACGAGGTCGACATCGCCCGCTTCCTGCCGAGCGAAGCGGTCGCGGCGCAATAGGCAAGATGATGACAGTGACCGAACGGGTGGCGGCTTTTTTGCGCGCGAGCAAGGGCCGCGGCTTTTGCGATAACTGCCTGCGCCTTCGGGTCAAGCTCGCGCGCCCGCAGGACGCCGAGCACGCGGCCGACGCGCTCGCCGCGACCGATGAGTTCCTGCGCGCCGAAGCGCACTGCGCCGGCTGCGGCGGCATGAAGAAGATCACCTGGGCGAAGTGAAGGGGCCTCCGCCATAGTAGACTGGCCGGCACGGCTCTAAGCGCGCCCAACGATCCCTGCCCACTCTGGTGGTGGGCAGATTTTGCGGTTGAATCCCATCTTCCCATCGCTTCCTATGGGCGCCTCGAAGCGAAGGAACAGCGCGCTATGAGCGAGATGCGGACGGATTGGGATATCGCGAATTCGGTGACGCCACGGCCCATCGTCGCGCTCGCGGGCGATCGTCTCGGGATTCCGGCCGAGAGCGTCGAGCCCTATGGCCACTACAAGGGCAAGATCGGCCTGCCCTTCGTCCAGCGCTGCTTCGCCGAGCGGCCGGACGGCAAGCTCATCCTCGTGACCGCCATTAACCCGACGCCCGCGGGCGAGGGCAAGACCACCACCACGGTCGGCCTCGGCGATGCGCTCAACCGCATTGGCAAGAAGGCGATCTTGTGCCTGCGCGAGCCCAGCCTCGGCCCCTGCTTCGGCACCAAGGGCGGCGCGGCCGGCGGCGGATTGTCGCAGGTGATCCCGATGGACGAGATCAATCTGCATTTCACCGGCGATCTCCACGCGGTCGGCGCGGCCAACAATCTCCTCGCCGCGATGGTGGACAACCACATCTACTGGGCCAGCGAGCCGGCCCTCGACCCGCGCCGGGTGACGTGGCGGCGCTGCCTGGACATGAACGACCGCGCTCTGCGCGAGGTCGTGTCTTCGCTTGGGGGCGTCGCCAACGGCTTTCCGCGCGAGGACGGGTTCGACATCACGGTCGCGTCCGAGATCATGGCGATCCTGTGCCTTGCGACCTCGATCGAGGATTTGGAGCGCCGGCTTGCCAACATCATCATCGGCTCGACCCGCGACCGCAAACCGGTCAAGGCGGAGGATTTGAAGGCGGCGGGCGCGATGACGGCGCTGCTCAAGGACGCGCTCAAGCCCAATCTGGTGCAGACGCTCGAGGCCAACCCCGCCTTCGTCCATGGCGGGCCGTTCGCCAACATCGCCCACGGCTGCAACTCGGTGATGGCGACCAAGCTCGCCTTGAAGCTCGCCGACTATGTCGTCACCGAGGCCGGGTTCGGCGCCGATCTGGGAGCCGAGAAGTTCTTCGACATCAAGTGCCGCAAGGCGGGCTTGAAGCCCGAGATGGCGGTGGTCGTCGCCTCGGTGCGGGCGCTCAAGTTCCACGGCGGCGTGGCGCGCGCCGATCTCGGCAAGGAGAACGCGGACGCCGTCGCCAAGGGCATGGCCAACCTCCACCGCCACATCGCCAATCTGAAGCGCTTCGGCGTGCCGGCGGTGGTGGGCCTCAATCGGTTCGGCACCGACAGCGCGGCCGAGCTCGCGGCGGTGGTCGATGGCTGCAAGGCGGCGGGCATCACCGCCATCGTGTGCGAGCATTGGGCGCAGGGCAGCAAGGGCGCCGAGGCGCTGGCGCACGCGGTGGTCGACGGTATCGCCAAGGGATCGGGAGGAAAGGACTTCAAGCTGCTCTATCCCGACGACATGAAGCTCCTCGACAAGGTTCGCACCATCGCCACAACCATCTACGGCGCGGCCGAAGTAACCGCGCCCAAGCCGGTGCTGGACCGGTTCGAGGAGCTGGAGAAGCTCGGCTTCGGCAAGCTGCCGGTGTGCATGGCGAAGACGCAGTACAGCTTCTCCGCCGATCCCGAGCTGCGCGGCGCGCCTACGGGCTTCGCCCTGCCGGTGCGCGAGGTGCGGCTCTCGGCCGGCGCCGAGTTCGTGGTCGCGATTTGCGGCGACGTGATGACGATGCCGGGTCTGCCGCGCGTCCCTTCGGCCGTCGGCGTGACGGTCGATCCGGACGGCCGCATCATCGGGCTTTCTTGACCGGACTCGAGAACTGGAGCGAGATCGCGGCCTGGCGGCGCGCCCAGCGTCAGGCGCTCATGGCGGCGCGCAACGCGCTCGCGGCGCCGGAACATCGCGCCAAGAGCCGCGTCGTCGAGGCCCAGCTCGAAACCCTGCTGGCGGCGCACGCCGGCGCGCTCGTCGGCATCTACTGGCCGATCCGGCGCGAGTTCGATCCGCTGCCCCTGGCGCGCCGCCTCGTCATGGGCGGCGCCGAATTCGCCTTGCCGATGGTCGTGGGCAAGGGGCAGCCGCTCGAATTCCGCCGCTGGGCGCCCGGCGTGCCGATGGCAACGGGCGTCTATGACATCCCCTATCCCGCCGACGGGCCGGCGGTGGTGCCGCGACTGCTGATCGTGCCGCTCCTGGGATTCGACGCGGCGGGCTATCGGCTCGGCTATGGCGCGGGATATTACGACCGCACGCTGGCGTCCTATCACCCGCGGCCGGCGACCATTGGCGTCGGCTTCGAGCTGGGCCGCCTCGCAACGATCCATCCCCAGCCGCACGACATCGCGATGGACGAGATCGTCACCGAGGCGGGGTTCTTCCGGCGCGGGCTCTAAGCCGCCAGCGAATTGGCCTGCGCCAGGGGCAGGCGGATCACGACCTGGGTCCCATCGCCCGGCGCGCTCTCGATATGCACGGTTCCGCCGTGCTGCTCGACGATCTGCTTCACCGCCGGCAGCCCCAGCCCGGTGCCGAAGCCTTTGGTGCTGAACAGCGGCTCGAACACCTTGGGCAGGATTTCCGCGGGGATGCCGGGACCGTTATCGGCGACGCCGACCACGAAGCGCTCGTCGGCGACGCGGGTGTAGACGACGATGCGGCGGTCGCCGCCGCTGTCGCCGAGCGCCTGCGCCGCGTTCTCGATCACGTTGGCGAGGACGCGGCGGATCGCGTCGGCGTCCCAGAAGACTGCGCAGCCGGGCGCGCCGCAGTCGCGTTCGAGGGCGATGCCCGGCGGCAGCTTGTAGGAATCGACCGTGTCCGCGATCCAATCGTCGGCGATGAATGTCGCGCGGCGCAGCTCGGCCTTGCGGGTGTATTCCAAGAGGTCGCTGATGATGCGGTCGCAGCGCGAGATGTTGCGCTCGGCCCGGCTCAGCGGCCGGTCCAGGTCGATGCCGTGGGATTTCAGCGTCTCGCGCACGGCGAAGAGCGAGTTGCGCACCGCGATCAGCGGATTGCGCAGCTCGTGCGCGACCGTCGCGGTGAGCTGACCCATGGTCGCGAGGCGCTCGTTGCGCAGCAGCTCGGCCTGGGCCTCGTGCAATTCGGCGGTGCGCTGCTCGATCCGCTCGGCGAGATTCGCCGCCTCGCTCCGCGCGCGCTGCGCCAGCTGACCGTCGGCGATTGCGCTGGCGAGACCGATGGTGATGACGACCGCGGCGACGCCGGCGACGGTCGTCGCCAGTAGCCCCGAGGCGAGCGCCGCGCTCGGGACCGCGATGCTGGGGTCGAATTCAAGGGTCAATGCCGCCATCGCCGTGAAATGCAGCCCGACGATCGCCAGCACCAGTATTACGGAAGCCGCCGCCCGCCGGCGCAACTCCGATCTCCGCGACAGCACCTCGAACGCGGCGGCGGCAAGCGCGACGCCGACCGCGATCGAAACGACGACGCAGGCGAGGTTCCAGTGGAAAACGGCCGGCGCGCGCATCGCCATGACGCCGGTGTAGTGCATCGCGCCGACTGCCAACCCCACCAGGGCGCCGCCGACCAAGGGGCGGAACTCGAGCGCCACGACGATGCCCATCAGCGTCACCGCGACCGCAAGGACCGCCGAAAGCGCAGTAATGCCCGGGTCATAGCTGACGGGAAGGCCTGGCCGGTAGGCCAGTTCGGCGACGAAATGGGTGGTCCACACGCCGCAACCGAACACGAAAGAGACGGCCGCAACCCACAGCAGGCGGCGTCCGCCGCGCGCCTCTCCGGCCCGGGCGAAGATGTTGCAAGCCGTGAAGCACGCAAACAGGCAGATAAATCCTGCCAGGGCCACGAGCCGCAGATCGTGCTGCTCCGTGACGCACAGATAGATGACCTTAAGCATGGCTAAAGTTATGGCCGAGGCCGGTAAATCTCTCCTGAACGGGCCCGCGTCCGGCAGTCTATGACCCGGGCAGGACGTCGCCGAACCGCACCCAGCGCTTGCCGTCCCACCGCATCAGCTGCATCACCCGGATCGAGGTGTAGTTGTCGGGGCTGGTATTCACCGCGATGCCCGGCAGCAGCGTCGGTATCTCCAGCGCGTGCAGATTGGTGGCCTGGCGCAGGATGTTGTCGCGCGACAGGTCGCTGCCCGCCTGCTTCAGCACCTGAACCAACGTGGCGCCCGAATCGTAGGAATTGACGTAGTTCGAATCGTTGATGTCGTCGTTCGGCATGTACTTGTGCATGAAGTCGCGCCACGTGCCCATGCCGGCGTCGTTGGCCCAGCTCGGGTCGGCCGGGTCCTTGATATAGGCCGACGACATCAGGCCGACGCCCTTCTCGACCCCGGCCGGCTCCATCACCGAGTTCACCCAGATCGACACGTTGCTCATGAAGAACATCGGCTTCCACGACAGCTCGTAGACCTTGCGGATGGTCTGGGCCATGAACTTGGGTGTGGCGGCGACGATGAGGGCGTCGGCCCCGGTGCCGCGCAGGCTCACCACCTGGGAGTCGACCGTGGGATCGGTGAACTCATAGCTCGCCTCGGTGACGCGCTTGTCATAGTCGGCGCCGAGCACGTCCTTGATGCCGAGGATATAGTCCTTGCCGTAATCGTCGTTCTGGTACAGCACCGCGAACTTGGCGTCGGGCTTCTCCTTCAGCACATAGCGCGCGTAGATGCGCGCCTCGTAGCGGAAGGTCGCCTGCACCCCCGGCATGGTCCAGGGGAAATGCTCGGGATCGTTCCACTTGCTCGCGCCCGAGCCGATGAAGAGCTGCGGGATTTTGCGGTCGTTCAGGTATTTGTGGACCGCGGTGTTGGTCGCGGTGCCGATCGAGCTGAACATGAAGGCGACGCCGTCCTGCTCGACGAGGCGGCGCGTGGCCTCGACCGTCTTGGGCGGCGCGTAGCCGTCATCGAGGCTGATGAGCTTGATCTTGCGTCCGTTCACGCCGCCCTGGTCGTTGATCATGTTGAAATAGGCGACCTCGCCCTTGCCCAGCGCGCTGAACGCCACGACCGGGCCGCTATAGGGCATGGTCTGGCCGATCGTGATCTCGGTGGCGGTGATCCCCGGCGCATCGGAGGCATGCGCGCTCAAGGATGCGCATACGCCCAGCGCGGTCAACACAGAAGCCGACCCCTTGCTCGCCCATACCCGCGCCATGGCCGTGTCCCCCGTTTCGCTCCCCGCGCCGGACCCTAGCATCGCGCGACGCGCCCTGCCATGATCGAGCCAACGCCACACAAGAGGAGGCCACCATGGCAGACGCACGACGCCAGCAGAGCATCAATGTTGAAGGAATCGCCCATGGCGCGCCGATCCCGGTCGCAAGCCGCGTCGGCAACGTCATCGCGACCTCGGCGATCAGCGGGCGCGACCCGAAGACCGGCAAGCTCGCCGCCGACGCCGACGGCCAGGCGCGGCTCGCCTTCGAGAATTTGAAGACCATCCTCGCCAAGGGCGGCATGGGATTGGGCGACGTGGTCAAGATCACCTGCTTCGTCACCGACGACGGGTTCCGCGAGCAGCTCAACAAGTATTGGCTCGAGTGCTACCCGGACGCGGCCAAGCGCCCGGCGCGGCACACGATCGTGTCGCCGCTCCGGGGCGGGGTGCTGCTGCAGATCGACGCGCTCGCCGTTTCCGGCTGAGCGCGCCGGCGCGCGGTCTTAGCGCGCCTGCGCCAGCTTGGCGCCGAGGCGGGGGAACACCTTCTTGATGTTGCCCTCGAAGATCTTCTGCTTGTCCGCGGCGGGGATCGACAGCGCGTCGATATAGCGCTTGGTGTCGTCGTAATTGTTGCCGGTCTCTGGGTCGATGCCGCGCACCGCGCCCAGCATCTCGGACGCGAACAGGATGTTGTCGAGCGGGATGACGCGGGTCAGAAGCTCGATCCCCGGCAGGTGATAGACGCAGGTGTCGAAGTAGACGTTCTTGAGGAGATGGTCCTTCAAGGGCGGCTTCTTCATGTCCTGCGCCAGGCCGCGATAGCGTCCCCAATGATAGGGCACCGCGCCGCCGCCATGCGGGATGATGAAGCGCAGCGTCGGGAAATCCTTGAACAGGTCGGCGGTGATGAACTGCATGAAGGCGGTGGTGTCGCCGTTGATGTAGTGGGCGCCGGTGCCGTGGAAGCACGGGTTGCACGAGGCACTGACATGCACCATGCCAGGCACGTCGAGCTCGACCATCTTCTCGTAGATCGGATACCAGTAGCGGTCGGTGAGCGGCGGGTCCTTCCAGTAGCCGCCGGACGGATCGGGGTTGAGGTTGCAGCCGATGAAGCCTAGCTCCTTGACGCAGCGCTCGAGCTCTTCCGTGCAATTCGCCGGCGACACGCCCGTCGTTTGCGGCAGCATGCACACGCCGACGAAATTCTGCGGGAAGAGATTGCAGACGCGCTGGATCAAATCGTTGCAGGCGCGCGACCACACCGCGCTCTCGGCGGCGCCGCCCAGATGGTGGCCCATGCCGGCGGCGCGCGGCGAGAAGATCGTCAGGTCGGTGCCGCGCTCCTTCTGCAGCTTCAGTTGCCCGTTGACGATGGTCTCGCGGATCTCGTCGTCGGTCATTCCGGGGCGTGGCGGCGGCGCCGTCTTCGCGTCGAACGCGGCGATCTGCTGCTGGCGCCAGCCTTCGTGCTGCTTGGGCGCGGTGGTGTAGTGGCCGTGGCAATCGATGATCATGGCAAGAGCCTCCCTCTTTGGCGGCGATGCTATGGACGAAGTTCGGCGCTGTCAAACCGCGCGCGGCCGATCAGCTTGCGGCGATGAGATAGGCCTTGATGCGTCCCTCGATCGCGCCGCTGCCGAAGCGCCGCTCCAAGGCGTCGTCGGCCTGTTGCGTGGCAGCGTCGAGGCCCGTGGGATCGCGCGCGAGAATTTCGGCGCGGAGCGGCGTTCCCTGGCAGAACGCGACCGCGGCGTGGCGCGGCGAGGGCGCCGGGCTGGTCTCGGGCCGCGGCTCGATCGAGATCGCGGTAAAGCCGGCCGCCGCGAGTTCACCCCGGATTGTGCCGGCATCGTGATAAGCGTAGGGCGTGCGGCCAAGGAAGCGCGGCGGGTCGGCGGAGAAGCGCTGCGCCATCGTCTCCTCGACGAGGCGGGGAAAATCGTTCTCGGCAAGCCCATCCCATACCGTGAAGAGAAAACTCCCGCCCGGCCGCAGCACCCGGCGCGCCTCGCCATAGGCCTTGATCCGATCGGGAAAGAACATGACGCCGAACTGGCAGACGACGACGTCCTGGCTGCGGTCCGCGAATGGCAGGCTTTGCGCATCGGCCTGGCGCCACGCGATCCGATTGTCCGGGGGCTGTCGCGAAGCGGCGATGTCGAGCATGGCCTGGTTGAGATCGGTCGCGACGATGCGCGCGTCGGGGGCAAGCCGCGCCGCCAGCGCCCGTGTCAGCACGCCGGTTCCCGCCGCGGTCTCCAACACATCGCGCGCCCCGGCGGCGGCGATCCGCTCGGCCAGATCGAGCGCATAGGGCGCGAAAATGAGCGGCACGAGGAAACTGTCGTAGAGTTCCGGGATCGATCCGGAGAATGCCGTGTCGTTCGCGTCCATCGCGCTCCTCCTGCCGCCGCGAGGGGAGTTCCCTCTGCCGACGCTTCTGTTACCATAGGGCCTTTCCACCATCCGGCGCGGCCGGAAAACCAGCAAATGGGAGGCATCATGCCGGAACTTCCGCGTCTCAATGGCGTCATTCGCGCGCTCGAGCAGGGCCACGCCTTCACCGCCTTCGCCAATGCCGACACCGAGACCGCGATCGCCATGAGCCAGGCGAAATACGACGGCATCGTGTTCGAGATGGAGCACAATCCGTGGGACATCCGCGCGCTGCGCGACAGCCTGCAATACATGCTGAACCGCGGCCAGATCGCGCGTTCGGGCTCGGTCTCGCCCGGGGTCACGCCCATCGTGCGCATCCCGCCCAACGGCGAGGAGAAGAACCAGCTCTTCGCCAAGCAGGCGCTCGATTTGGGCGCCTACGGCATCGTGTGGCCGCATATCCAGACCGTCGACCAGGCCTATAATGCGGTGGCGTCCTGCCGCTATCCGCGCCTCAAGAGCGCGTCGCGCTACGAACCCGCGGGCGTGCGCGGCGACGGGCCGACCTCGGCGGTGCGCTATTGGGGCGTGTCGCAGCAGGAATATTACGAGCGCGCCGATGTCTGGCCGCTCGATCCCAAGGGCGAGATTCTGGTCCTCCTGATGATCGAGGACACGGTCGGCATCGCCAATCTCTCGGACATCCTGAAGAAGGTGCCGGGCATCGGCGTCGTCCTCATCGGCGAGGGCGACCTGTCGCAGGAGCTGGGCTATCCGCGCCAGTACGAGCACCCCAAGGTCGTGGAGGCGATGGCCGAGATCGTGCGCGTGTGCAAGGACAACAACGTGCCGGTCGGCCATCCCCATGTCGGCCGCGACAATGTCGAGCGCATCGTCAAGGAAGGCTACCGCTTCCTGATGGCGGCGCCGGTCAGGACATACGGCGCGCTCGACAAGGGGCGCGAGCTCACCGGCCGCAAATAAGGGGACACAGCAATGAGCGTCGCGGACGTCCTGCGCGATCTGGTGATCGCCAACCGCATCCTCGCGCACGAGGAGGTGGTCGATGCCTATGGCCATATCAGCGTGCGCCATCCCGAGCGGCCCGACCGGTTCTTCCTGTCGGGCTCGCGCAGCCCCGAACTGGTGAAGCTCGACGACATCATCGAGTACGACCTCGACTGCAACCCGATCAACCAGAACGGCCGGGCGCAATATACCGAGCGCCCGATCCACGGCAGCATCTTCCGCAGCCGGCCGGACGTGATGTCGGTCATTCACAACCACGCCTACGAGATCATCCCCTTCACGGTGACGAAGGGGGCGCGGATCAGGCCGCTGCTCCACACCTCGGCGGGACTCGGCACCAACATCCCGGTGTGGGACATCCGCACCAAGTTCGGCGACACCAACCTCCTGGTGACCACGTTGGACCACGGGCGCGACCTCGCCTCGACCTTGGCCGCGAACCGCATCGTGCTGATGCGCGGCCACGGCTCGGCGGTGGCGGGCGGCTCGATCCAGGACGCGGTCCACACCGCGGTCTATCTCAAGGTCAACGCCCGGCTCCAGGCCGAGGCGATGCGCATGGGCGGCGAGATCACCTATCTCACCGACGGCGAGATCGCCGAGATGAACAAGCTCAGCGTCACCGGCCACCAACGCGCGTGGGAATACTGGACGAGACGCGCCGGCGCGGGGTGATGCCCAGCGTCATTGCGAGGAGCCGCAGGCGACGAAGCAATCTCCGGGAGATTGCTTCGCTGCGCTCGCAATGACGCCTTTAGCCGATCAATCCTTGTGCCCGATTCTGGCTTCCCACACCGCGATCACCGCGGGGGTGCCGCGGCGGGTTTGGGCGAGGCCGCGCTTGATGGCGGCGCCGAGCTCGGCCGGATCGCGCACGTTCTCGCCATAGGCGCCGCACGCCTCGGCTTCCTTGGCGTAGTCGATGGGCGGATCGAAATATCCCCCGGGATAATCCGCCTCGTGCGCGAAGCCCTCGCCGAACGCCACCTTCACGCCGCTGGTGCCGGTCGAGAAGCTGCGGTTCTGGTGGATGATCGAGAGGAACGGCGCGCGGTGATGATTGGCCGACCACAGCGCCGCGTTGGGCACCGCGAATTGCCAGAACCCGTCGCCGGTCACCAGCACCACGTCCTTGTCCGGCGCCGCGATCTTGGCGCCCAACGCCGCGCCCGGCCCCCAGCCGCCGCTCGATCCGGGATTGTGGATGTAGGAGCCCGGCTTGGAGCAGTTGACGAATTCCGGGAAGCGCGGGCTGCGCAGGGATTCGTCGAGCACGATGCAGTTGTCGTCGAGCGACTGCGCAATGGTGTGGCTGACGAACATCGGGTCCGCCGGCGTGTTGCGCGCCTTGGCCATCGCCTCGTCCTCGAGCTTCTTGCGCCGCGCCGCCGAGGCCTCGGCCCAGCGCTTGGAGCGGTCGGCGGCCGCGCTGCGGTCGCTGGCGCCCAGGAGCTTCTCGGCCTCGGCCCGGATCGCGCGGATGGCGAGGAGCGGGCTCGCCTGGAGCCGGATGTCGGCGGTGAACTCATAGGTCGGGAAGCGGTTCTTGACCGCGTCCTGCTCGATCGCCGCGATCCACGCCTTGGGGCCCGGCGCGTTCGGGCCCGGCATCCACGGCACCGTGGCGTCGAGCACCAGCACCACGTCCGCGTCCTTCAGGTTCATGGTGTTCATGTAGAGCGGATGGTTCATCGGGAAGGACAGGAAATGCCGCGCCGCGCCGTCCACGACCGCGATGCCCAACAGCTCGCACAGCGACACCAGCTCCGGCACCGACTCCTTGTACTTGCCCGACGCCGAGACCACGACCACCGCGTTCTTCGCCTTGACCAGTTTCTGCGCGATCTCCTTGGCGCTATCCTGGTCGATGTCGGCGGGGCGCGGCACGCCGAGCTGATCGGCGGTCGGGAACTTGGCCTCGCCCGACATCGGCAGCAGGATGATCTCGCGCGGGAAGCTCATATAGACCGGGCCCATCGGCTCGGTCCGCGCCACTTGCAGTGCGCGGCTCACCAATGTCCCGGGATTGTCTTGGTATTCGAGGCGCTTGTCCCACTTGGTGTATTGCCGGAGGATGCCGCCCTGGTCGTAGACCTGCTGGGCCCAGAGATGCGCCCCTTCCTCGCGCGAGCCCGGCATCGAGCCGGGAAACGCCGAGGGCGCGCCGCCCGCCGTGATCATCACCGGGAGGCCGCTGCGCCACGCGGTGTGGATGGCGCCGCCGTGATGCTGCGTGCCGCAATCGACATGCGCCGCCGTCGCCGCGACCTTGCCGCTGACCGCGGCATAGCCCAAGGCCGCGTTGAGGCTGACATGCTCGTGGGTAACGGTAATGAGCCGCGGCACCGGGCGATTGTGGTGGCGCGCCTTGGAGATCGACTCCTGATAGAAGGCGAGCTCGGAGCCCGAGGTGAAGAAGAGATGATCGACGCCGCCCAGCGCCATCGCCGCAACCACCGCGTCGCCGCGATAATCCGCCGGTACCGTCGTCCAGTTCTCGGGTTCCGCCGCCATAGTCAGTGCCTCCGGTATGAGATGCCGAGAGCGAGGCTACAGGCGGGAGGGCAGCGGGGCAAGGCGGTGGTCCGGGTGGCGCGAGCCGCCTAGACGTTGCGCGTGCGCCCGTGTTTTCGGATGTCCGCCGTTATCGCCTCGAGATCGGCTTCGGTGCAGTCGTGCGGGACGGAGAAATAGAAGCCGAACTGTGTGCGCCACAAACTCGTGACGGCATAGGTTTTGACCTCCGTGCAGCGCCACGGCTCAGGCGTCAGCGCCGCCTCGATTTCCGATTTTGAAAGGCTCGGAGCCCGTTTAGGCGGCGTGGCCAACGATCAGGAGGAAATTCGTTTTTGCGGGCGGTGCGTCCGGCGCCGAGGGAGGACCGGCGATGGTCTTGACCACGTCCTCCAAGCTCGGGTGCCAGTGAATGGTATCGACCACGACTTTCGCGTTATGGAGCAGGACATCTTTCAGAACCGGCTCCACGTCGGCCCGGATGGCATCGATGTCGTCGCCCGCCAAATGCAGCCCGGGGACATCGGGGCTGTGGACGTGGAACCGCCCGTCCTTTCGCTTGTCGAAGAGCAGCTGAATCACGAATCCGGCGTCGTAGGTCATCCGATAACGTCCCCGCGCGATCAGGAACATCGCACGGTCCAAGAGTAGCACAAGAGGGGCGGAACGGCGGTTCATTTCTGCGCCGATTCGGATTTCATAGAATGCTGACGCCGCTTCCCGAAGGCGCTACTCTTCGCTCAACGCACCGGGAGGGCGGCCCATGGATCAATCGCAGCTTGCGCAATCGGCACCGCGCCGCAACGACGTGTCGGCGGCGGAATGGGAGGCGCGGGTCGATCTCGCCGCCGCGCACCGCCTGGCCGAGATCAAGGATTGGACCGACCTCATCTTCAACCATTTCACCGTGCGCGTGCCGGGCGAGCCGGGCTCGTTCCTGATCAAGCGCCACACCCTCATGTTCGAAGAGGTGACCGCCTCGAACCTGGTGAAGGTCGATGTCGAGGGTGCGCCGGTCGGCACCGAATCCGACGTGAACCCGGCCGGCTTCACCATCCATTCCGCGGTCTATCACGCGCGGCCCGAGGTTCAGGCGGTGATGCACCTGCACAGCCAGGTCGGCACCACCATCAGCGCGCGCAAGGGCGGCCTGCGCTTCCTGTGCCAGGAGGCGATGCAGTTCTATAACCGCGTCAGCTACCACGATTTTGAAGGGATCGCCCTCGACACCGACGAGCGCGAGCGCCTAGCCGCCAATCTCGGCCGCAACAAGACCATGATCCTGCGCAATCACGGGCTCCTCACCTGCGGCGATTCGGTGGCGGACGCGATGCTGGGCCTGCGCAACCTCATCATGGTCGCGGAGGTGCAGCTTCAAGTCGAGGCCACCGGCGCCGAGATCAACGAGCCGCCGCCCGACGTGTGCGAGCGCACCGCCCAGCAATACGAGGCGCTGGCCAAGCGGCACGGACGGCGCACCGAATGGCAGGCCATGCTGCGCTGGCTCGACCGCCGCGATCCCTCGTACCGTAATTGAGGCGCGCATGAACGATGGGGCGGTGAGCGCGGCGAAAAGCCCGGCCGCGATCCGGCTCGATCTCCTGGAAGCGGCCGAGGCGCTGGTGCCGGTGCTGCGCCTGCGCGCGCCGAAGGCCGAGGCGCTCAGGCATTGCCCCGAGGAGACCGTTGCCGATTTCGCCGCCTGGGGCCTTTTGCGCATGTGCGTCCCGGCGCGCTTCGGCGGCTACGAGCTGCCCTGGGACGTGCTGTGCGAGGTGAGCCTGGTGCTGGCGCGCGGCTGCGGCGCGCAGGCCTGGGTCGCCAACATCTACAACGACCATTGCCAGCTCCTGGGCCAGTTCGGGCTCGAGGCGCAGGAAGACGTGTGGGGCAAGGATCGGGGCGCCCGGCTCTCCGCCTCGGTCGAGCCCACCGGCAAGGGCCGGCCCGTCCCCGGCGGCGTCATCTACTCCGGCCGCCACCGCTATTCGAGCGGCATCGACCACGCCCATTGGCTGCTCTGCGGCGGGCATCTCGTCGCGGACGGCAAGGCGCCGCAGCAGAGCTATTTCCTGGTGCCCAAGAGCGACGTCACGGTGATCGACGACTGGAACGTGATCGGCCTCGCCGGCACCGGCAGCAAGAGCTTCGAGGTCAAGGAGGTGTTCGTCCCCGCCCACCGCATCCTCGACGCCGTAGCCTCGAACGAGGGCACCGCGCCGGGCGCCGCGATCAACAAAGCCGCGCTCTATCGCATGCCGCGCCACGACATCGCCGGCACCGGCTTCGCCGCCATCGCGGTCGGCATCGCCGAGGGCTTCCTCGACGAATACGTGACCTACACCAAGTCGCGCTCGTCGCGCGGCATCGCCATCGCCGAGCAGATGGGAACCCAGATCGGCGCCGGCGCCTCGGCGGCGGAATTGATGGCCGCCTCGCGCCTGGTGCTGGGCTCGGCGCGCGAGGCGATGGATGTCCTGGAGCGCGGCGGCACGCTCGACATGACGCAGCGCAAATTGACGCGGCTCTGCTCGTCTTACGCGGCGCAGCTCACCTTGGCCGCGGCGCAGCGCCTGTTCAACGCCGCCGGCGGCCGCGCCCTCTTCGTCGACAGCGCGATGCAGCGCCAGATCCGCGACCTCTATGCCGTCACCGCCCATCGCGGCCTCGCCTGGGATTCGAGCGCCGCGAATTACGGCGGCGTCCTGCTCGGGACCCCGACATGAGCGACGCACCTGCCTCGCGCGCGCTGGAGGGCCTCACCGTCCTCGACCTGACGCGGGCGCGCGCCGGCCCCACCTGCGCGCGCCAGTTCGCCGATTGGGGCGCCAGCGTCATCAAGGTCGAGATGCGAGAGAGCGATCCCAACTCCAGCACCCAGACCGACTTCGCCGCGCGCAACGATCCCGATTTCCAGAACCTCCACCGCAACAAGCGCGCCATCGCGATCGACCTGAAGCATCCCGACGGCCTCGCCATCTTCCGCCGCCTGGTGGAGCGCGCCGACATCCTGGTCGAGAATTACCGCCCCGACGTCAAGTTCCGCCTCGGCATCGATTACGAGACGCTGAAGCCCATCAACAAGCGGCTCATCTATGCCAGCATCTCGGGCTTCGGCCAGGACGGGCCCTATCGCGACCGGCCCGGCGTCGATCAGATCGCGCAGGGCATGGGCGGGCTGATGTCGATCACCGGCGAGCCCGGGCGCGGGCCGATGCGCGTCGGCATCGCGATCTGCGATCTCGCGGCCGGCCTCTTCGCCGCGCTCGGCGTGCTGACGGCGCTCCGCGAGCGCGACCGTTCCGGCGAGGGCCAGTGGGTGCACACCTCGCTGCTCCAGGCGATCATGTTCCTGCTCGATTTCCAGGGCGCGCGCTACCTGATGAAGGGCGAGGTGCCGCGCCAGGTCGGCAACAACCATCCGACCGGCTCGCCCACCGGCACCTTCCGCACCAGCGACGGCCACATCAACATCGCGCCGACGCCGACCATGTGGCGCCGCTTCTGCAACGCGATCGGCCGCACCGACCTGATCGACCATCCCGACTACGCCAAGCCTGGCGCGCGGCGCAAGAACCGCGAGGCGCTCAACGCGCTCATCGAGGAGATCACGTCGAAGCAGCCGAGCGCCGCCTGGATCGAGAAAATGAACGCGGCCGGCATCCCGTGCGGCCCCATCTATTCGATCGACCAGACCTTCGCCGATCCGCAGGTGCGCCATCTCGGCATCGCGCAGAAGGTGGTGTCGAAGGCGCTGGGCGAGATCACCATCCTGGGCCAGCCCGTGATCCTGTCGCGCACGCCCAGCCACCTGGCGATGGCCGCGCCCGACTATGGCGAGCACACCGACGCCGTCCTCGCCGAGGCGGGCTACAGCGCGGCGGAAATAGCAGCGTTCCGCAGCAACGGCGCGATCTGAGCCCCCACCCTCCCGCTATCGCGGGTCCCTCCCTCCCCCGCCTGCGGGAGAGGGTTGGGGAGGGGGCAGCCCCTACGCGTTCTTCTTCGCCACCACGCGGGTGCGGAGCGTGCCGATGGGGGCGGATTTCACTTCGACGATGTCGCCGGGCTTGAGGAACCGCTCGGGCGCCGAGGAGCCGTCAGGCAGGACCGCGCTCGAATCCGCGGCCGTGCCGGCGGCGGTGCCGCCGCTGATGATGTCGCCCGGATAGAAGGTCAGGTCGCGCGACAGGAACTCGAGATACTCGCCGAACGAGAACACCATGTCGCGGGTGTTGAAGTTCTGGCGCCGCTCGCCGTTGACGAAGGTCTCGACCTGGCCGTTGAAGGGATCGGACTCGCCGACCGCGATCGCCGGCCCCAGCGAGCAGCAGCTGTCGAAGTTCTTCTGCATGGCGAAGCGCAGCGGCCCAGGCTCGCCGGCGCCGCGGATGCTCCAGTCGCCGAGCAAGGTCACGCCCCAGACATAGTCCTTCACGTCCTTGGCGCGGATGTCCTTGCCCTTCTTGCCGATGACGATGGCGAGCTCGCCTTCGTAGTCGAGGCGGTTGCAGCGCGCTGGATAAACCAGCTCGCCATCGGGCTCGACCAGCTCGCGGGTGATCTTCCAGAAGCCCCAGATGCCGGTCTTGCGGATCTCGGCCCGCGCATCGCCGGTGATCGGCTTCACGTCGGGATTGGGGCGCCGGTTCGCCATCGCCGCGGCGTGGTCGGCGAAATTGCCGCCGGCGCAGGCGATGCGGGCGCCCGCCGGCAGCGGCGCGTGCAGGATAACCTCGCTCGCGGGATGGATCAGCTTCTCGCCGCGCGTCCCCTGCTGGTCCTGGACCTCGCCGAAGAGATAGTCGAGCGACTTCTGCGCCTGCTCCAGGACGCGGGTGCCCCCTTCGATGAAATGCGCGAGATCGGGCGGCACCAGCGCTTGCGCCAGCTCGCGCGGGTGCTTCTCGTTCTGGCGCTCGTGCAGGTATTTCGCGCAGGCGAGCGAGATGTCCACGACCGTCTCGTCCCTGAGGACGCCGGTGCGCTTTTCCGGACCGAATACCACGACCTTCATGCTTTCCTCCTCAAATCAAAGCCCCAGATAGACTTCGCGGATGCGCGATTGCGCCAAGAGCTCGTCAGGCAGCCCGGTCGCGACGATCCGGCCCTCCTCGAGCACATAGGCGCGGTCGGCGATGTCGAGCGCCTGCGCCACGTTCTGCTCCACCAGCAGCATCGCTACGCCTTCCGCATGGATGATGCGCAGCGCGCGGAACAATTCGGCGACGATCGACGGCGCCAGCCCCAGCGACGGCTCGTCCAGCAGCAAAAGCCGCGGACCCGCCATCAGCGCGCGCCCCACCGCCACCATCTGCTGCTGCCCGCCCGATAGCGTGCCCGCGATCTGTCCGCGCCGCTCGCGCAGCACCGGAAAGAGATCATAGACGCGCATGAGGCTCTCGTCCTTCACTTTCCGCGCTTCCGGGCGATAGCAGCCGATCTCGAGATTCTCCTCGACCGTCATGCCGACGAAAAGACGCCGACCCTCGGGCACCAGGGCCACGCCGTGGCGGCACACCCGATGAGCGGCGATGCCGGTAAGATCGACGCCGCCGACGCGCAAGCTGCCCTTTTCCGCGCGCAGGATGCCGGCGATGGCGTTGATGAGGGTCGACTTGCCGGCGCCGTTGGGGCCGATCACCGACACGATCTCGCCGACCTCGACGTCGAGCTCGATGTCAACGATGGCGGGCGCGCCGCCATAGCCCACCGACAGGTTGCGCACCTCAAGAAGCATGGGCCTTGCCGAGATAGACGTTGATGACCTCGGCATCGCGCATCGTCTCCTGCGGCGTGCCGACCGCGATCAAGGTGCCCTCGTTGAGCACCGCGACCCGGTCGGACAGCGCGACGACGGCGCGCATCAGGTGCTCGACGAAGACGATGGTGGTGCCGCGCTCGCGGATGTCGCGCACCAGCATGAGCGCGGCGTCGATCTCGGTGTGGTTCAAGCCCGACATCACCTCGTCGAGCAGCAACAGACGCGGCCGGGCGGCCAGCGCGCGCGCCAGCTCGAGGAACTTGCGCTCGTGGAGATTGAGCTGCTGCGGCAGCGCGGTCGCGCGGGCGGCGAGTCCGGTATATGCCAACCAGTGCATCGCCTCGGCGGCCGCCGCGCCCTTGTCTTGATGCTCGGTCCCGAAGCGTGCCGGCAGCGCCACGTTGTCGAGCACGGTGAGATGGTTGAACAGCCGCGGGATCTGGTAGGAGCGCGCGATGCCATGTTGCGCGATCGTGTGCGCCGGCAGCGCGTCGATCCGCGCGCCGTCGAAGAACACGGCGCCGCCGTCGATCTGGTAATGCCCGGTGATGACGTTGATGAGGGTCGACTTGCCCGACCCGTTGGGGCCGACGAGGCCGAGGATCTCGCCCGGCGCCACCGCCAGCGACACGTTGCGCAGCGCCTGGATGCCGCCGAACGCCTTGCTTACGTCGCGGCAGTCGAGCACGGGATGGGGGCTCGCCTCGGGTATGGCTTCGCGCGGTCGGGGCTCGATCCGCTCCGGCACGATCACCCGCGGCGGCATGCGGCGGCGCCACCAGCGCAGGACCGTGGTGACGACGCCTTGCGGCATGAGCAGGATCACCAGGATGAGGCCGAGCGCGATGACCGCGCGGCCGATATAGGCCTGGGGGCCGCTCGCCAAGCTGTAGAGCGCGGTGGTGATGACCACGGCGCCGAGCGCGGGTCCGAGCCAATGGCGCGCGCCGCCGAAGATGCTCATCACGACGGGATACATCGTCACCGTGATCTCGAACGTCTCGCCCACCGTGACGTAGCTGACATAGATCGAATAGACCGCGCCGACCGCGCCGGCGATCCCCGACGACAGCGCGATCGCGGCAAGCTTGTAGCGGAAGGTCGGAACGCCCTTGGTCTCGGCCACGTCCTCGTCGTCGTGGATGGCAAAGAGGCCGAGCCCCAGGCGCGAGCGCGACACGGCATAGGCCGTGGCCATCGCCACCGCCGCCATGGCGAGGCCCAGCACATAGATCGTCCCGGTGGGCGAGCCGAACAGCTCCGGCACCGCGACGCTGATGAGATAGACGCCGCTGCCGCCGTCGATCGGCGTGTTGGAGATGATGGTTGCGACCACGAAGGTCATCGAGATGGTCATCAGCGCGAACAGCTCGCCGCGCAGGCGCTGGAGGCGGAACACGATGAAGCCGATGGTGGTGCCCAGGAGCGCCGCGAGCCCGGCCGCCAGCGGCAGGGTCCACAGGAACGGCACGCCGAACTTGGTCGCCAGGGTCGCCGCGGTATAGACGCCGATGCCGAAGAAAGCGGCGTGGCCGAAGCTCCAATAGCCGGCGAAGCCGCTGAGGATGGTCCAGCTCGTCGCCAGCGAGATCCAGTTGAAGACGATGTAGAGGAACGAGACATAGAACGCCGGTATGTCGAGCGCCGGCACCGCCAGCAGCGCGAGGCCCAGCACGGCGAAGAATGCGGCGGGAGCGAGGCGGCGCACGCTCATACCCATTTCGGCCGGAACAGCAGCAGCGCGATCAGCACCGAGAACGACACCAGCGGCGCCCAGGCCGGATTGACCACCGCCATGGTCATCGCCTCGCACGCGCCGATGAGAACGCCGCCGACCAGCGCGCCCAGCGGATTGCCCAGCCGGCCGATGATGACGACGGCGAACACCACGCCGACCCAGGTCCAGATTTCCGACGGCGCCAAGGTCGCGATCAGGGCGATGAACACGCCCGCGACCCCGGCATAGGCCGCGCACAGGCCGGACAGCAAATATGACAACTGGCGGTGGTTGATGCCGAAAGCGGCGGCGATGGGTGCGTCCTCGGCCCCGGCGCGCAGCGCCTTGCCAACATAGGTGAAGCGCAGCCACGCCCAGGTCGCGAGCGCCAGCACCGCCGCGACGAGGGCTGCGGCGAGGTTGAGGGTCGGTACGAACAGCGGCCCCACCACTATGGACGCGCTCGACCACGCGGTCTCGTAGCGGCGGAAATCGGCGGTCCACAACGCCTGGAGCAGCGATTCCAGCAGCACCGCGATGCTGAAGGTGATCAGCATCGACGCCATCTCGGCGACGCGGAAGCGCATGAACACCCAGTGGAGGCCCATGCCGTAGACGAAGAACGCGCCGACGATGAAGAGCCCCGTCCACCACGGCGGAATGCCGTAGACGGTGCCGAACCACCAGGTGAGATAGGCACCCAGCAGCGCCATCGCGAAATGGCCGAGATTAACGAGCCGCAGCAGCCCCCAGCTCAGGCTGAGACCGAGCGCCAGCAGCCCATAGAGCGCGCCCGCGAGAATGCCGGTGAGCAGCGACTGCGCGAGCAGCGTGAAATGCGGCACTGGCCCCTCGCGCTCAGCCGTGCGGCCCGGTCAGGGCGACAGGAGCTTGAAGCCAGGCGTCGCGTCCTCGTCCGGCCACACCGTCACCCATTTCTGGCCCTGGAGCTGGCGCAGCTTCTCCTGGTCGGACTTGCTGGTGTGCCACTTGCCGGAGAAGTCGCGCTTGCCGACCAGCGTGTCGACCGAATTGTGCTCGAGCCATTCGGCCAGCGCCTTGTCCTCGAGGCTCTTGGTCGCGGTGACCGCGGCCACCAGGATTTGCCAGCCGGAATACTCGTTGGCGGCCTGCGTATCGGCGTGCGGGAAGGGCAGCCCCGCCGCCTCGGCACGCTTGTTGAACTCCCGCGCGAACGGGCCGCCGATCGGCGACGTGTTGTAGGGCGGCACATCGTCGAAATTGGTGAGCGACACCGCGCCCTCGGCCAAGGGCAGCAGGGCGAGCGGCCCCGACGACGGATAGAGATAGAAATGCCGCGGCGGCTTGTATTGCAGCTGGCCCAGCGCCTCCAGCAGCTGGTTGCCCTCGACGCCGAGGCAGCCGACCCACATGAAGTCCGCGTTGGCGTCCTTGACCCTCGCGGCGATCGGCCCCCAATCACGGTTGCCGACATCGTATTCGAGATGGGCCACGGTCTTGACGCCCTTGTCCTCGAAGGCCTTCTCCGTTCCGCCGGCCATGAACAGGGCCGAGGGATACTTGTTGGAGACGATGGCGATGGTCTTGGGCGGCTTGGCGGTGCTGGCGAAGGCGGCATAGAGGATCTGCGGCAGCGTCTTCTCCGGCTCCGCGCCCGACACGAGGGCGGAGAAATGCCACTCGTAGGTCGCGAGATTCGGCACGCCCATGGTGTTCTGGATGAAGATTTTCTTGTAGCGCTGCGCCACGCCCATCGCGGCCAGGATCGCGGCGGTGCCATAGGGGCCGAGGATGAAATCGACCTTGTCCGACGTCACCAGCCGCTCGTAGAGGGTGCGCGCCACATCGGGCTTCGACTGGTCGTCGAGCAGGACATATTCGACCGGCCGGCCCAGGAGCCCGCCCGCCTCGTTGAGCTGAGCGACGAAGATCTCGCTGGTGATCTTGTGGACGAGGCCGGTCTGGCCGAAGGGTCCGGTGAGCGACAGGGTCTGGCCGACGCGGATGGGCGGACCCGAGGGCGCGGCGGCGCGCGCGAGTCCGCTCAGGCTCAGGCCGGCGGCGCCGGCGATCCCCGCCATGACGCTGCGGCGCGACCACGCAGTGTTGGTGTGAGACATCGAAATCCTCCCTCGTCCCGGCCCGCCGCTTGCTTGTTGTGGCGGTGCCTCGAGTTCCTATCTTAGCGTGAAATCGCCCCCTCTTGGCAACAAGCGCCGCGTGTCGGCCGAGATCGCACGGATGCCGGGCGCCTCACTCGACGACCTCGTCGGCGATGCCAAGGATGCCGGGCGGAAATTCGAGGCCGATCGATTTCGCCGTCTTGAGGTTGATCACGAAAAGATAGCGCGTCGGCTGCTCGAACGGCAGATCGGCCGGCTTCGCGCCCTTGAATATCCGGTCGACCAGCGCGGCGGCGCGCGAGAACGATTCCTTCGGGTCCGCGCCGTAAGACATCAACCCGCCGTCGTGAACGATGGGGTCGGCCTCGTAGATGGCCGGCAGCTTGTGCTGCGCGGCGAAATCGATGACGCGCTGGCGATTGAGGAGCGTCAGCGCGTCCGAAACCATCAGGATGGCGTCCGGCATCTCGCGGTTCATCGCCGCGAAGGCATCGTCGAAATCGTTGGGCTCGCGCACGCCGAGCGACTGTACCGTGACGCCGATCGCCTGCGCGGCCTTGGCGGACGCTTCGTAGCGCAGCGACATGCCGAGATCGTCCTTGTTCCACAGCATCGCCACCCGGTGCAGGTTCGGCAACGTGTCCTTCAAGAGCGAAAGGCGCTTGGTCGAGAGCGTCGTGGCATTGTCGGATATGCCGGTCACGTTGCCGCCCGGCCGCGCGAGGCTCGCGACGAGTCCGGTCGCGACCGGATCGCCCGAACCGGAGGCGACCACCGTCGGAAGGCCCGATGTCTTGGCGGCGAGCGCGGCGGGGTAACTGACGGTGACGACCGCGTCCACATGGGCCGCCGTCAGCTCCAGCATCAATTGCGGCAATTGGTCCACCTTGCCGGCTGCGGCGCGCGCGTCGAACGCGAGATTCTGCCCGAGCGTATAGCCGCGCTGCGCCAGCGCGCCGACCATGATCGCGCCGGGGCCAGCCGCGGCAACGATCGGCGCGGTCGGCGAGAGCGTTCCCAGGCGATAGACCTTGCCGGCTTGCGCCGCGGCTCGACCCGGCGCAGCGAGCGCCACGCCGCCGAGGAGGGCGATGAACTCACGCCGTTTCATGACTGCCTCCGCAATGAGAACGCGGCCTTCGCGCCGAAGGGATCGCGCGTCCCGACATTACCGCGCGTCCCTTGCCGTTGACACCCCCCATCCTCCATGCAGAAATGCCGGAACAAGCCGCGCGATCGGCGAGGGAGTGCGCTGGTGTTCCGTTCCGTCGATGCCCTGCTGCGGCCCAAATCCATCGCCATCGTCGGCGCGAGCGACCGGGGCGACGGCTGGTCGAAGGCGATCTACGACAATCTCGCGTACGCGGGATTTCCGGCGCGGGTCCATCTCGTCAATCCCAACCGCGATGAATTATGGGGGCGGCCCGTGCATCGCGGCTTCGCCACCATTCCCGAGCCCATCGATCTCGGCCTCGTCATCATCCCGGCGCCGCTGGTGCCGGCTTTGCTCGCCGACGGCGCGGCGCACGGGCTCAAATGCGCGCTCCTTTACGCCGCGCGCTTCGGCGAGGGCGGCGATGCCGAGGGCGCGGCGCGCGCGCAAGGGATCCGCGAGCTCTGCGCCCGCACCGGCTTGCGCGTCTCGGGACCCAACTGCATGGGCTCGGTGGCGCTGCGCGAGAAGCTGCTGCTCTATCCCGCGTCGCGGGTGCGCGCGCTGCCGGCGGGCGAGGTCGGCATCGTGTTCCAGTCCGGCGGCACGTTCCAGTTCTGGCTGCAGCATGCGGCGACGCGCGGCCTCGGATTTTCCTATGCGGTGTCGAGCGGCAACGAGCTCGATCTCGACCTCGCCGACTACATCAATTTCCTGGTCGAGGACGAGGGCACGCGCATCATCGCCTGCATGGTCGAAGGCGTGCGCCGGCCCGATGCGTTCATGGCGGCGGCGGCCAAGGCGCTCGCGGCGCAGAAGCCGCTGCTGGTCTTGAAGCTGGGGAAGAGCGCGCGCGGCCGCGCGGCGGCGGCGAGTCATACGGGCGCGCTCGCCGGCGACGACCAGGTGTTCGACGCGGTGTGCCGCAAGTACGGGGTGCTGCGCTGCCCGGCGCTCGACGACCTGATCGAGGGCTGCCTCGCTTTCGGCCCGAAGCGCCTGCCCCGGGGCAAGCGCATCGCCATCGCGGGCTTCTCCGGCGGCGCCAAGGGTCTCTTGCTCGACTATGCGAGCGAGGAAGGGGCGGTGCTCGCTTCCTTCGCGCCCGAGACGGCGGCGGCGCTCCAGCCGCGCATTGATCCCGGCCTGCCGCCTGAGAACCCGCTCGATGTCGGCGCTACCACCGGCGTCCAGGCCGGCAAGTTCAGCGACATCTGCCGCATCATCGTCGCCGACCCCAATGTCGACCTCTTCATCATCCAGGGTCAGCTGCCGATGACGGCGGACGAGCCCTATTCGCTGGAGCCGTTCCATGCCACGCTCGCGGCGACCGGCAAGCCGGTGATCGCTTATGGCCGCACCGCGCAGAACGTGACCGACGCCGGCCGCGCGTTCCAGGCGAAGGCCGGGCTCCCCTTCATCCAGGGCCTGCCCGAGACGGTGCGCGCGGCGCAGCATCTCGTTCGCTATGCCGAGACGCTGCGGCGCGGCGCGGCCCCGCTGCCCGAGCCGCGCGGCAACGCTGCGTCGCTCGAAGGCGACGCATTCACGCTTCTCTTAGACGAGGCAGGGCTGACCCTGCCGCCGACCGCCCGCGCGAAGACGGCGGACGAGGCGGCGGACCGCGCCGCGGCGCTGGGCTTTCCCGTCGCGCTGAAAATTCTCTCGCCGCAGGCATTGCACAAGACCGAAATGGGCGGCGTCGCGCTGAATTTAAGCTCGCGCGATGCGGTGCGCGATGCGGCCGTGGCGATGGCGGCGCGGCTCCGCGCGAGCCAACCCGATGCCGCAGTCGAAGGCTTCCTGGTGCAGGCGATGGTGGACGGGCTCGAGCTCATTGTCGGCGTGCGCGAGGACGCGCAGTACGGGCCGGTGATGGTGGCGGGGCTGGGCGGCGTGCTGGTCGAGGTGATGCGGGACGTGGCGCTGCGCCTTCTCCCGGTGAGCGAGGAGATGGCGGCGGAGATGCTCACGTCGCTGCGCGGCGCGGCGCTTCTCGGCGCCTTCCGCGGCCGCAGCGCCCGCGACGTGGCGGCGGCGGCGCGGGCGATGGCGGGGCTGTCGCGGCTCTTCCTCGACCACCGGCCGTTCATTGCCGATCTCGAGATCAATCCGCTGATGGTGCTCGCGGCGGGAGCGGGCGTGCGTGCCGTCGACGTGCGGCTGATGCGGCGGTGAGGGGGCGGCGATGGACGACGCGCAAGCGATGAATTTCGAGCTGCCGGAAGAGCTGCGCATGCTCAAGGACACGGTGCGCAAGTTCGTCGACAAGGAATTGATCCCGATCGAGCGCGAGGCCTGCGACGGGCACAAGCTCAAGCCCGAAATGCGCCGCCACCTCGAGGCCAGGGCGCGCGAGCTTGGCCTCGCCAACTACGACGTGCCGCAGGAGCATGGCGGGCTCGGCCTCGGGCTTCTCGCCAAGGTCGTGGTGTGGGCCGAGATGGCGCGCAGCGTGGCGCTGCCCTCGCGCGCCGGGGAAATCTTCGGCCCCAATGTCAGCCCGATCCTCTACCACGTCAGCGACGACCAGAAGCGCCGCTTCCTGCTGCCCACCATCCGCGGCGAGATGCGCTGGTGCTTCGCGCAAACCGAGCCCGACGCCGGCGGCGATCCTGGCGGCATGCGCACCACCGCGACGCGCCACGGCGACCATTACGTCATCACCGGCATGAAGCGCTTCATCACCGGCGCCGACGAGGCCGACTGGGCGCAGGTCTTCGCCGCGACCGACCGGAGCAAGGGCTCGCGCGGCGGCATCTCGGCCTTCATCGTCGACATGAAGTCGCCCGGCATCAAGCTCTTGCGCGCGCAGCAGACCATGATGGACGACCGCCCGTGGGAGCTGGCCTTCGAGGACGTGAAGGTGCCGGCCGAGAACCGCATCGGCGAGGAGGGCGACGGGTTCAAGCACGCGCAGAACTGGATCAACACCGGCCGCATCCGCCACGGCGCGCGCGGCATCGGCGTCATAGAGCGCTGTCTCGAATTGGGCGCCGCCTACGCCAAGCAGCGCGTGACCTTCGGCCGCCCGCTCGCCGACCGTCAGGCGGTGCAATGGATGCTGGTCGATGCCTACATGGACCTGCACATCCTGCGCCTCATGGTCTACCAGGCGGCATGGAAGCACGACCGCGGCGAGGACATCCGTGCCGAGGCCTACATGGCCAAGATCTTCGGCGACACCCAGTCCTATCTCGCCGCCGACCGCTGCATGGAAATCCATGGCGGCATCGGCCTCACCACCGACTTGCCGATCGAGAAGTTCTGGCGCAACCAGCGCAGCTTCATGATCACCGAGGGGCCCATAGAGATCCTCAAGATGACGCTGGCGCGGCACGTGCTGCGCAGCTACGGCTGACCGACACGCAAGGGAGACGACCAATGCCGGCTTACAAGTACGAGAACGTCAAGATCGAGATCAAGGACGGCATCGGCTGGGCCATCCTCAACCGGCCGGAGAAGCGCAACGCGATGAGCCCGCAACTCCATTACGACATGGACGATGCGCTGGCCGAGATGGAGGTCGATCCCGACGTCAAGGTCGTGGTGGTGACCGGCGCCGGCGGCAATTTCAGCGCCGGCCAGGATTTGAAGCTGTTCTTCCGCGAGCTCGAAGGCAAGCCGCGCGAGCGCAAGAAGGCGGCCGAGGCGGCCAACCGCTGGCGCTGGGCGCGGCTCTACCAATACGACAAGCCGACCATCGCCATGGTCCACGGCTACTGCGTCGGCGGCGCCTTCATGCAGCTTTTGGCGTGCGACTTCGCGATGGCGGCGGAGAACGCGACATTCTCGTTGTCCGAGGTCAACTGGGGCATCCTGCCCGGCGCGCTCGTCTCCAAGGTGGTCGCCGACATGGTGCTGCCGCGCCACGCGCTCTACTACGCCTGCCTCGGCAAGGCGTTCGACGGCAAGGAGGCGCAGCGCATCGGCATGGTGAACTTCGCCGTGCCGCTGGAGAAGCTCGAGGCCGCCACCGTCGAGCTGGCGCAGGAGCTGATGAAGAAAAGCCCCAACGTCTTGCGCGCCACCAAGCAGGCGATCAAGCACGTGCGCCGCATGGATGTCGATCAGGCCTACGACTATCTCGCCGCCAAGGGCACGGCGATCCGCATCGGCGACCAGGAGAACTCCTACGCCACCGGCATGAGCCAGTTCCTCGACGAGAAGAGCTACAAGCCGACCTACGAGCCCTTCAAGCTCAAGGCCGCGCAGGGGAAGAAGTAACGACGAGGGCTTGAAAGTAACATATATGTGACCATATAATGGTGATCGCGGTTGTCGAATATGTCCGGCCGGACGGCGCTAGCCCTTACCGGGCGTGGTTTGATCGGCTCAATGCCCAGGCTGCGGCGAAAGTCGCGACAGCGACCGAGCGGCTTGAGACAGGCAATACGTCGAACGTAAAATGGCTGGGTGGCATCGGTGAGTACCGCATCGATTGGGGTCCGGGATATCGGATTTATCTCGGTAGGGATGGGGACACGCTGATCGTCTTGCTCGGCGGTGGAACTAAGAAAGGCCAGCAGGCCGATATCGACAGGGCGAAGGCAATGTGGGCCGAGTACAAGCTGCGCAAGGCGGCTGGAAGACCGAGAACGACTAGGTGAGATCGATGGTGCTGACGCGCGACTTCAAGGAGACCATCGTTGCCCGTGTGCGGCGCGATCCTGCTTTCGCGAGGGCGCTGCTACACGAGGCCGCGACGCTGTTTCTCAATGGCGAGCCGCAAACCGCCCGCCTCATCTTGCGCGACCTCGTGAATGCGACGCTCGGCTTCGAGCATTTGGCCGAGGAAACCGGCAAGCCGAGCAAGAGCCTTCAACGGATGCTGTCGAAGCAGGGCAATCCCAGCATGGACAATCTCGCGGCCATCATCGGCGTCTTGCGCCGGACGCTGCGCGTCGATCTTCGCGCCAACGCAGTAAAAGCGGCGTGAGAACGACACGAGCGCCACCAAGGACGATCCGAACGTCATCGGATTCATGACCGCTTTCAAAGAGCTGCGGGACATGATCGACGACGATCCAAGTGATTTGGTGGCATTGGCAGCCAACGATGAGCCGATCCGAGCGCTTGCCTGAAGGTTGAGGCTACTGCGTCGTCATTTGTGGTCGCGGAGCGGAGGCACCGACAATCATTTTCTGCACCAGTCCTGCCAGCGTTTATTGAGGCTTGGCGCATTTACGAAGACCGCTACGTTGCTCCGCTTAGCGAGATCGCCTGGGGCGATATTTTTGGGAATTATCACTTTAAAATAATACGGTCGATTGGTAGTGTGCCATGTGCGAGCGCCGCGTTTTCCTACCGACCGACCGTGAGGGCCTAGGCGACTGGGCTCTGACGGCCAGCGCAGAGCATCTCAAACTTTTCAATGATGCCCGCAACCAGCTTAGCCAGGTCCTCCAAAACGTGGAGCATCTCGCGGTGCTCGAAGGGGGCACCCGCGGGAAGCGCGAGGCCGAACATCGCGAGATGTTTGGTTCCGATGGGGACCGGAAGGTTGACAGCGAAAAGCCCAATTAGTTCGCCGTCGCGCGCCGGGACAACCGAGAAATCGGTGAATTCGACTGGCCCGATTGGCGTCTGAATGGTGAGCGGCATTGCTCCTGCGTATTGGATCGTGGGAATTAGCATCTGGTGTTTGTCGAGGATGTCCAGGTCGTGGATTCCTCGCAGAGCCTCGTTGCCGCCTCGGTAAGGCTTCATGGATTTGAGCAAGTCCACAACGTCCGGCGCGGCCTTATCCATCTGACGCCAGCTAAGTGCATTGTCGAATTCCGCTTCGCTTGCGGAGAATGGGAAGCGCACATTCTTGTCGTCCTTGCCGTTAAGGCGCACTAGTTCACACGCCATCAGGTCCAGCGCGGACCTCAGATTGTGGACCGCATCGCCCGCGATGGCGGCCAATTCTCGCGGCGCTTCGTTGCTGACGCGAACAACCCACGCTTTCTTGTCGGGCGTTGGCCCCGGCGCGACTTCGAGCACGACAGGATGCGGGCGCAGATAGTCGAGGATCGCTTCACGTAGCGCCTCGATATGCACGCGGGCGCGCTTTAGCTTGATCTTCGATGCCTCGAATAATTCGGCAGCCATGCTAAGATGCTCCTATGAGCAAGCCGAAGGACCCGCGAGACGAGATCGAATTACGTCCTGATGGTTGGGACCGTTTCACGCGCGCGGTTGACGCGGCGGTGAAGGGCGGTCCGATCCATCGGGCGACGCCGAAAAAGAAGCGGCCCGCGAGCAAGGGGCGCGTTCGCAAGGGGAGATCGCGTGCATGAGTAGCGATGCCCAATGACCTGCCGCCGCTCCCCGTTGATCTCGCGCGAGAGATCGCGCGACAAGGCGAGGTTCGTTTGGCGGCAATTATGGCCCTTGCAACGGCCGCCGATTTAAGGGCGACTACCTTGTGCGGGATATTTGGCACCGCTGCCGTCGGTACTGGCGCGGCAGTCCTTGTCGACCTAGCCTCTGAGCATCCTTCTACGGCGCTGATTGTCGCCGGCACGGTTACCGCCATTGGGATATTTGTCGCCGCTCTCATCGCCGCGATTTCCGGTGCGCCGCGTGACTTTTACATTGCCGGCGGCAACCCCGATATGTTGCGCGAGTGGTCATGGACGGGCAGGAGCTGGCGCAGCGAAACCGAAATGCTGGATGGAACGGCAGCACGGCAAGCGCAATCAATCGCCGCAGACAAGGCAATCCTTCGGAGCGGAAGCAGGCGAGTGGCGGCAGCGCTGTGGATCGCATTTGCGGCGCCGCTTTTCGGGGTCCTCGCCTATTTCCTGTCTCGCTAGTTTGCGAATGCAGTCAGGCACCCTTTTTGAACGGCGCCTCCGGTTGCTGCGGAGGCGGGGCGGGGGCTGGGGCTGGGGCCGGCGGCTCAGGAGGGGATGGCATAGCGTTCACCTTTCTGTGCAAGGGTGAAATGCTCAGAGAGGCCGGGGCTTCCCTCCCCGGCCTTTCGACCTTACGAGCGGCGATAGAGCCGCGTCGAATCCTTTCTGATTTTATCGAGGATCGCGCGAAACTGAGCGCGCGTCAGCTTAGGCTTCGCCGTTCGCCCGCGCACCAGTCCGCCGATAGGTGAGGCGCTTCCCGACAATGCCTTGCACCGATTTCGCCATGCGCTCCGCGTCGTTCACACCGAGGGCCGAGCGTTCGTTGTAGCGGTAGTCGAATTCCGCGAGATAGCGGTGAAGATGCTCGGCGGAAACGTGGTGATAGGTTCCCATGATCCCGCGCTTCAGGATTGAGAAATATCCCTCGACCGTGTTGGTGTGCCAGAAATACGCCCTGACATATTCCTCGGCTGAGTGGTTGACGGTGCCGTGCCCCGCGAATTCCTCGCCGGTCTTGGTGTAAACCGCCGCATCATCGGTCATCAGGTAGGACGCGCGATCCGCCTCGGTCACGATGGCCTCGCGGAGCGTCTTGGCGCTCACGTCAGCAACGTGCTTCGAGCGAACCTTGCCGCCGCGCTCTACTAGTGACAGGACCGGCTCTTTGCCCTTGCCGCCTTGGCGACCGGGCTGGCGCTTGTTCTTGTGCTTGTTGGTCTCTTTGCCGCCCACGTAGGTCTCATCGGCCTCTACCACCTTGTTCTTGCCGCCGAGCGGCCCGGCCTCGGGCATCGTCTCGCGCAAGGACTCGCGGATGCGATGGCACATGAACCACGCCGTCTTGTAGGGCAGCCCGAGCATGCGGCTGATTTGCAGCGCGCTCATGCCTTTCTTGGACGCCATGAGAAGGTGCGTCGCCGCCAGCCACTTGTTCAGCGCGATATGGCTGCGCTCGTACAGCGTTCCCACGGTGACCGTGAACGGCTCGCGGCAGGCGTTGCACTGGTACAGGCCGGGGCGGGTCGTCTCGCCCTGCAACAGCGTCGATTGGTCGATCACGCCGCAATGAGGGCAGCGGCGGCCGTTCGCCCAAATCCGCGCTTCCAGCCACTCGCGAGCCTTGGCTTCGTCGTGGAACATGGGGCTGGAAAGGTCTGACATGATCGGCTCCGTTCAATGAGCCGATTACACCATGTCGGGCCTATTATGTCAAGGTGATAATTCCCATATTTTTCGCGACTTAGCGGAAGATACAGTTCCGGTCCTCCCTTCATCGAAAGAAGTGCGGATGGACGAACTCGATCGCCGTCGAGAACACGCCGCTTCCACAGCACGAGACCAGGTGCAAGCGATTGACGCTGTTGCTGAGTTTGCCGAGTAACAAATAGGCCAAGATTGGAGGGGTTTCTCTGACGATTTCATCTACAGTATCGAGACCGGTTTGCGAGAGATGCGGGCGCTCGCACAAGAAGTCGAGATTGACTTGAAAGGGATATTCCGTCGTCGAGCGTTGGTCCCGTTCGTCCTGATCCCGCGACACGTTGCGGAACGTCATGGCGCGCAAGAAAGGCTTTCGCTGTTGACCTTATTAGAGCAAGCTCATTCGGCGTTTGTGCTGGGTGTACCTCTCGCGTCTCTCGCACTGATGCGGTCGATCTTGAAAGTCGCGCTGAAAATGCACTACGGCTCTGCAGGAGGTAATTTAGACGAAATGGTCAACAATACCGATTTCGATTTATTGCCGCGCGCCGCGGGGGAGGCGTAGCTTCACAAGTTGAGAAAACTGGCAAACGGTGTTTTACATTACGATCATAGTCAGCACGATCTACCTCCAGATTTTGAGCGGGAGCTGTTATTGCACCTTTTCGCGCTTCGCGCTCTCATCGAAGGAGCACCACGTTGGCCGCGTAAGCGCTAAACGTCCCTTTATTAAAATGCCCATGCGACGGGGTCGCTATACAGGGGAGGAAGTAGGGCGCCCGCGCCCCTTCCGCCGACCGTATTCGGTCGGCCCTCGCCCGCATGCGGCGGAGGGTTAGGGTGGGGGCTTCCCCCCGCGCTCCGCTGCCGATTTCCACCCCACCGCCTGCATCAACAAATTCACCGCCTGCCGGAACGGCGGCGAGCCGACCGGGATGAGCGCGGCTTCGAGCGCTTCGAGGATTTCCTGTTCGCTGGCGCCGAGCCTGAGCGCGCGCTCCATGTGCGATTTGACGCCCCACATGCGCGCCTGGCCGATCATCGCGCCGATCGCGACCAGCTCGCGATATTTCGCCGGCAGCGCCTTGCCTTCGGTCGGCACGCCCTCGTGCAGCAGGCCCAGGCCCGACAGCCGGTTATAGGCCTCGAGAAACACGGGATCGCGCTCGGCGAGATATTCCCATTCGGGATATGAATATCCGCGCGCGGCGGCGAGCCGGCGCGCGGTGTCTTCGGGGGTCTCCGGCAACGCGTCTCTCCTTGCTTTAGGGGGCGCTCGCTGTATCACCCTAGCGGAGGATCGGGGAGCGGGAAACCTTGGCCCAACGCGATACGTTGCAAACCCTGCTGCGCCGCCTCGCCGAGAACGGCGACGCGCCGGCCGTCGTCGCGTTCTCCGGCGACGCGATGGAGACGACCAGCCGCGCGGCGCTGGCGGCGTCCGCCGGAAGCTTCGGCCGCGCGCTCGCGGCGCGCGGCATCGGGCCGGGTGCCACGGTGGCCATCACCGCGCCCAACAGCCCGGCCTGGATCGTCGCCTTCTGGGCCATCGTTGCGACTGGCGCTACGGCGATGCCGGTCGATGCGCAGATCGACGACGAGGAATTCGGCCGCATGCTCGAGACCGCGCGCTGCCGCCTCGTCGTCACCACCGCGGCGCGATGCCCCCGTCTGCCGCCGGGCGTCGAGGCGATCGCCCTCGACCGCGAATTGCCGACCGCGCTCGATGCCGCCTCGGTCTTCGGCGCGGCCCAGCCCCAGGACATCGCCGTCCTGCTCTTCACCTCGGGCACCACGGGCACGCCCAAGGCGGTGCCGCTGACCCACGCCAATCTGTTCTCGAACGTCGACGCGCTGAGCGCGGCCGGCATGGTCAGTCCCGGCGACCGCGCGCTGCTGCCGCTGCCGCTCCATCACGCCTATTCCCTGACCGTCGGCATGATGACGGGCTTCGCCTGCGGCGTGGCGCTGATCCTGCCCGCCGGCGTGAGCGGACCGGAGCTGATCACGTCGCTGCGGCGCGGCCGGGTCAGCGTGCTGCTGGGCGTGCCGCGGCTCTATACCGCGCTCCTCGCCGGCATCAGGCAGCGCGTGACGGCGCAGCCGAAATACGCCCGGCGCCTGTTCGCGCTCATGCTCGCGCTGGCGCTCAAGCTGCGCCGCGGGCTGGGCGTCAATCTCGGTCGGGTCCTGTTCGGCGCGATCCATCGCCAGTTGGCGCCCGATCTGCGGCTCCTGGTCTCGGGCGGCGCCAAGCTCGACGGCGAGGTCGAGGACACGCTGCTCGGGCTCGGCTGGGACGTGCTGACGGGCTATGGCCTGACCGAGACCTCGCCGATCCTGAGCTTCAACCGCCCCGGCGCGGCGCGTCCCGGCTCGGCGGGGCGCGCCTTGCCGGGGATCGAGATCAGGATCGCCAATGCCGCCGCCGACGGCGTCGGCGAGGTCGAAGTGCGCGGGGCGAGCGTGTTCGCGGGATATATGGGCGACGCGGCCGCCACCCAGCGCGCCTTCACCGAAGATCACTGGTTCCGCACCGGCGATTTCGGCCGCGTCGACGCCGACCATTATCTCCACATCGTCGCGCGCGTGTCGGAAACCATCGTGCTCGCCGACGGCAAGAAGCTCTTTCCCGATGCGATCGAGGCGGAATACGCATCCCATCCCCTGATCAAGGAGATCGCGCTCTTCGCACATGACGGCGCGCTGGTCGGGCTCGTCGTGCCCGATCTCGACCTGGTGCGCGCCCAGGGCGCGGTGCGGCTCAAGGACCTGGTCCGCGACGCGCTGGCCGCCCGCGCGCAGGCGCTCCCCAGCCATGCGCGGCTTTCGGGATTCGCCGTGGCGCGCGACAAGCTGCCGCGTACCCAGCTCGGCAAGATACGCCGCCATCTCGTGCCGGCGCTCTACGCCCAGGCGCTGGGCGAGGGCGAGCCCGAGGGGCCGGTCGAACTTGCGCCCGAGGACAAGGCGCTGCTCGAGACGCCGGCGGCGGCCGCTTTGTGGGCCTGGCTCGGCGCGCGCTTTCCCGGCCGCACCCTTGCGCTCGACATGAGCCCGCAGCTCGATCTCGGCATCGATTCGCTGGGCTGGGTCGATTTGACCCTGGCGCTCCAGCGCGATGTGGCGGTGAGCCTGACCGAGCACGAGATCGGCCGCATCGTCACCTTGCGCGACCTGTTGCGCGAGGCGGCGGCGGCGAGCGGCCGGCCCCAGGAAGAAGCTGCCGCGCCGGCCGCGTCTCTTGTGCCGCCGGGACCGGGTTTGCGCGTGGTGCAGGCGCTGGGCGCGGCGCTCATCGGCCTGATCATGCGGCTCATGTTCCGGCTCAAGGTCGAGGGGCGCGAGAACCTGCCGACCGGCGGCGCCTATCTCGTCTGCCCCAACCACGAGAGCTATCTCGATCCTTTCGCCATGGTGGGGGCGCTGGGGCCGGGGCTGGTGCGGCGGACCTGGTGGGGCGGCTGGACCGGCATTCTCTTTACCACGCGGCTGCGGCGGCTGTTCAGCCGCGCGGCGCAGATCGTGCCGGTCGACCAGTATCGCGGCGGCGGCGCCAGCCTCGCGCTCGCTTCCCAGGTGTTCGCGCGCGGCGAGGCGTTGGTGTGGTTCCCCGAGGGCGGGCTCACGCGCGACGGCGCCTTGCAGCGCTTCCAGGCTGGCGTCGGCGTGCTGGTCGAGCGCCACAAGGTGCCGGTCGTCCCGGTGGCGATCGAAGGCAGCTACGAGGCCTGGCCCTATGGCGGCGGCTTCCCCATGGGATTTCGCCGCTGGCATCCGATCCGGGTGCGCTTCGGCGCGCCGCTCGACCCCGCGAAGCTGATCGCCGCCGACGCAGGCCAGCCGCAAGCCATCGCCGACCGGCTCCACGACGCGGTCGCCGCGCTGGCGAGAGATTGACGGGGAAGCCATGACCGAGACGCGCGCCCTTGCCCGCTTCGCCGTCCGCTCGCGCTGGGACGAGCTTCCCGACGCGGTGCGGCACGAGGCGGCACGGGCGCTGGTCAACTGGATCGGCTGCCCGGTGTGGGGCAGCCGCGACGCGACGGTGGAGCGCAGCTTGGCCGCGCTCGATCCGTTCTCGGGCCCGCGCGAGGCGGCGCTGCTGGGCCGGAGCGAGCGGGTCGATGCGCTGAAGGCGGCGCTGCTCAACGGCATCGCCTCGACCGTCGCGGACTATGACGACACTCATCTCGCCAGCGTCGTGCATCCGACCGGGCCGGCGGCGAGCGCGCTCCTGGCGCTGGTCGAGCGTCAGCGCATTTCGGGGTCGGAATTCCTCCACGCGCTCGCGCTCGGCATCGAGACGCAGTGCCGCGTCGCGCTGGCGCTCGCGCCCAAGACGCCGGGCGCCTACTACATGACCGGGCTCGTCGGCGGGATCGGCGCGGCGGTGGCGGCAGGCCGCGTGCTCGGCCTCGACGAGGACCGCATGGTGTATGCCATCGCCATCGCCGCATCGCGCGCCGCCGGAACGCGCGAGACCCACGGCACCATGGCCAAGAACCTCGTCGCGGGCTGCGCCGCCGAGGAAGGACTCTGGGCGGCGCTTCTCGCGCGAGCCGGCGTGACCGCGCCCGAAACGCCGCTCGAAGGCAGGCGCGGCCTCTTCGTCCAGGTCGCGCCCGGTGCTGACTTGAAAGTCATCACCGCCGGGCTCGGCACGAATTTTCAAATCCTGCAAAACGCCTACAAGCCATTCCCTTCCGGCATCGTCACCCACGCCGCGATCACCGGCGCCTTGGAGCTCGCGCGCGAGCACGCGCCTGCTCCCGACGCCATCGCCGAAATTCGCCTCGCGGTCCACCCGCTGTGCCTCGAGCTGTGCGGCCGGCCCGAGCCCGCCAACGCCGTCGAGGGCACGTTCAGCGTCCATCACTGGGTCGCGGTCGCGCTCGCCACGCGCGCGGCCGGCATCGCCCAGTTCTCGGACGCGACGGTGCGCGACAAGGTGGTGTCGGCGCTGCGCAAGCGCGTCACGGCGCGCGCCGAGCCGCGATGGCGCACCGACGAGGCCGAGATCGAACTGGTCCTGCGTGACGGCAGCATCCTGCGCCGCCACGTCGATCACGCCATGGGCGCGGCCGAGCGGCCGCCGAGCGACGCCGACCTCACCCGCAAGCTCGCCGAGCTGTGCGAGGGGCGGCTGGCGCCGGGCGCGGCGGAGACGCTCGCGCGCGCCTGCTGGGGCCTCGCGGGCGAGGCGGACGCTTCGATCCTGACCGCTTGCGCGCGCGGCATTTGAAGGAGGATGGCATGAAGGCGGAGCAGATCTTCGACGTCACCGGCCGCGTCGCCATCGTCACCGGCGCGGCGAGCGGGTTGGGCCTCGCCATGGCCGAAGTCATGGCCGAGAACGGCGCGCGCGTGACCCTGGCCGACAAGGACGAGGCCGGGCTCGAGCGCGCGGTGGCGCGCCTGCACCAGGCCGGCTGCGCGGTCGAGGCGGCGCATGTCGATGTCGCCAATCTCGATCAGCTGCGCGCGATGATCGACGGCGTGGCCGCGCGCCACGGCCGGCTCGATGTCGCTTTCGCCAATGCGGGCATCAGCGCCGGCCCCGGCTTCGGCACCGCCGAGGGCCAGATGGACGCGGTGCTCCACGCCAAGTGGAGCGAGGTGCTGCACATCAACCTCTCCAGCGTGTTCGAGACGGTACGCGCCGCCTCGGTGCCGATGAAGAAGCAGCGCTCCGGCCGCATCATCGTCACCGCCTCGGTGGCGGGGCTCAAGGCCGAGCGGATGGTGGGCTATGCCTATGCCGCGACCAAGGCGGCGGTCATCAACATCGTGCGCCTGGCCGCGCTGGAGCTGGCGCCGTCCAACGTCATGGTCAACGCCATCGCGCCGGGACCGTTCCTGACCAACATCGCCGGCGGCAGGCTCCATCGCGAGCCCGAGGTGGTGCGCCAGTTCGAGCGCATGGTGCCGCTGGGCCGCATCGCACATACCGACGAGTTGAAAGGCCTGGCGTTGCTGCTGGCCTCCCCCGCCTCGAGCTTCATCACCGGCACCGTGATCCCGATCGACGGCGGCATCATGGCGGGATGAAGGGCGCTACGGCCCTTCGACATTCCCCCGCACGCGCGCCTGGAGCGCCTCCGTATCGATCTGATGCACGCTTCCCGCGCCGGCGAGGTCGAGGGCGTGGGCGGCGGCGGCGCCCATGGCGATGCACGGCCCCATCACCCGCACGCTCGACAGCGCCGCCACATCGCCGTCGATGCAGCGCCCGGCGGCGACCAAATTCTCGCAACCGGGCGCGACCATGCTGGCGAACGGGACATAGTGCATGTGGTCGGCGCCGAACGGCTCCCACACGTAACCCTCGGGCCGGTCGTGCAGCTCGATGGGCCAGGCGGTGCGCGCGACCGCGTCGGCAAAGCGCGTGCCGGCGCGCACGTCCTCGACCGCGAGCTGGCGCGCGCCCACGATCCACCGCGTCTGGCGGATGCCGGGGAAACCGTAAGTCCGCACTCGCGCTTTGCCGAAGGCGGCCGGGTATTCGCGCTTGAGGAACGCCACCACCTTGTCGGCCTGGGCACGGCCGGCGAGCGCGTTGGCCGAGGCCGCGACCGGTTCGAGCGGGGTCTCGACATGGGTCAGGTTGACCAGCGCGGTGCCGCGGCCGGGAAAGACGAAGGCAAAGCCGTCATGCCGCACCAGCCCGGCCTCGGCCGCGCGCGCTTTGACCCGCGCGGCGAGTTCCTCGCGCGACGGCTGCGCCGCCTCGTCGACATCCTCGAGCACGACCATCTGAGTCCCGTAGATCGGCCCGCTCGCGGACTCGCGGCACGGCAGCCCCGCCTGCCAGGCGAGCGCGGCGTCGCCGCTGGCGTCGACCAGTCCGCGCGCCGCGATGGAAAGATCGCCGAAGCGGGTCGCGAGATCGAGCCGCGCGATGCGGCTTCCCTCCCAAGCGACGCCGCGCAGGATCGCGCCGAGCACGACGGTGATGCCCGCCGCGCGCACCGCTTCGTTGATCCAGCGCGACAGCGCCACCTCGTCGTACATGACGACGGTGTGCGGCGGCCCGCAGCGGTAGTGCAGCGCGCCCTCGCGCCCCAGCTCGCGCAGGATGTCGTCGGCGATGCCGTGGGTGAGCTGCGCTCCGTTCGCGCCGTTGGCAAACAGGCCGCAGAACGTGCCGATGACCGAGTTGACCGCCTGGCCGCCCAGCGCCGGGAGCCCGTCGATCAGCGCGACCTTGCGGCCGAGCCGCGCCGCCTCGATCGCCGCCGAGACGCCGGCGATGCCGGCGCCGACCACGCAGATCTCGACCTCGAGCGTGCGGGTGGGCGCGCAGGATTCGCGGCGTACGATGCGCGTCGCGGTCGGCACGCTCGCCATGCGTCCTACTCGAACGCGATCACCACCTTGCCGAAATGCTTGCCGGTGGCGAACTCGCGATAGGCCGCGACCGCGTCCTTGAACGGGAACGTGCGGTCGACCAGCGGCTTCAGGCGATTGGCCGAGATCGCGCGGTTCATCGCCTCGAACATGGCGCGGCTGCCGACATTGATGCCGGTGACCTTGAGGCCCTTCTGGAGGATCTGCCGGCGGTCGAGCTCGCCGCCGGGGCCGCTCCGCGCGCCGATGATGGCGATGTGTCCGCCCGGCCGGAGCGAGGCGAGCGATTTCGCGGTGGTCTCGCCGCCGGTCACGTCGAGCACGTGATCGACGCCGCGCCCGCCGGTGGCCGCGCGCACCCGGTCCTGCCATTCCGCCACGGACTTGGAGTTGATCGCCTCGCTCGCGCCCAGCTCGCGCGCGCGTTTCAGCTTGTCGTCGCTGGTCGAGACCACGATGGCGCGGGCGCCGGCAAGCTTCGCGAATTGCAGCCCGAAGATCGACACGCCGCCGGTGCCGAGCAGCAGTACCGCGTCGCCCGGCTTGACCCCGCCCGCCTCGACGAGCCCATGCCACGCGGTGAGCGCTGCGCACGGCAATGTCGCCGCCTCTTCATAGGAGAGATGGTCCGGCACCGGCACGACGCCGTCCCCTTCGAGCAGCGCCAGCTCGGTGAGCATGCCGTCGGCGGTGCCGCCCAAGGCCGCGTCCTGGATGTCAGGGCGCACCGGTCCCGCGAGCCAGCGCTGGAAGAAGGTGCCGCACACGCGGTCGCCAGCCTTGACGCGCGCCACCGCGCTGCCCGCCTCGACCACCTCGCCGGCGCCGTCGGAGAGCGGGATCAGGGGCAGCTTCGCGCGTCCGGCATAGCCGCCGCCCGCGATCATCACGTCGCGGTAGTTGAACGAGGCGGCGCGCACCTTCACCAGCACCTGGTTGGGGCCGGGCTTGGGCGCGGCGCGTTCCACCGCTTTGAGCGCGTCGAGTCCCGTGGTGGCTTGCAGCTCGAAGCATTTCATGGCGCGCGCTCCCGTTGGTTGGCTTGGGGATTCTTGGCCGCGCCGGCAAGGCCAGGTCAAGCCCCGCGCCCAGGGGACAAGACGACGGGGTTCCGCCGCGCCCGGCTTTGGGGCAGAATGGCGCCAACATCAGAGGAGTTCATGCCATGGCAGACGGCGCAGCCAGCGACCGCATCGATGCGATCCGCAATGTCCCGACGCTCGAGGCTCTCTACGAGGAGACGGCGACGTTCAACATCATGCCCGGCTGGGTCCGTCGCGATCAGCCGGCGCGCGAGGACGCGCCGCAATCGGCATACCTGCCCGCCCATTGGCGCTATGACGAATGCAAGGCGGCGCTCGATGCGGCCGGCCGACTTATCGACGTGTCGCTCGCCGAGCGGCGCAACCTCGTCATGCGCAATCCGATCAAGGGCCGTGACCACGCGATGACCACGGCGACTCTGGTCTCGGCCTACCAGATGATCCTGCCCGGCGAGAAGGCGCCCTCGCACCGCCATGCCGCGCACGCGCTGCGCGTCATCATCGACGCGCACGGCTCCTACTCGACTGTCGACGGCGAGAAGACGCCGATGGAGACGGGCGACGTGGTGCTGACACCCGGCTGGTCCTGGCACGAGCACGGGCATGACGGCGACCAGCCGGCCTATTGGCTCGACGGGCTCGACGTGCCGCTGGTGCGCTCGCTCGAGAACATGTTCTACGAGGATCATCCGCAAAAGTTCGAGCCCAACGTGCACGCGGTGACGACCTCGCCCTACCGTTTCACGCAAGCCGACATCGCGCGCCGCCTCGACAAGGCGACCGCCGACAACGAGGGCTTCCACGGGCCCCGCGTCGTGCTCGAGGCGCCCACCATGCCGACCATGATGCTGACGATGGAGCGGCTCGCGTCCGGAACGAAGACGCGGCGGCAGCGCTCGAACACCAACCACGTGTTCTGCTGCGTCGAAGGCAGCGGCGAAAGCATCATCGGCAACGAGCGCTTCCAGTGGAAACGCGGCGACACGTTCGTGGCGCCCTTGTGGTACAAGTTCGAGCACCGCGCCACGTCGGACTCGCTCCTCTTCGCGCTTAGCGACGAGCCGCTGATGCGCTTCGGCAAGTATTACCGCTTCGAAGCGGATTGAAGGCCGATTGCACGACGATCGTGCGTCCTTCGACTTCGCTCAGGATGAGGAAAATTCTTTGTGGCACAAAGAACCGTCCTCATCTTGAGCGGAGCGAAGCGTAGTCGAAGGACGCACGGCGCCTAGCCCCAAACCTCGCGCGCGACCTCGACGACGAGACGCAGCTTTGCGATCTCGTCGTCGAGCGTGATCTTGTTGCCGAATTGGGTGCTGGCGAAGCCGCATTGCGGCGAGAGGGCGAGCTGTTCCAGCGGCACATAGCGCTCGGCCTCGTCGATGCGGCGCTTCAATTCGTCCTTGGTCTCGAGCTGGGGCCGCTTGGTGGTGACGAGGCCCAGGACGATCATCTTGCCCTTGGGCACGAAGCGCAGCGGCGAGAAATCGCCGGCGCGCGGGCTGTCGTATTCGAGGAAATACCCGTCAACGTCGATCTCGTTGAAGAGGGTCTCGGCCACCGGGTCGTAGCCGCCCTCGGCCACCCAGCTGCTCTGGCTGTTGCCGCGGCAGATATGGATGCAAACCACCATGTCCTTGGGACGGCCGGCAACGGCCTGGTTGAGGAGGCGCGCATAGGTGTGCGGCAGTTGGGCCGGGTCCTCGTGGATTTTGGTGCGGACCTGCTCGCGCAAAGTCGGGTCGCACAGATAGGCGTAGTTGGTCTCGTCGATCTGGAGATAGCGGCAGCCGGCGGCGGCGAAATCCGCGATCTCCTCGCGATAGACCTTCGCGAGGTCGGCGTAGAAGCCTTCCATGTCCGGATACGCCTTGGCGTCGACCGCCTCGCGCCCGCCGCGGAAATGCAAGAGGGTCGGCGATGGGATGGTCGCTTTGGGCGTGGCGCGGGTCAGCGATTTCAGGAACGCGAACTGGCCGGCGAAAATCGGCTTGGGCCGGCCGATCTTGCCCTCGATGCGGAACCCGGTGGGCTTGTTGGCGGCGATCACGCCCTGATCGGAGTGGAAATGCACCTCGATCTTGCCCTCGACCACGCGCACGCCCGAGAAACTCTTCAGGAAGTCGCTGTTCCACGAGAAGCGCCGGTACTCGCCGTCGGTGATCGCCTCGAGCCCCACGTCCTCCTGCAGCTTGACGGCGTCGCGGATCGCCTCGTCCTCGATGTGTGCGAGCTCGGCGGCCGTGATCTCGTTGCGCTCGCGCGCCTCGCGCGCCTTGAGCAGCGCCGGCGGGCGCAACAAGCTGCCGACATGGTCGGCGCGGAAGGGCGGCGTCGTGCGGTGCGACATGGGACGCTCCCTATTTCGCCGGATGCGCCTCGTGCCACAGATCGACCACGTCGGTATAGGTTTTCTGCGGCTTGTTCCACAGCCTGCCGTCGACCTTCTCGACCTGGGTGACATAGATGTTCTGGATCGTCTCGCGCGTCTTGGGGTCGATCCGGGCGGGGCCGCGCGGGCTCTGCCAGGCATAGCCTTTCGCCGCCGCCATCATCTTGTCGCCGTCGCGCTGGGCGCCCGTCTCCTTGAGCATGTGGAAGATGAGGCCCATGCCGTCATAGGCGGCGACGGTCGCAAACGTCGGCAGGTCGCCGTTGTACTTCTTGGTGAATTCGGCGACGAATTCCTTGTTCACCGGGTTGTCGAGCGACGGCGCGTAGTTGAGGACGGCGAGATTGCCGATCGCGGCATCGCCGATGGCCGCGAGGTCGCGCTCGTTGACGCCGCCGCCGATCAAGCGCATGCCGTCCTTGTACCAGCCGCGCTCGGCGAAGCCCTTGGCCATGCCGAACGACATCGGACCGCCCGGCATGAAGACGTACATCACCTGCGGCTTGTTGTCGTTGAGGCGCTGGAAATAGCTCGAGAAATCGGTCGTTCCGAGCGGCACCTTGATGACGTCGGAGATGCCGCCGCCGGCGTCCTTGATGCCCTGGCTGAAGCTGTCGATCGCGTCCTGACCCGGCGCGTAGTCGGCGGAGACGATGGCGCCCTTCTTGAGGCCCTGCTCGCCCGCCCATTTGCCGGCGATGTAGACCGTCTCCCACTGGGTGAAGGTAGGCCGCAGATAGTAAGGCGACTTGTCGACCACGAAGTCGCTCGCCGAGTTGAAGATGACGAAGGGAATCTTCGCCTCGGTGATGACGTCGCTGACGGCGAGCACGGTAGTGGTGAATTCGAGCCCGCCCAGCACCGCCACCCCATCGCGCACGACGAGCTCTTGCGCGAGCTGTCGCGCGCGCGGCGGCTGGTCGCCGCCGACATCGCGATAGATCACCTCGACGGTGGGATTGCCGTCCTTGCCGTTGTGCTGATCGAGATAAAGGCCGATCCCCTGTTTGTAATCGTTGCCCCAGGGCGCATAAGGCCCGGTGGTGGTGACCAGGATGCCGACCTTGATCGGGTCGGCGGCGAAGGCAGGCGCGGCGAGCGCAACTAAAACCGTCGCGGCCGCCAGCGCCCGATGGTGCTGATTCATGCTGTTCCTTGCCTCAAGCCATGCCGGAAAAAAGCGCCGCCTATTGCGTCGGCGGGTGCATTTCGTGCCACGGGTCCTTGACGTCGGGATAGGTCTTGACCGGCTCGTTGACGAGCTTGCCATCGACCTTCTCGACCTTGGTGACGTAGAAGTTCTGCACCATCTCGCGCGTCTTGGGATCGATGAGGGCGGGGCCGCGCGGGCTCTGCCAGGAGAAGCCCTTCACGGACGCCAGCATCTTGTCGCCGTCGCGCTGTCCGCCCGACGCCTTGAGCATGTGGAAGATGAGATGCATGCCGTCATAGGCGGCGATCGTCGCGAAGGTCGGCAGGTCGCCGTTGTATTTCTTGGTGAATTCGGCGACGAACGCCTTGTTCACCGGGTTGTCGAGCGCGGGCGCATAGTTGAGGATCGACAGGTCGCCGAGCGCGGCGTCGCCGATCGCCCCGAGATCGCGCTCGTTGACGCCGCCGCCGATGAAGATCATGCCCTCCTTGGCCCAGCCGCGCTCCGCGAAGCCCTTGGCCATGCCGATCGACATCGGCCCGCCCGGCATGAAGACGTACATGGCCTGCGGCTTGTTGTCGGCGAGGCGCTGGAAGTAGCTGGAGAAGTCGGTGGTTCCCATCGGCACCTTGATCACGTCGATGACCTTGCCGCCGTTGTCCTCCATGCCCTTGGTGAAGCTGTCGATCGCGTCCTTGCCCGGCGCGTAGTCGGCGGAGACGATGCTGGCGGTCTTCTTGCCCTGGTCGGTCGCCCATTTGCCGGCGATCATGCCCGCCGGCCACAGGTTGAAGGCCGGGCGCACGTAGTAGGGCGATTTGTCGACGACGAACGAGGTCGCCGAGTTGAAGATCACGAACGGGATCTTGGCCTCGGTGATCACGTCGGCGACGGCGATCACCGTGGTGGTGAACTCGAGCCCGCCCAGCACCGCCACGTTGTCGCGCACCACGAGCTCCTGCGCCAACTGCCGCGCGCGCGCCGGCTGGTCGCCGCCGACATCGCGATAGATCACCTCGACAGTGGGATTGCCGTCCTTGCCGTTGTGCTGGTCCAGATAGAGACCGATGCCCTGCTGGTAATCCTTGCCCCAGGGCGCGTAAGGCCCGGTGGTGGTGACCAGGATGCCGATCTTGATCGGCTCCTCAGCCGGTGCCGGCGCTGCGGCGAGCGCCAGGAGGAGGGATGCGGCCGCGAGCGCATGATGGACGTGTTTCATGGTGATCCTCGCCTCAGGTCGTTCAAGTGGCGCGTCGTCTATTGCGTCGCTTCGTGCAAGAACTTGCCGTCGAAATTCGCGATGCGGGCCATGGAGCTTGCCGCCGGCCTCGCCCCGGCTAGGACGAGGGCGCGCGGCACCGCGATTACGTTCGCGTGGCGCCCGCCCTTCATCCGTTCCTCCCGCAATATTTTCGCGCATTATGCAGCGCTGGCCGCTCGGATCGCAACGGAATACGCGCCGCGCCGCGCCGCTTCGTCCGGTCCTGTCCCACATCCCATGCCGGTGGGACTTGCCCACACGTGGGACGCGCGCATGACGCGCGACGGAGGCCAATCCTCGCGTTGCCTTCCGCCGCCTTCGAATGTAAGCATGACGCTGTTGCTCGGGGGGCCGGGATCGTGGTGATGAAGCTGACGGCGACGGCGCTCGCCTTGATGGTCGACGGCGTCGCCTATGCGATGATTCTCTTTCTCATGTCGGTCGGCCTCACCATCACGCTGGGCGTGATGCGGATCGCCAACCTCGCGCATTGCGGCTTCGCCATGATCGGCGGCTATCTCGGCTTTATGCTGGTGTCGAAGGCCGGGTTCGGCGTGATCCTGGCGCTCATCGTCTCGGCGGCGGGGACAATGGTGCTGGGCGCGGCGCTCGAGCGCACCGTCTATCGCTGGGTCTACACCACCGGCGAGCTGGGCCAGATCCTGATGACGATCGGCCTCGCCTTCGTGATGATCGCCAGCGTCAATCTCGTCTACGGCAACGACATGCACGCGCTGCCGCTGCCGAGTTCGCTTACCGAGAACATGAATTTCGGCGCGGTCAGCATCTCGGCCTACCGCATCTTCATCATCGTCGTCAGCACCGTCATCGCCGGCGTGCTGTGGGCGATCCTCGAATACACGGATTACGGCGCGCGCCTCCGGGCCGCGGTCGACAACCCGCGCATGGCGCGCTGCGTCGGGATCGACGTGCCGCGCATGTTTTCCGCCACCTTCGCCGGCGGCTGCGGCCTGGCCGGAGCGGCCGGCTTCCTCGGCAGTCCGTTCCTGCCGCTCGAGCCGTTCTATGCGCTCGAGTATCTGGTGCCGATCCTGATGGTGGTCGCGGTCGGCGGGCTCGGCAGCCTCAAGGGCTCGTTCCTCGCCGCGCTCCTGCTCGGCGTCGTCGACACGCTCGGGCGCTATTACGTTCCGGCGCTCGGCGCGTTCGTCATCTATCTCGCCGTGTGCGCGCTGCTGCTGTGGCGCCCGCAAGGCGTGTTCGCGCGCGGCGGCGCGTGAGACGGCGATGACAACCGACGCCCAGGCTTCCCGGATCGTGCGCGACGCGTTCTCGCGCCATCCGCTGTCGTGGATCGACGCGTTGCCGTGGGTGGCGGTGGCCGGGCTCTATTTCGCCGCCGGGACTTACCTCCCGCTCGGCACGCAGGTGATGATCGCCATCATCTTCGCCTTGGCGCTCGATCTCGCGTTGGGATTCGGCGGGATCGCGACCTTGGGCCATGCGGCGTTCTTCGGGCTCGGCGCTTATGCCGCCGGACTCTATGCGCTCGACATTTCGACCGAGCCGATCTCGGGACTGGTCGCCGCCGGTCTCGTGGGCGGGATCGGCGGGCTCATCGCCGGGCCGCTGGTGCTGCGCACGCGCGGGCTGACGCTCGTCATGCTGACGCTCGCGGTCGCGACCTTGCTGCACGAGCTCGCCAACAGCTTCAAGTCGGTAACCGGCGGCGCCGATGGCCTCTTCGGCTACAAGATCGCGCCGGTGTTTGGAATCTTCTCCTTCGACCTCGCCGGCCGCACCGCCTATTGGTACGGCGCCGCGGTGATGGCAGTGGTGTTCTTCCTGTGCAAGGCGCTGGTCAACTCGCCGTTCGGTCTCGCCGTCAGGGGCATCCGCGAGAACCAGGTGCGGATGCGCATGCTGGGCGTGCCGGTGATCAGCCGGCTTGTCATGCTCTACGCCATCTCGGGCGCGCTGGCGGCGGTCGCGGGCGGGCTCTCGGCTCAGGTGACCAAGCTCGTCGGGCTCGACAGCCTGACCTTCACGCTGTCGGGCAATGTGCTGGTGATGCTGATCCTGGGCGGCACCGGGAGCCTCTACGGCGCTTTTCTCGGCGCGACCTTGTTCGTGGTGCTGTCGGACCGGGCGGCGGCGGTGGACCCGTTCAACTGGCTGTTCGCCGTCGGTATCGTCCTGATCCTGGCGGTGCGCTATGCGCCGCAGGGCCTGGTGGGCCTGATCGAGCAATTGGCGGCGCGGGCCGGCTGGGGCAGGGGCCGGGCATGAGCGTGCCAGCGCTCGAGATCGACCACGTCTCCAAGAGTTTCGGCGCGCTGCGGGTGGCGCGCGAGGTGTGCCTCACCTTAGCGCCGGGCGCGCGGCATGCGCTGATCGGGCCGAACGGGGCTGGCAAGACTACGCTCGTCAACCTCGTCACCGGCCTGCTGCAGCCCTCGGGCGGGGCCATCCGGCTCGACGGCACCGACATCACCGACCTTCCGCCCGAGCGCCGCGTCGCGCTCGGCCTCGCCCGCACCTTCCAGATCAGCTCGCTCTTCCCCGAGCTGACAGTGGCGGAAAACGTGGCGCTGGCGTTCGAGGCGAAACTCGGCCACGACCGCCAGATCGTGGGGCGCCTGCGCGACCGCACCGATATCATCGACGGCACCGCCGCTCTGCTCGACAGCCTCGGGCTCCTCGCGCTGGCGCCGCGGCCGGTGACCGACCTGCCCTACGGCCAGCGCCGCCTGGTCGAGATCGCGCTGGTGCTCGCGCTCGCGCCCAAGACGCTGCTGCTCGACGAGCCGGCCGCGGGATTGGCCTCGTCCGACCGTAATGCCGTGCTCGACCTCCTGCTGCGCCTGCCGTCGGCGCTGACCATCCTGGTGATCGAGCACGACATGAGCCTCGTGTTCCGGCTCGCCGACCGCATCACCGTGATGGTCGAGGGCGAAGTGCTGGTCGAGGGCGCGCCGGCCGAGATCCGCGCCAACCCGGCGGTGCGCGACGTCTATCTCGGGAAGCGCTCGCATGGCTGACCTGCTGACGCTCCAGGACGTGACGGCGGGCTATCGCGACACCGTCGTGCTCGAGCACGTCTCGCTCGCCATCGCCAACGAGGAGGCGTGGGCGCTGTTGGGCCGCAACGGTGTCGGCAAGACCACCTTGCTGCTGACCATCATGGGACTGACCGAGCTGCGCTCGGGCCGCATCGAATTCGACGGCGAGGACGTGACCTCGGCCGACACGCACCGCCGCGCCCAGCGCGGGCTCGGCCTCGTGCCGCAGGAGCGCGAGATATTCCCTTCGCTCACGGTCCACGAGAACCTGCGCGTCGCGTCGCGCCCGGGCGAGTGGACGCTCGAGCGCGTCTACGATCTCTTTCCGCGCCTTGCGGAGCGGCGGCGCAATTACGGCAACCAGCTCTCGGGCGGCGAGCAGCAGATGCTGGCGGTGGGGCGCGCGCTCGCCGGCAACCCCAAGCTCCTTCTGCTCGACGAGCCGTTCGAGGGACTGGCGCCCGTCATCATCGACACGCTCGCCGAGGCGCTGGTGCGGCTTAGGCGCGAGAGCCGGATCGCGACGCTCCTCGTGGAGCAGCAGGTCGACATCGCGCTCGAGCTCACCGAGCGCACCATGGTGCTCGACAAGGGCCAGACGGTGTGGAGCGGCGAAAGCGCCGCGCTCGCCGCCGACCGCGACAATCTGGCGGTGCTGGTCGGGCTCCAGGAAGCGCCGCCGGAGCGATGAAGACACGTCTTGCGCTGGTCATGGCGGCGATGATCCTCGCCGGTGCGGCCGAGGGCGGCGAGAGGCTCGTCATCCGCATTGCCTGGGCCACCGTGCCGGCGGAGCTGACGCCGGTCCTGTTCGAGAAGAAGGACATGCTCGACCATCTCGGCTCGTCCTACACCGTCGAGCATCTCCATTTCGGGCCGAGCGCGACCGTGCTCCAGGCGCTCGCCGCCGGAGAGATCGACATCGCCGCGCTGTCGCCGGCAACCTTCGCGCTGGCGATCCGCAATGCCGGCCTCGAGGATCTGCGCGCCGTCGCCGACGATTACCAGGACGGCGTGGCAAAGCGCTACTCGAGCGAGTTCATGGTGCGCGACGCGGGCCCAATCCGCGCCGTCGAGGATTTGCGCGGACGCGTCGTGGCGGTCGAGGCGCAGGGCTCGATGGCCGATCTCGGCCTCAAGACGATGCTGCGCCGCCATGGCCTCGAGGATGTCGGCTTCTACCGCGAGGTCGAGCCGCCGCTCGCCAACATGGGCGCGATGCTCGAGGCGGGCAATATCGATCTCGCAGCGCTTCCGGCGCCCTTCACCTATGTGCTGAAGGCGCGCGGCAGCGTGCGCACGCTCTTCACCTTGCGCGACGCGCTGGGGCCGTCGCAGGGGCTCATGCTGGTCGCGCGCGCCGGATTTCTCGATGCCCACCGCGCGGCGCTCGCGGATTTCTTCGAGGATTACCTGCGCGCGCTGCGCTGGTTCCTCGATCCGGCGCACCGCGACGAGGCGGTGATGATCGTCGCTTCGTTCACCCGCGCGCCGCGGGCGATGTTCGACGATTACCTCTTCACCGCCGACGATTACTACCGCGATCCCGACGCGCGGCCGAACCTGGCGGCGGTGCAGAAGGCGATGGACGCGCTGCGCGCCGAGGGCATCATCGACATCGCCATCGACGCACGACCCTACGCCGATCCGAGCTTCGTCGAAGAAGCCGGACGGCGCCTGAAACAAGCGCGCTGACGCGCGAGGGAGGACCCATGAAGCGCAGCACCAACCGAATCCTCACGAGCCATGTCGGGAGCCTCATCCGGCCCGAAGCCCTGCTCGCGTTCCTGGCCGCCAAGCAGCGCCGCGAGCGCTACGACGAGGCGGCCTATCAGCGCTGCCTCAAGGACTCGGTCGCCGCCATCGTGCGCCAGCAGGCCGCGACCGGCATCGACATCCCGAGCGACGGCGAGTTCGGCAAGTCGATCAGCTGGTCGCAATACGCGCTGGAGCGGCTCTCGGGCTTCGAGCGGCGCCCCGCCGCGGCCGACCCCTACGCCAAGGGCGCCGACCGCGCGCTCTTCCCCGAATTCTACGCCGAGATGGACGGGCAAGACGGCCGCGCCGCCATCGTGTTCGATTCCGTGTGCGTCGGCCCCATCGCCTATACCGGCCAGGCCGAGCTGCAGCGCGACATCGACAATCTCAAGGCGGCGCTCCAGGGCGTCAAGGTCGAGGAGGCGTTCCTCCCCGTCGCGGCGCCCGCCAGCGTCATCCCCGACCGCAAGAATGAGTACTACAAGACCGACGACGACCTGGTCGAGGCGATCGCCAATGCGATGCGCACCGAGTACAAGACGATCGTCGATGCCGGCTTCGTGCTGCAGCTCGACGACGCGCGCGCCGCAGTCACCTATGATCGCATGGTGCCGCCGGCGAGCTTCGCGGATTATCACGCCTGGGTGCGCCGCCATGTCGAGGCGATGAACCACGCGCTCGAAGGCATCCCCGAGGATCGCGTGCGCTATCACGTGTGCTGGGGCAGCTGGCCCGGCCCGCACACCACCGACGTGCCCCTGAAGGACATCGTCGATCTGGTGCTCCAGGTGCGCGCCGGCGCCTATGTCATCGAGGGCGCCAATCCGCGCCACGAGCACGAATGGCGCGTTTGGGAAAGCGCAAAACTGCCGGCGGGCAAGGTGCTCATCCCGGGCGTCATCAGCCACGCCACCAACGTGGTCGAGCATCCGGAACTGGTCGCCGAACGCATCGTGCGGCTCGCCAAACTGGTCGGGCGCGAGAACGTGCTCGCCGGGACCGACTGCGGTTTTGCCCAAGGCCCGTTCCACCGCCGGGTGCATCCGAGCATCATGTGGGCGAAGCTGGGGGCGCTGGTGGAGGGGGCGCGGATCGCCAGCGGGGAGCTGTGGCGGAAAGCGGCTTAGTTGGCCTCGTCCACTGACAGAACTC
>DATNID010000064.1:0-57711 GCA_035604615.1 Allostellaceae bacterium | reverse complement strand
CGGGAAGCGTGGTGGACAGCGCATGTGTCGCCGGGCTCCACATCGGTTCGAAGTCGAGCACGTGCATCGCCGCGCCATTCAGCGCAGCGGCCCGTACCGGATCGGTGCGAAAACCGCAGCCGATCGCGGTGCAAAGCGGCGCGCCGCCGAGGCGGCGAAAGTGCGTGGCGAGGATCGGCACCGCGTCTTCTTCCACCGCGCCGGCGAGCGCCACGGCAAGTCCGTCGAGCACCAGCCGGCGCGCGGCGGCGAGCGTTGCTTCCGGCAGGTCCTGGAAGCGGGCGGCGGCGATCCGTTGGCACAGCTCTGTCGTCAGGCCCATGGTTTGGCTTCCTCTTGCGGCTGCGTGGCCTCGGCGCCGAGCAGGATACAATCCTGCGGCGCAAAGGACACCACCACCTTCGACTGTTCCTTGATCTCGACCGGGGAGAACACCCGCAGCACGGTTGCGCCGACCGCGACCGCATATTCGAAATGGCCGCCGAGGAACAGGCGCTGCCGCACCGTTCCGTGCAATCGGTTCAAATCGGCGGCGACCGCGGCCTCGTCCGGGGTGATCCGCAGGCGGTCCGGCCGTACCATGACCCGGCCGGGCCCGATGGCAGCTTGCGTGCCGCGGGCGCGAATGATGCTGCCGTCCGGCGCGATGCCGTGCAGTTCGTCGCCGTCGACACCACGGATTTCAATGTCGAAGAAATTCGCCGCGCCGGCCGCATCGGCGACAAACATGTCCCGCGGCTGCGCGTAGATCTGCTGCGGCGAGCCTTCCTGGCGGATGATGCCCTCGCGCATCACCAGGATGCGATCCGACAGCGACAGCGCCTCCGCCTGGTCGTGCGTCACATAGACGGTGGCGACGTTCAGTTCGCGCTGCAATCGGCGGATCTCGGCGCGCGTGTTGTCGCGCAGCTTGGCATCGAGGTTGGACAGCGGTTCGTCGAACAGCAGCACGGATGGGGAATGCACGATCGCGCGCGCCACGGCAACGCGCTGCTGCTGTCCGCCGGACAGAAGCTGCGCCGAGCGCGCGGCGAGCGCGGCGAGCCCCACCATGTCGAGCGCACGCATGACTCGACTTTGCACCTCGGCGCGCGGCCGGCGGCGAATGCGCAGCGGGAATGCCACGTTTTCGAATACCGAGAGGTGCGGCCAGATCGCGTAGGACTGGAACACCATGCCGATATTGCGGTTGTGCGGCGGAACCCAGATGCCGCGCTCGGCCGAGAACACGACCTCGCCGCCGATCAGGATCTCGCCGGCATCGGGATGCTCGAGACCGGCGACGCAGCGCAGGATCGTGGTCTTGCCGCAGCCCGACGGGCCCAGCAGCGTGTAAAATTCGCCCTGCTTCACCTCGAGCGAGACGCCGCGCACGGCCTGGTGCTCGCCGTGGGCGGTGCGGTAGGTCATGGCAAGGTTGCGTATGGTGATCATGGGTTCGGGCCTCAGCGCGGGGCGATCATGCCCGCCCCGCGCGCCGCGATCCAGTAAAGAAATAGCGCCGGTGCCATCAGCCCCAGCATCAGGAGCGACGCGGCCGAGGCCTGGCCGTAGGACGAGGCCTGCACGAAGCCCCACACCAGGAACGAGAACGGCAGATTGGAGCCGTTCGAAAGCAGCACCGGCAGGGTCAGCTCGCGATATGTCAGGAGCGCGATCCAGATCCAGGCATAGACCATCGCCGGCGCCATCAGCGGCACCAGCACGCGGCGCAGCACGCCGGCCGTGCTCGCGCCGCAAATCGACGCGGACTCTTCGAGCTCGCGATGGATCTGGATCAGCGCGCCGTTCATCATGCGCGTGCCATAGCTCAGCCGCGCGACGACATAGACCAGAACCAGGAGCCAAATGGTGCCGTAGATCGGCGCCACCGGCCGCAGCACGAAGAGCGCCAAGAGGAGCGCCGCGACGCTGAACACGATCCCCGGAATGGCGAGCGGCAGGAAGGCGAGGAAATCCACCACCGCCCGCCCCCTGAGGCGCGTGCGCAGCACCACCCACGACACCGCGGCGCTGAGGACGAGCGTGATGCTCGGCACCAGCAGCATCAGCAGCGCGGTGTTGCCGATGGCGCGCAGCACCAGCGCGCGCGGCAGGCCGGTGAAGTTGCGGAGCGTCACGAGCGCGAGCGCGGCCGCGGACGGTGTTTGCAGGTAGGGCAGGAGCGCGGCCCAGGCCAGCATCGCCAGCGGCATGAGCTGCGCCACGACGAAATAGAGCGTTACCAAGGCCACCGCTGGCGGCCGCCAGCGTCCGAGGCGCGCGATGCGCGGGCGATAGGCTTTGCCCGTGACCACGGCATATTTCGGCGCCTGGCGCTGCGCCGTGCGGTAGCACACGCTCAGGAGTGCGGCGATCGCCGCCATGATCACGCTCAAAGTCGCGACCTCGCCATATTCGGGCGCGCCCGCGGTCGGCGTGAGCGCGCTGAAGACATAGGTCGAGAAGGTGAAGATGCGCGCGCTGAGGCCGAGGATCGCCGGCACGTCGAAGGCTGCGAAGCCGATCGTCAGCACATAGATCGCCGCCGCCAGCAGGCCCGGCCAAAGGACGCGCAGGGTCACGCGCCACATCACCGCGACGGGCCGCGCGCCGGCGATCGCGGCCGCCTCCTCGAGCGCCGGGTCCATCGCGCGCAGCACCACCGCGACCATGATGAACGCCAAGGGCGCGAGGCTCAGCCCCTCGACCATGCCCATGCCGGGCACGGTCGCGACATTGAACGGCGCCGCGCCGAGGCCGAGGACCGCCATGAGCGCGCGATTGAGGAGGCCGATCTTGGCGTGGACGAGGAACACCCAGCCCAGCGCTACCGCGAAGCCGGGAATGAGCAGCGCCACGGTCATCAAGGTGAAGACGACCGGCTTGCCGGGGAAATCGGTGCGCTCCATCAGCCACGCCATCGGCAGCGCGCAGGCGAGCGCCACGGCCAGCGCGATCACGGCGAAGAGCACCGTGTTGCCCAGCACGCGATAGGTAAACGCGTCGAGGAACACGTCGGCGTAGTGCGCGAGCGTGTAGGCGAGCGCAGGATCGCCGGGCGCGCCGTCGGTGAAGCTCAGCCACAGCACCACGGCGAGCAGGACGACGACCGCGAAGCTGGCTGCGAGCGCGGCCGTCACCATCGCCGCCCCCGCGATATCGACGCGGCGGGAAGGCGCGTGCGGCTCGGCCCGTTCGAGGAGAGCGGTGGTCACGGGCTGAGGGCCTATCACACTCGTCCTGTCCTGTGAACGCCGGACCATTGCGCGCTTGATGTTCGTGCGCCGCCACGGGCATTATCGCGCGAAAGAATACGAACCAAACCGATTGCGCGTCGGGAGGTAGTCCATGCAGACCAATCTGCCGCTCAATGAGCAGACGGTGGCGGCACGGCTCGAGCGCCTGCCCTATTCGCGTTGGCACATCACCGTCACCGTGATTCTGGGCGTCGCCATCTTCTTCGATTCGTTCGATTCTCTCGCGCTTGCCTATGTCCTGCCGGTGATCGCGCCGGCGTGGCACATTCCGCCCGCGAGCATCGGCGGCCTCATCAGCATCGCCAATCTCGGCCAGGCGGTCGGCGCGTTCTGCGCCGGCTTCATCGCCGAGCGCTGGGGCCGGGTGCCGGCGGCGCGCATGGCGATCGGGCTCTACGCGGTGATGAGCTTCGCCTGCGCCTTCACCCAGAATTACGAGCAGCTTTTCTGGTGCCGCTTCGTCGAGGGCATCGGGCTCGGCGGCGAGATCCCCGTCGCTTCGGCCTATATCAGCGAGATCCTGCGCGCCCAGCGCCGCGGCGGCTCGTTCTTGGCATACCAGATGATATTTCCCGTCGGCCTGCTCGGCGCGGGCGTCGCCGGCGCGTCGATCGTGCCGCGCTTCGGCTGGCAGTGGATGTTCATCATCGGCGCGGTGCCGGCGGTGATTGCGCTCGCACTCAGGATGCTGTGTCCGGAATCGCCGCGCTGGCTCGCCTCCAAGGGCCGGCTCGGCGAGGCCGACGCCATCCTCACCAACATCGAGCGCATCGTGTCGCACAACGGCACGCGGCCGCTGCCGCCGGTGGTGCCGCTCGCGCTGCGCCCGGCCGCCGGCAAGACGCACTGGCAGGAACTGTTCCAGGGCCGCTATCGCTCGCGGACGCTGCTGGTTTGGGTACTGTGGGCGTCGTCCTACATCGTCTCCTACGGGCTCCAGGGCTGGATCCCGACGCTCTACCGCGAGGTCTATCACCTGTCGCTGCAGCAATCGCTGACCTACGCGGTCGCGACGCCCGCCGGCAGCGTGGTGGGCTCGATCATCTGCGCCCTCTTGATCGACCGCACGGGCCGCCGCGCCTGGTTCAACGGCGCGTTCTTCCTGCTTGCATCGGGGCTCGTGGAGCTGGCGGCGGTCGGATCGGGGACCGCGTTCGGCATGATGCTCGGCTATGCCTTCTGCTCGCTGTGGCTCGGCTCCATTAACATGAGCATCTTCCTCTACACGGCGGAGATCTATCCGACGCGCATGCGGGCGCTGGGGGTGAGCTGGGCGAGCTTCTGGCTGCGGATCGCTGCCACGGTGGGGCCGCTGATCGTCGGATTCATCCTGCCGCGCTATGGCATTGGCGGCGTGTTCGGCGTGTTCTCGGCCTTCGGGGTCATCGGCTGCATCGCCGCCTTCATGATCATCGAGACGCGGCTGCGCGTGCTCGAGGAAGTCTCGCCCTAGCGGCTGAACGCGCGCAGGTCACTTTCCGCGTCGCCGATCGAAAGCTGCGGCTCGGACGGCGCGTTGACGCGCATGTCGAACTCGGTGCCCGAAACGCAGGCGCGCGTCTTGTCCATGACGGTGCGCCAGCTCATGTCGCGCTGCAGGTTATCGAGCACGCATTTGTCGAAGAACGTGTATTGCAGGTGGGCATTGCAGCCGAAAGACGGCCGGTCCTCGCGCGCCGCGGTGAGGATGGTGCGGTTCGCCGCCGGCAGCGGCGGCTCGGTGGCGTAGATGCCGGAATAGCAGCCGCTAGCGATCACCACTGTCGGCCGGACGCCGCACGAATTATCGAGCATGCGCGCAAGCGCAGCGGGTTCGAGGATCGCGCGCGCGCGCCGCATCACCAGGCCGCGCCGCGGCATCCCGTGCGACGTGATGTAGACGAAGCAGCCCTCGCCCGGCCCGGGATCGAGATCGGCGAAGGCGGCCTCGATATTGGGCTTGGTCGCGGCCGCGGCATCGTCGCCCGACGCCTTGAGCACGGTGATGTCGCTCCGCGCCACGCCGAAGTCCGAGAGCTTGTCGGCCATGGCATCGACCGCGTTGTCGAACGCGCTCTCCTCGTCGTCGCCGGCGATCAGCACCGCTTTCCAGCCCGCCGGCTGGTCCGAGGCGGGCGGCGGCGGCGCTTGAACCTGCGCCGGCTTCGGATCGGCATGCGCCCCGCAAGCAACCAGCGCGCCGAGCAATGCAAGCGTTAACAGACGAACTGACATGGACATGGGTCTCTGCTCTTCCCGAACGATCCGATGCGCCGATAATGACAGATCGGCGGCGCCGGGCAAAAGCTTGAACCGTCCCGCGCCAGCGCCCTAAGAGCGGAGACTCGTGGAGGACGCCCCATGTTCATATTCGCGCCGCCGGTCCGGATTCCGACGCAAGTCCATTTCCGCCTGCCCGACCGCTTCCGGGTGCGGCAGCGCACGGCATGGTCCGATCCCAACCGGCTCGGCCAGGAGGTCGACTGCTTCATCGAGGGCCCGAGCTTCGACCGCGCCGGCAATCTCTACTTCGTCGACATCCCCTTCGGCCGCATCTTCCGCCTGTCGCCCGGCCTCGACTGCGCGCTGGTGGCGCAGTACGACGGCTGGCCCAACGGGCTCAAGCTCGACCGCGACGGCCGCATCTTCGTCGCCGACTACAAGCGCGGCCTGGTGTTGATCGACCCCGCCTCGGGCGCCGCCGAACCGATCCTCGCCAGCCGCAACAGCGAGGGCTTCAAGGGGCTGAACGACCTCGTGTTCGGCGCCGACGGCGCGCTCTACTTCACGGACCAGGGCCAGACGGGCATGCACGACCCGACCGGGCGCGTCTTCCGCCTCGACCCCGCCGGCCGGCTCGACCTGCTGATGGACACCATCCCCAGCCCCAACGGCATCGTCCTCAACATGGCCGAGAACCGGCTCTTCGTCGCGGTGACCCGCCAGAACGCGGTGTGGCGCGCGCCGCTGATGCGCGACGGATCGGTGTCGAAGGTCGGCACCTTCCTGCAGCTCTCGGGCGGCCAGGCCGGGCCCGACGGGCTCGCCCTCGACCGCGAGGACGGGCTCTATGTCTGCCATCTCGGGATCGGCGTGTGGCGCTTCGACGCCAACGGCATCCCGACCCACCTGATCGAGCCATGCGTCGGCCATCACATGACCAATCTCGCCTTCGGCGGGCGCGACAATCGCGAGCTTTTCATCACCGAGTCTGACACCGGCTCGATCCTGCGCTGCGAGGCGCCGGTGCCGGGCAAGGCGATGTATTCGCACGCCCCGGCATGAGCCGGCGCTACTGCGCCGCGACGGTGCGCGGCGCCTCGGCGGCGATGAGCGCGTCGACCAAGCGACGCGCCTGGACGCCGCCCCAATCGCCATGGACATTGAGGGTCGGCGCCAGGGGATCGAGCTCGATGGTGCGCTGCTGCGCCTCGAGGATGTCCTTGTCCTCGTTGAACGCCGTCACCACGGCATTGCGGAAGAATTCGGTCATCTCGGTGTTGCGGACGTCGAAGTCGCGCACATGGCCCCAGAAATAATGGCAGCTCCGCTCGGTCTCGGGCGTGATCGAGTTGATGATGACGGCGCGCATGGTGCGGGGCTTGCGGCCCGGCGTGTCGCGCTCGGCCCAGATCACGTCGATGGTGATGCTGCACGGCGGCGTGAAGGCGATCACCTTGGTCATGTCGGCGCGTTGGGCGAGCCCGATGCGCCGCATGTGCGGCGGCGTCGGGATGTCCTTGGCGGCGCGGATCACCTCGACCTTGCCCTCGGCGCGCTCGAAGTCGAGCGTCGCGGCGGTGTCGTCGCTGCCGATCGTGCCGGCATGGACGAAGGCCACGTGCGAGAGATCGATCAAATTCTCGACCAGCAGGAAATAATTGGCATTCATCGGCAGGCGCGCATTGACCGCGGCCCAGGCGGGATCGGCGTTGCGGGCAAAGTCGGGCACCAGCGCCGGATCGGCCTTTTCCCGCTCGCCCATCCAGATCCAGAGATAGCGGTGGCGCTCGCATAGCGGATAGGCGCGCACGCCGACATTCTTGAACGGCAGCCGCTCGTGCCCCGGCACCGCGACGCAAGCGCCGTCGGCGGCGAAGACGAAGCCGTGATAGCCGCATTGGATGGTGTCGCCGACCAGGCGCCCCTTGTGCAGCGGCGCGCGGTGATGGCAGCAGCGATCCTCGAGCGCGACCGCCGTTCCGTCCTCCTTGCGGTAGAGCACCACGGGCTCGCCGAGAATGATGCGGCCCAGCGGCGCGCGGGCAAGCTCGCCCGCCTCGGCTGCGACGTACCAGCAATTCCTGAGGAACATGCGCCGATCCCTCCCGCCGCGTTTCTAACACCGCGTGCGCCGATGCGTCTACCGGGCGCGGCTGGACCTGGCAGCGGCGCTCTTGTACGAATCGGGCCAACGCGCGCGACAGGGAGGCGGCAATGGCGCACGAGATGGCGCTCGACAAGGACGTCGCGATCACCATGCGGGACGGCGCGGTGCTGCGCGCCAACGTGTTCCGCCCCAAGGAGCCGGGCAAGTATCCCGTCCTCATGACCTTCGGCCCCTACGGCAAGGACGTGCATATCAGCCAGTTCCAGCCGCCGGCGTGGGAGGTCCTGACCAAGCGCTACCCGCAAATTCTTGAGCACTCGTCGTGCAAGCATCTCGTATTCGAGACGCCCGATCCCGAGGTCTGGGTTCCGCACGGCTATGTCGTGCTGAAAGTGGATTCGCGCGGCGCCGGCAAGTCGCCGGGCAAGCTCGACATCAACGCGCCCGCCGAATTCCGCGACTTCTACGACGCCATCGGCTGGGCCGGCGTGCAGTCCTGGAGCAACGGCAAGGTCGGGCTTCTGGGCATTTCCTATTACGCCGCGGGCCAGTGGGCAATCGCGGCGCAGCGGCCGCCGCATCTCGCGGCGCTGTTGCCGTGGCAGGGGACCTATGACTTCTTCCGCGACAGGACGCGCTCGGACGGCATCTATTCGAGCGGCTTCGTCGGGCGGTGGTGGACGCGGAGCGTCCTGCGCAACCAGTACGGCAACGCCGAGACACCGTTCGTCGACATCGTCACCGGCGAGCGCAATACCGGCCCCGCGACGCTCGGCGCCGACGAGTTGAAGCGCAACCGCGAGGACTATATCGAGAACGTGCTGTCGCATCCAACGCTCGACGCGTGGTATCGCGAGCGCATCCCCGATCTCGCGAAGATCGAGCTGCCGACCTTGGCCGTGGCGAACTGGGGCGGGCTCGCGCTCCATTTGCGCGGGACGATCGCCGGCTGGCTCGGCATCGCGTCGCGCGAGAAATGGCTCAAGGTGCAGTCGGGGCCGTATTTCATCACCTTCCTGATGCCCGAGACGGTGGCGATGCAGCGGCGCTTCTTCGACCGCTACCTCAAGGGCATCGACAACGGCTGGGAGAAGGAGCCGCGGGTCGAGGTCGAGATCCGCTCCGCCGACGACAAGATCAAGCGCACGCTCGCCGCCGCCGACTGGCCGCTGCCGCAGACGCACTGGACCAGGATTTATCTCGATGCCGCGGCGAAGAGCCTCGGGCCCAACCCGCCCGCGGCCAAGGGCAACGCGAGCTGTCCCGCGTTGAGCGAGGGCGTCACCTTCTCGACATTGCCCCTGGAGCGCGAGCTGGAACTCGCGGGGCCGGTGAAGCTGCGCCTGCCCGTGTCGTCGAGCACCGACGATCTCGATCTCTTCGCGACCTTGCGGGCGTTCGATCCCAACGGCAAGGAAGTCGTGTTCTTAAGCTCGACCGCGCCCAAATCGCCGGTGTCGCAGGGCTGGCTGCGCGTGTCGCAGCGCAAGCTCGACCCGGCGCGCAGCACCGAGTGGCGGCCTTATCACAGCCACGACGCGACCGAGAAGCTGAAGCCCGGCGAAATCTACGACGTCGAGGTCGAGATCTGGCCGACCAGCATCGCGCTGCCCAAGGGCTATCGCCTGGCGCTCACGATCCAGGGCCAGGATTTCGACCGTCCCGGCGAGCCGCGCGACACCGGCACGGGCTGGTTCACGCACGAGGACCCGCGCGACCGCCCGCCGGCGAGCTTCGGCGGCACCATGACGCTCCACACCGGCGGCGGACGCGAGGCCTATCTGCTGCTGCCGGTGCTGAGCGCGTAAGTTCCTATTTGGGCCGCACCTCGACATAGTCGACGACGCGCTTGACGCCGTCGCCGTCGCGCGTGCGGGCAAGCGCCTTGTGGTGCTCGTCCTCGGTGAAGGCGCGGCCGAGGAGATAGACGGTGCCGGTCGGCGCCGCCGAGACGCGGTAATTCAGGTCGTGGATGTCCATCTCGCCGACCAGGCGGGCCTTGGCCTTCTCCTCGATCACCAGCGTGTTGGCCCACGACAGCAGCTTTTTCTGCTTCTGCTCTACGTCGCTCATGTAGATGACGTGCCAGTACAGCTTCTTGACGCCGGAGACGCCGCGCACGCCCTGCTGGAACTTGTCGTAGGACGGCTTGTCGTCGAACAGCCCGGTGACGAGGAGTCGCTGCTCGTAGATCTCGGTCGAGGCCTTGACCGTGCCGGCATCGGCCATCACGGCATTGACCTTGATGACGACGGCGTTGTCCTTGGCGATGTCGATCGTGCTGCGCGCCTCGAGCGCGCGGTCGACCAGCGTCTTCGGCGCGGTGAAGATGCCGAGCTGCGCCCGCGCCGGCGCCGCCGCCACGAGGAGCGCCCCGGTGATGAGACTGCGCCGTGTCGTCATGCTGGCTTCCCCGACGCGCCGCTAGACGTAGAGGGGCTCCCGGCCGCGGTCGAGCGCGTCGCCGGCATCGGCGATGCCGTCGAGATAACGCTCCCACACCAGGAGATTGATGCGGCAGGCACGCGCGACCTGGTCGGCCGCGCCCGCGCGCTCGGCCTCCCGCGCCACCGTGTCCCAGCCGAGATTGGAATGGGCGATGTCGGCTTCCTCGTGCAGCTCGAAGAATTCGAGCTCGTCGTCCTTGAGGCCGAAGAGATCGGCCCAGCGCTTGCGCTCGAGCCCGAACCATCCCCGCTTCTTGAAGAGGCCTGTGCCATAGCCCGGGATGTTGGCGCGCTCGGCGCAGGTGTTGGCGATCAGCCCCTCGAGCCAGGGACGGTTCGACATCAGCGCTTCCCAGGCAAGCCAGCACAGCTGCGTCGAGGCGAGGAGCCGCGCCTCGCGCATCGCCTTGCGCTTCAACCCGATGCGCTCGCCCAGCGCCTCGAGGATGGCCCAGTGCGGCCGGCCGCCGCCATGCTCGTGGTCGGCGATGATCTCCTCGCTGCAGGCGCCGATGACGCGGAGCCGCGTCTCCCAATCCGGACAGTTGGTGGCGACGCGCAGCTTCAAGACCGAGTTGCGCTGGCGCGTGTTCTGGCGGTGCTGCAGCACGAACATGATGGCGCGCCCGCGTGTCAGGGGCTCGGAGAAGAAGCGCGTGCGGCGGGCATAGGCGTCGACCTCGGCATCGAGCTTCGCCACCACCGCGCGCGCGCCGCGCGCCTTGCCGTTGGCCTTCTGCCCCGCCATCTTGCCCCCTCGCCTTGGCCGTTCGCGCCGACCCTATCGGGAAGATCGCGCGGCTTCAATGGCGACGGACTTGCCCGCGTGTGCCATGCGCCCCATAAAGCGGCAACCCGGAGGCCCCCATGGACGAGCGGCGGAACGAGCCCAATCCCATCCGCATCGGCGAGTTCGCCGAGCCGCATGCCGACCTGCGCGACTGGATCGCGCGGGTCGAGGCGATCGGCGAGCTGAAGCGCGTCTCCGGCGCGCACTGGAATCTCGAGATGGGCGCCGTCGCCGAAATGATCTACCAGGCGAGCCCGGATAACCCGCCTGCCATCCTGTTCGAGAACATTCCCGACTATCCGGCGGAGTACCGCGTGCTCTCGGGCATGACCAATTCGCCGAAGCGCCTTGCCTTGACGCTGGGATTGCCGCTGCCGAAGCATCCGCTCGACGTGGTGCGCGCATATCGCGACCGCATGAAGCGCTTCGATCTTATTCCCAACGTGTTCGTCAATGGCGGGCCGGTGCTGGAGAATGTCGACCGCGACGACGACGTCGATCTCCTGAAATTCCCGATCCCGTTCCTGCACGAGCTCGACGGCGGCCGCTATATCGGCACCGGCGACCTCGTGGTGATGCGCGATCCCGAGACCGACTGGATCAATGTCGGGACGTATCGCGTGATGATCCACGACCGCAACACCGCGGGCCTGTGGATGTCGCCCGGCAAGCACGGCCGCCAGATCCGCGAGAAATACTTCAAGGCCGGCAAGCCCTGTCCCGTCGTCATCTGCTGCGGCCAGGACCCGCTGCTGTTTCTTTCTTCAGGCAACGAAGTTTCGTTCGGCGTCTCCGAGTTCGCCCATGCCGGCGGCCATCGCGGCGTGCCGTTCGAGACGCTGAAGAGCGAGCTTTACGGCCTGCCCATGCCGGCCGCGGCCGAGATCGTGCTCGAAGGCGAGATCGTGCCCGACGTTTTGAAGCCCGAGGGGCCGTTCGGCGAGTGGACCGGCTATTACGCGAGCTCTGTGCGCGAGGACCCGATCGTGCGGGTGAAGCGCGTCTATTACCGCACCAATCCGATCCACACCATGGCGCGGCCGGGCCGGCCGCCGTCCGATTATTCGCTCAGCAAGTGCGTGATCAAGTCGGCGATGATCTGGGACCAGGTCGAGAAGGCCGGGCTCTCGGGCGTGCAAGGCGTGTGGTGCCACGAGGCGGGCGGCGGGCGGCTCTTCAACATCATCTCGATCAAGCAGGCCTATGCCGGCCACGCCAAGCAGGCGGGGATGCTGGCCGCGGCGGCCCATGCCGGGAACTATCTCGGCCGCTTCGTCGTCGTGGTCGACGAGGACATCGACCCGACCAACAGCTTCGATCTGATCTGGGCCATGTCGACGCGGTGCGATCCGGTCGAGGACATCGACTTCGTGCGCCGCGCATGGTCGGGCGTGCTCGATCCCCGCAAGCGCAAGGGCGATCCCCACAACACGCGCGCCATCGTCGATGCCTGCCGGCCCTGGGAAATGCTCAACGAGTTCCCGCCGGTCGCCGAATCGAGCCCCGCGCTCAAGGCGAAGACGCTGGAGAAGTGGGGTTACCTCCTCAAATGACCACGCCCAGAACGCGCTACCGGGCGTGTGCAGTCGTCGCCTCGCTTGCCTTCGCCGCCATCAGTTCCGGCGCGCACGCCCAGGATGCGGTCGCGTCCTTCTACAAGGGCCGGACCATCCAGCTCTATATCGGCTACAGCGCGGGAGGCGGCTACGACGCCTACGCGCGCGTGCTGGCGCGCCATCTCGGCGACCACATCCCCGGCAATCCGGTGGTCGTGCCGCAGAACATCCCGGGCGCCGGCAGCCTGCGCTCCGCCAACTATCTCTACGTGATCGCGCCCAAGGACGGGACCGCGATCGCGACCTTCGCGCGCGGCATGGCGATGCAGCCGTTGCTCGATCCGACCGGCACGCAATATGACGGCCGCAAGTTCACCTGGCTCGGCAGCATCTCCGACGAGGTCAGCGTGTGCGCCTTCCGCTCCGACAAGGGCATCGCCACGCTCGATGACATGAAGACCAAGAGCTACACCGTGGGCGGCACCGGTCCCGGCGCCGACACCGACGTGTTCGCCGTCATGCTGCGCAACCTGTTCCAATTGAGGATGAAGATCGTCAGCGGCTATCCCGGCGGCAACGACCTGGTGCTGGCGCTCGAGCGCGGCGAGATCGACGGCCGCTGCGGCTGGTCGTGGGGCAGCATCATCAGCCGCAGCAAGGCGCTGCTCGACGAGAAGAAGATCGACGTGACCTTGCAGATCGCGCTCGCCAAGCACGAGGACCTGCCGACCGTGCCGCTGATCTTCGACATGACGCAAGACCCCAAGCAGATCGCGGCGATGCGCTTGATCGTCGCGCGCAACACCATGGCGCGGCCCTTCGCCGCTCCGCCCGGCATTCCCGAGGACCGCAAAGCGGCACTGCGCGCGGCGTTCGACGCCACCATGCGCGATCCCGCCTTCCTCGACGAGGCCAGGCGCGGCGATCTCGAAGTGCGGCCGGTGAGCGGCGCCGCCGTCGACAAGATCGTGGCCGAAATCTACGACTCGCCCCCGGACGTGATCGCTCTGGCGAAAGCGGCGATCAAGGACGACGAGACGCACTGAAGGCCGAGGCGGCGCGCATCAATATCCCGCGGCGCGGTCCACCGGCTGGAGGAAGGGCTCGCCGCGCGCCAGCCGGCGCACGTTGTCGGCGATGCGCGGCACGATGTCGGCGGGATCGTGGCGGCGCGAAACATGCGGCATCACGGTAATGCGCGGATGCGCCCAGAGCGGGCTCTCCTTGCCGAGCGGCTCCTCGTGGAACACGTCGAGCGTCGCCGCCGCGAGATGGCCGGCGTCGAGCGCGTCGATGAGGTCGCGGTCGACCACGTGCTGGCCGCGCGCGAGGTTGATGAGCGCCGCGCCCTTGGGCATGAGCGCGAAGGCCTTGCGGTCGAGAATGCCCTCGGTTTCCTTGGTGAGCGGCAGAAGATTGACCGCGATCTCGCTGCGGCCCAGGAACGCGCCCAATTGACCGGCGCCGTGAAAGACGGCGACGCCATCGATCGCCTTGCCCGTCCGCGCCCAGCCGGCCATGTCGAAGCCGTGATCGCGAAGATACTTGGCGGTGGCGAGCCCGATCTGGCCTAGGCCCAGCACGCCGACCCTGCGCTCGGACGTGCGCAGCACGGGGAGGCGCTTCCACTCGCGCCGCTGCTGCGCCAGGAGATAATCCGGCAGCAGGCGATGATGGCGCAGCACGTGCAGCAGCGCGGTCTCGTTCATCATCGCGTCGCCCGCCGGATTGCCCGCGCGCACGATCGGCACGGATTTGGGCAAGGTGCGGTCGGCGAGCAGCGTCTCCTGCCCCGCCATGAGCGAAACGATGAGCCGCAGCTTCGGCAGGCTCGCGAGGACCCCGGGCGGGACGCGGGCGATGGCGGCGACGTCGATATCGGCCGGATCGCCGATCTCGGGGAACATGCGGATCTCGACGCCGGGTAGCTCGGCGGCGAAGAGGCGCTTCCAGTCCGGCGAAGGTCCGCCGATGGGCGCGACGAGAATGGCCATGGGCGTTCGCTCCGCTCAGAACCCGAACAGGCGCGCGGGATTGTCGACCAGGATCTTCTTGCGCGTCGCCTCGTCCGGCGCGAAGTCGGCGACGAACGAGATGAGGTCGCCGTCATTGATCATCTTGCCCGCCTGGTAGACATAGGCGTGCGGCCAGTCGGTGCCCCAGATGATCCGGTCGGGCGCCTTGGCGATGAAGGCGCGCGCGAGCTTGACCACGCCCTCGTAGGGCTCACCCGCCAGGATGCGGCGGTCGGTACTGGCGATCTTCATCCACACATGCTTCTCGCCCAGGAGGTCGATGACGGTGCGGAAGGCGGGCGCATCGAACCCGTCGCGGCTGTCGACCTGGCCGAAATGATCGATGATCACCGGCATGTCGAGGCGGCGGATCAGCTCGGCCTGTTCGATAATGAGGTCGGCCTCGATGTGGAGGCACACCGACCAAGGCAGGTTGCGGATGCGCGACACGATCAGCAGCATCTCGTCCTTGTCGAACTTGCCTTCGAGCTCGGGCCTCAAATTAAAGCGTATGCCGCGCACGCCTTGGGCATGGAGCCGCTTGTTGTCGGCCTCGCTGGAATTGGGGTTGGCCCGCACCATGCCGCGCAGCTTTCCCCCCGCCTTTTCGATCGCGTCGTGCATCACCGCGTTCTCGAAGCCGTGCACCGCGGGCACGACCATGACGCCGCGCTCCATGCCGATCGCCTTCGCCATCGAGAGATAGTGCTCGACCGGCGCCGCCGGCGGCGTGTAGAGCCGGCTTGCGACATAGGGGAACACCTCGGGCGGCCCCATGATGTGGAAATGCGTGTCGCAAGTGCCGGGCGGAACCGCGAAGCGCGGCTTCTTCGGATTGGGGTCGGGCGGAAACGGCACCTTCAGCTTCGCGTCCATCGCAGCGTCTCCCTTGTGTTCCGGCTCCTATAAAGCGCGCACGGCGCCGGCTCAATAGGACTTGGGCAGGGCCAGCACGCGCTCGGCGATGTAGGAAAGGATGAGTTGCGGCGTCACCGGCGCGAGGCGCGTGATCATCGCCTCGCGCAGGTAGCGCTCGACATGATACTCCTTGGCATAGCCATAGCCGCCCAGGGTCAGCATCGCGGTCTCGCACGCGGCCACAGCGGCCTCGGATGCTAGATACTTGGCGGCGTTCGCCTGCGCGCCGCACGACAGGCCATTGTCATAACGCCACGCCGCCTGGTGCATGGCGAGTTCCGCCGCCTCGAGCTCGATCCAGGCGCGGGCGAGCGGATGCTGCACGCCCTGGTTCTGCCCGATCGGGCGGCCGAACACGACGCGCTCCTTGGCGTAAGACGCCGCGCGCTCGAGCGCGACGCGGCCGATCCCGACCGCCTCGGCCGCCACCAGCACGCGCTCCGGATTGAGGCCGTGGAGGATGTAGTCGAAGCCCCTGCCCTCCTCGCCGATGCGGTCCTCTTCCGGCACTTCGAGCCCATCGATGAAGAGCTGATTCGAATCGACGGCCTTGCGCCCCATCTTGCCGATCTCGCGCACTTCGACGAAGCGCCGGTCGAGCGTCGTGTAGAAGAGCGAAAGCCCCGCAGTGCGCACCGCCGCGTCGCGCGGGGCGGTGCGCGCGAGGATCAGCATCTTCTCCGCCACCTGCGCCGTCGAGATCCAGATCTTGGCGCCGTTCAGCACATACTTCGTCCCGCGCCGCACGGCGCGGGTTTCGATGGCGCCGGTGTCGAGCCCGGCATTGGGCTCGGTCACGGCGAAGCACGCTTTCTCTTGCCCCGCGACCAGCGGCGGCAGCATGCGGCGCTTCTGCGCGTCGTTGCCGAAGCGCACCACCGGGTTGAGGCCGAAGATATTCATGTGCAGCGACGACGCGCCCGCCATGGCGGCGCCCGACTGCGCCACTGCCTGCATCATCACCGCCGCCTCGGCGAGCCCGAGCCCCGCGCCGCCATACGCTTCGGGGATGCAGATGCCGAGCCAGCCGTCGGCGGCGAAGGCCCGGTGGAAATCGTGCGGGAAGATGCCGTCCTTGTCGCGCGCGAGCCAGTAGTCGCCGTCGAACCGCGCGCAGATGCGGAGGACGGCATCCTGCACCGCGGTCTGGGTCGCAGAGAGCGCGAACTCCATCGGCATGCTCCTGGCACAAGCGCGGCAGGACCGTTAAAGTGCTGCGACGAGTGAAGCCGAAGGAGTGCGTCGATGCAACAACAGGCTCCGGCCGCAGCCGCCGCGCGTAAAGACCCGCGCGTCTATCTCGACTACACCCAGAGCGAGCTCGACGCGGCCTATGACCAGGCAGTCTATGCGCCCAATTTCCAGCAGCTCCAGGACCGGCGCGTCGCCGGCAGCGAAGCGGTGAGGCAGCGCTTGGGGCTCCCCGAGCGCTTCCCCTATGGCGAGAGCGCGATCGAGCAGCTCGACGTGTTCCGCGCCAAGCGCGCCAACGCGCCGATCTTCGTCTTCATCCATGGCGGCGCGTGGCGCAACGGCGTGGCGAAGGACCATGCCTATGCGGCGGAGGCGTTCGTGCAGAGCGGCGTCACTTACGTGGTGCCCGATTTCGTGTGGGTGCAGGACGCGGGCGGCAGCCTGCTGCCGATGGCGGATCAGGTGCGCCGCGCCATCGCCTGGACCTGGAAGAACGCCGCGCGCCTCGGCGGCGATCCCGCGCGTTTCTATATAGGCGGCCACTCCTCGGGGGCGCATCTCGCCGGCTGCGCTACCATCGCCGACTGGGAGAAGGATTGGGGCGTGCCCGGCGACTTCATCAAGGGCGCGACATTGTGCAGCGGCATGTACGATCTGGCGCCGGTGCGGCTCTCGGCCAGGAGCCAATATGTGAGCTTCACCGACGAGATGGTCGACAAGCTCTCCGCCATTCGCCACATCGACAAGATCAGGGTGCCGCTGGTGCTCGCTTACGGCACCAAGGAGACGCCCGAGTTCCAGCGCCAGTCGCGCGATTTCGCCGCCGCCGTCAAAGCCGCCGGCAAGACGGTCGAGCTGCTGGTCGGCCAGCACCTCAACCATTTCGAGATGGGCGAGACCTTCGCCAATCCCCTCGGATTGCTCGGCCGCGCCGCCCTCGATCAGATCGGCGTCAAGCTCATACCGGCTTGAACGCGCGGTCGAGGGCCACGTCGATCAAGAGCGGCGCGCCGCTGGCGAGGCCCTTCTTCAAGAGATCGACCGCATCGGCGACGCTGTCGGCTGCCTCGGCCGCGACGCCCAACGAACGCGCCAGTCCCAAATAGTCGATCTGCGGATCGACCAGGTCCATGCCGACGAAGCGGTCCGTTTGCGCCGCGTAGGCGCGCATCGCGTTCACGCGCTGCTTCAGGATGCGGTAGGAGCGGTTGTTGAAGATGATCCACACCACGCCGACCTTGTAGCGCGCGGCGGTGTAGAGCGCCTGGCAGGTGTACATGGCGCTGCCGTCGCCGATCAGCCCCACCACCGGCCGGTTCGGGAGCGCGAGCTTGGCGCCGATGGTCGCCGGCAGGCCCCAGCCGATGCCGCCGCCCCGCAATGCGAACAGGCTCTGCGCGTCGTCGCTGGCGATGAGCTGGCGCAAGCCCGCACTCGACGAGATCGTCTCGTCGATCACCACCGCGTCCCTCGGCAGCGCCTGCCCGATCGCCTCGATGAGCGCCAGCGCCTGCACCGGGCGCTGGCCGGCGAGGCCGCGTGCTTTGGCGTGCAGCGCCTCGCGCTCGGCGAGGTTGGCGCGCTTGGTGATCTCGAACCGCTCGCGCGCCTGCGCCCGGCCGCGCTCGCCCATGCACGCGCCCAGCGCTTCCAGCAAATCGGGCAAGGTCCCCTTCGGATCGCCCAGGATCGCCACCTTGGCCGGATAGTTCTTGCCCAGCTCCCACGGATCGACGTCGAGATGGATGATGGGGTATCCCGGCGGCACCGGCTCCTCGTTGGACGGCAGCGAGAACGCGAACAGGTCGGCCCCGATCGACAGCAGCAGGTCATGCTGCTCCAGAACCTTGCGCACGAACGGCGCGATGCGGTTGATGGTGCCGCGGAAGAGAGGATGCGACGTCGGATAGGACGACATGCTGGGAATGAGCTCGGCATAAACGGGCGCGCCCAACATCTCCGCGAGCGCCACCATCTCGGGGAGCGCGCGGCCCTGCGCCACCGCGTCGCCCGCCATGATGACCGGCCGCTCGGCCTTGGCGAGGAGCGCGGCAGCCGCCGCCACCGCATCGCGGTCGCCGCGCATGCCGCGCGCGACGCGCGTCGGCGCCAAGAGGTCGATCTCGCCCTCCTCCTTGAGAACGTCCGCCGGCAAGGACACGAACACCGGGCCGGTCGGCGGCGCGAGCGCGGTCTTGGCCGCGCGATGTAGGACGCGCGGCAGGTCGGCCAGGCGATGCACCTCGGTCGAGGATTTCACCAGCGGCCGCGCCAAGGTCGGGAGATCGGCCCACAGGATGGGCTCGGTGACGTTGAAGCCCTGGTCGTGCTGGCCGGCGGTGACGAGGATGGGCGAGCCTGCCTTCTGTGCGTCGTAGAGCATGCCCATGGCGTTGCCGAGCCCGGGGGTGACGTGGAGGCTCACTACCGAGAGCTTGCCCGAGGCCTGCGCATAGCCGTCCGCCATCGCCATCACCGCGGCCTCCTGCAGCGCGAGCACGTAGCGCAGCTCGTCCTCGACCGCGAGCGCATCCATCAGCGGCAGCTCGGTGGTGCCGGGATTGCCGAAGATGAACTCGACGCCCTCCTGTTTCAGGATCTCGAGCACGGCGCGCTTTCCGGAGATGTGCGGCACTTTAGTCTCCTTCCCTGAAGACCGGCGGAACGAGGAGCGCGGCGGGCTCGCCCGATGCTCCCAGGAGCGCGGGCGCGGCGAGCATCACCGGCTCGCCCTCGTGCTCGATGCAGGTCGTGACCGAGACCAACGCGCCCGGCGCGGGCCGGCGCGGCGCATCGACGCGCGAGCCCATCAGCGCCTCGAGCGGCTGCGCCACGCGGCAGCCCTCGACCAGCCACGCGCTCGCGCCGCCGAAGCCGCTCGCTTGCGGCAGGCCGGCGACGCAGGCGGCGAAAACCTCGGCTGCGGCAGGCGCGATATGCGCCTTGTCGTGATCGCGGAACACGGTGCGGGCGAGCCGCACCCACGCGCCCTTATAGGCGACAGTGGCGCGGATAGCGTGGCTGCGGCCGAGCGATGCCTGCCCCTCGATCCGCTTGAAGCGGCGCTCGCGCGCGAGATCGGGCGCCAGCGCGACATAACATTCCTCGGCGGCATGCGCGCGCGCGCGGCCCTCGACCGCGGCGATCACTGCGTTGGCGTCGCCATGCTCGGGCAGGATGCAGGCGAGCGCATCATGCGCGATGGCGGCGGCATGCGCCGCGAGCGCGAGCTCGGCGGGATCCGCGGGACCGCGCAGCGCGGCGAACATATCGGTCGCGTCCGCGAGCGCGCATCCGGCGGCGCGCATGTCGTCGGCAATGCCGGCGGGAAACCCGTCGAGGTCGGCGACCCCGACCGCGCCGCCGCCGGACGCTGCTATCAGCTTGGCGGTCTCGGCACCGATGCGCGGCGTGCTCACCACCGACGCAACACGGCTCGTCGCCTCGATCCAAGTTTGCACGCGCTTCGACAGCGCCACCACGAGCGCGGGATCGCCTGCGCGCGTCAACACCATCACGCCCTCGGACCAATAGGGCACGAAGCCGGTGAGCCAAGACGCCCCGGCGGCGCGGGTGTTGTTGCTGTAGACGACGAGCGCGCCCAGGCCTGCCTTGGTCATCGCCGCGCGCGTGCGCTCGACCCGGCCGGCGAAGATGGCGTCGGGCAGCTCGGCCTTCGATCGCGCGATGAGGCCGCGGCGCATCGCTCAGCCGCCCAGCTCGAAGAGTTGGCGCGGCGTGCGCAGCAGCACCTCGGCGCCGGTCTCGGTCACCAGCACCGCGTCGCCCAGCACCATGTAGCCGATTTCGGGATGATAGGTGTTGGGATGGACGATGATCGCCATCCCCGGCGCCAGCACGGTCTCGACGTCCTCGAGGATGTGCGGCTTGGAATCGACGAACAGGCCGAGGCCGTGGCCGCGCACCCGCGTGTAGCGGTCGGTGACATAATCGCCGAGCCCGTACTTGCGGAACACGTCGTTCTCGGCCCGCGCCACGTCGGCGGCGGTGGCGCCGGGCCGCACCGCCGCGATCCCGGCCTCGAGCGCCTCGCGATAGACATCGTGCGCGCGAAGCTGCTTCGCGGTTGCCTTGCCGACGACGAGCGTGCGGCAGATCTGCGCGTAGTAGCCTTCGACCGAGGGCGTGAGCTCCGTGGTGACGAGATCGCCGGCGACGATGCGCCGGTCCGACGGCGGCGTCATGCCGAGCACGTCGCGGCCGCCCGAGCCCAGGATCATGAAATTGTCGGGGCAGCCCTTGGCGCGCAGAAACGCCTCGACGGCGCTGCACAGCTCGTACTGGCGCCGGCCCGGGATCGCGGCCTTGCGGAACACGGCATAGCCTTCGTCGGCGAGCTTGGCCGCGCGCCGCATCGCGTCAAGCTCGACCGGGAGCTTGTGCATCAGCAGCCGGTCCACCAGAGCGGTGCCGTCCGCCAGCGCGAAGGCGCGCCCGGCGTCGGCGAGGAAGCTCGGCAGGAAGCGGCGCGGCGCGGCGGCGATGCGGTGGTTGGCGATGCGGTCGAGCCGCTGCGCCACCGCGCGGCCGATATCGGGAGCGAGCGCGATCGCGAGGCCCGTGGTCTCGGCCTCGGCGCGCTCGGCCTCGACCGCGCTGTCGACATAGAGCTCGATCGCGCCGGCGGCGGTGACGATGGCGATGCCGTGGCCCTCGAGAATGCCGAAATCGGCGGCGTAGCGCAGGTAATCGCCCTGCCAGGCATTGCCGTAGACTACCATGGCGTCGACGCCGGCCTCGCTCATCGCCTCGAGCAGACGCGCGCGCCTTTCCTCCCGCAGCATGAAGCGCCCTCCGGCTTCGGCCCGCGCCCGTCATAGGATGGAAAGGGTGGGCTGGGCAAGGCGCTTGCCCTCGGTTATGATCCGCCGCGACTTTCGCACATGAATGGGTAGGCCGTCACACGGCCGCCCGAAGAGAGGAAACCATGGCAGTCATCAAGGTGTGGGACATCGCCTATGCCCGTCTGCGCTCGCCCGATCTCGACGTTCAGGAGGAGTTCCTGACCGATTTCGGCCTGACGCGCGTGGCGCGGACGGCGAAGGCGCTCTACATGCGCGGCACCGACCCGTTCCACCACATCCACATCACCGAGAAGGGCGACGCGCCCGCCTTCCTCGGCATGGCGTGGCACGCCAAAAGCGAGGACGATCTCAAGGCCGTCGCCAAGGCGCCCGGCGCCTCCGGCGTCGAGCACATCGACGAGCCGGGCGGCGGCATGCGCGTGCGCTTGAAGGAGCCCAACGGCTACACCATCGAGGTCGTCTACGGGATGGACTCCGTCCTGCCGATCCAGGCTGCGCGCCAGGCGATCAATTCGGGGCCCGAGCCCTTGAACCGCAAGGGCGAGCTGATGCGCATCCGCAAAGGCCCGGCCTCATGCAAGCGCATCGCCCACGGCGTCATGGGCACGCCCAAGAACATCGAGACGGTGAAGTGGTTCCGCGACGTGCTGGGCCTGGTGTGCTCGGACGACGTCTATGCCGGTCCCAAGGAGAACGTCATCGGCTCGTTCAACCGCTGCGACAACGGCGACGAGTATGTCGATCACCACGCCTTCTTCTGCATGAAGCACGAGAAGACCGGCCTCAACCACTTCTCGTTCGAGGTGCAGGACATCGACGACGTGTTCATCGGCCACGAATATCTCGTCGGCAAGAAGAAGTACGAGCATATGTGGGGCATCGGCCGCCACCTGCTCGGCAGCCAGGTCTACGACTACTGGTCCGACCCGTGGGGCCGCGTGCACGAGCATTGGGCCGACAGCGACCGGCTCAACATCCACAACGGCTCGAACCTCTTGCCGGTGGAGCAGGGCTTCACCTCGCAATGGGGCGAGGGCCCGCCGCCCAAGTTCATCCAACACCTCAGCCCTTGAGGGCCGGGCAACGCAGCACCCTCTCCGCTCGCAAGGGCGGAGAGGGTTTCTTTAATGGGAGGCCACGATGCCAGACGTATTAGCGAAGCGCGACGGCGCCATTCTCGAGATCACCCTCAACCGGCCCGACCACGGCAACGGCGCCACCGACGAGATGGCGGTCGAGGTGACGCGCCTCATCCGCGAGGCGGCCGACACGGCGCAATGCATCGTGCTGCGCGGCGCCGGCGCCGATTTCTGCGTCGGCCGCGCCATGATGGGCCAGCCGCCGGCGCAGGGACCGGTCGAGGCCTACGAGCGCAAGCGCGCCTTCGACGTGATCTTCAACACCTACGGCGCGATCCGCGGCTCGCCCATCCCGGTGATCGGCGTGGTGCAGGGCCGCGCCCACGGCTTCGGCTGCGCCGTGGCGGCGGTGTGCGACATCACGCTCGCCAGCGACAAGGCGACCTTCCAGGTGCCGGAGATGGGGCACAACATCCTCCCCACCATGGTGATGTCGTCCTTCATCGACCGCGTGCCGAGGAAGGCCTTCACCTATCTCGTCTACTCGACCAAGATCATCAGCGCCGAGCGCGCGGTGAGCTTCGGCATCGCCAGCGACGTGGTGCCGGCGGCGCAGCTCGAGGAGACGGTGAAGACGGTGACGGGCGCGATCCTGAAGGCGCCGCCGCCGGCCATTCGCGGCGTCAAGGAATACGCCCGCACCGCCTACAACATGTCGACCGAGGGCGCCATCGACTTCGCCCGCAACATCCACGCGGTGATCAACTCCTCGTCGGAGATGCGCCGCAAGGGCTGAGGCGGGCCGGCACGCCTAGCGTCCCGGCGGCCGGTAGGCGACCGACTTCGCCAGCGCGCGGTCGGTTTCCTCGACTGTCATCAGCGCGGTGGTCCTGACATTGACCAGGCCGGAGGCGTTGGCGGCAACGGCGAGCGCCGCGACGCTGACGATATCGGGCATATCGACGATGACCAAGACATCGTCCTGACCCAGCGTGTAGTAGACCGCGTCGAGCTTGCCGCCGACGCTTTCAGCGCCCTTCGCGACCGCATCCCTGCGGCCCGAGGCTTTGTCCTTCTGAAGGCCCTTCAAGCCCTCGGGAGTGTAGGAACCGGAGACCAGATATTTCGCCATTGCAACCTCCCCTTTGGGCACGCAATCGCTGCGTGCGCGGGGAGGATAAATCCAGATGGTGCGGCGGGTAAACCCGATCAGTACATGACGGCGCGCAGCGGCGCCTTCGGCTCCTCGACCTGCGGGAAGGCGGAGAGCTCCGGATCGGGGGTCGAGCCCCACATGCAGATGGCGTACTGGTCGAACGCGAACTGGCGCGGCCGGTAGGTCGCTTCCTGGTCGGGCAGGATGTGCTTCACGCCGCAGGAATACTCGTAGACCATCCCCTCCGGCCCGCGGAAATAAAGCATGACCGCGGTCGACAGCGGATGGCGCCCCGGGCCCAAGAGGATCTTCACGCCCTTGTCGCGCAGGAAATAGTACGACTTCATCACGTCGTCGATGTCCTCGACCTGGTGGTTGATGTGCTGCACGCCGGTGCGCTGCGCCGGGAAAAGGGCGATCGAATGGTGCGCGGTGGCGATCCGCAGCAGGGCGGCGTCGCCGATCCAGTCGCTGACGCGCGCGTTGCAGATGCGCGTCCAGAACGCCTCGTCGCGGGCCGCGTCCTTGGTGTAGAGCCCGATATGGCTGAAGCCGGTGATGCCGGCGTCGCGCGCGGCGAAATAGCGCACGCCCGAGTGATAGGGCCGCGTCACGATCTCGATCTTGTTGCCGGTCGGATCGGTCGAGGCGACGAACGCCCGGACGCGGCGCTTTTCGCATTCCTCGTGCGTGCCGAGGCGCGCCTTCTGCCCCGCCTTCTCGAGCTCGGCGCCGACCTTATCGAGATCGTCGGGATCGAGCAGGTCGAAGCCGATCGTCTGATCGCCGGGATCGCCCTCGAAATAGACGAGCGTGTAATCGCGCGTGTCGCCGCGCACCGCGACCTTGTCGCTGCGGAAATAGGCGGTCTTGCCCTCGCGCGCGACGAGTTGCAGCCCGACGATGTCGGTCGCGAACCGGATCGCGCCCTCGAGATCGGGCGTGCCGATGCGGAGATAGCGGATGTCGTGCAGATCGATCATGGCGCGCACCTCGGAACAAGCAGAGCCGTTCTAGCCGGAATTCTCACGCCGCGGAAGACCGCCGCGCCGCCCTGGCCCTGGCGCCGTTGGCCGGCTCGGCCTCGAGCGCGGAGATCGAATCGTCGAGCTGGGCCAGCGCGCGGCGCAGCTCCTGCACCTGGCGCGGGCCGAGGCTCCTGGTCATCGCGGCTTCGTATCCGGTGGCCGCGGCGATGAGTTTCGACGCCAGCGCGCGGCCCGGATCGGTGATGCGGATGCGCACCGCGCGGGCGTCCTTGCCCGAGCGCCGCCGCGACACCAGGCGGCGCTGCTGCATCGTGCCGATGAGGCGCGACAGCGTCGAAACCTCGAGCTCGGCGAGCCCGGCGAGATCGCCCAGGCGCTGATCGTCGTGGCGCGCCAAGGTCGCCAGCACGCGGTACATCGGCAAGGTCACGTCGTGCCGCCCGAGCTCGCGGGCCGCGAACAGATCGGCGCTGCGGGCGCCGACGCGGCTCAAGAGAGACGGCAGTGCGGTCCTGAGATCGAACATCGGGCTGGCCCCGGTTTTGCTGCATTGCATATACTTTACGCGGCGCAGCCACCGCTGGATAGGGGCTTATGGCCGGGCGCCGGGCCGGGCCACCGGTTAGGGATTAGGAAACCATTGCCGTCGAAACTGAGGCTCGCGACCTCTCTCAGGAACCGGGAACGATGATCGGCGAGGCTCCCTGGACCTCTGCGTCCGCGCCGCGTGCCGACGCCAACGGCCGCGCGGCGCGCGTCCGCGTGCGCATGCCGACGGCGGACGACATTCCGCGTCTCGTCGCCCTCATCAACGAGCTGGCCCAGGATTCGGGATTGCTGTTCATCAACGCGGTCGACCCCAAGACCGGCGCCAGTGTCCTGCGCGACCATCTCGCCTCGATCGCCTTGAGCGGCACCGAGGCCGTGTTCGTCGCCGACCAGGGGGACGCTCTGGTGGCGCTCCTGACCGCGACCCGCGGCGCGCACGAGGCCAAGCGCGGCGTCGTCGACATCGGCATCGGCGTGAGGCAAGGCGAGCGCGGCCGCGGCATCGGCGGCGCGCTGCTCGAAGCCGCCGAGCACTGGGCGCGCAGCGTCGGCGTCCATCGGCTCCAGCTCACCGTCGTCACGACCAACGCGCCGGCGATCGCGCTCTACCGCAAACTCGGCTACGTCAACGAGGGCGTCATGCACGCCAGCGCCAAGCTCGACGGCGTCTATCTCGACCAGTACATGATGGCGAAGCTGCTGCCGGGCTAAGCGCGGTGGCCGCTCAATTCGGCACCGGCGTCCTGGCGCAGGCGCCGGAAGAAGACGATCGAGACCAGCGCGAACAGCCCCTCGGCGACGAACACCAGGCGCACGTCGCCGGCGGCGAGCGACTCCGGCCCCACGCCGCGCGTCAGCAGCGATAGCTGCATCAGCACCGCGCCCACGGCGATGCCTGCCCCGCTGCACATCTGCTGCACCATGCTGGCGAAGCTGGTCGCGGCGCTCATCTGGTCGGGCGGCACCTCCGCATATTGCAAGGTGCTGAGCGCGTTGTACTGGAGCGAGCGCAGCAGGCCGAAGAGGAGATACGCCGAGAAGATCACCCAGGCCGGCGTGGCGCCGGTGAAGGCGCCGCCGCCGACGATGGCGAGCGCACTGGCGACGCCGTTATGGACCAGCACCCGGCGGAAGCCGAAGCGGCGCAAGGTTGCGGGTGCGACCGCGTTCATGGCGATGTTGCCGACGGCGTCGGCCAGGATCAAGACGCCGGCGAGGAACGCCGTCATGCCGAGCCCGACCTGGAGGAACACCGGCAGGAGGAACGGCACCGAGCCCGCGGCAACGCGAAAGAACAGCCCGCCCCACAGCGAGATCGCGAAAGTCGGCAGCCGCAGCAGCGACAGATCGATCAGCGGATGGGGATGGCGCAGCGCGTGGCGCACCGCGACCGCCCCCAGCGCGAGCCCCGCCGCGAGCAGCGCCGCGAAACCCAGACTCTCTGCGAGCGAGCCGTGCGCCGCTATGTCGAGCCCATAGAGGATCGAGGCGAGCGACAGGCCGCTCAGCACGAACCCCATCCAATCGAGCGGCCGCCGGCGCTCCTCGCGCGTGTTCTCGATGAGGAACGTCACCAGCACCATGCCTATGAGCCCGATCGGCACGTTGAGGAAGAACACCCAGCGCCACGACACGTAGGTGGTGATGAAGCCGCCCACCGGCGGCCCCACCACCGGGCCGATGAAGGCCGGCACCACGAGATAGGCCATCGCGCGCACATAGTCCGACCGGTCGACGCTGCGCAGCATCACGAGCCGTCCCACCGGCACCATCATGGCACCGCCGATCCCCTGCACCACGCGCGACAGCACCAGCTCCGTAAGGTTATTGCACAGGCCGCACAGCACCGAGGCAAGCGTGAACACGCCGATCGCGGCGCGGAACACGGTGCGCCCGCCATAGCGGTCGGCGACCCACCCCGAGAGCGGGATGAAGATCGCCAGGCTCAGCATGTAGGCGGTGACGCCGAGGCTCAGGCGCACCGGGTCGGAGCCGAACGTCCGCGCCATCGCCGGCAGCGCCGTGGTGATGACGGTGCCGGTGAACGTCTCCATGAAGAACGCGCAGGCGACGACGAGCGCGACGATCATCGGCGGCAGAGTCTCGCTTGCTGCAACGGGAGCGCCCTCTCCGCGGAGGGCAACGAGGCTACATGTTCACGCCGGGGCGCTTGAACTTGCGGTCGAGATGGCCCTTCCCCGTCTGGTCGCCCTGGTCGAAGATCCATCGGTACCCGCCTTCGGGATTGGTCAGGATCTCCCAGCAATTATCGTCGGCGTCCCAGAAGAAGAAGCTGTAGGTGCCGTGCTGCAGATAGGGCTTGGAGATCTTCTTGATCTTCCACTGCTCGGCCTGCTCCACCACCACCTTGTGCGCGGCGTCGACCTCCTCCTTGGTCTCGACGTCGAGGCCGTTGTGGTTGAGGAGGTTCATCTCGCTTTCTTTCTTGCTGAAGACGACGGCGATGACGTGGTCGCCGCCGAGACGGATCATCAGCGAGATGGGGCTCGTTTGCACCACTTCGAGGCCGAGGAACTCCTCGTAGAACTTGCGCGAGAAGGCAAGGTCGCGGCTGTCGAGCGTGCCGTGCGACAGGAAGTTGAGCTTGAGCGCGGGCTCGACCTTGGCGTGCTGCGCCACGTTCTCTTCGGTGACCGACATGAGCGTCTCCGTCTCCCTTGGGTCTTGGGTTAAAGTCTACTCCCGCGCGGGTGTCAGCGGCAACCGGCGAGCGTGCTCGCCGTGTTCGCAAGCGCGAACCGGCCCAATTCCTTGACCGCGTCGTCGGCGAAGCTGGCATCGACCAGCCGCTCGGCCGGGGCCATCCGGTCGAGCACGTGCTCGTGGACGAAGAACGCCTGGAAATCCATCAGGCTCGCGAGGTTGAACCTGCCGTCGACGTTGCGCGCCTGCCACGGCGTGCGCTCGAGCAGCGCGCGGTCCTTCACCAGGCCGTGCCGCGCCATCGCGTCGATCACCTCGGCGCGGTTGGGCCCGTGGTGATAGGCCTGGCAGTATTCGCGCGCGGCGCGAAGCAGGGCCACGAAGATGCGCCGCGCAAGGCCGCGGTTTTGCGCCACCCAATCGGTGTTGGCGAGATAGCCCGTGGTCGAAACCGGCGCCGGCTGCACCATCTCGTCGGGAACGAGCCACGGCTTGGCGAGGCTCTGTTCGAGGATCATGTCGCCGAACGGCGGGATCTCGTAGACGGCGTCGACCGCCTTGTTGGCGAGCGCCGCGCCCATCGCCGGAAACGGCATGTAGCGCACGTCGATGTCCTTGAGCGTGAGACCCGCGCGCGCCAGCACCTTGCCGGTCTCGTACACCGGCATGGTACCGGGCGCGACCAGCGCCACGGGGCGGCCGGCGAGATCGGCGACGATGCGGATCGCGCCCGCCACGTCGTTGCGCACCAGGATCGCATCCGAGGTCGGCGACGAGCCGCGCTCGAGCGCCAGCACGATCGGCAGGTCCTGGAGCAGCGCGTTGAAATATCCCACCGAGATGCCGCCCTCGACGACCTGGAGATGGCCGGTGGCGAGCAGCGGGATGACCTTCGACGCCGAATCGACCGGCTCGATCTCGACATCGAGACCGAGCTCGCGGAAATAGCCCTTGTCGAGCGCGAGGAACGTAGCCGCGGCCGACGTGCTGGGCACCGCGCCGATGGTGATGTGCGTCGCCTGCGCCTCGGCGGCGCCGAGCATCGCCACGAAGGCGAGCGCAGCGACGGCGCGGCGCATCAAGCCTTGGCGGCGGCGAGCGAGCCGATGCCCTGCTCGAACGCGTCGCGCGCGCCGGCGATGCCGACCTCGCCGAAGATCTCGGCCGAGAGTGCGGTCACCGTCGCCGCATCGAGCGTCACGCCGTTGTCGGCGAGATAGGCCTTGGCGGCCGCGATCGCCTCGTCCATCTCGCCGCCGCGCTTGTATTGCTTGTAGTAGTCGTGGCGGCCGCCCGTGCCCAGCGCCTCGGCGAGGAGATCGGTGAAGTTCTTCACCGCGAAGGGATAGCGCGCCTCGGCGCCGGAGAGCTGGCGATGGCAGGCGTGATAGAGCGTCACCAGCACGTCGACCCCGGCCGCCGCCGCGTTCTCGGCCACCTTGCGATGGACCTCGCGCTCCTGCTCGGGATGGCGCGCCGCCGGGCCGCCGCAGACATAGCCGAAGCCGCGATCCTGCGGGATCTCGACCAACTCGACATTGGGAATGGCGGCAACGATGCGCGCGACGCTCGAGGCGACGCCGGCGATGCCCTCGTGCTCGTGGATCGCGACGCGCTGGCGCGGCAGGTCGGCGCGGAATCGGGGCGCCATGCGGTCGAGCTGCTCGACGAAGAACTTGGCGATGTGGCCGAACTCGAACTTCGCCTGCGCGTAGTCGTGCCAGTTCTCGCCGAGCTGCTTGGTGCAGCTCGGGCACCACGACAGCACGCGCTTGGCGCCGACCTTGGCGAAGGCGTCGTAGGTGTGGCCCGCGACCTTCTGATAGGTCGCGAGATCGGCCTCGTGGAAATGATAGACGCCGCAGCAATGGCCCGGGCCGCCCATCACCTGGTACTCGACGCCGAGCGCCTCGAGGATGTCCATCACGTTGAAGACGAGGTGCGGCGTGCGCAGCACGTTGCAGCCGGTGTAGAACACGAAATCGGCGGCGCGGTCGCGGCGCTGCGCCTCGATGCGGTGGAGCGCCTCGGACGGCACCTGCATGCTCGAGAGGAGGCGCACCGAATGCGCCATGGTGCGGAAGCGCCGCCGCGCCGCCTCGGCGCGTTGGGCCTCGGGCGCAGCCTTGTGCCGTAGCCGCATGCGCTCGATCGAGACCCATTGGCGCACGTTGATCTGCTCGGGGCAGGCGGCGGAGCACTGGGCGCTGCCGTTGCAGGCCTCGACCCAGCGCACGGATTCGGGCGCGGGCTCGTCGCCGCGCGTCAGGGCCGCGAGCCCGGCCGCGATCGGGATCGCCTGCACCTTGTCGAGGCCGATGGCGGCGGCGGTCGGGCATGCCTCGACGCATTTGCCGCAAGAGGTGCAGCGATCCATCGCGTCGTGCGCGGTGCGGTCGAGATGGTCGTAGATGCCGTCCATGGCAGCGATGCTAGACCCCAGCATGGCGCGGGCGCAATCGCCGATCAGAACAAGAGGCGGCCGCCGACCAGGAACAAGGTCACCGCGAAAATGGGCCGCAGCACCGCGTCGGGAACGCGGTTGACGCCGAAGCTGCCGGCGATGACCCCCGGCACCGAGCCCAGCAGCAGCGAGCCGAGCAGCGCGAAATCTATGGAGCCGATGAGCCAATGCCCGAAGCCCGCGGCCAGGGTCAGCGGCACCGCGTGCGCGATGTCGGAGCCGACGATGCGAACGGTCGGCTGTTCGGGATAGAGCAGCAAGAGCGCGGTCACGCCGATCGCACCGGCGCCCACCGACGAGACCGAGACCAGCACGCCGAGGATCGCTCCCATCAGCACGGTCAGCAGGTCGCGCCGCGCCGGCTTCATCCGCCGCACCCGCTCCGCGTAGCGCTGGACCAGCCAGCGGCGGAAGATGAGGGCGCAGCCGGTGAGCAGCAGCGCGATCCCGAGGATCGAATTGATCGCCGACACCGCCCCGGGCTGGTTGAGCGGGACCCGCGACAGCACGATCAATGTGAGCGCCGTCGCCGGCACGCTGCCCGTGGCGAGCAGGCCGACCACGCGCCAGACGATATTGCGGTTGGCGCCGTGGACCGCGCTGCCGGCGACCTTGGTCGAGGCGGCGAACAGCAGGTCGGTCCCGACCGCGGTTGCGGGATGGACGCCGAACATCAGGATCAGCAACGGCGTCATCAGCGAGCCGCCGCCGACGCCGGTCATCCCCACCAGAAAGCCGACGCCGAATCCCGAGACCACGAAGGGCAGGTCGACGGTCATGCGTACCTCGCGCGGGTCACAACCCCGAGGACAAAAGTGACTGGTGGATGCCGCATTCGGTCTTTTCGAGTTCGGACCACCGCCCCGAGCGCGGATCGTCGGGGCGAAGGGGACGCGTGGTGCAAGGCATGCAGCCGATCGACAGGAAACCGTCGGCGACCATCGGATGGTGCGGCAGGCCGCGCGCCTCGAACTCGGATTTGATCTGGGCCGCGCCCCAGGACGCGAGGGGGTTGATCTTGATGTGCCGGCCGTCCAGCTCGATCACCGGAAGCGCCGCGCGGGCGCCGCCGTGGAAACGCTTGCGCCCCGAGATCCAGGCCGCGAACGGCGCCAGCGCCTTGGCGAGCGGCTCGACCTTGCGCAGGTTGCAGCACGCATCGGGCGAGCGCAGCCACAAGCCGCCGTCGCGGTCGCGCTCGGCGACGTCTTGGGCGTCGGGCGTGAGCGAGCGCACGTCGGCGAGACCGAGCTGGGCCACCAGCCGGTCGCGATAGGCGAGCGTCTCGGGAAAATGCTTCTGCGTGTCGAGGAACAGCACCGGCGTGGCGGCATCGATCGTCGCCACCATGTGCAGGAGCAGCGCCGCCTCGGCGCCGAACGAGGACACCAGCGCGATGCGGCCGGCGAACTCGCGCTCGATCAGCGGCCCGAGCAGCGCCTCGCCCGAAAGCTCGCCATAGCGCTCCGCGAGGACCTGGGCTTGCATCGCGGCGAAGGCACGTCCGTCGTCCATCGTCTCCTGCCCGGCCCGACCCGGCCGCAAAAAATCCGCCATAGCCAAAAGCCGGGCGGATGCCAACGCTTTAGCCGCATTTCTTAAGCGCCCGCAAGATGTCGATCAAATCGGCGCTGTGGTGAAAGCCTATAGTACGCTCCTTCTACCGTCAATCAAAAGATTATACTTGAATAAGATGTTATTTGATCCCCAAACCCTCGCCCCGAAGGGCGAGGGCAAGACCAAAGAGAGGCGGCGCTATTGCGTCAGGCTGACATTGAGGATCGAGGTCTTGCCGTCCTTCACGGACTTGAGGCCGGCCTCGATCGCGCCTTTCAGCTCGCCGACCTTTTCGACCTTCTGGCCGTGCAGGCCGAACGGCTTGCCGAGCTCGTCATAGGCGGGGCCGTCGATATGGACGCCGTGATACATGTCGGCGCCCATCGCCACGCCGTCGGGATAGTGATGCAGGTGGCCCTTCTGCATCGCCGCGTATTTGCGGTTGTTCATGACGATCATCAGCACCGGCAGGTTGCTGCCCCTGGACGCGCCCAGCGCCTGGACCACCGGGTTGTAGAGGAACGAGCCGTCGCCCACGACCAGCGCCACCGGACGCTGCGCCGAGGCGAGCTTCACGCCCAGCGCGTAGCCGGTGCCCTGCCCCAGCCCGCCGCCGACCCGGAAATAGCTCTGCGGGTCGGTCCACGGCAGATGCTGCTGCAGCGGCTGCGAGTGAGTGATCGTCTCCTCGACATAGATCGTGTCCTTGGGCATCGAATCGCGCATCGCGCCGATCAAGGCCAGGGGCTCGATGCCGTTGCCGTTGCTGGCGGCCTTCTTCTCCGCGGCGATCTCGGCCGCGACCATGGTGTCGTGCTCGCGGCGCCAGCGCTGGTGCCGGTCCGCGGTCTTCTGGGACGTGACGCCCGCCGCCTTCGACGCCTCGACCAGCAGCTTCAGCGACGTGTACACCTCGCCCTCGAGATAATGGTCGGCCATCAAGGTTTGATAGACCATCGAGCCCTTGAGCGGATTCTCGTCGATGGCGACAATGATGCCGTCGGTCGGCTTCTTCGACGGCGGATACCACGGCGCGCGGCAGCACACGCACAGCACCAGATCCGATTCCTTCAGGTAGCGGTCGATGCGATAGCCCATGTGCATCGGATGGTTCTTGGGGAAGTTGGCGTAGGACGCGCCGTTGGCGCCGACCGGCGCGCCGATCAGATCGGCCAGCTCGACGAGTGCCGCGAACGAGCGCGGATCGCGCCCGGCATTGCCGGCCATGATCACCGGGTTCTTCGCCTTGGCGACGAGATCGGCGATGCGCTCGACATCGGCGGGCTTGGCCTGCGTCTTGGGCACGGGCGGCACCGGGCGGCGGCCCTCGGGCGGCGTCCAGTCATGCACCATGGTCTCGAGCGGCACGTTGAGATAGACCGGGCCCGCCGGCGTGCGCTGCGCAAACTCGAAGGCGCGAATGACGCTCTCATAGAGCGTATGGACGCTGGTGACCTGGGTCGCCCACTTGGTCACCGGCTCCACGAGGCGCTGCGGCCCGCCGATGATGCTGAGGCTCCGGTACCACTGGCCCTCGATGTCGAGCGCGGGGTTCTCGCCGAAGGTCAGGGATTCGCCCGACATGATCACCATCGGGACCTCGGCCAGCACCGCCGAATGCATGCCCGCGGTGCCTTGCAGGAGGCCCGCGCCGGCGTGCAGCAGCACCGCTTGCGGTTTGCCGGTGATCTGCGTGTAGCCCATCGCCATGTCGACGGCGAGGGTCTCGTGCCAGCAGTCGATGTAGTGCGGCCCCGCCTTCTGGTTGACCTTCTGGCGCGCCATCGCTTCCCACATCGGCGACCATTCCGAGCCGGGCGAGGAGATGATGTAGTCGACGCCGAGGAGCCGGAACGCCTCGAGGATCGCCTCGCCGCCGTCGCAATACTGCTTCATCGCCATGGACCCAGTCCTCCCTGGTTCGGTGGCGGGATAATACCGGACGGCAGGCGGCGGAACAGCCCCTAGGGCGGAGGCTTGGGATCGTGCGCGGGCGGCGGCGTCACCAGCGGTGCGGCCGTCGTCGAAAATTGGCTTCGTTCCGCAAATTTCATTGTGTCGCGCTCGCCCTGGCCGTTCGCGGGATCGTCCGGATCGTCGCCAGACGGTTCGGTGTCGCGTTGCTCCGGCGCGTTCTCCGTCGGCGCCGCGCTGCGCCGCTGCGCCTGGCGGCGCTCGAGCAGCATCGCCGCGCGATGGACGCCGCGCTCGAGCGCGGCCTCGTAGCGCGACAGCACGGCGATCTGCTCGGGCCAGATCGCGACATCCAGCTTCAACACGCCGAGTGCCGCGTCGTCGAACTCGCCCGACGCGTCCATCAAGTCGTCGAGGGAAAGGTCGTCCACGGCGCGGTTGACCGCGCGCTCGACGGCGTCGGCGTCGAGATCCTTCAGCTCGGGCGGGGGATTGGATTTGAACTCGGCCTTGAGCGCCGCCCGTTCCCGCTTGCGCGCCCGGTGGAGGGCGATTTCGCGCGCCTCGGCGTCGAGCGCCGCGACCTCGGCCCGCCACACCCGCCGCAGCCGCCACGAGCCGTGCACGATGCGCTCGACCAGCCCGTCCTCGACCGCATCGGCCGGGGCATACGCCGTACGTATTTCGTCGAAGAAGCGTTCAAATTCGTCCGGATTCTCGTCGTAGGACACCACCAGCGCCGCGGCCAGACCATGGCGGAAGGCATTGCGGCTCGACGCCGCCTTCCCCGCCGCTGTCTTCGGCCCGGTGCTTTTCGAGGAATTCGCCCGGTTCGCCGCGATCTGCGCCTCGGATGCCATCGCCTGCCCCGCTTGTACGTAACGATAAACGCTATATACGTACGAACGGGCAACGGCGCAAGCGGGGCTCTACTCGATCACCTCGTCCGCGCGGACCAGGATCGATTGCGGCAGCGCGAGGCCGAGCGCCTTCGCGGTCTTGAGATTGACGCGCAGCAATACCTTCTCCGGCAACAGGACCGGCAGGTCGGCGGGCTTAGTACCCGCGAGAATCTTGCCGGCATAGGCGCCGATCTGGCGGAAGAGATCGGGCAGGACGACGCCGTAGGTCATCAACGCGCCCGAAGCCGCGAGGTCGCCATCGCTAAAGACCGTGGGGAGCGCGAAGCGCGCGGCAAGCGTCGCGAGCCGTTGGTGACGGGTCCCGAACAGCGGCTCGATCGGCACGACGAGCGCACCGGCATGCTGGTCGACCGCCGCCTTGAACGCCGCCTCGAATTCGTTTTCGCTGCCGGCGGTCACGATCACGATTTCTCGGCCGATCGCCCGGCCCGCTTCCTCGGCGCTTTGCGCATAATTCCGCCCGACGCCGTTCGGGTTGACGAGCATCGCGATGATCTCCGCGCCGGGCACTGCCTCGTGCGCGACCTCCACCTGCTTCATCGCCAGCGTCGCCGACATCATCGAAACGCCGGTGAGGTTTCCGCCCGGCCGGTTGAAAGCGGCGACAAGTCCGGCGGCGACCGGATCGTCGCCCGTGAGGAAGACCACCGGAATGGTCGCCGTGGCCGACTTCATGGCGAGCGCCGCCGGCGATCCGCTCAGCGACACGATCACCGCCACGCGCTGCTGCACCAGTTCGGCGGCGAGCGCGGGCAATCGCTCCATGTGTCCGTCGGCGGTGCGGATCGCGAGCGCGAAATTGCGGTCTGCGACGTATCCCTGCTCGGCGAGACCCTGCAAAATCGACGGAATGTTGCTTTCGGAACTGGGCGGAGCCGTGCCGAAGATTGCCACGACCGGCAGCGACGCGGATTGACCCAGCGCCGCGAACCGCCGCATGAGCGCGCTGCTCGCGACCGCCGCGATGACCGCGCGACGCCTCATCTCCGCTTCGCCATGTCGTTCCCCCGCGCGATCCTACCCCAACCGTCATTGCGAGCGAAGCGAAGCAATCTCCCTGCCGCTAAAACTCGTCCGACAAGTCGCGCCACCCCGCGTTCATCGCGTTTATCAGATCGATCTTCTTGCGCCGCGAGCCGGCCTTGATCCGCTTTTCGCGGGCGATCGCGGCGTTGGCGTCGTCCGTCGTTTCGTAATAGACGAGCTTGTCGACATTTTATCGGCTGGTGAAGCCGCGCACTGCTTTGGTCCGATGCTGATGAACGCGAGCCGCAAGATCGCTCGTCACGCCCGTATAGAGAACGGTGTGGTGTCGGTTGGTCAGGATGTAGACGTAGAACTGCTTTTCCACGGCTCTGGGAGATTGCTTCGCTGCGCTCGCAATGACGACCAAAATAATTGTCATTGCGAGCGCAGCGAAGCAATCCCCGTCAGGCTGAGTCGCGCTCCGCGCGGGATTTTGATAGGATCGCGGCGGGAGGATACGACCATGGCCAAGACGATCATGACCTGCGCCGTCACCGGCGGCGGCCCCATCGGCAAGCATCCGGCGATTCCGGTGACAGCCAAGGAGATCGCCGAGGCCGCGATCGGCGCCGCCAAGGCCGGCGCCGCCATCGCCCACATCCATGTGCGCGAGCCCAAGACCGGCCAGGGCAGCATGGAGCTTGCGTATTATCGCGAGGTGGTGGAGCGCATCCGCGCCAGCGCGGTCGACGTGCTCATCAACCTCACCACCGGCCCGGGCGCCTTCTTCGTGCCGGACAGGGAGAATCCCGGCCAGCCCGGCCCCGGCACCAACATGTGCTCGCCCGAGGTTCGCACGCGCCACGTGGTCGAGTTGAAGCCCGATATCTGCTCGCTCGATCTGTGCACCATGTGGAGCCGCACCCGCGCCTTCATGAACGTGCCGGAGATCCTGGCCGAGATGGCCAAGCGCATCCGCGCCGCCGGCGTGCTGCCCGAGCTCGAATGCTTCGACAGCGGCGACATCGCGCTGGCCAAGGACTTCATCAAAGGCGGCGTGATCGAGGCGCCGGCGCTGTTCCAGCTCGTGCTCGGCATCCCCTACGGCGCGGCATCGACGCCCGAGACCATGATCTACATGCGCGACCAGTTGCCGGAGGGCTCGCGCTGGGCCGCGTTCGGCATCTCGCGCGAGCAGTTCCCGATGCTGGCCCAGGCGGTGCTGCTGGGCGGGCATGTCCGGGTCGGGCTCGAGGACAATCACTATCTCGAGCGCGGCGTCTTCGCCGATAATGCCGGCCTCGTCGAGAAGGGCGTCAAGATCATCCGCATGCTGGGCGGCGAGCCGGCGACCCCCGCCGAGGCGCGCGAGATGCTGGGATTGCGTCAGGTGCGCGCGCGCGCGGTGGCGTGAGGCTCACGCCGCGGCGGGCGCCGCGCGGCCCTGCTCGAGCCGCTTGGGCGCGGGATAGGGATAGGGCCCCAACGGCAGGAACAACAGGCACGTCACCAGCAGGAACACCTCGAACACGAGGAGCGCCGGCCCGTAGGACCCGAGGCGGGTGAAGCTCGCGCCGGCGATACCCGGACCGACGCCGTTCCCCACCGCGAACAGCACGAACATCATGCCGTAGACGCGGCCATAGGCGCGGACGCCGAAATAGCGGCTGACGAAGAACGCCATCAGGTCGATCTCGGCGCCGACCGCGAGGCCGCACAGCGCCGCGCCCGCCATCGGTACCGCGGTGCCCGGCCCCTCGCCCAGCAGGATGATGCCGAGCATCGGGATGACGAAAAACGACACCGCCACCACGCGGCCGGAGAAGCGGTCGAGGCACCAGCCCGAGAGAATGCGCCCGAAGATGATGCAGATGCCGCTGATCGACACCGCCGTGGTCGCGAGCGCCACCGACACGCCGCGGTCGGTGAGCATCGGCACGGTGTGCGCGACCACGCCGTTGATGCCGGCGACGCCCAGGAAGAACGCCATCGTGAGCGCCCAGAAGCGCCAGCGCCGCAACGCCTCGAGCATGCCCAGGCCCGGCAGCGTGCCGTCGGGCCGCGCATCGCTCAACCGCGCGAGGTCGGCGGGCGCCGCGTCGCGGATGAAGAAAGCCGGCAGCCAGGCCAGCACCATCATGGCGACCGCGAGGCAACGATATGCCACGCGCCAGCCGAAGGCGCCGATGAGCGCCGCCGAGATCGCCGGCACCAGCGCCGCGCCCAGGCCGACCCCCGCCATGGCGACGCCGAGCGCCAACCCGCGCTGGTTGTCGAACCAGCGCGCGACCAGCGCGGCATAGCCGGTCGGTCCCGTGATCGTGCTGATGAGGCCGACCAGACCGAAGGTGACGAAAAGCTGCGCCGGCGATGACGTCAGGTACGAATAGGCGACCAGCCCCAGCGCATAGAACGGCACGATCCCCAGCAAGGTCGGGCGCGTGCCGAACCGGTCGACACACGCGCCGATCAGCGGGTTGGCCAAGGCGCCCGCGGAAGTCCCCACCACCAGCGCAAGCGACAGCGTCTCGCGCGTGAGGCCGAGATCGGACGCCATGGGCTTCAGGAACACGCTGAAGGCGAAGATGTTGATGGGGCCCGGTCCGACGATGAGACCAAACACGGCAAGCGCCACCATCCGCCAGCGGAAGCTCATGGTCGTTCTCCGTGGTTAAGCCGACGCGGCCGCCGGCTGCGCCGCGCCCGCGCGCCGCGGCGCCGGATAGGGATAGGGGCCCAGGGGCACGAACAGGAGGCAGGTCAGCACCAGCGCCGCCTCGAACAGGATGAGCGCCGGCCCATAGCCGTGGTAATGGCTGAAGCTGTAGCCGCCGATGAACGGCCCGACGCCATTCCCTGCGTTGAACAGGCTGAACATCGTGCCATAGACGCGGCCATAGGCGCGGATGCCGAAATAGCGGCTGACGAAGAACGCCATCAGGTCGATTTCGGCGCCGACCGCGAGGCCGCACAGCGCCGCGCCGAAAATCGGCAGCACCGCGCCGCCGCCCTCGGCCAGGATCAATATCCCGGCCATCGGCACCATGAAGAACGCGACCGCCACCGCTCGCCCCGAGAACCGGTCGAGGCACCAGCCCGACAGGATGCGGCCAAGGATGATGGCGAAGCCGCTCGCCGACACCGCCGTGGTGGCGAGGGCCATCGACACGCCGCGGTCGGTGAGCATCGGCACCGTGTGCGCGACCGTGCCGTTGATGGCGACGACGCTCAGGAAGAACGCCACCGTCAATGCCCAGAAGCGCCAGCTCGCGAGCGCCGCGAGCAAGCCCACCCCCGCGAGCGTGCCGTCCGGCCGCGTGTCGGAGAGCCGCGCCAGGTCGGCCGGCGCCGGATCGCGGATGAAGAAGGCCGGCAGCCACGCCAGCACCAGCACCAACACGCCCAGCGCGCGATAGGCGGCGCGCCAGCCGAACGCGGATATGAGATAAGCCGCCAGCGCCGGCACCAGCGCCACGCCCAGCCCCACGCCGGCCATGGCGATGCCCAGCGCCAGGCCGCGCTCGCGGTCGAACCAGCGCGCCACCAGCGCGGCGTATCCCGTCGGCCCCGTCACCGTCCCGGTGAACCCTACCAGGAAGAACGTCGCGAACAGGTCGAGGTGCGACGGCGTCACCAGCGACCGCGCAAAGAGGCCGAGCGCCGTCGTCGGGATGAGCCACACCAGCGTCGGGCGCGTGCCGAAGCGGTCGATGAGGGCGCCCACCACCGGATTGCTGAGCGCCCCCGCGATCGTCGTCAGCAGCAGCGCGAAGGACAGGACCTCGCGGCTCGTGCCCAGTTCGGCCGCCATCGGCTTCACGAACACGCCGAAGGAGAAGATGTTGATCGGCCCGGGCCCGACGATGAGGCCCAGGACGGCGACCGTCACCATCCACCAGCGGAAGCTCAGCATCGCCGGACCCGCTATAGCTTCAGCACGCGCTCCGCGTTCCGGTGCGCGACCTTTTCCTTGTCCTCGCCCGAGAGCGGCAGCCCGTCGAGCCAAACGCGGCCGAGCGTGTTGCTTTCGTAGGGCCAGTCCACCGAGAAGATCACGTTGTCGATGCCGAGCGCCATCACGGTGCAGAGGAAGGCGGGCGTGTAGAAATTGCCGCTCGTGGTGACGACGACGTTCTCGCGCAGATACTGCGTCGAGCTGCGCTTGAGCCCGCGGCGCTTGCACGCGCCCGAGGTGTGGTCGTCGAGGCGATGGAGCCAGAACGGCAGCCCCTCGCCCAGATGGCCGAGGATCATGGTGAATTTAGGGAACGCGTCGAACACGCCCGCCATCATCAGGCGCAGGAAATGGGTGCAGGTCTCCATCGCGAAACCCCAGGCCGGCAGCGCCAAATCCTCGTAGCCGGCGAAATATGTGCGCATCACGTTGGGATGCGGCTCGCGCGGGTGGAGATAGATCGGCACGTCGAGCGCCTGCGCCGCCTCGAAGATGGGCCAGTATTTCTTGTCGTCGAGATAATTGCCTTGGCAATGACCATTGATCATCGCGCCCTTGAAGCCCAGGCGCTTGACCGCGCGCTCGAGCTCCTTGGCGGCCGCGGCGGGATCGGCGGTGGGAAGCGCCGCGAAGCCCGCGAGCCGGGTCGGGTGCTTCTTCACCGCGGCGGCGAGGCGGTCGTTGGCGTCGGTCGCCATCGGGATGGCGATGTCGGCCGGGAACGCCTCGGTGCCGGGCATGGTGAGCGAGACCACCTGGACATCGATTCCGGCCGCGTCCATCGCCGCGATGCGCGAGCCGGTGAGATCGACGAGTTCCGCTTCGATGTCATGGCCGAGCTGACGACCGCGCGCGGCGATCCCCTCGCCGGGACCTTGCGGGATCGGCGGGCGCTTCTCCTGCATCATCGGCGTCGCGAAATGGTCCTCGATGGTGACGATCTTCACGACTTGGCTCCCTGAATGTTGACCGTCGATTCCCACTTCTCCTTGACCAGCGGGCCGTTGGCGACGCCCTCGGCGAAGCTGCGCCAGGCGGCCTTGGCGGGAACGACGCGGTTGCGCAAGGTGCCGATGCGCTCGATCTCGAGCTCGACCGTGTCGCCGGCCTTGATCTGCTTGTCGCCGGCGAAAGTGCCGAGCGAAATGACGTCGCCCGCGAACATCGGCGTGTAGTCGGAGCAGTAGGCCAGAACTTCGTAGGGATCGAAGATCATCTTCGAGCTGCTGCCGCTGCGCGTCACCTTGCCGTTGATGCGCACGTCCATCTTGAGGTTGCGCGCGTCGGGCAGCTCGCGCCGCGTCACGATCCACGGCCCCATCGGGCAGAAGGTCGCGAAGTTCTTGGCGTAGTCGTAGGGCTGCCCCATCTTGCCGCGCTCGCCCTGGCGGTTGCGCGCCGAGACGTCGTTGCAGATGGTGTAGCCGAAGATGTAGTCGGACGCCTGCGACGGCCGGATATGGCGGCAGTCGCGCCCCACCACGACCGCGAGCTCGTGCTCCTCGTCCACCTTCTGCGGGAAAGGCGGCAGCTCGATCTCGCCGTCATGCGCCAGGAGGTTGCTGGTGTATTTGGTGAAGACGATCGGCTCCTCGTAGAATTTGAGGTTGGTCTCCTCGATGTGCTCGCGATAGTTCAAGGCGAGCGCGAGGATTTTCGACGGGCGCAGGATGGGCGGCAGGTAGGTCGGATTGTCGACCATCAGCCCGCCGAGGCGGCCGTCCTTCCTGAGCCGCTCGATCGACTGCTCGCCGACCGTGTCGATGTCGATGCCGGAGCGGATGATCTCGAGCAGCGAGCCCCCTTGCTTCACGTCCGGGTGGGTGATGCCGAGCGCGGCCGTGAGATCGACCACGCCCTCGTCCACCTTGGCGCCAACGCGCGCGGCACCCTTGGCTTCGTACGACAACAACTTCATGTCCTGTCTCCCCTAAGATAATGGCCGTGCGTCCTTCGACTACGCGCTTCGCGCTCCGCTCAGGATGAGGGACGTTGTACATCCTTCCTCATCCTGAGCGGAGCGAAGCGTAGTCGAAGGACGCACCATGTTCGTCCCATCGGTTCTCTACCGCCACAGCTCCTTGGTCGCGAGCTTGGCGCCCTCGACCAGCGCCTGGAGCTTGGGCCAGACCAGCGATTCGTGGATGCGTCCGCCGAGGCCGCAATCGGTGCCGGCGATGACGTTCTCGCGCCCCACCACGTTGGCGAAGCGGACGATGCGGTCGGCCACCACCTCGGGATGCTCGATCACGTTGGTGGCGTGGCTGACGACGCCGGGGATCAGGAGCTTGCCCGGCGGCAGCTTCGCCTCGCGCCACACTTTCCATTCGTGCTCGTGGCGCACGTTGCCGGCCTCGACCGAGAACGCGCCGCAGCGCACCTTCAGCATCACGTCGACGATGCTGGCGAGCGGCACGTCGGTCATGTGCGGCCCGTGCCAGCTGCCCCAGCAGATGTGATAGCGAATGCGGTCCTCGGGCAATCCCGCGAGCGCATGGTTCAGGGCTTCGATGCGCACCGTCGCGAACTTCTTGTAGTCGGCGAGCGAGGGCTCGGGATTGGCCATGTCCCAGTTGTCGGGGAGGCCGGGATCGTCGAGCTGCAGCACGAAGCCGCCGTCGATGATCGCCTTGTATTCCTCCTTGAGCGCGTCGGCCAAGGCGTAGAGGAACTCCTCGTCGCTCTTGTAGTACTGGTTCTGGCGGCGCGCGAAGCTGCCGGGCGCGACCGAGGTGATGAACCCCTCCTCCGCCTTCACCCTTCCCAGCGCCGCCTTGAAGTTGGCGACATCGGCCTTGACCGCGTCGCGGCCCGTGTAGCGGATGGGACCGGTGAAGTGCGGCAGCTTTCCTCTCGCCGTGCTCGAGGTGAGGAAGACCGTCGAATCGAGCTCGCGGTAGAAATCCGCGAAGGTCTGCCGGTCGCGCCGTCCCGCCAGCGCCGGCAGGCCGCGCTGCTCGCCCAGCTCCCAACCCGAGAGCCGGCCCCAGGCATAGCTCTGCCACGCGCCGTAATCGATGGCGCCGCGCGAGGCCTTGCCGAACTCGCCGTCATTGATGACGTCGACGCCGAGCCCGGCCTGGGTGCGGCAGATCTCGGAGACGGCGTCGGCCAGGCGCGCGCCGTACTCGGCCTCGTCATATTTCTCGCCTGCGACCTTGGCGCGATTGACGTCGAGAAGCCGCTCGGGACGCGGCAGGCTGCCGGCATGCGAGGTGAGGATGCGGTCCGTGCTGCGCTTTATTTCGGTTCCTCCCGCCCGCGATTGAACAGGAACGCGGGCGCCGGCTCAAGCGCCCATTCGCGCTCGCATCCGTGGCATAATGTACCGATCAAGGATGGTCCCAATGTTTCCGCCGCAACGAATCGTCTGCCTTACCGAGGAAACCGTCGAGACGCTGTATCTCCTCGGCGAGCAGGACCGCATCGTCGGCATTACGGGCTATGCGGTGCGACCGCCGCAGGCGCGGCGCGAGAAGCCGAAAATCGGCGCCTTCACCTCGGCCGACGGCGACAAGATCATGGCGCTCGCACCCGATCTGGTGTTGGCATTCTCCGATCTCCAGGCCGATATCGTCGCGGACCTCATGCGCCGCGGCTTCGCGGTCCACGCCTTCAACCAGCGCAGCATCGCCGGCATCCTCGACATGATCGCGGCCTTGGGCGCGCTGGCCGGCGCGAGCGCGCGGGCCGAGACGCTCATCGCCGCGCTCGCTTGCCGCCTCGACGACGCGGGGGTGCGGCGCGAGCGCTTGCCGCTCAGGCCCAAAGTGTTCTTCGAGGAGTGGGACGAGCCGCTCATCTCCGGCATCTTCTGGGTGTCGGAGCTGATCGAGACGGCGGGCGGGATCGACATCTTCGCCGACCGCGCCCGAGGCGCCGCCGCCAAAGACCGCATCGTCGCCGCCGAGGAGGTGATCGCGCGCGCGCCCGACCTCATCATCGGCTCGTGGTGCGGCAAGAAATTCCGGCCCGAGCGCGTCGCGGCGCGGCCGGGCTTCGCCGATATTCCGGCGGTGCGCGACGGCGCGCTCTACGAGATCAAGGCGCCGCTCATCCTGCAGCCCGGCCCGGCGGCGCTGACCGACGGGCTCGCGGCGCTGCAAGAGATCATCGAGGGATGGGCCGCTGCCGCACCGAGAACAGTCATTCGGTGATCCGGTCCAGCACGTCGAGGAGTGCGCGCGAAGGATTGACGAAGCGAAACGCCAATTCCTTTGTCCGCGCGTCGCGCCGCACGAATTCGGCCGAGAACCGGAAGCGTCCCTCCACGCCTCTGACGGCGACGATCCCGGATACGCTGGTCCCGACCGCGAGATGGGGATGACGATCCTCGACGAGCACGCCGCCCTGCGACCAGTTGATCGCGACGTGCTCAACACCCAGAAAAGTTAGCTTAACTTGTTGAGAGACGAACCGCTTGTTGTTTCGCCTCTCGCCCTGCGATGGCCCTGGAACCGCCGTTTTCAGCGGTGACACACTGCCCGGTGACCGTTGTCCTTGCATGGGTGCGCCTCGCATCCAAATCGGGCGCGGAGTCCTCTGCGCACCCATGGCAAGGGTAGGAAGAACTCGTAAACGGGTGGTTAGTCGCCGTCGCGACGGCCCGGCGGGAATTGGCGCGCCCGGAGAGAGTCGAACTCCCAACCCCCAGATTCGTAGCCGTATGGACAACCCAAATTGCGTAACGCGCCTAACGGAATCATGTCGCCGGTTTCATCATGAAACCCGTCAAAATCCGAGCCTTCCCTCTTTGTTTTAGACCGTTAGGATTGCTAGGGTAACCAGACCGGGCAGGGTTTAACGTCGGCTGCGTGCAACCCGCTTGTTACCCGCGATCGTGCATCTGGTGCCGGGCAACGGTGAATCTGGCGACCCATTCCAAATCATCGGACGCCGCCGCCCGCCACGCGGCGTCCGCACGCCACTGTCGTTGAGCGGCTCGGCACGACGCCGTAGCTCATTGCCCCCGCGTGGGCCTTGGTCCGCTCGATCTGGGCCACTATGTCCGCCGCACGACCCGCTGCCTCGGCCTTCACCGCGCCAAGAGCGGCGGCTTTCTCAACGCTGTCGACCCGAAGCGGATATCGGGATAGAGCCCAACGCGTCCGATATACTTCACGGAACGGGTGTGCGCGGTCTATCTTTGACAAAGCACGTAGAGGATCGACACGCGGCGGATTGCATCCGCAAGCCGGGGCGATCTCGGCGATCACGTCAAGCGGGAGCGCCCGGCCTATCCGTTGACCGGCTTGCCGAACGGCACCCAGCGCACACCGTCATAGCGCTCCATCTGCATTCCCCTTATGGGAAAGTAGTTCGTGGGGCTTGTGTTGACCGTGAGTCCCGGCAGCAGCATGGGCAAGGTGAAATCCTTGAGGCTGGTCGCCTGCCGCAGCACGTTGGCGCGGGTCACGTCGTCGCCGCAGCGCCGCAGCACTTCGGCCATCAACTGTGCCATGACGTAACCGATCGGCGCGGATTGATCGCTCTCCCAGTCGGCGGCCGGGGTGTATTTCTTCATCCAGGCGAGATACTCCTTCACGGCGGGGTCGTTCGTGAGCGCCGGACTGGTCGGGTCCTTCTCGTAGCCGGCCGAGACCACGCCCTTGAGCGCGTCGTTGCCCGCGGGGCCGATGATGCCCTTCGAGGTCGAGACCGATGGCAACAGGACCAGCGGGTTCCAGTCGAGCGCGCGCACGGCGGTGACCGATTGCGGCGACGCGCGTCCCTGCGTAATGAGATAGACCGCGTCCGCCCCCGAGCTCTTCAAGGTGATGATCTGCGAGTTCAGCGTCGTATCGGTGTTCAGGTAAGATGCCTTGGCGACGACCATCGTCGCCGCCCGCCTGCCGAGCTCCGCGAGGAACGCATCGAGATGGTCGCGGCCGAAATCGTCGTCCTGGTAAAGGATGCCGACCTTCGCGTCCGGCTTTTCGGCGAGCAGATATTTCGCGAAGATCCTGGCCTCGGCCGCGTAGCTCGGGAGTCCGACCATCGTCCAAGGAAAGCGCTGCGGATCGATCAGGGTGCTGGCGCCGGTGACGAGGAAAAGCTGCGGCACTTTCCGGCTGTTGAGATAGGACCTGACTGCTTCGCCGGTCGGCGTCCCGAGCGAGGCAAAGATCAAGAGCACGCCGTCCGCCTCGACGAGCCGCCGCGTCTGTTCGACGGTCTTGGGCGGGCTGTAGCCATCGTCAAGGCTGATGAAATCGATCTTCCGGCCATTGATACCGCCCTGGTCATTCAGCATCGCGAAATAACCCGCTATGGCACGGGCCCCGGAAGAGGCGCCCGAGCCGGGGCCGCTATAGGGATAGGTCTGGCCGATCTTGATCGTGCTGTCGCTGGCGCCGGTATCGTATTGCCCCGCGGCGCCGGCCGGCCCGGCTGCCACGGCGACGAACGCCGCGAGCGCGACCGGCATCAGAGCGACGGGAATCGGACGCTTCATCTCTGCCTCCCTCGATCCTCGTTGGACCACGGCCGTCGCGAGCGCCTTGAGATCGAACCGGCCGAATCACCGCACGAATACTCCAACCGTGCGGCCCGTCAAAGGCCGTTGATGGCTCGGGCCGCGGCGGCGCGCCTCGCCGGGACCGGCCGGGCGGCACGGCGACGACGCGTGGAGCGTGCGCTATAAAAGGCGACCGGTGGAGACCGCGATGAATGCAGATGAGTATGTCGAGCGTGCCCGGAGTCTCGCGCCCTTGCTCGAGGGCGCGACCGCCCGAATGGACCGCGAGCGCCAGCTCACGCCAGAAGTCGTCGCGGCCCTGCACGATGCCGGACTTTATCGCCTCTTGGTGCCGCGCTCGCTCGGCGGCGCGGAGCTTGCGCCCGCCGGCTTCGTGCGGGTGATCGAGGCGATCGCCAAGGCCGATGCCAGCACCGCCTGGTGCCTCGCCCAGGCCGGCGGCTGCGCCACCGCGGCGGCCTATCTCGAGCCGGCGACGGCGCGCGCGGTGTTCGGCCCGCGCGATGCGGTGCTGGCGTGGGGCCCGCCCAATCGCAGCGGCCGTGCTCAGCCGGTCGATGGCGGCTATCTCGTCACCGGCGCCTGGCAATTCGCCAGCGGCAGCCGCCATGCGACGTGGCTCGGCGCGCACGCGGCGCGCATCGGCCCGGACGGGAAGCCCATCCCGAGCCCCGCCGGCAGGGTCACCGAGCCGACCCTGCTGTTTCCGCGCGCCAGCGCCACCATCACCGACACCTGGCAGGTCATCGGCCTCAAGGGCACCGGCAGCGATACCTACGCGGTGAAGGAGCTGTTCGTGCCGGCGAGCCATGTCCTCCAGCGCGACGAGGCGGCGAGCCGGCGCGAGGCGGGGCCGCTTTACCGCTTCACCAACTTTCAGCTCTATGGCGCCGCTTTCGCCGGCGTGGCGCTCGGAATCGCGCGTGCCGTGCAGGACGCCTTTCTCGCGCTCGCCCGCGAAAAGACGCCGTTTCTCGCCAGTTCCGCGCTGCGCGACAACCCCGCCATTCAACAGCAGGTCGCCGAGTGCGAAGTGCGGCTGCGCGCGGCGCGGCTGTTCCTTCTCGATACGCTTGGCGCCGCCTACGACGAAGCGGCGAGCCGTGGCGAGATCAGTCTCGACCGGCGGGCCGCGCTGCGCATGGGCTCGACCTCGGCGATCCATCAGGCCAAGGACGTCGTCGATGCGTGCTACCTGGCCGCGGGCGCGACCGCGATCTTCGAATCCAATCCGTTCGAGCGCCGCTTCCGCGACATTCATGCGGTCGCCCAGCAGTCGCAGGCGCGCGCTTCGCAGCTCGAAGCTGCCGGGAAGGTTCTCCTGGGCTTCGATACTCTGGGCTATGCGGTGTGAATGATCTGCGATAACGGCGCGGGGAGCGTTTGACAATGAAGGACATGTCCGAGCGCGTCGCCATCGTCACGGGCGCGAGTTCCGGCATCGGAACCGCGATCGCCCGCAAGTTTGCCGGCGCCGGGATCAAGACGGTTCTCGCAGCCCGCTCGGCCGACAAGCTCGATGCCATCGCCGCCGAGATCGTGGCCCAGGGCGGAACCGCGCTGGCCTGCCCGACGGACGTCACCGTCGAGCCGCAGGTGGTGCGGCTCTTCGAACGCACGATGGCGGCTTATGGCCGGGTCGACATCCTGGTCAACAATGCCGGCCTTGCCGATCACATCCCGACCGTGGAGCTGAGCCTGGCCGACTGGCAGCGCTCGATCGATACCATGCTCACCGGACCGTTCCTGTGCGGCCGCGAGGCGATGCGAGTGATGGTGACGCAGAAGCGCGGCCGGATCATCAACATGGGCAGCGTGTCGTCGCGCCGGCCCCGGCCGCACACCATCGGATATGCCGCCGCGAAGTTCGGCCTGCACGGCCTCACCCAGTCGATGGCGCTCGACGGCCGCGAGCATGGCATCACCGTCTCGATCATCGATCCGGGAGTGACCGAAAGCCATCTCGGCGGCCCCGGCCCAAGGCCCGCGCGTCCGCCCTCGCAGATGATGCAGGCCGACGAGATCGCCGAGATCGCGCTACTGATCGCGAGCCTGCCCGACACGACCAATTTGATGGAAGCCTTCGTCCTGCCGATCGGCATGCCGTTCCTGGGCCGTGCGTGACGGAGCGCCGCGCCCGCTAGCGGGCGGGCTCGAACATCAGCAGGTGCGTTCCGTTGGCGAGCGGCAGCCAGTAGGGCTTGACCTTCATGCCGATCGCGATCTCGTCGAGCCCGCAATGCACGATGTTGGCAATGACGTTGACGCCAACATCGAGCGTCACCGTCGCAATCAGGTACGGCTCCTTGCCGCGGAAGCCGGGGGGACCGCGGCGGGCAATTGTGTAGGTGAAGACCTCGCCTTGGCCCGAGACCTCCCGCCATTCGAGATCGCGATGGCCGTTGAACAGGCTGTTGGCGCGCGGGAAGAACTGGTATTTGCCGCTTCGGCGGTCGAATTGGACCAGCAGCTTCTTCTGGCGCGTGCCTTCCCAATAGGGGCGGGAGAAGCTGCGCGGCGTCGGCGGCTCGCGTACCACGTCGATGGTGTCGTTGACGGTCTCGCTCATGGTCTTGCGCCTCAGGCGTCGGGGGTGAGGATCATGGCGGTGCTGGTTGCCCAGTTGCGCCCGTAGGGGATGCCGCCGATGCCGGTGACCAGCGCATTATCGATGCGCTTGACCTGCCGCGCTCCGCCGGCGCCCATAAGCTGCCGCACCGCTTCCACTAGATTGACGCCGCCGCCGGCAAGGCCGGGCTGGCCCGCCGAGATCTGGCCGCCGCCGGTGTTGAGCGGCAAGTCGCCGGTGTGGGTGAAGTCGTGCTCGCGGATGAAGGCGCAGCCCTGGCCCGGCTTGCAGAAGCCGAGCATCTCCATCTGGATCATCATGGCGATGATGAAGTCGTCATAGGGGTGAAACGAGCAGATGTCCTTGGCCGCGAGCCCGGCGGTGGCGAACGCCTTGGTGCCGGCTGCGAGATGCCCCGACTGCGTCACGTCCACCACCGACTCGCCGATCCGGAAATTGGTGCGCTCGCCATAGCCGATCGGCGTCACGAACTTGGCGATGCGCTTTTGCTTGGCCCGCGCGCGGCCGGTGACGAGGAGCCCGCTCGCGCCGTCGCACACCATCACGCTGTCGAGCAGGCGTATGGGCTCCGCGATCATGCGCGAATTGATGTAATCGTCGATGGTCATGGGCTGGCGTAGCTTCTCGACCGCGTTGGGGTTGAGCACCGCGTGGCCGCGCTGCGCCACCGCCAGCTTGCCCAGCATGCGGAAGTCGAGCCCGTAGAGATGCTCATAGCGCTTGGACAGGAGCCCGAACGCGCCCGGCGGCCCCAACAGCCCATAGGGGGTGGTCCATTCGCCGCTGAAGGCGCGCTGGCGCGAATTGTTTTCCGCGCCTTGGGTGTCGGCGAAGAGCAGCATCGCGGTCGTGCACAGGCCCGCGTCGATGGCGGCGCAGGCGCGGGCCAGCGCGCCCAGCGGCGCGCTGCCGCCGATATCCACCGTCTGGCAGAAATCGAGCTCGAGCCCGAGCTGGTCGGCCGTCGTCTGCGACCAGAAGGGATTGCCCGCCCCGGTCATCGACGCGCTCAAGACCAGCCCGTCGATCTCCTGCTTCTCGAATCCGGTGCTGGTGAGAAGGCTGTCCAGGATCTCGGCGCCCAATTCCCAGATGTCGCGGTCGCTCTTCTCGACGATCTTGGTCTCGGCGTAGCCGACGATCGCCGTGTTGCGCAATGCCATGTCACTTCTCCCGTGTCGCGCTGCGGCCGTCACCCGATGTTCCCGGCGCCGACAGGCGCTTTGCCCGCTTTTCGGCAAAGGCCTTGAGACGTTCGGCGGATTCGGGGCTCGCCACCGCGCCGGTGACGAGCCGCTCCACGAACAGCCCGTCGTCATAGGAAAGATCGGGAATGCGCGGCAGGCAATTGACGATCGCCCAGTTGGAGAGCGGCGCATTCTCGCCGACCCGGGCGGCCAAGGATTTCGCCCGCTCCAGCGCCTCGCCCTTGGCGACGAGATATTGGACGAGGTTGTAGCGCTCGCCCTCCTCGGCGGTGAGGACGCGGCCCGTGAGCATCAGGTCGGTCATGCGCTCCACCCCGAGCGCGCGGGCGATGCGGACCGAGCCGCCGGCGCCGACGAAGATGCCGCGCTGGCCTTCGGGGAGCGCGAAGAAGCTGGTCTCATCGGCAACGCGCACATGGCAGGAGATGGCGAGCTCCAGCCCGCCGCCGACGCAGGCACCCGAGATCGCAGCGACGAACGGGATGGGCCCGCGCGCGATATCGTCGAAGGCGCGCTCGAAGCGGCGGCGGCGGCGGCGGGCACGCTCGGCGGGGTCGTCCATCCAGGTCGCGGCTTCGACCAGATCGAGGCCGGCGCAGAAATCCTTGCCGTGGCTGTAAATGACGCCGACTTTCGCCTCGTCATGCGCGCGCATCGCCGCTTCGCGAAGTTGCGATTCCAGCGCGGGGTTGAGCGCGTTCCGCTTTGCGGTCCGGTTGAGGCCGATGAGCGCGATCGTTCCGTCGCATTCATAGGTGACGACTTGTTCGGCCAATGCGCGCTCCTCCAACCTGTACGTCGAGTGCAGCATGATATAGGTTCAGCAGGACTGACAATAGCCCAAGGAAAGAGGCATATCATGTCGACGCGTTGGGAGGTCGCCGCTGTCGAGTCCCTGGTGCGGCCGCGCTCGATCGCGATCGTCGGCGTCTCGTCGCGCCCGGGCTCGGCGGGCCACATGGTGCTCGCCAATCTCACCACGAACCAATTCGCGGGCGACGTCCATCTGGTCGGGCGCAACCTCACGGAAATCGAGGGCCGGCCCTGTCTCGCGAGCATCGACGCGCTGCCCGAGGGCGTCGATCTCGCCGTATTCACGCTGCCGGCGGGCGGCGTTGCCGAAGCGGTCGCCGCCTGCGTCCGGCGCAAGGTGAAGTCCGCCATCACCTTCGCCTCGGGCTTCGCCGAGATGGGCGAGGACGAGCGTGCGCGCCAGCAGGAGATCGGCGCGCTGGCGCGAGAGGGCAGGCTCGCGCTCGTCGGCCCCAATTGCCTGGGATACACGAATTACGTCGATGGCCTCCTCATCGGCTTCATGAACTTCTCGCGCGTGAAGCGTTTCGATCCTGCGGCGGGACCGGGCGTCGCGGTGGTGGCCCAAAGCGGCGGGATGGGCGGCCACGTCATCGGCGCGCTCGAGGCGCGGAACGTCCCGGCGTCCTACCTGATCACGGTCGGGAACGAAGCCGGCATCGGACTCGCGGAGTTCATCGAGCATCTCGCCGATGACCCTTCCACCGGCATCATCCTCGCCTATGGCGAGCAGATCCGGCGGCCGGCCGATTTCCTCGCCGCCGTGGCGACGGCGCGCTCCAAGGGCAAGCACGTGGTCCTGCTCCATCCCGGCCGCAGCGCCCGCGCGCAGGCGGCCGCGCGCTCGCACACAGGCGCGCTCGCCGGCGATCATGCGGCGATGCGCACCGCGGTAAGGCGCGCCGGCGTCGTGCTCGTCGAATCGCTTGAGGAGATGATCGATGTCGGGCAGCTCTTGCTGCGCTATCCCGTTCCGCCGACCGCCGGCGCCGGCGTCCTGACCTTCTCCGGCGCCTTGTGCGCGATCGTCCAGGACTATTGCGAAACGCTCGGGCTCGACCTGCCGCCGATGTCGCGCGCGCAGAAGGAGAAATTGCGGCCGAGCCTCGAAGTCTTCAATCCGCCGGAGAATCCGCTCGATCTCGGCACCATCACCGCCTGGAAGCCGGACCTCGTGCGTCTCGGAGCGGAAGCGCTGATCGAAGATCCTGCGACCGGCAGCCTCGTCGTCTCGATCCCGGGGCACAGCACTCCCATGGGGGCGACCTGGCTCGAGCGCCTGGTCGAGGGCGCCGGCGGTTCGGCGAAACCGATGGTCGTCGTCTTCCACAACGAGACATCGCCGCTCTCGCCCCAGCTCGCGAGCGTCGCGGAGAAGAACCGGATCGTCCTGTTGCGTTCGCCCGAGCGCGCCTTTCGCGCCGTCGCGCGGCTCACCGACTATGGCATGAGCCTCGCAGCATTGCGCGCCGCGCCGAGCGCGCCGGCCTTCACCGATCTGCCGGCGCTCGGAGACGGCATGCAGCCGGAATGGCTTGGCAAGCAGGTTCTGCGGGCGATCGGCATTCCGGTTCCGGCGGGCGCGCTCGCCCGCTCGCTGCCCGAGGCGCGCGAGATTGCGCAGCGCGTGGGATATCCCGTCGCCATGAAGGCGCAGGCCGCGGCGCTTGCGCACAAGACCGACGCGGGCGGCGTGATGCTCGGCATCGCCGATGCGGCGGCGCTCGGCCATGCGTGGGACACCGTTTACGTCAATGTCGCCCGCGCGCGGCCCGGGCTCGAGCTGGAGGGCGTGCTGGTCGAAGCCATGGGCGCGCCCGGCCTCGAACTCGCGATCGGCGCGCGGCGAGATCCCGCATGGGGGCCGATCCTGATGGTCGGACTGGGCGGGGTTTGGATCGAGGCGCTGGGCGATGTGCGGCTGCTGCCGCCCGACCTGCCGGAAGACGCGATTGTCGATGAGCTGCGCCGCTTGAAAGCGGCAAGGCTCTTCAGCGATTTCCGGGGCGCGGGGCGCGTCGATGCGACGGCCATCGCGCGGGCAGTCTCTCTCATCGGGCGGCTGATGCTGACCGCGCCCGAGATCCTGGAGATCGATATCAACCCGCTCGTCGGCCACAGAGAAGGCCAGGGCGCGACGGCGCTCGACGCGCTCGTCATCTGCCGCGCCGGAACGTGAGGAGGAGCTGATGGCGAAGGAGGATGCGGCGATCGGCGAGGAGGAGCGCACGCTGCTGCGCGACACGGTGCGCGGGCTGCTTGCCGAGCAATGGCCGGTCGAAGGCGCGGTCGAGCGGGCGAACGACCAAGCGGCCGTCAACCGCATCTGGCGGAGCCTCGCCGCGCAAGGGCTGACGAAGCTAGGCTTCGATCCCGAGGAAGGCGGCCTGCGCGAGATCCTGCTTGTCTTCGAAGAGCTGGGCCGCGCCTCCTGCCCGGTGCCGCTCTTGAGCGCAGTAATCGTCAGCCTGCTCGCGCGCCGGCACCGCGGTGCGGCCGACGGCCTTGCCGGTCTGTGCGAAGCGCTCCATGCCGGCTCGGCCGCGGCAGCGGTTGCGTTCGGTGCCTTCGACGGCGATGCGGCGGCAGGACAGGTGTCGTTCGCGGGCGGCGCCGTAAGCGGGCGCGCCGCCTTCGTCGAGAACGCGGCGACCGCGACGTATTTCGTCCTGTTCGTCGATGCGCCGGCTGGCGTCGTCGTTCTTCCCGCCGGCGCCGTCATGTCGGTCACGCCCACGCCCGGCCTCGCCGTTCCGGCCTTGAGCGAGCTTTCCTTTGCCGGCACGAACGCGGCGCTCGTCGAGGTGTCCGCGGCGCGGCTTGCCGAGCTTGCCGAGATCGCGCGGCTGTGCTGCGCGGCGCGCGCTCTCGGGGCGGCGCAGCGCGGCTTCGAGCTGGCGCACGAGCATGCCAAGGTGCGCAAGCAGTTCGGGCAGTTCATCGGACAGTTCCAGGCCATCCAGCACAAGCTCGCGGACTGCCTCACGCGCCTTGACGGCGCGCGGCTGACGCTCGACGCCGCCGCCACGATGTTCGACCGCGAGCACGAGGACTGGCGCGTCTTCGCCGCGGCTTCGCTCGCCTATGCAGGCCCCGCCTTGCGGCAGGTGGTGCTCGAATCCCATCACACGATGGGCGCGATCGGCTATGCCGAAGAGCATGAGATGCCGCGGCATTTCCGGCGCATCCACGCCGACCTCGCGCGCTTCGGCGGCGCGCACCGGGCGCGCGCGGCGCTGGCCGACTATCTGCTCGGCCCGGCCGCGCCCGCGCGCTAGGAGGGGGACAGAGCATGGCAACTCTTCCCGCCTTCGATCTCGACCCGGCGGTCAGCGCATTCCGGCGCGAGGTGCGCGAGTGGCTCTCGGTGCACTGGCATGGGGAGCGCGAGGCGATGCACAGTCGGCGGCCGTTCAAGGACCGCGGCTACGATCCCGAATTCTCGCGCCTCGTCGGCCAAAAGGGATGGATCGGCCTCGGCTGGCCCGAGGCGTTCGGCGGCCAGGCGCGCAGTCCCGCCGAGCAGCTCGCCTTTGTCGAGGAAATGGAATATGCCCATGCCCCGCGCGGCTATCTGGTCGGCGAGACCATCGTCGGCCCGGCGCTCATACGCCACGGCACGCCGGAGCAGCAGGCCCGATACCTCCCGGCGATCCTGCGCGGCGAAATGAGCATTGCGCTCGGCTATAGCGAGCCGGAAGCGGGCTCCGATCTCGCCTCGCTCCGGACGCGCGCCGTCCGCAACGGCGACGATTGGATCATCAACGGCCAGAAGTTGTGGTCGACGGGCGGCGACAAGTCCGAGCATATCTGGCTCGCGGTCAGAACCGATCCCGACGCCAAGCCCAAGCATGCCGGCATCAGCGTGGTCATCGTCCCGCTGAAACAGGCCGGGATCACCATTCGTCCAAGCATCGCGATGTACGGCAAGACCTTCTCGGCCACCTTCTACGACGACGTCCGTGTGCCGTCGAGCGCCATGGTCGGCGGCGTCAATAACGGCTGGAAGGTGATCACCGATGCACTCGCCGCGGAGCGCGTGATGATCGGCGGCCTCGTCGCCCTGTTGCAGCGCTCGCTCGATCGCTTGACCGAGTACGTAAAGCGCGCCGAGGAGGGCGGCCAGCGCTTGCGCGAGAATACCGTCATCCGCGACCGCATCGGGGCGCTTGCCGCGGACATCGAGGTGGCGCGGCAATTCGCCATCCGCAATGCACGCCTTCTCGAGGAGGGGCGCACGCCGCTCTATGAGGCAGCGATGACAAAGGTATTCGCCGGCGAATTGCAGGAGCGACTGGGCGAAGCGGCGCTCGACATTCTCGGCGCCGGCGGCCTCTTGTCCGAGGATGCGCCATCCGCGCCCATCGGCGAGATGGAACAGGTGCTGCGCCATTCCATCATGGGCGTGATCGGCGGCGGCACCGCCGAGATTCAGCGCAACATCATCGCGATCCGTGGCCTCGGCCTGCCGCGCTGACGCTGACCGCGCCCGGCCTCTCGCTCATCGCCGATGATCGTGCCGTTGCGGCTTCCTTTGGATCTTCCGGTTCAGACGCCAACCAAGGACGAACGGCTGATCAATCTCAGGACCGCGCAGGCGCTCGGTTTCGACGTGCCGGCGGCCCTGCTTGCCCGCGCCGACGAGGCGATCGAAGCCTGCGCGATGTCACGATGTCGTTGATCGCGAAATGCGCACCTGCCAAAGGGTGATGACCGGTGTTACCAGCAGCTCCATCGTGAGCGCACCGATCGTGATCGGCGATGGCGTCCCCATCGTGAGCATCGATAGCAGGCGGCCGAAACCTCCCAAGACCACGATTCCACCTAACAGAAGAAAGCGTTTCCTTTGTCGCACAATTCCGGGCACGGCCAGTGCGTAGGCAAGCCCGATCCCCAATAACAGGCCCGACAGATACCGGAAGTGACTATCGAAATCGGAGGAATCGGCTACCGGATTTCCAAGGAAGGCCGGCCCTAACAGCATGCCGCCGGCGCCTGCGGCAATCGGAACCAGGCTGCAGACGGCAACGACGACTTGCAGCGCGCGTCGTTCTTTGCTCGCGTTAGAGTCCTGCATACCCTCGTACCCTTCGTCTTCTCAATCCTTGGCAGCTTGTCGACCCGCATGTTTATGACGCGATCTGATCTTTGTCCGCTCGTAGCACAAATGCGAAGCGGCGCCATGCCCGCATGGCGGCCATTTCCGGTGGGTGATCGGACGTGTCGTGGGCGTCACGCGAATGGTGTTCTTGACCCTAACCGGACGCGCGGCTTTGCGGGAGGTCCCTTGGCCTTTTCAGCACCCCGCGATCGGTGATCCGGTTCAGACCCAACATATAACCTGAACAAATGCGCGCCGAACCATCATTTTTTCGAAAGCATCACGGGCGCCGTTCAGCCCTTTTGAGGTCGCATGCGATCGGCTAGGGAAAAATAGCGGCGCCTCGGCGAGGCGCCTATTATCGGTCATACGGGCAATCGTTTCGATGCCGCTGCCGCGGTCGAGAGCGCCGGGCGCGCGGCACGATCCGAGGGCCTGACGCTTGGATCTCCGAGCCGTCGGCACCGCGTTTGTGGCGTCGATCGGGGCCACGATTCCCTTACCGTGACGCAAGCGATCGCAGCGTAGGTGACCGAGATGTCCAGCGGCCTTCGAAGATCGGCGAGGCATCGACGGGACCTACAAAACGCCGAAGTTTGCAATCGGGTGCGATGAGCTAGGCAGCGGGGCGCAATTCGATCAGCTCGATCGCATGTCCATCGGGATCGCGAATCCAGGCGACGAGCCGCCTGCTGGCCGGACCCGTCGCCTTGAGCGCCTGAATGAAATTGACGCGCTCTTTCTCTAACTCGGCGCACAGCTGCTGCAGGTCATTGACCTGGATCGCAATGTGAATGCCGGTTGGCTTGACCTCGGTGGGCGCTCCCTCGCTGATGTCCCTGGTCAATTCGAGCGAGGGTTGCGCGTCGCGGTCGCCATAGCCGACATGACCGACCTCCACCTTTCTCGTTTCATCCGTGCGCCGCCCCATGGGCACCATGCCGAGGAGACGCGTATAAAAATCGGTCGCCCGATCAAGATCGGCGACCGGCAGCATCGTATGGTGGATTCGAAATCCGTGGGTTTTGTCAGGACTTCCCGTCGGCATCGGTGCCTCCTCGAGACGAATAATACGCGCGAGCTTCCTTTGTCGTCGCTCGGCCAAAGAAGTATATCTCAATTCGCTGCCGCGTGTTGGTAACGCTCGGCGACCACCGAGGGGATTCGCGAGCGCGACTCAGCGGGGTCGATGCCATCGCGGTGGGGCGCGGCGCCACCAAGGGCGCTGGCAAGGCACCCGCGCCGTTCGACAGGGGGCCATGGCCCCGACCAAAGCTCCGAGGCTATCCCTTCATCTTCCGAAAGTTATCGTGTCAATGACGTTCCGGTTTGCTCAGCGGATTTCCCGATTGTCCCTCACCAACCTGGCCGCCGGCGCCAAAGCGCTCGCGGTCTCCCTCGTGTTCCGGTAGATGCAGCTTCTTTCCAGCCTGTCTCTTACCAACCTGGCCGCCCGCACCGAAACGCTCAATTCCGCGTCGCCAGCTTGCCTTGTCGTCGCGCTCTTTCATGATCGCCTCCATAATTCCTCGGCCTTTATCAACGTCTCGGGGACCACCCGGATTGCGTTAGCCAGCGAAGCTCCGCACTTGCGAATAGCTGAACCAAACGACGTTCGGTTGGATGTCTTCGTCAGGCGGCCCCTGCAATAAGCACCGATAGCGCCCGATATTGATCCGCTTCGTCGTCCGATCTGGCATAGCACGGGCCTCGTCAGGGTGTGGGCCGTCGCAGGAAAATTATTCCACGCCCCGGAATGACTCCACGGCCGCCAGTTTCAGCGCCGATCCGCCAAACCTGCCCTTACTCTAAACCGTCCCCAGGCGAGGGGAAGGGCCGGTGGGGCGATCAACCGCCTTTCCGGAGGTTCTGCAGCACCTGGCGGTTCAACATTTCGGCGCTGTCGTCGCCGGCAACGAAGGCGTGGCGATGCCGGGCCGCGCTCGTTCCGCTCGCTTCTGCGGAAGCAGTTCGATGGACGGCGTGCGGGGCGCGGTGGTGGGTCTTGGTC
>DATNID010000063.1:0-71325 GCA_035604615.1 Allostellaceae bacterium | reverse complement strand
AAGCTGCCGGTGCGTGACTACCTCTTGGCAATCGCGATATTCGTAAACGGCGCGAAAGGTCATGCGGCCCTTCAACTCAGCCGTGACCTTGACTGCCAGTACAAGACGGCTTTCGTTCTCGCGCACAAAATCCGCGAGTGCCTGGCCGCTGAGGATAAGGGCGCGACGGTGTCCGGCGAAGTCGAAATCGACGGCATGTACACGGGCGGTCATGTCCGGCCCGCGAACCACAAAGAAAACCGCCGAGACCGCCGCCTCGCCATCAATCAGAACGGCAAGCGCCGCGTAGTGATCGTTGCCCGCGAGCGGAATGGCAAGACCATTACCTTTGTCACCAAGACGGAAGATGCGGCGGTGCCGATGCTGCGGGACCGGATTGCGCTCGGCAGCACGGTCTATGCCGACGAAGCATCCCATTGGGACCAACTACACGCGCGCTATCTAACGAAGCGCATCAACCATTCGCAGTCTTACAGCGATGAAATGGGAACCTCGACCAATCTTGCCGAGAGTTTCTTTAGCCGCCTGCGCCGGGCCGAATACGGCATCCACCACCATATCAGCGGCCCATACCTCGCTTCCTACGCCGCCGAAATGGATTGGCGCGAGGATCACCGGCGCATCAGCAACGGCGAGCAATATCTGATAGCGGTCAACGCCGCCACTCAGCATCCCAAGTCGCGGCAATGGTGCGGCTACTGGCAGCGGAGCATGAACGATGGAAAATGAACACGCGCTCAGCGCGCTGTTGAGGAAGCGCGCAGAATTGGCCGGGCAATTCGAGCATCACCAAGCCAAGGCTCGCCAGCTTCTCATTGACCTCGATAGCGTCGATGCCACGATCCGCATGTTCGATCCCGACATTGACCTAACCGAAGTGAAACCGAAGCCGATGCCACCGCGCCACGCGGCCTACAAGGGCGAAGTCGCGCGGATCGTTCTGGGCACCATCCGCGATGCCAAGCGCGCCTGCACCACTCAGGAACTCACGATGCACGTCATGGCCGAGCGCGGCATGAACACCGCTGACAAGCGGCTCGTGAAAACCGTTACCAAGCGCGTCGCCTCATGTTTGCGCCATCATCGGAACAAGGGGCTGCTCCGCAACGCAATTGGTCTCGGCCAGCGACTCGCATGGGAAATCGCGCACTGAATTTGTGATTTGGATTCGACCCTCACCGCGCTCTGTGCTAGATTTTTTCAAACGAAACCGGCCGCTAGAGCCGTAAGGGAGGCGTCCACATTCTAACAGTGGAGGCCTGTGTTATGGCGGAAACGCCGAAGGAAACTATTCTGCCGCGCGCCGAAATAGTGTTGCGCGGCAAGCGCATCCGAGAGGATGCTAACGGATTGGTTTGTCTTGATGACATTTGGCAGGTAGCGAAGTCAACGCCTGGGCGCCAGCCGCGACGTTGGAGAGACATTGTCGCGACCAAGAGGTTAGAGGAAGCGCTTCAACAAAAGATCGTTGTCACCGCGCTTAAGGAAAATACGCCAGTCCTTCCAGTGGCTTACGCCAAGCGCGGGCGTGGCAATGCTGGAACCTTTGCTCATCCCATTCTTGCGGCCGCCTATGCAGGGTTCCTTAGCCCGAAGCTTGAAATCGAGGTCAGAGAAGTTTGGCTTCGCTACCGACGTGGCGACGCTACTCTTGCCGACGAAATTTTGCAGCGTGCGCCACCGGCCGACAACGTTTGGGCGGGCGTGCGCGCATTGGCTCGCGCGCGTCGCGTTAGTTATACAAATACACTCCGCGACCACGGCGTCGTAAATGACGGATATTGGCGATGCACGAACGCGGTTTACCGCAAACTATTAGGAAACACGGCCAGCAACTTGCGCGCGGAACGCGGATTGCCGCCGAAAGCCAATCTTAGGGACGGCCTAGCGACCGATGAACTTTCCTACGTAATGGCTGCTGAAGTGTTGGCGACAGAACGCATCGAGGAGGAAGATCGCCAAGGCAATTCCGAATGCGAATACGCCAGCGCCCGAAGCGCGGGGTTTATTCGGCGAGCTATTGAGGAAGATCGCAAGGACAGGCAACGACCGCTCCTAAAATCATCTGAGCCGCCCGCCTAGCCTCTCGACAAAGAAAGCCCCGCCGAGGCGGGGCCTGAACGACGTTCCGCAATGCTGTTACAATCTCGCGGGTTGACAAGTCGGAGCATAAGCATTCCAAGGTGTGTTTGCTACCTAATACCGGAATTCCAGCGCGCCACGCTCGAGGCCCTGCGCCAGCCGCTCGAGGCGGGCCGGGTCAGCGTCGCCCGCGTCAACGCGCACGTTACGTATCCGGCGCGGGTGCAGCTCGTGGCGGCGATGAATCCATGCCGCTGCGGCCATCTCGACGACCCCGCGCTGGCGTGCGGCCGGGCGCCAAAATGCGCGCAGGACTACCAGTCGCGCATCTCGGGACCGATGTTCGACCGCATCGATCTCCACATCGACGTGCCGGCGGTGAAGGCGACGGATCTGGCCCTGCCGCCACCCGCGGAAGGCTCGGCCGAGGTGGCGGCGCGCGTCCTCGCCGCCCGCGAGATCGCGCGGATGCGATACGCGGCGCTGCCGCCGGAGCGCCGCATCCGCACCAACGCCGAGGCCGACGGCGCGCTGCTCGACGAGATCGCCACGCCGGATCCTGACGGGCGGCGCCTCCTCAACGACGCGACCGAGCGCCTGCGCCTTTCGGCGCGGGGCTATCACCGCGTGCTGCGGGTGGCGCGCACCTTGGCCGATCTCGACGCCAGTCCGGGCGTGCGCCGCATCCACTTGGCCGAGGCGCTGTCCTACCGCCGCATCCTGCTGGGTGCCGATCTTCGCGCCTGAGAGAGGGAAGGACCCGATGACGCTCCATTCCGTGCGCTTTCCCGGCGAAAGCGAGTCCTACCGTGCGGCGCGCGACGCATTGCTCACCGCCGAGATGGAGCTGCGCCGCAAGACCGAGGAGGTCGCTGCCTTGCGCCGCAAGCTGCCCTTGGGCGGCGCCGTGCCCGAGGACTACACGTTCGAGGAATTGGGCGCGGATGGCGCCCCGCGTCGCGTGCGCATGTCGGAGCTTTTCGCCAGGCCCGACGCGAGCCTCGTCCTCTACAGCTTCATGTACGGGCCCGACATGGCGCAGGCTTGCCCGATGTGCACCTGCATGCTCGACGCGCTCGACGGCAACGCGCGCCACGCCATGCAGCGCATCAATCTCGCCGTCGTCGCCAAGTCGCCGATCGCGCGCATCCGCGATTTCGCCGGGGAGCGGAGATGGCGCAGCCTGCGGCTGCTGTCGTCGGCCGGCAATACCTACAATCGCGACTATCACGGCGAGACCGAGACCGGCGCGCAAATGCCGCTGCTCAACGTGTTCGTGCGGCGCCAAGGAAAGACGCACCACGTCTTCGCGACCGAGCTTTTGTTCGGCCCGGCCGAGACGGGCCAGAACCACCGCCACGTCGATCCGATCTGGCCCTTGTGGAACCTGTTCGACTTCACGCCCGAAGGGCGCGGCACGGACTGGTTTCCGAAGCTTGCCTACTGACCGGGCAGCGGCACAACGTAGCGGCGGTCGATCAGGGTGGCGCCGTCGACCTCGCCCTTTACCAGCCCCTGCGCCTTGTACCAGGCGATCTGGTGCAGCACGTCCTTGACGTCGAGCCGCGCCTCGCGGTCGTAATAGGCGATGGCCTGGTGCGCCTTCTCGGGCGTTTCGCCCATGTACTTGGCGACGATGGCGAGCACGTCGGGTGAGGTCGGCCCGTCCAAGCGGCGCTCGTCCGGGCCGATGAAGGCGTCGTGGTATTCGGCGACGCCCTTTTTGTATGCGGCGAGGAAGCGCATGACGCGGTCGCGCTTGTCGTCGGCCGTGCGCGTCGCGGTGAAGGCGGCGCCCAGCTGCCACGGCGTCTCGTCGCCGACGAAGCCGATGAGTTTGGCATTGCCCGCGGCGAGCGCGTCCTTCACATAGGTCTCCGGCACCACCGCAGCATCGACCTGGCCGCCGACCACGGCCGACGCCTCGTTCGCGCCCAACTGCACCGCGACGACGCGGATGCCCTTGAGGTCGATGCCGTATTTGTCGGTGAGCAGGCCCAGCGCGTAATGCTGCGACGCGCCGACCTGCATCACCGCGACCGTCTTGCCAGCGAAATCCTTGAGCGTGGTGAAACCGGCGTCGTAGGCGCGGTTCGAGATCACGTAGGCCGTCGCCTGGAAGCTCGGCGCCTCGCGGATGTAAGCCGCGATGATGCGCAGCTCGCCCTGACCCGCGAGGTTGTAGAAGCCGGCGCCGAAGCCCGCGACGGCGAAGTCGAGCCCGCCCGAGACGATGCCGACCGCGATCGGCTGCGCCGCGTCGAAGAATACGATCTCGGCGTCGAGCCCCTGGTCGCGGAAATAGCCCTTTTCCTCGGCGATGTAGATCGGCGCCTGGCCTTCGAGCTTCTGGATGCCGATCTTGATCGGCTCGGAGGCGGCCGCGCCCGAGGCGAAGAGGATGGCCGCGAAGAGTGAAAGCGCGCGCATCAGTCCGGCAGCCAAGCGAGCGCGCGGATCTCGGGGAGCCGCGCCGTGAGCGCGATCCAGCTCTCGCCGCCATCGTCGCTGCGGTAGAGCTGTCCCAAGGTCGCCGCCGCGAACACAAGCTTCGGGTCGGACGGGTGCGCGGCGAGGAAATAGAGCGAGCTTTCGACCGTGCCCGGCAGCGTCACCTCGTGCCATGTGGCGCCCCGGTCGCGCGAGCGGAAGAGGCGCCCAGCGCTGCCCGGCGGTCCGTTGCCGTTGGTCATCAGCAGCACGCCCGACCCGTCGGGCCGCTCGACCACGCTGCGCACATATTGCCACGGCGAGTCGATCGGGATGCGCGCCCAGCTTCGTCCCCTGTCGTGGCTGACGTGAGGGCCGGCATTGGTGGTGGCGAGAAGCGGCCCGCCGTCCGAGACCAACGCGAAGCCGTGGATGTCGTCGGTTTCGAGGCCTTGCGACACGCGCTCCCAGCTTTGGCCGCCATCGCCGCTCGTCCAGGCGCCGTCGATCTCGACCCCGGCCCAGATTCGCGCGGGATCGGCGGGATCGATCAGCACCTGCGTCACGCGGGTCCAATGCTTGACCGTGCCGTTGCCGCCGTCGTCGGCGAAGCCGGGCCGGTCGCTGCCGTAGAAGCCGCTGGTGGTGTAGCGCTTCATCGCGGTCTCGAGCTTCGCCCAACTGCGCCCGCCATCGCTGGTGCGATAGAGCGCGGAAGGCTGCGTTCCGGTAATGATGGTATTGGGATCGGCGGGCGCGAACGCGATGGCGGTGACGAGCCGCTCGCCATCCATCGGCGAAGGCAGGTGCGTGAATCGATTTTGCACGCGGTCGAGGCGGTAAAGCCCGCTATCGGTGCCAGCGAAGAGGAAGCGCGGCGCCGACGGGTGCGACGCCAGCGCCCATACCTGGCTGCCGCTGTAGAGGTTGGTGCCGCTCGGCATGCGCGCGATGGTGGCGCCGAGATCGTCGCTCTTCCACACCGAGAGTCCGTTGGTCGCGACATAGAGCTGCGGCATCGGCTTCTCCTAGGCGCGCCAGAGACGGCCGGACGCGATCCGCGCGCCCGCGACCAGCGCCTCGAGCTTGGCCCAGGCGATCGCCGGATCGACGCCTTGCGAGCTGGCGGCGGTGCCGAAGCCGCAATCGACCGAGGCGATGACGCGCTCGCGCCCGACGATCCGGGCATAGCGCTCGATGCGCTGCGCGACGAGGCGCGGATGCTCGATGAAGTTGGTCGCGGAATCGATGACGCCGGGCAGGATCACGCGGTCGTCGGGGAGGCGGATGCTCTCGAACACTTCATATTCGTGCTCGTGGCGCGGATTGGCGCCTTCGAAGGAGATCGCCTTTGCGCGTGACTTGAGCGCGCGGGGCAGGACTTTCTCCAACGGCAGGTCGTGGTGGTGCGGCCCCGCATAGTTGCCCCAGCACAGATGAAGCCGCATGCGTTCCGCCGGAATGGCGCGCGTCGCCTCGCCCAAGGCCTCGAGCGCCTCCTCGCACAGCCGGTCGAATTCGGCGTCGCTCGCGTCGGCGTAGCCGAGGTGGCGCGACATGGCGAGATCGGGGCAGTCGAGCTGGACATCGAACCCCGCCGCGACGATCGCCTCGTACTCGTCGCGCAGGAACGGCACCAGCGCGGCGAGATATGCCGCATGCGACGGGTAATACTGGTTGCGCAGGAAATACGCGGTGACGCCCGGCGAGGCCGCGGTCATGAACGCGCCCACGGGATGCGCCGATGCGACGGCGGCGGCGAAGTTCGCGAGATCGGTCTCGAGCGGCTTGCGGTCCTTGAGCGCGAGCGGGGCTTGGCACAGTGGCCGCTTGACGCCGAGGCCGCGGGTGCTGGTCTTGGCGAAGTCGGGAAAGTCCTGGAGATCGCGCGCGACGGTGCCGGGACCGTTGCCGGAATAGCCCGAGAGCCGCGAGGCGATGTACGTGGAATAGGCAATTTTTCCCATTTCGCCATCGCTGACGAGGTCGAGGCCGATCGCGACCTGGCGTTGGACCGTGTCCTTGACGGCGCCGCGCAGCAGCGATGCGAAGGCGGCTTCGTCGACCGGCTTGCCGTCGTCCCTGGCGAGGAGGAGCGCGCGCAAATCCGGCGGCCGCGGCAGGCTGCCGACATGGGTGGTGAGGATGCGGCCGGGATTGGGGATCATCGCCCTAGTGCCGCTGCGCGGCCGGCGTGTGCTTGTCGAGGAAGGCGAGCACGGTGCGGCGCTGCGCCTCGAAATGATCGGGGCCCTTCCAGTCGCGCAGCATCTCGGCCTTGGGGAGGATCTCGGCCAGTTCGAGCCCGGTCACGGCGGGATGCGGCTTGTCGTTGCCGGGCAGCACCAGGCACGGCGTGGTGCAGCGCTTGACGAAATCGCGGCTGACCGCGAACACGAACTCGCCGCCCCACATGCGCTTGCCGAAGGCGGCGACCGCGGCGGGGTCGAGGTCGGAGCGGGCGGCCATCTGCTCCTTGGTCCACTCGGCGAAGCCCTCGGGGAAATATGTCGGGAATTCGGGGTTGAGGCCGATCGGGTTCTGCAGCACCGCGGCGCTGGTGCGGCCGGGCGCGGCCTCGATCAGCTTGAGGCAATAGCTCGAGCCGATGCAGCCGCCGAGCGTGTGGCACGCCTTGATGCCGAGATGGTCGAGCAGCGCCAACTGGTCCGCGGCATAGGTATCCCAGCCGTGATTGGCCGCGATCGCCCCCTTGGACTTGCCGGCATTGCGCTGGTCCATGGCGATGACGCGATAGTGCCGCCCCAGCACCTCGGTCCAGTCCGACCATACCCGCGGCGGCCCGCCCGGCGGCGTGTGCCACATCCCCATCTGCGAGCGCATGCCGCCCGGCGCGAACAACAGAACCGGATATCCTGCGCCGAATTCCTCGTAATGGATCTCGGCGTCGGGACGCTTGAGCACGGGCATGACGCTGGTCTCCTCCCCAGGGATGCGCCCCAGGATACCAGAAGATCGCTCAGCGCCAATCGAGACCGATATCGAGCGCGGTGACCGAATGGGTGAGGGCGCCGCTGGACAGGAGATCGACGCCGGTCGCGGCGATGGCGGGCGCGCTCGCGGGGGTGATGCCGCCCGACGCCTCGGTGACGAGCCGCCCCGCCACCATCGCCACTGCGCGCCGCATCTCGTCGTTGCTCATGTTGTCGAGCAGCACCGCGTCGAGGCGCAGGGCCAATGCCTTCTCGAGCTGCGCCATGGTGTCGACTTCGAGTTCGATCTTCACCAGGTGGCCGATCGCGGCGCGCGCCCGCGCCACCGCCTCCTCGAGCGAGCCCGCCGCCGCGATGTGGTTGTCCTTGATCAGGACGCCGTCGTCGAGCCCGAAGCGGTGGTTGAAGCCGCCGCCGACGCGCACCGCGTATTTCTGCACCGCGCGCAAGCCGGGCGTGGTCTTGCGCGTGCACACCAGCCGCGCGCGCGTCCCCGCGATCGAGCGCACGACCGCGGCCGCCATCGAGGCGATGCCGGAGAGATGGCACAGGAAATTGAGCGCGACGCGCTCGCCGGTGAGGATGCCGCGCGTGGGCCCTGAGATGGTGGCGATGGTCTCGCCCTTGGCGACGGTGCTGCCGTCGGGCCGCGCCACCTCGGCCTTCACCTCGGGATCGATGAGGCGGAACGCCAGCAGCGCGCAATCGAGTCCCGCGACGGTGCCGGGCTGGCGCGCGACCAAGGCGGTGCGCCCGCGCGCGTGCGAAGGCACGATCGCGTCGGTGGTGATGTCGCCGGCGCGGCCCAGGTCTTCGAGGAGAGCCGCCCGCACCAGGGGCTCGATCATGATCGTCGGCAGCGGGGGAACGGTCATGATGGTGCGTCCTTCGACTGCGCGGCGCAGCGCGCCGCTCCGCTCAGGATGAGGAAGGTTGTACAACGCCCCTCATCCTGAGCGGAGCGAAGCGTAGTCGAAGGACGCACGGCGCCGATCCCGTCGTAATTTGCCTCAGACCGCGAGCATGCGCTCGACGGCGCGGCGCGCGCGGGTGGCGAGCTCGGGCGCGATCGTCACCTCGGTGGTCATGGTCTCGAGCGCGCGGCGGATGTTGGCCAGCGTGATCCGCTTCATGTGCGGGCATAGATTGCACGGCCGCACGAACTCGGTCTCGGGATGCGCCAAGGCCACGTTGTCGCTCATCGAGCATTCCGTCATCAGCACCACCCGCGCCGGATGATGCGCCCCGACATAGTCCGCCATGGCGGCGGTCGATCCGGCGAAATCGGCCTCGGCCACGACCTCGGGCGGGCATTCGGGATGGGCCAGCACGACGATGCCGGGATGGGTCCGGCGCAGCGCGCGGATTTCCGCCGCGGTGAAGCGCTCGTGCACCTCGCAATGGCCGGCCCAGGCGATGATCTCGACCGCGGTCTCGGCGGCGACGTTCTGCGCCAGATACTCGTCCGGCAGCATGATGACGCGCGGGACGCCGAGGGATTCGACGATCTTCTTGGCGTTGCCCGAGGTGCAGCAGATATCCGATTCCGCCTTCACCGCGGCCGAGGTGTTGACATAGCTCACCACCGGCACGCCGGGATAGCGCTGGCGCAGCAAGCGTACGTCGGCGGCGGTGATCGAGGCGGCGAGCGAGCAGCCGGCCGCCGTGTCGGGGATGAGCACGGTCTTCCCGGGGTTCAGGAGCTTCGCCGTCTCGGCCATGAAATGGACGCCGGCGAGGACGATCACATCGGCGTCGGTCCCGGCCGCCTCGCGCGCCAAGGCCAGGCTGTCGCCGGTGATGTCGGCGACGCAGTGGAAAATCTCCGGTGTCTGGTAGTTGTGGGCGAGGATCACCGCGTTCCGCGCCCGCTTCAGCGCCAGGATCGCGTCGACGTCGCCAGCAAAGACCGGCCATTCCATCGGCGGAATGACGCGCCGCACCCGCTCGTAAAGGGGCCGCGTGCGTTCGAGCAGGTCTGGGTACACCGTATCTGGCATGGCCTCACCGATTTATACTCAATTTGAGCATTTCTTGAGCCAAAGAAAGCGGGCAAACATCGCCCGTATTTAAGTTATGCTACACCTGAGTATAAGGGGATGTCAAGGGTGAAGGTTGGGGCAGGAGCGGCGCGCGCGGCCCCGGCCGCGCGCGCCTTAACGATGTCACAACGACGCCGTGGCTAGTAGCGTCCGGTTTTGACCACCTCGCCGGTGCTGTCGTCGAGAATGAGCGGGTGGAGGTCCGGCGCGTCGTCGAAATCGAACAGGCCCATGATCGAGCCGGCGAGCCGGTCGAACGAGCCTTGCCCCGGCGGCGGATTACCGTCGGGCGTATCGTTCGGATGATCGAGGGAATCGATGCGGCCCAGATGCCAATTATCCTCGATGAATGCCAGGATCGAAGTGGTGTCGAGCGTCTTGTGATCGACATAGTTGCGCTTGGCGAAGGGCGAGATGACGAGGAACAGCAACCGCTGCCCATAGCCGCAGCGGTCGTTGTAGGCGCCCGCCGGCAGGGCCACGCTGCCGCACAGGAAATCGACGGTCGCATCGCTCGACTGGCTGAGGATCGGCGACAGAACATGATCGTACCAGCCGTCGCTGTCGTCGTAGGCGATGAGGATGGCCATGTCATGCCACGCCGAGGACCGCTGCAGCGCGTTGATCGTATCTACCAGAAACGTCTGTTCGCTCAGCGCGTCCGAGGTCTGCGGATGCCCGGTCTCGGTCGCCGGAGCCTTGAGGAACGTCACCGCCGGCAATCGTCCCGCGGCGAGCGCAGCCGAGAAGGCGTCGAGGTCATATTGATGATTCGCCTGATCGCCCTGGCGTCCGACCATCGCCATAGAGCCCGGCGGCAGATGGTGCGGATTGGCGGTCGAGGGATAGTATTGGAAGGGGTCGTAATGAACGTCGTAGCCGGTGGTGCAGACCGCGTGCGTCGCGGTCGAGCCCGGCTGCGCCGTGAAATCGCCGTAGAACCATCCCCAGGCAATGCCCTTCGCGTTGAGCAGGTCGCCGACATTGGCGCCGGTCATCTGCACCGAAGCGACCGGCTGTCCGCCCACCGGTGCGGCCTTGCAATCGTCGAGCGCGGAATCGAGATTGGCGATCACCGAACCGTTGCGGATGACGAAGCTCGTGGCGCCGGTCTTCAAGACATTGCCCGGCTCGAAGGTCTGATGCGTCTGGCCCGAGACCAGGTTGAGGTGCCCCATCACCGTGGTACCGAATTCGGTATCGAAGAAATTGTCGCTCATGGCGAAGTGCTGGGCGTAGTTCCACAGCGCGGTAACCGTGTTGCCATCGTAATAGCCCATCCCAATCCCGGCGGGGCAGGCGACCAGGTCGCCGCTGGCCGCCGACGCCGCCGCGCTGGTGTTCTGCGGAAACTTGTCCATCAACCCGTGATCGAAGGCCTTCTGCTCCGCCGCGTAGGCGTTGCTGTTGTCACAATCGAGCGCGGCCTGGCTGCGGTCGAGCCGGAACGGCGCGATCGAATTGGGATTGCTCGTCAGCAGGCCGCCGCCAAGCCCGTTGATCGTCGGTGTGTCGTCGGCCGCGACGAAGCGCGGCTCGTTCGGCGGGTTCGTGGCGACGGGATAGGTGCCGAAATAATGATCGAACGAGTTGTTCTCGTCGAAGATCACCACCAGGTGCTTGATCGGCGTCGCGGTGTAGACCTCGGCACCAGCGGCTGAGTGGCACGCCGCGCCGACCAGCGCGGCGCCCGCGCACATGACGGCCATCTGGCGCCGGGCGGTCTCGATCTTGCGCATGACCTTTCTCCCCCTCGGTCAGGAACGACCGGGAAGGCTAGCGGCGAACCATGACGCTCTCGAAAAAGAACCGTGTCGGTTGCGTGTCGGCCCGCTGTCATGCCGCCGCGGTTGGGTTGGGGCTGGTCTCGGCCATCGCGATCGTCTTGCGGGCAAGGCTCAGGACGAGGCGGAAAAGGGCGGAGACCTACTTGTCCGCGTCGCGCTGCGCCTTGTCGCGGTTTAGGTTCTGCTGGTCGGCGCCGAGCTTCTGCTGGTTGGTGACGGCGCCGTTATAGGCGCGGGTCATGTGGTCCCTGTCGGCCTGCTCGCGGCGCAAATCCTCGTCGTAGGCGTGCTGGCTCTCGTTGATCTTATGCTGCGCCTCGTCGTATTTGTGCCGTTGCTCCTCGGCCTGCCGCCGGTTGGTTTCGGCGCCCGCTCGGTCGCCCCTCGCGGCTGCAGCTTGCGCCGCCTTCTCGTAATTCTTGCGGTAGGCATCCGCGTAGGCCGCGTCGCGCTTGGCGCCGCCGAGCGCGTAATAGTCCTTCACCGTCTTGTTGTGGTCCTCGCCCAGCTTCTTCTGTTCGCGGGCGTAGGCTTCCTTGTCCCGCGCGACGGCATTGGTGTCATGGCTGACATCCCTCTGGTCCTGCCGCACGGCATTCTGGGCCAGAAGCGCCGCGTCGTCCGCGCCGGCGTGTGGCACGAAGGGGACGATCGCCATCGCCATGGCCGCCATGAATATTCGTTTCATCACGCGCTCCTTTTTTTTCGGTCCGTCCCAAATATTCTCGCGTTTCCGACCGCACCGCAACCGGATCGCGCGCGCTCACGCCGCCGCGGTCGGGTTGGGGCTGGTCTCGGCCATCGCGATCATCTTATGCGCGAGGCGCAAAAGAAGCTCGGCGCGCAAACTCGCGCTCGCCGGGTCGTCCCACAGATTGATCATCTCGTCGGGATCGCGCTGGAGATCGTAGATCTCGCCCGAGGCGACGCCGTCATAAAGGCTGAGCCGGTGGCGCTCGGTCACCAGCGAGCGCATGCGCACGCGGCCCTCGAAGCCCACTTGCGGGCGCTGCCCTTCCTCCTCGACCAGCAGCTCGGCGTGCAGCGTGCTGGCGGCGCCCGACACGATGGGCGCGAGATCGCGGCCCTGGATGCCGTTGAATTCCGCCACGCCGGCGCGCGCCAGGATGGTGGGCGCGAGATCGAGCGTGCCGCAGAGGGCGTCGCTGCGCACTGCCTGGGGGGCTTGCGGATCGCGCATCACGAACGGCGCCTGAATGAGGCCGCGGTAATGGATGGGGCCCTTCAGCAGGAGCTGATGGTCGCCCATGAAATCGCCGTGATCGGCGGTGAAGATCACCACGGTGTCACGCTCGAGCCCTAATGCTGCGAGCCGCGCCAGCACGCGCCCCACCGCGTCGTCGATGCAGGCGATCGAACCGTAATTGAGCGCGATCGCCTCGCGCGCCTCCTCTTCTGTACAGGCGAAGAGCTGAGGCGTGTGCTTCAACGCGCGGCCGGCGTCGCGCTCGGCGCGCAATGCCGCGACATGGAACGGCGGCCGGTTCGCGCCGTCGCGAAACGAGCGCGGCAGCGCGACGTCCTCGGGCCGGTGCATCTCCCAATACTTGCCGGGCGGGGTGAAGGGATGATGCGGCTCGGCGAAGGAGCAGAACAGGAAGAACGGCTCGCCCGCCCGCGCCGCGCCCTCGATCACGGCCTCGCTCATCTCGGCGCAATAGGCGATGGGGTGGAGCGCCTCAGGCAGGCGCGTGCGCCACGCCTGCCGCGAAGCAGCCAGCGCGAGGCCCGGGGTCGGCAGCGCGTTGGCCGGCCCGATCAGCCGCTCGCAATCGGGCGCCCGCGCCTTGAGCCAGCGCCGGTAATGGCCCTCGATGTCGTCGCCGTGATCGATGGTGAGATGCACGGTCGCGAAGCCGTAATAGGGCAACTCCACGTCGTGGCCGGGCCGGTCGCGCCAGTAGGGCTTCCATTCCTGGAAATAGTTGCCCTCGTCCGCCACCGCCTCGAGCGCCGGCCTTGTCGCGGGATCGCGCGGCCAGGCCGGCGGCGTGCCGGTCATGTTCTGGAGATGCGACTTGCCCACCAGCGCGGTGCGATACCCGGCGCGGCGCAGCAACTCGACGAAATTCGTGGCGTGCAGAGACAACGGGATGCCGTTGTGGCGCACGCCGTGGAGCGAGGGCATGCGGCCTGTCATCAAGGTCGCCCGGTTGGGCATGCAGATGGGCGAGGCGACGTGAAACCGGTCGGCCGCGAACCCCTGGGAAGCGATGCGGTCGATATTGGGCGTGCGGACAATTTGGTTGCCATAGCAACCCAAATGGTCCGCGCGCAGCTGATCGGCGATAAAGAAGAGGAAATTCGGCCGTTTGTCGGTCGCCATGGCAGGCCCCTGTCAGATTCCGCAAGCCTAGCAAGCCGCCTCGGGCAAGACGGTAAATTCTTTGCCGAAAGCGCCGCTTGAGCAGAGGGGCCGAAATGTGGGACCCTCCCCCAATTCGCGCCTCCGCCCCGGTGGGCGGCGGGACGCGGCCAGGGCTCGCGCGCATGGAAGTCATCGTCGACGTCAAGCTTCACGCCTATGGCGACCTGAAGGTCCTCGAGGACATCAAGCTGCATGTGCGCTCGGGCGAGATCGTGTCGGTGATCGGGCCGTCGGGCTGTGGCAAGTCGACGTTGCTGGGCATCATGGGCGGCATCCTCAAGGCGACCGACGGGTCCGTCCAGATGGAGGGACAGATACCGGCCGACTGCCTCAACCCGCTCACCTACATCTTCCAGGATTTCGCGCTCTTGCCGTGGCGCACGGTGGCGCAGAACGTGGCGCTGCCGCTCGAGCACCACCGCATGAGTTCGGCCGAGCGCACGGCGCGAGTCAAGGATGCGCTGGTGCGCACCAAGCTCGACGATTTCGCGGGGGCATTGCCGAAGCAGCTTTCGGGCGGCATGCGCCAGCGCGTCGGCATCGCCCGCGCGCTGGTGGTGAAGCCGGCGGTGCTGCTGATGGACGAGCCGCTGTCGGCCTTGGACGCGCAGACGCGCGACCTGCTGATGGAGGATTTCCTCGATCTGTGGTTGCGCGAGCGCGTCGCCGGCGTTTACATCACGCATAATTTCCACGAGTGCCTGCGCCTCGCGGACCGCGTCATGGTGCTGTCGCGCCGACCGGGCAAGCTCAAGGAAATGATCGAGGTGCGCATTCCGCAGCGCGAGCGCACCCAGAAATCGGCGCAGACCGAATTGGTCGATCTCGGCAACCGGCTGTGGTCGCTCATCCGCGACGAAGCCTCGAGCGCTGAACGGGAGGTGGTCGATGCTTGAAGATACCATCGGTACGAAGGTGGCCACCGGCACGCCCCAGCCGGCGGGACGGCGCGAGGTGGCGTTCCGCGGCGGCGGCTTCCTGCCGGAGCCGAACTCGATCCATTCCTGGATCGCCTTCGCGGTCGTCATCGCGCTGTGGCAGGTGGCGATCACCCGGCGCTGGATCGATCCCGTGTTCCTGCCGTCGCCGGTCGCGATCTGCGAGGCGCTGTGGAACCTCGCGATCTCGGGCGATCTGTGGCGCCATCTTTCGATTTCGCTGATGCGCATCGGCTCAGGCTGGGTGATCGGGACGGGGCTGGGCCTCGTGGTCGGCATCGCCATGGGGCTGTGGTCGGTGACGCGCGCCGTCGGTATGCCGATGGTGTCCGCGATCTATCCCATCCCGAAGATCGCGCTCCTGCCTCTCTTCATCCTGTGGCTCGGCATTGGCGAGTCGCCCAAGATCGTCACCATCGCCTCGGGCGTGTTCTTCCCCACCATCATCGCGACCTTCAGCGGCATCGACAGCGTGCCGCGCAATCTCATCCGCATGGCGCAGAGCTTCAACATCCCGGTTTCCGGCATCATCTGGAAGATCATCCTGCCCTCGGCGCTGCCCGGCATCCTGGCGGGATTCCGCATCTCGATGGCGACCGCGCTGCTGCTCGTCGTCACGGCCGAGATGATCGGCGCGCAGTTCGGCATCGGCGCGTTCCTGCTCACCGCCGGGAACCTGATGCAGACCGACGATCTCATGGCCGGCGTGGTGATCCTGTCGATCCTGGGCCTCAGCATCGGCGCGATCCTGACCATGGTCGAGAAGGCCTTCCTGAGCTGGCGCTGAGGACGTGCCGCAAAACGCGCTCGACCAGGAGATAGGAGAACCGGTCCCGGACTGGACGCCGCGTCCGGCGCCGCCACGCACCGCGATGATCGGCCGCTATTGCCGGGTCGAGCCGCTCGACCCCGCGCGCCATGCGGCCGACCTCGAAGCGGCGATGGGAGAGGACCGCGACGGACGCGGCTGGACCTATCTTCCCTACGGCCCGTTCGCTGCCGCCACGGATTATCGCGCCTGGGTCGAGCGGGTCGCGACCAGCGAGGATCCGCTGTTCCACGCTGTGATCGATGGCGCCAGCGGCAAGGCCGCGGGCGTCGCGAGCTATCTCCGCATCGACCGGCCGAACGGCGCGATCGAGGTCGGCCACATCCGTTTCGCGCCGCGCCTTCAGCGAACCGTCGCAGCGACCGAAGCCATGGCCCTAATGATGGCGCGCGTCTTCGCCGAGCTCGGCTATCGCCGCTACGAGTGGAAATGCAACAGCCTCAATGCCGCCTCGCGCAGCGCCGCACTCCGCCTCGGCTTTCGCTTCGAAGGGATTTTCCGCCAAGCCATGGTCGTCAAGGGCCACAATCGGGATACCGCCTGGTACTCGGTCCTCGACAGCGAATGGCCGGCGCTCGAGCATGCGTTCGCGCGCTGGCTCGAACCCACAAATTTCGACGCCTCCGGACGGCAGCGCGACAGTCTTCGAGCGCGCCTTGGCTGAGCCTGCACACGAGGCGGCGGGCGAGACGCTGGCGATCGATCTCACCGCCGTCATCGTCGCCGTCACCGCCGACGAGCCGCGCGTGCTGGCGATCGACGGCGGCCGCGCGCTCCCCTCGGGCCCGTTCCAGTCGCGCCACCGCACCCTCCACATGGGCGTGCGCTCGTGGGTCGAGGAGCAAACGCAGCACAAGCTCGGCTATGTCGAGCAGCTCTACACCTTCGCCGACCGCGACCGCACCCGCGACGGCGCCTCAGAGCGGGTGATCTCGATCAGCTATCTAGGCCTCGCGCGCGAGCGCGGCGGCGCGAGCGATGCGGGCTGGTACAACTGGTATCGCTATTTCCCGTGGGAGGACTGGCGCCCGGGTCCGCCCAAGCTGATGGCGAGCGCGATCGCGCCGCGCCTTAAGCACTGGGCGCTGGAGGCGCCGCGCGACTTGCGGCGCGAGCGGCGCGAGCGCATCGAGGTCGCCTTCGCCACCGCCGGGCGCGGCTGGAACGAGGAATTCGTACTGCAGCGTTATGAGCTCTTATGGGAAGCGGGCCTCGTGCCCGAGGCGGGGCGCGGGCGCCCGGTCGCCGATCCGCTGCCCGGCACGCCGATGAACCACGACCACCGCCGTATCCTCGCCACCGGCATCGCCCGGCTGCGCGCCAAGATCAAATACCGCCCGGTGGTGTTCGAACTGATGCCGGAGAGTTTCACGCTCTTGCAACTTCAGCGCGCGGTCGAGGCGCTCGCCGGGCAGAGCCTGCACAAGCAGAATTTCCGCCGCCTCATCGAGCAGCAAGGGCTGGTCGAGGACACCGGCGAGGTCTCGACCGAAACCGGCGGCCGTCCCGCCAAGCTGTTCCGCTTCCGCCGCGAGCTTCTGGCCGAGCGCACCGCGGCCGGGACCAAGCTGCCGCTTTACCGCTCCGGTTGAGCCGGCAGATCCTGGGCGTAGCGCGGGTCGATGATGATCTCGCCGTCGATCCCGTCCTTGAGCATGTTCTGCGACTTGTACCAGGCGATCTGGTGCCTGATGTCGGCGCGGTCGAGCCTGCCCTCGGGATCGACGTAGCCGATCGCGCGCCGGATCTGCGCCACCGGCTCGCCGGTGTATTTGGCGATGATGGCGAGGATCTCGGGCGCGGTCGGGCCGTCGCGCCTGGTGCCGTCGGAGGCCGAGAAAGCCTCGAAATAATCCCGCGCGCCGCGGCGATAAGCGCGCAAGAAGCGCTCGACGAAGTCGATCCGGTCCTCGGCCGTGGCGGCGGTAGCGAAGACCCCGCCGATCTGCCACGGCGTCTCGTCGCCGACCCAGCCGATGAGATGAGCCGCGCCGCGTTCGACGGCTGCCATGCCGGGCGTCGCGGCAAGCATCCCGGCATCGACCTGGTTGCCCGCCAAGGCGGTCACGATGTTCGGGAAGGAATGTAGCGGCACCAGCCGCATGCCCTTGATGTCGAAGCCGTATTTCTCCGCGAGCCGGCCCAGTGCGTAATGTCCGGGAGCGCCGATTTGCGTCAAGGCCATGGAGTGCCCGGCCAGCAGCCGCGGCGCGGTCAGTCCGGCCTCGAAGGCGTGGTTGGAGGCGAGGTAGCAGATGTTCTGATAGGTCGGCAGGTCGCGGCTCTGGCCGGCGATGAGCTTGAGCGCGCCTTGCCCGGCCAGGCTGTAGAAGCCGGCGGTCAGCGCCGAGACCCCGAAGGCGATGTCGCCGGTGACGACCGCGATCGCGACCGGCTGCGCCGCTTCGAACGGGACGAGTTCGACATCGAATCCCTCGGCCGCGAAATAGCCCCGCTCGACCGCGACGAAGACATGACCCGAGGACGAGGTCTTGACGATGCCGACCTTGATGTCCTCGGCGGCGGCCGGCGTTGCCAGCAGCAGCGCCGCGAGAAAGAGGGCGGTTCTCATGCATTCACCTGAAATCCCTCGCCCTTGACCATAGCAGACGGTGGCGCGTCTGCGACCCCGTACGGGATTTCTTAACCTTCGTAGGCTGCAATGAGGGCTGGGCCCAGACAGAGCACCTCAGAAGCGCCGATGCGGGATGATTTCTCCAGCCCGATGATCGACAGCGGATCGTCGCGCGTGTTCGATTGCAACGGCATCACGCTCAAGCTCTTGGCCGAGAGCCGCAGCGGCGTCGACCTATTCTTCCGCCACCACCGGCTCAACCAGGTCGTCATCATCAAGCACAGCGTGCTCCCGGCCGAACGCCGCTCGCGCCGCGAGCCGCCGGTGGGCACCAAGCTCTATTTCCCGTTCAACGAGCGCAATCCGGCCGAGGGCGGCAGCACCATCTTCCTGCACGACCGCCAGCTCGAGGCCGCGCTCGCGGAGAAATGCGGCGTGCGGCGGCTCGGCGACCGCGAGGCGTTCGCGGAGGATTTGCGCCTGCTGCGGGTCCTGGCGCGGCTGCCGACGCTCGATCCCTTCCTGTTGCGCGACGTGCTCGACGCCGAGGGCATCGCCGTCAACGACCGCTATCTCGACATCTCCGACGATCACTGGACCGAGATCCAGGGCGTCATTCAGCAGCGCTTCGTGCCGATCGTGAAGGCGGCCTATCCCGAGGCCAAGGCGTCGCGGCCCAAGGTGAAGCGGCTCATTGAGAAGATGTGGGCCGCGAATGATGCCGAGGCGCTGGCGCCGATCATCGCGACATTCGGCCTGCCCGAGGACGGCGCGCTCGAGATTCTCTATTCGTGGAAGGTGATCACCTTCTATTCGTACCAGTACCAGCGCCTCAAGCCGACCTTGCTCGAGCTGGCGCAGTGGCTCAAGGACGGCGAGATCGTCGCCAATTTCGCCGCCGGGCCGTTCCGGCACACGCTGGTGCCGCTGCACAACGCCGTGCGCACCGAGCTGCGCACCCAATGGACCAGGATCGAGGCGATCCTCGGCGATTACGAGGACGGCTACGACAAGATGTTCGTGCGCAAGACCGAAAGCGCCCCGTTCCTCGCCTTCCTCAGGAACTGCCGCACGATCTTTTGGGAGATCGGCGACGCGCTCGGCAAGATCGATCACGCGGTGACGTGCTGGGACCGCATCACCAAGCGCTATCCCCAGCGCCGCGTCCATCCGGCCGAGGCGCTCGAGAGCACGTTCGGCATGCTCAACGACATCCTGGGCGCCGACCTCGAAGCCGAAATCGTCGCGGTGCGCTGAGCGCCAAAGAAAACGCCCGCCGAGGGACCCCGGCGGGCGCTTCGGATCGACGCCTTCCTATCGTCTCTGGCCCTGGCCTTGGCCCGTGCTGGGCCGCGAACCGAGGCCCGAGCCGGAACCCGAACTCGAACCTGAGTCTGACCCCGAGCCTGACCCTGAGCTAAAGCTCGACCCTGATCCCGAGCTTGGGCCCGGATCGTCGCCGCCGCCGCCGCCGCCTTGGCCGCCGCCGCCACCGCCCTGGTTCTGGAACAGGTCGAGGATCGATTTCACGTTGTTCAGCTTGTCGTTGAAGCTCGACCCGCTCGACGAACTGTCAGTCGAACCGCCTGACGTGTCGGCGGAATTGTCGGCCGACGCATCGCCCGACGAACCGGCGGCCGCGCCTGCGCCAGCCGCGGCTCCTGCACCTAAAGCGGCGCCGCGGCCGCCGCGGGGGCCGAAGCCGCCGCCACCGCCGTTACCGCCGCCAACACCGCCGCCGTCACCGGAGACGCCGCCGGACGCCACTGCGGGGCGACGGCCCTCTTCGGGGAGACGCCCTTCGCGGCGCAGTTGCTCCTGGCGCCGCAGCTCCTCTTCATGGGCAAGGCGCGGGTTGCGTCGCAGTTCTTCCTGGCGGCGGACGTCTTCCTGGCGGCGCAGCTCCTCCTGGTGCGCCAGGCGCGGGTCACGGCGCTGCTCCTCCTGACGCCGCAACTCCTCCTGGTGCGCTAGGCGCGGGTCGCGCGCCTGCGGGCCGACGCCGAGGCGACGATCCGGAGCGACGTTGTGCGCCGCTTGCGGCGCGAAGCCGGGACGCGCCGCTTGCGGCGCGAAACCGGGGCGGGCGGCCTGAACCGGTCCGGGCCGCGCCGGAGCGCGGACCTGTGGAGCGACCGGAGCACGGACCTGGGGATGAGCCGGGGCCGCAGCATGCGGGGCCGCGGCATGGGGAGCCGCAGCGGGCGGCGCCTTTTTCTGCGGCGGCTGCGGTTCGGCCGCGTCGGCATGCGGGGCGAGCACGGCGAACGCGATCAAGGCCAGGCCGGCGATCAGATGCTTGTGCATGGTCCCTCCGAAAGGGTCGGAAGCGCGCGCCTCACTCGTTCCGACCTCATTCTTTTACTCTAGTTGCGCCATGTCAACTATGAGGCAACTCACATGGCGCGCGAAAAATCTTTGCGCGGAGCCGAAAGCGTCCGCTAGCGGACTGCTACGGCGTCATTGGCCCTGGTTCTGGAACAGGCCGATGATCGATTGAACCGCGCTCAGTTTGTCAGTGAGGCTCGAACCGCCGGACGCCGCATCGCTCGACGTGTCAGCGGAGGTGTCGGCGCCCGCATCGCCACCCGACGCCGCCTGCTCGTGGCGCTCGTGGCGGTAGAGATGCACCTCGCGCTCGCGCTGTTCCTGCCGGAAGCGCTCCTCGTGGCGGAAGCGTTCCTGACGCCGCCATTCTTCCCCGCGGACGACGTGCCGTTCATAGTCGTGACGCGCATCGTAGGCATGGCGATCCGGCGCCGAGCCCGGGCGGAAGGCATGATCGGCCTGCGTCGCGACCGGATGGGAGACGGGATGGAACTGGGGATGAACCTGGGGATGAATCTGGGTCGCGGCGTGCGGGGCGGCGACCGGGACCGTCTTCTGCTGCTGCGTGTCGGCATCGGCCCGCGGGGTGAGCGCGGCGATCGCGACGAGGGCCAGGCCGGCGATCAGATGCTTGTGCATTTTCTCCTCCGAAGCTCGGGAGCGCGTGGCGCTCTTTCCTTGCCCCACCTTTACGGAGGCGACGTCTGTGTCTTCGGTGAGACAATTCACAACGCGCGTGCCATTTTCGCGCGCAATTCGTGACCGCGCTCACACGCGCGCTCAGGGCGCGCGCTGCCAGTCGTGCACGAACGCCTCGAGCTGGTCGCGCTCCACGTCCGAGACCGCCCACAGCGACATCCCGTCCTGGGTCCAGTGGATCAGGTTGTAGCCATTGTGCCGGGCGGAATTGGGCGTCGCGTCGGCGCCGCGGTCGGGCCAGATCATCAGGTCGATCGGATGCTTGCCGTGCTGATAGTCGAGCGCGGCGACGGCGCGTCCGCCGAGATAGTCGAGCCGGCCGCCGATCAGCGGGAAGCCCTGGGCGGCGAGGTCCTTCACCGGCGGCGCGAAATCGAGCTTGCCGTCGAACCACGGCTTGACCGTGTGCTGGTCGGTCGAGACCACGTCGGCGAGATGCCCGGGCTGAAGCGCGCGCACATGCGCATCGACCAACGCGCCGAGAAGCGCGTCGTCAGCGGGCGGAATCACCAGGAGCATCACCAGCGCGGCGGCCGCGGCGCCGATGCCGGCGCCGAGCCCCAGTGCCGGACGCCACCAGGTCCGGGCAGCGCGGCGCGGCGCCACTGTCTCCGAAGCATCCAGGCGCGCCCCGAGCGCTTGGCGCAGCGCCGGCGTAGCGCGGTGATAGAGATCGCTTTCGTTGAGCGCCGCGCGCGCCGCCTCGAGCGTGTCCCAGTTGGCGCGGCAAATGTCGCAGCCGGCGCGGTGGACGGCCAGCGCCGCCGATTGCGCGGCGTCGAGCTCGCCGTCGAATTCCGCCTGCAGCAGCAGCGCCTGGTCGCAGCCCGCGTCGCTCATGGACGGTCTCCCTTGCGCGCGGCCTCGGCGAGGAGCCGGCGCGCGCGCCACAGCCGCGACATGACGGTGCCGAGCGGCGCGCCTGTGATACGCGCGATGTCCCGGTATGCCAGTTCCTCGAGTTCGCGCAACACCAGCGTCTCGCGCAGCTCGATGGGGAGCCGCGCCAGCAGCGCATCGAGCTGCGTCTTGTCGCGCGTGCGGATGAGTGCGGTCTCGGGATCGGCGCCGGGATCGGCCAGCGCCACGAACGCGCTCTCCTCGCCATCGGACGCGATCGGGACGGTGCGCTGGGCGCGGCGCGCGTTGACCGCCGAGTAAGCCGCGTTGCGCACGATCTGGAGGATCCAGGCGCGCGGATTGGCACCGCGGAAGCTGGGGAAATAGGTCAAGGCCCGCACCATCGCCTCCTGCACCACCTCCTCCGCCTCGTCGGTGCTGCCGGTGAGCCAGCGCGCGAGGTTGTAGGCCGCGTCGAGATGCGGCAGCGCTACGGCGGCGAAGGCGGAATCGCTTGCCATGGAGGAGTCCAGATCGGGGCGGGGCTCAGTTTATTCCCGAAAAATCTTGGCCGCGCCCGCGAATAATTCGGCCCCCTCCCCGATCACCCTCTCCGGCGCGCCAATTCCGCGCCCAAACGATGGAGACGGGCATGAGCGATGACACCTCGAAGCCGGGCGTTAGCCGGCGGCGGGCGATGAGCTGCATGATGTGGGGCAGCGCCGGCGTGCTGTGGACGGTGGCGGGCGGCGTGCCGCGCCCCTTCGAGCTCACGGGCGAGGCGCAGGCGGCGACGACCAAGGATTTCAGCTTCGCCCAGATCAGCGATACCCATATCGGCTTCAAGGGCGCGGTCAATCCCGAGCCCGGCGCGACGCTCAAGGAGGCGCTTGCGCGCGCCGGCGGAGCAAAGCCCGCCTTCCTGGTCCATACCGGCGACGTGAGCCATCTCTCCAAGCCCGAGGAGTTCGACGCCGCCGCCGAGCTGATGAAGGGCGCCGGGCTCGAGACCTATTACATACCCGGCGAGCACGACACCATCGGCGACGACGGCAAGCTGTTCTTCGAGCGCTTCGGCCGCGCCAAGGGCACCGGCGGCTGGTACAGCTTCGACCAGGGCGGCGTGCATTTCGTGGCGCTAGTGAATGTCGTGGGATTGAAGGCCGGCGGCATGGGCACGCTCGGCGCCGAACAGCGCGAGTGGCTCGAGCGCGATCTCAAGCACAAGAGCGCGAGCACGCCGATCGTCGTCCTCGCGCACATGCCGCTGTGGTCGGTCTATCCCGAATGGGGCTGGGGCACCGACGACGCCGCGCCGGCCTTGGCATACGTGAAGCGTTTCGGCTCGGTCACGGTCTTGAACGGCCACATCCACCAGGTGATCCAGAAGGTCGAGGGTCACGTCACCCTGCGCACCGCCTATTCGACCGCGTACGCACAGCCGGCGCCAGGCCAAGGGCCCGGACCCGGCCCGCTCAAAGTGCCGACCGAGAAGCTGCGCTCGTACCTGGGCGTGCGCCGCGTCGAGCTGATCCACGGCAAGCCAGCCGCGCTCCACGACGCGACGCTCGAAGGGTGAAGGTGCGGTGCGATGATCATGTTCTGGCTGGGCCGCCGCTTCGCCCTCGCCGTGGCGGCGGTGCTCCTCCTCGTCGGCGCCGGGCTCGCCGCCGCGGCCGAGCACGCGGCCGTGACGATCGGCGACTTCGCGTTCAAGCAAGGGACCATCACCGTGAAGCGCGGCACCACCGTCACCTGGACCAACAAGGACGACGAGCCGCACACGGTGGTGAGCGAGGCCGATCCCAAGCTGTGGAAATCGCCGCCGCTCGACACCGACGACAGCTTCTCCTTCACCTTCAACGAGGCCGGGACCTTCAAGTATTTCTGCTCGGTCCATCCCCGCATGCGCGGCACGGTGGTCGTCGAATAGCTTCGCCGCGCGTCCCTTTCGGACTAGGATCGGGCAAAACCTGATCCGGGAGGGACGACGTGGCCGACATCCAATTCAAGCTCGCAACCTTTGCCGCGACGGGCGGCGGCAAGTTCGCCGCCATCGTCATGGGCGACGACGCGATCGGCATCGACGCGGCGCATCGCGCCTATCGCGATTCCGCCGCGGGCCGCGCCGGCGCGCTCGGGGACACCAATTCGGTCTTCGGCCTGCTCGAGGATTGGGACGCGAACTTCGCGGTGCTGCAGGCGATGGCCGACTTCATCGCCACGGAAGGCGTCAAGAGCCCCCGCTTCGCCGGCGCCGTTGCGCGGCTCGCCGATTTGAGGCCGCTCGCGCCGGTGCAGCGGCCGGGCAAGATTCTCAACGCGGCGCAGAACTTCCAGGAGCACGTCAACGAGATGATCCGCGCCGGCATGTCGCCGAGCGACCGCCAGTTCACCGGCGAAAAGACCACGTCCCATCCTTATCACTTCCTCAAGGCGTCGAGCTGCCTCGCCGGCGCCTACGACGATATCGCCATCCCGCACGGCATGAGCAAGATCGACTGGGAGGCCGAGATCTGCATCGCCATCGGCCGCAAGGCCAAGCGCGTGCCGGCCTCGCGCGCGCTCAATCACATCGCCGGCTTCATGACCGGCAACGACGTCTCGTGCCGCGACATCCAGATGCGGCCCGACCGGCCGGGCCTGCGATCCGACTGGTTCGGCGGCAAGTGCCACGACAATTTCGCGCCGATGGGGCCGTTCCTGGTGCCGCGCGCCTTCGTTCCCAACCACATGAAACTGCGCATGCACCTCTCGGTCAACGGCGCGGTCAAGCAAGACGGCAACACCTCGCAGTTCATATACTCGCCCGAGGAGCAGATCGAATTCGCCTCGAGCATCGTCACGCTCGAGACCGGCGATCTGTTCTTCTGCGGCACCTGCGGCGGCGTCGGCCAGGGCACCAATACCTTCCTCAAGGTCGGCGACGTGATGGAGACGGAGATCGAGGGGCTGGGCCGCATGCGCAACCGCTTCGTCGCCGACCGGGTGGAGGCATAGATGCGCGCCGCCACCGCCGTCGCGGCCGCGCTCGCCGGCGCCGTGCTGGTCGCGCCCGCTTGCGCGGCGGAGCCCATCAAGATCGGCTGCAGCATGGCGATGACCGGCGGCGTCGCTGGGATCGGCAAGCAGATGCTGATCGCGCTCGAGATCTGGCGCGACCAGGTCAACAAGAATGGCGGCCTCCTGGGCCGTCCGGTCGCGCTCGACTGCTACGACGACCAGAGCCAGCCATCGAACGTGCCGGGCATCTACACGAAGCTCATCGAGATCGACAAGGTCGACCTCTTGATCGGTCCCTACGCCACCAACATGGTGGCGCCGGTCATTCCCGTCCTCATGCAGAAGGGCAAGATGACGGTCGGCATCCTCGCCAACGCCGCCAACCACGAGTTCCATTACCCGCGCTATTTCTCGATGAACGCGACCGGTCCCGATCCGGAGCGCTCCTATTCGACCGGCTTTCTGGCGGTGACGCAGGCGCAGACGCCGAAGCCCCAGACCATCGCGCTCGTGGGCGCCGACGCGGAATACGGGCGCAACGCCATCGAAGGCACGCGCAAGAACGCCGTCGAGGCCGGTCTCAAGATCGTTTACGACCGCTACTATCCGCCGACCACGACCGATTGCGCGCCGATCATGCGCGCGGTCCAGGCGACCAGTCCCGACATCGTCTTCGTCGCCGCATATCCGCCCGACACGGTATGCATCGTGCGCGCCGCTGCCGAGGTTAATCTCGACACCAAGGTGTTCGGTGGCGCGCTCGTTGGATTGAGCATCACCAGCGTCAAGCAGCAGCTCGGCCCGCTGATGAACGGCATCATCAACAACGTGGTGTTCGCGCCGGCGAAGACCCTGATGTCGCCCGAGGCGGAGGCGCTGATCGCCGCCTATCAGGCGCGGGCCGCGCAGGAGAAAGGCGTCGATCCCCTGGGCTATGTCTTTCCGCCCTTCGGCTATGCCGCGGGCCAGGTGCTGGCGGCGGCGGTCACCGCGACGCAGAGCCTCGATGCCGAGACGCTCGCCGCATATCTCCACACGCACACGGTCAAGACCGTTCTGCGCGATCTGGCCTTCGGGCCGGACGGGGAATGGACCGAGTCGGGCCGCCTCTTCACCCAGTTCCGCCACGTCGCGCCCGACGACATCGACCAGTTCCGCTCCACCGAGCACGAGGCGATCCTGTGGCCCGACAAGTACAAGACGGGCGATTTCATCTATCCCTACACGGCAGCAAAGAAATAAACCCGGAGGAGACACCATGACTCATCGTGCGAATTTCGCGGCGATCGCGCTCGCGACGATTATGGCAATGCCGGCGCTCGCGGCCGACCCCATCAAGATCGGCTGCAGCCTGTCCCAAACCGGCGGCGTCGCGGTCAACGGCAAGCAGGTGCTGATGGGCTTCGAGCTGTGGCGCGACGACATCAATGCCAAGGGCGGGCTGCTGGGCCGCCAGGTGCAGCTCGACTGCTACGACGATCAGAGCAACCCGGCGCTGGTGCCGGGCATCTACACCAAGCTCATCGAGATCGACAAGGTCGACATGGTGGTCGGTCCCTATGCCACCAACATGGCGGTGCCCGCGATCCCGGTTCTGATGCAGCACAAGATGACCACCATCGCGGTGACGGCGCTCGCCGCCAACAGCCAGTTCCACTACCCCGGCTATTTCGTGATGCTGCCGAGCGGACCGCAGCCCAAGCGCGCGTTCGCGGAAGGGTTCTTCAACGTCGCGATGCAGATGAACCCTAAGCCGACGACCATCGCCCTGGCCGCGGCCGATGCCGAGTTCGCCAAGAACGCGGTCGACGGCGCTCGCGAAATCGCCATCGAGAAGGGCCTGAAGATCGTTTACGACAAAGCCTATCCCCCGGCGACCACGGATTACGGGCCGGTGGTCCGCGCGATCCAGGCCACCAACCCCGACATCGTGTTCGATGCCGGCTACAACCCCGACACGATCGGCATGATCCACGCCGCACACGAGGCCGGGCTCAAGACGCGCATGTTCGGCGGCAACATGGTGGGGCTCGCATCGACCACCGGCCGGATGCAGCTTGGTCCGCTTACCAACGACATCGTCTATCTGGACGCTTTCTCGCCCAGCTTCACCTTCCCGGGTCTCCAGGACATGATCAAGAAGTACCAGACGCGGGCGGCGCAGGCGGGCACCGATCCGCTCGGGTATGGCTACGTCCCGTTCGCCTATGCCGCCTTGCAGGTGCTGGAGGAGGCCGCGACCAAGGTCGGCAGCCTCGATCAGGAGAAGATCGCGCAATACATCCACGCGCATAGCTTCAGCACCGTCGCAGGCGACATCAGCTTCGGGCCCGACGGCGAGTGGACCAAGCCGCGCATCATCACCGAGCAGTTCCGCGGCATCACGGCGCCGGCAACGGCCGACCAGTTCATGGATGCGAAAAAGGTGGTCGTGCTGTGGCCGCCGGAGTTCAAGACCGGCGACCTCGTTTCTCCCTACGACGCCTCAAAATAGCCGTGCGGCGGCTCTCTTAGGTGCGCTGCAGCAATTTCATCCCCTGCAGGAAGCGCAGGCCGCCCGTGCCGAGGCCGCGCTTGAGGCGGCGGGCGCCCCGGTTCAACCTCGTCGCAGCTTGGAGGGACATCGCGACGATGACTGAAAGGATTCACGAGTGACCAGATCAACCGGCATGTGCGCATTCGTTCTCTCGATGGGGCTGGCTCTCGCCCCGGCCGCGTTCGCGGCAAGCGATGCTGCGACCGCTTCCCCCGTGCCGCCGCAAGTCGCGCAGGACCCCGGTCCGGCGCCGCAGCAGGCGGAGACGGCCGTGCCGCCGCAGCGCGCCCAGGTCCAAGGCACGTTCAACCCCAACGCGGTGCCGCCGTGGTCGGTGTACCGCAACGGCGACGGCGCGGTGATCGACCCGCAATACGGCCTGCCCGTGCCCGGCTACGAGGCCAACGAAGGCTTCTAATCCTCTGCCCACTCCCGTCGCAAGCGGGATGGTCGATCACGAAAGAGGGCGGCGCCCGTGGGACGCCGCCCAATTTCGTTGCGCGCGCATCGAAGTCGAACGTGACCCGACCGGGCCGAGCGACTAATCTTCGGGCAAGCGGCGGCGTCAATGCGCGCCGCGCCCGGAGGAAACATGGCGAGCCCGCAGGTTCTGGACATCACCCGCTTCATCGACGACCGCCGCATGAACCGGTTCAATGCGATGGTCGTCATCTTCAGCTTCTTCATCATCCTGTTCGACGGCTACGACATCGCCGCGGTCGGCTTCGCCGGGCCGTCGCTGGTCAAGGCCTGGGGCATCCAAAGCATGGCGGCGCTGGGCGCCGCGTTCAGCGCCGGGCTCTTCGGCATCCTGTTCGGCTCGCCGCTGCTCGGCTGGGTCGGCGACCGCTATGGCCGCATCGTGGCGATCGTCGGCTCGTGCATGGTGATTGGAATCTTCACCCTGGCCACCGCGGCGGCGGGCTCGCTTACGACGCTCATCTGGCTGCGCTTCTTCACCGGCGTCGGCATCGGCGGCATGCTGCCCAACATCATCGCCTTGAACGCCGAGTTCGCGCCCAAGCGGGCGCGCGCCACCATGATCATCGTCATGTTCACCGGAATCACGTTCGGCGGCGCGGTGCCGGGGCCGGTGGCTGCCTTGTTCGTGCCGACCTATGGCTGGCAGATCCTGTTCCTGATCGGCGGCGTGGCGCCCTTGGTGATCGGGCTCGCCGCGTGGGCTTGGCTGCCGGAATCGCTGAAGCATCTCGTCGTCAAGGAAGGCGGGCGCGAGCGCGCCGTGCGCATCATCAAGGCGATGGACCCGACGCTCGCCATCACACCCCAGACCCGCTTGGTCGTCGCCGACGAGAAGGTCTACGCGGCGTTCCGCCCGACGCAGTTGTTCCAGGAAGGGCTGCGTTGGATCACGCCGCTCCTGTGGCTGTGCTTCATCTGCAACCTGATGTCGTTCTATTTCCTCAACACCTGGCTGCCGACGGTGCTGGCGGCGGCGCACATGCCGACCTCGTTCGCGGTGCTCAGCACCTCGATCTTCCAGATCGGCGGCACGCTCGGCGGGCTGTCCTTGAGCCGGCCGATCGACAAATCGGGCCTGATGCCGGTGTGCGTCCTGTTCGTCATCTCGCTCGTGGTGGCGCCGTTCCTGGGATATGCCAGGGAACCCGAATGGCTGCTGATTTGCGTGATCTTCCTGTCCGGCTTCACGCTGCTCGGGCTGCAGTTCGGGTTGAACGCCACCTCGGCGATGATTTATCCGACCTCGATCCGCTCCAACGGCTCGGGCTGGGCCTTCGCGGTGGGCCGCGTCGGCTCGGTGACGGGACCGATTGCGGCGGGCGTGCTGATCGGGATGCAGCTCACGATCGAGCATCTCTACCTGGCGCTGCTGGTGCCGCTCTCGATCGGCACCATCGCGAGCTTCGTGCTGGCGCGGCTCTATTACGTCCGCTTCCAGGGCATGGGATTGGGCCGGCGCGACACGCTCGACGCGGCCGCGCGCGGCGCGGACTAGTGAGGCGGCAGTGGGCGGGCCGAGAAACCGCTTGCGCTGGTACCGATAAGTACCGTACCCTCTCCACAAGCCGCACGACAGGCGGAGAAGGAGAGGACCGGTGACCGATCGCGTCGAGGCGCAGGCGGGCGTCCGCCCGTCACGCGGCGGCGGATTGATCGGCACGTTCGCGGTCGACGTCGTACTCCCCTGGCTCGCGGTGCAAATCCTCGAGCGCAACGGCGTCTCGAGCGGCACCGCCTTCGCCCTGGCCGCAGTCTTTCCGATCGGGTCGGTTGCCGTCGCCTGGGCGCGACATCGGCGCGTCGAAGTCATCGGCATCGCGGTCAGCGTCACGATGCTGCTCGGCATCTGCCTCTCGCTCGCGACCGACGATGTGCGTTTCAGCGTGATGAAGGCCGCACCCGCCTATGGGCTGTTCGGCATCGCCTGCCTCGGCTCGCTCCGGGCCGCGCGTCCGCTGATGTTCTATGTCAGCCGCTACTTCGTCGCGGGCGACGATCCGGCCAAGCGCACCGCCTGGGACGCGCGCTCCGACATCCCGGGCTTCCGGCGGGCGATGAGGCTCCTGACCGTGGTGTGGGGCTTGGCGACGCTGGGCGAGGCGGTCCTCGGTATCGCCTGCGCCTTCACGCTACCGCCGTCGCTCGCCTTCGTGGCCGAGCCCGCGCTGGCGCTCGTCACGGTGACGGGCCTCGTCACCTGGACCCTCGCCTATTCGCGCCTGCGGGAAGCCAAGCGATGACTGCAGCCGAGGATGCCGCCTTTCCGCAATCCTGGTATCCGGTGGCGCTCGCTGGCGAGGTCAAGAGCGGCGTCCATCTCGGCCAGGATTTCCTCGACACGCGCGTCATCGTCTATCGCGACCCCGACGGCAAGCCGGTGGTCCAGAGTGCGTGGTGCCCGCATCTCGGGGCGGATCTCAGCGCGGGACAGATGATCGAGGGACGCATCCGCTGCGCCTTCCACCATTGGAGCTTCGGCCCCGACGGCCGCTGCGTCGCGATCCCGACCGGTGACGCGATTCCGGCGGAGGCGCGGGTCGCCACGTATCCCGTTGCCGAGACGCTGGGCCTGGTGTGGGCCTTCAACGGGACGGCGCCGCTGTTCCCGCCGCCGACGATGCCGGGCGCCGAGGCGGCCGCGCTGGTGACGCGCAGCTTCCGCTATGGCGAGCGGCCGGTCGACACCTGGATCGCGGTCAGCAACGGCGTCGATTTCCAGCATCTGCGCTCGCTGCACGGGCTCCGGGCCGAGACGCCGGAGCTGGTCGAGATCGGCCCCTATGGCCTCGAATACACCATCGAGACGCAATACTACCGTCAGCACGGGCGCATCACCGGCGTCAACTGCTTCGCCCAGCATCTCACCATCGGCGCCCAGGACATGTTCATGCTGTTCAGCGGCGCGCCGATCGCGCGCCGCCAGACCATGTCCTATTACACCATCGCGGTCACCGGCGGCGCGGCCGCCGAGGCGCGGCTCGCGGGCGTCAAGACCATGGTCGACCGGATCATGGCCGAGGACGCGCCGATCCTGAACACAATCCGCTTCAGGAAGGGCGCCCTCGTTCCTTCCGACCGCCACCTCGCGCGCTTCCTGCGCTACGTCGAGACCTTCCCCAAGGCGCCACCGCCGGACTGGTCGCCGGCCTGATCGCGCGCGAGCTCCGCCAGCACCTCTTCGCTGTGCTCGCCCAAGGTCGGCGGCGCGGACATGCGGGCGCGCGGCCGCGCCCCGTCGGCCAGGATCGGGCAGGCGATGGTAACGATCTCGCCCTCGCGCGGATGGCGCAGCACGACCTTGGTGCCCAGCGCCTCGACCTGCGGATCGGCGAGCGCGTCGGCCAGCGTGTTGATGGGCGCGAACGGCACGTCGGTCGCGGCGAGGCGCGCCATCCATTCGGCCCTGGGCCGCGCTGCGAAATGCGGCGCGAGCGCCTCTTCGAGCGCGTGGAAATTGTCGACCCGGCGCTGATGCGCGGCGAAGCGCGCGTCCGTGGCGAGGTCCTCGGCCCCGAGCGCGCCCAGAAGCTCGAGCCAGAATTTCTCGCGGGTCGAGAGCTGCAGCGCGATGAGCCTGCCGTCGCCGCAGCGGAACGCGAAGGACTGCGAGCGGCTGACTCGGCTGAAACGGTTGTCCTCGATGCCGCTGCGGGTGAGATTTGTGAAAGCGTCAGGAACGAACGCCATCGACGCCTCCAGCATGTTGACCTCGATGCGGCGCCCGCACCCGGTGCGGTTGCGCTCCACCAGCGCGCCGAGGATGCCGGTGCAGGCATACATGCCGGTGACGTTGTCCGCGATGGTGGGGCCGAAGCAATGCGGCGCGGCGGGATCGACGAACAGGCTGGCGATCCCGCTCAGCGCCTGCCCCACCGCGTCGAAGGCGGGGCGGTCGCGATAGGGGCCGGTGGTGCCGAATCCCGTGATCGAGCAATGGACGAGGCGCGGGTTCGCCGCGCGCAGCGCGTCCGAGTCCAGCCCAAGCTTCTTCAGGGCGGAGGGGCGGAAATTGTCGATCAGCACGTCGGCGCGCGCGACCAGGGCGGCGAATGTCGCGCGCGCCTTCGCATCGTTGAGATCGAGGACGAGGCTGCGCTTGTTGCGGTTGTAGGCGACGAAGGTCGCGCTGTAGCTGCCGCCGTGGCCGCGGCGGAAGGCGTCGCCCTCGGGCGGCTCGATCTTTATGACGTCGGCGCCGAGATCGGCCAGCATCATCCCGGCGAGCGGCGCGGTGATGAACGCGCCGAGATCGATCACGCGGATGCCTTCGAGCATGGTGCCTCTCAATGGATCGTCTGGCCGCCATCCGCCACGACGGTCGCGCCATGGACGAAGGAGGCCGCGTCGGACACCAGGAATGCCGCGACATTGGCGATCTCGCGGCACTCGGCGAGGCGATGCAGCATCACCTGACGCTCGAGCGCCTCGCGGCTGGTGAGTCCACGATCGAGATATGACTTGAAGCGCGGCGACAGGGTGGGACCGGGGCACAGCGAATTGACGCGCAATCCTTTCTCGCCCCAATCGACCGCGAGCTGGCGGGTCAGGTTCACGACCGCGCCCTTGGCCGCGCAATAGGCCGGCATCTCGGGATTGCCGATGACGCCGAAGCTCGACGCGATGTTGAGGATCGACGGCTTCGGCGCCGCCAGCAGCAGCGGGATGAAGGCGCGGCACATGTAGAACACGGCATCGAGATCGATGCCGCGGATGGCGCGCCATTTCTCGGTCGAAAGCTCGGTGATCCGGCTGCGGAAATTGTCGCCGGCGTTGTTGATCACCGCCTTGACGTTGCCCCAGCGCTCGGCCGTCGCGCGGGCGAGCGCCGCCACTTGCGTGTCGTCGGTGACGTCCACGACGAAGCACTCGCAGCGCCCACCGCTCGCGCGGACAACGGCCGCGGTGTCATCGAGCTTGGATGCCGTGCGACCGACCAGCGCGAGCGTAGCGCCGAGCTCGCCCAGCACCTCGGCGCAAGCCTGGCCGATGCCGCCGCCTGCGCCGGTGATCACCACGACCGTGCCCGCGAAATCGAGTTGCTTGAGCATCGACTCTTTCTAGCGCAGCAGGTTGAGCGAGGCCTTCTCGCCGTGTCCGTCTGCGGTCACCTCGAACGCGAAGCGGAAATGCGGCAAGTCCTCGCCCGGGTGGTCGGCCGCGTAGGTCAATTGCGGGATGCGGAAATTGTTGGGCCGGTTCTCCTGGCCCTTGTAGATCGCGGGATAGAGATCGATGAAATGCCAGCCCGGCTCGCCGCTCGCGCTGAGCTGGATCGTGACGTCGCCCTGGCTGTTGAAGCCGCAGGCATATCCCACATAGTTGTTGTCGTAGACGATGGTGTAGATGTTGGCGGTCTCGGTCCAGCCGACGCCCTTCAAGTGGACCGTGAATTTGGTCCCCGCCGGCCCGCGCGCGACATCGAGCGGGAGCGCCGTGGTGGCAATCACGACGTTGCCGGCGAGCACCCGGTCGCCGTCCTTCACCGCGACGGCGTGCGCGCCGCCGAGATCGTCGGGCACCGCGAAGCGGAACGCGGCCGCGCCCGACGCGTCCGCGGTGGCGCGCGCGATGGGCCGGGCCGATTCCTCCCAGCCGCCTTGCTTGACGCGGTTGCCGGTGACGGTGCCCCACGTCAGCTCATAGTCCTTGCCCGGCGTCAGGCCGCTGCCCCGCACCACGTCATCGCGTCCGACGCTGGCGAAGCGCGGCTCGGCAACGAGTGCGCCGGCCGCCGGCAGTCCGCCGATCGCCGTCTGCGCCTGCTGCGCCGGATCGGGCGGCAGCACCGGCGGATCCGGCGTGATGGTGTAGAGGAGCCCGAAGCGCGGGCGGTCGGGCTCGGGATTCTGCTGCGGATTGAGATAGGGGAAGGTGAATTCGCCGTGCATCACCTCGAGCACGTGAGTGCCGGGCGCGCCGGTCGCCGGAATGGCGAAATGCGCCGCGCCCCGCGTCGTCACCGCCGAAATCCAGCCGGTGAAGCTGTTGTCGTAGCGCAAGAGCCACGAATTCTCGAGCTCGCGCCAGCCGATGCCGGTGACGTCGATGGCGATGGGGCCGCCGGCAGGGCCGCTCGCCGATTGGAGCTTCACCGCCATGTCGATCGAGAACGCGGCCTGGGTCAGGAGCCGCGCGCCCTGCTGCAAGGTCACGTCGTGCGCGAAGCCGAAATCGTCGGGCGCGGCGAAGGTGGCGGCGAGATGGCCCGCCGCATCGCTGCGCAAGGCGGCGATGCGATAGGCCTCGGGCGCGTAGGTGCGGCCGTGATACTCGGCGCCGGCGACGTTCCAGCGTCCCTCAACCGTGCGCCACACGAGATCGACCGGCTGATCGGCGGGCAGGCCCGCCGCGGTCACGGTCACCGGCGTTCCCGCCGGCCCATGCTCGGGCGCGAGCGTCATGCTGCCGACGAAGCCTCCTTGCGCCTCGGCCAGCGGCGCCGCGGGACCGAGCGCGTCGGGCGGCGCGCCCCGCGCCACCAACGGCGCGAGCATGACGAGTGCGAGCGCGCCAAATCCCGCCGCCGCACCGTGCCTCATCGTCGGCTCCCTATTTGGCGGGCGGCGAGGCGTCCGCGATCACCGTTAATTGCGAGGTCGCGATCTTGAACGGCTGCCAGGTCGCGACCTTGCCCGCGAGGTCCGTCGCGACGACCTTGTAGGTGAGGCTGCCGGTCGGAAAATCCTCGGGGATCGACCACGGCACCACCCAGAAAAAGTCGGTAATTTCCGCGGGCGGCGGCGGGTGCCGATGATAGCGCATCGGCAGGCTCTGCCCGTTCGAGAGCTCGACCACCAGGCTCTTCAGGCCCTTGTCGTCGAGCGCCTTGCCATCCGGGTCGACCACGCGGATGCGGAAGACGACCGTCTCCTTGCGATGGAACTGGCTGGTCATGACGCAGGGCGCGAGACCGGGCTGCGGCCCGCGCGCCATGTCGCCCTCGAAGAACAGCTTGGCTGCCTCCTGGGCGTGGGCCGAGTGGGAAACGGCGCCAATGGCGAGCGGCAGCGCCGCCATGGCCCAGACAAATCGCATGCGCATCGCTCGTCTCTCCCCCATTGCTCGCACGGGGGCCAGATTATCACGGCGGCCGCAGGACGGCGAGACGCTTGCGGGTGCCGGCGCTAGTATGGCGCGGCACCGTGCGGGACCGGCTTCATGGCGCTGGGCGTTGATTTCATCGAAGTGCGCGGGACCAGGCTCGCCTATCGCCGCGGCGGCGCCGGGCCGGCGCTGCTCTATCTCCACGGCACCGATGGTCTCGCGGAATGGCCGGAGATGCTCGACGAGCTCGCGCTCGGCTGCGACGTCGTCGCGCCCGATCATCCCGGCTTCGGCGCGACGCCGATCCCGTCCACGATCGACGATATTTCCGACATGGCGTATTTCTATCTCGACGCCATCGCGGCGCTGGGTCTCGACCGGATTCACGTGGTTGGCCATTCGCTCGGCGGCTGGATCGCGCTCGAGATGGCGGTGCGCTCGACCGCGCGGTTCGCGAGCCTGACGCTCATCGCCAGCGCCGGAATTCACGTCAAGGGCGTGGCCAAGACCGACATCTTCCTGATCGACCCCGAGGAGCAGGCGGTTCTGTCCTATGCCGATCCGCGCCGGGGCGAGGCGGCGGCGCAGCGCGCTTCGGCCGAGAAATATCAGGAGACGGCGATCGCCAACCGCATCGCCAGCGCCCGGCTCGGCTGGCAGCCGCGTTTCTTCAATCCGCGGCTGGAGCGCTGGCTCCATCGCGTCGACCGGCCGACCCTGGTGCTGTGGGGCGAGGAGGACCGCATCATCCCGCCCGCCTATGGCGCGGCCTTCGCGCGGCTCATCCCGGGGGCGCGCCTCACGATGGTGCCGCGCGCCGGCCATCTGCCCCATGTCGAGCGGCCCGACCTTGTCATCCCGTCCATCCAGCGCTTCATCGCGGACGCGGCGCCATGAAAGTGATGTGCTTTCATCTCATGCCCTATGCCGACCTCGACCTGTCGGTGCGGGACAAGTACCGCAGCGTGTGGCTGGTGCTGCCCAACAGCCATTTCGATCCCGAGAAGGGCGCCACCCTCTACAACCGCTATCTCGACGAGCTCGAGCTGTGTGCCGAGCTCGGCTTCGATGGCATCTGCGTCAACGAGCATCACCAGAATGCCTATGGCCTGATGCCGTCGCCGGTGGTGATGGCGTCGGCACTGGCGCGGCGCACCAAGGATTGCCGCATCGCCATCCTCGGCAATGCCTTCTGCCTGCGCGAGCATCCGCTGACCCTGGCCGAAGAGCACGCCATGATCGACGTGATGACGCGCGGTCGGCTGATCAGCGGCTTCGTCCGCGGTGTCGGCTCGGAGTATTTCTCGCTGGGCGCCAACCCGGTCTTTTCGCTGGAGCGCCACCAGGAGGCGTGCGAGCTGGTGGTGCGCGCCTGGAGCGAGCCCGGCCCCTTCGCCTTCGAGGGCAAGCATTACCACTTCGAGTACGTCAATCTGTGGCCGCGCCCGTACCAGAAGCCCCACCCGCCGATCTGGTGCCCGTCGATGGGCAGCCTCGAGACCATCGAGTGGGCGGCGCATCCCGACCGCAAATACGTCTATCTCCAGAATTTCAGCCCGACCGAATCGGTGGCGCGCTATCTCAACCTTTATCGCGAGGTGGCGGAGCGGCGCTACGGCTACCGCGCCGCCTCGGACCGGATCGGCTGGTGCGCGCCCATTTATGTCGCCGACAGCGACGAGCAGGCGGTGCGCGAGGCCAGGCCGCATATCGAGGCGCTGTTCAACGTATTCCTGCCCAAGCTGTCCGAGCTGATGTTCTTCCCGCCCGGCTACATGTCGGCTGCGTCGCTGAAGCAAGTCCTGATCCACAAGCGCGGCCACCGCGGCGGCGCCCGGATCGAGGATTTGATCGCGCGCGGCATCTTCATCTGCGGCTCACCGGACACCGTCCGGCGGCGCATCGCCGAGGCCCATAACCTCATGGGATTCCAGGAATTCATCGCGATGCTGCAGTTCGGGACCCTGCCCGGCGACTTGACCGAGCGCAACATCCGCCGCTTCGCCGCGGAGGTGATCCCGGCGATCCGGCCCCTGACCGACCGGGACTATCGCGGCTTCGAGCTAGCCCGGGCCGGCGCCTGAGCGGTCGGATCCGCCAAACGATGGTTTCTGTGACTTAGATCACTGGGCGGGCGAAAATATTTTCGCCCCTGTGAACCCTGTCACATGCGTGCGGCCGGAAGAATGGTTTCATGCCTGGTGCAAGCTGCGCCAACGGAGCGCGGCTAGGGAGCCAGGATAAAGTCAATGAACGCCGTTCTCATCGAGGCCCCGTTCTCTGCCTCATCGCGCCGGCCCCCGGCGGCGCGGCGGACCGGCGAGGTTGCGAGCTTTCTCGCCCAGGCCGCCGACCCGGCGCGGCAGCAGTCCTTTCTTGCCGCCGTGGCGGAGCACCACGAGATGACCGCGTTCCTGGCCCTGTTCAATCATTTCGCGCCCCGCCTCAAGGCTTACATGCGCAAGCTCGGCACCTCCGACTGCCTCGCCGAGGAACTGGCCCAGGACGTGATGCACGTGGTGTGGCGCAAGGCCGAGAGCTACGACCCGGCGAAGTCGGCGGTGAGCTCGTGGATCTTCACCATCGCCCGCAACCTGCGCATCGACGCGCTGCGCCGCGAGCAGCGCCGCCAGCTCGATCCGAACGAGCCGCTGCTGACGCCGGACCCGCTGCCGCTCCCCGACGCACGTCTCCAGCAGGAGCAGCAGAGCCAGCGCGTGCGCAAGGCGCTCGCCACGCTGCCGCGGGAGCAGGCGGCAGTGGTGAGCCTCGCCTTCTACCAAGGCAAGTCGCACGGCGAGATCGCGGCCGACCTCTCGATCCCGCTGGGCACCGTCAAGTCGCGCATGCGGCTGGCGTTCCAGCGCATCCGCGACGCGCTCGAAGAGGCCGGCGAGAGCGTGGCCCCGCAACGCGCGCGCGCCGCCTGACCGCTGTCCCGGCCTCGATCAGCTCGTCATCGCCTCGAGTGCAGTGCGGTCGATGATGGCGATGGCGTTGTCTTCCATGCGGATGACGCCGCGCCGCTGCCAGTCGTTGAGGCACTTGTTCACGCTCTCGCGCGCCGCGCCCACCATGTTACCGAGCTCGCGCTGCGACAGCGCCTTGTTGCCGGGCGTGTGGTCCGCCGCCATGCGCAGCAGCGCCTTCGCCAGGCGTGCCGGCAATTGCAGCAGCGACACCTCGGCCGCATGCTGGGTGTTCTCGCGGAAGCGCTCGCACAGCACTTCGACGATGCGCGGCCAAGCCTCGGGATGGCGTTCGAGGAACACCATCACGTCGCGGCGCTCGAGCACGGCGAGGCTGCACGCCGTCATCGCCTTGGCATCGGCCGAGCGCTCCTTGCCGTCGAGCAGGGCGATCTCGCCGAACACTTCGCCCGGCTGAAGCACGGCGAGCAGCAACTCCTTGCCCTCGGGCGAGGAGATGCTGATGCGCACCTGCCCGTTCAGCACCGCCATCATGCTCGAGCCGGGCGACCCCATGTGGAATATGGTCTCGCCCGGAGCCAGCCGGCGGATATGGGCCCGAGCCACGAGCTGGTTCCGCTCATCCGACCCAAGGCCCTGAAAGAGAAAGCAATTCGACAATATCCGGCGAGCGTCTTCGGCCGGCCTCCCCGGTGGAGTGTCCATTGCCGCTCCCCTATCGTCGCGGGTTTGCCCCTGGCAAATACAGGAGCGGCGGCGTTTTTTCAACCATGGGGCGGGACCGTTCATGGACGCTCGTGCCTCGGTTGGCGTATTGCCCGACCGGGACGAAAGCTCTAAACGGGGCGCCCCGGCTCGCCTGACAAGGGATCATGGCGCAAACCACGGCGGTCAACGGAACGGCGACGCCTGGTCGAGCCCATCAGCAATTGCTGCTCGGCGCGCTCGGCGTCGTCTACGGCGACATCGGCACTTCACCCCTCTACACGGTGAAGCAGTGCTTCAACGAGCTGGGCGGGCTCACGACACAGTCGGTCTATGGCGTCCTGTCGCTCATAACCTGGGCGCTCACCATCGTCGTCACGATTAAATACATCACCGTAATCATGCGCGCCGACAATCGCGGCGAGGGCGGCATCCTGGCGCTCACCGCCCAGGCGCTGCGCGCGAGCGAGGGCAAGCCGCGCATGCGGTGGTGGATTCTCGCGGCGGGACTGCTCGGCGCCTCACTGTTCTACGGCGACGGCGTCATCACCCCGGCGATCTCGGTGCTGAGCGCGGTCGAGGGCCTGAAGGTGGCGACGCCGGTCCTCGACCCTTACGTCATCCCGGTGACCTGCGCGCTGCTGCTGCTTTTGTTCATGTTCCAGCGCAGCGGCTCGGCGCTGGTGGGTGGGCTGTTCGGTCCGGTGATGATGGTGTGGTTCTTCACCATCGGCTTGCTCGGCCTTGTCCAGATCGTGAGCCAACCCGGCATCCTGCGCGCGATCAATCCCTATTACGGCGTGGCGCTGCTCGCCGCCGATCCGCTCAAGGGGTTCGCGCTCTTGGGCGCGGTGGTGCTGGCGGTGACCGGCGCCGAGGCGCTCTATGCCGACATGGGGCATTTCGGCCGCCGGCCCATCCGAATGGCTTGGCTCAACATCGTGTTCCCGGCGCTGCTGCTCAACTATTTCGGCCAAGGCGCTTTGCTGCTCAAGGTGCCGGGCGCGCTCGAGAACCCGTTCTACCGTCTGGTTCCGGCGTGGGGCCTCTATCCGATGGTGGTGCTGTCGGCGGCAGCCACCGTGATCGCCTCGCAGGCGGTGATCACGGGCGCCTTCTCGATGACGCGCCAAGCGGTACTGCTGGGCTATCTGCCGCGCTTCTACATCCGCCACACCTCGGAGTCGGAGATCGGCCAGATCTACATCCCCAAGATCAACCTGTTCCTGCTGATTGCGGTGCTGGCGCTGGTGCTGGGATTCAAGAGTTCAGACAATCTCGGCGCGGCCTACGGCATCGCCGTCACCGGCACGATGTCGCTCACGACGGTGCTCGCGCTGGTCTACACCACCGGCGTCGCAGGCTGGAACCGGTGGGGCGCGAGCCTGCTGTTCGGATTCTTCCTGGTGGTCGATCTCGCCTTCTTCAGCGCCAATCTGCTCAAGATCGCTGAGGGCGGCTGGTTCCCGCTGGTGGTGGGGGCCGGCATGTTCGTGCTGATGATGACCTGGATGCGCGAGCGCGAGCGGCTGCTGGTCGAGCGCTGGCGCGAGGCGCTGCCGCTCGAGACCTTCCTCCAGACCTTGCGGCCCGACCGGCCGATGCGCGTGCCCGGCACCGCCGTCTTCATGGTGCCCAACGCCGACATCGTGCCGCCGGCGCTGCTGCACAATCTCAAGCACAACAAGGTACTGCACGAGCGCGTCGTGCTGATGAAGATCGAGACCGAGGACATCCCGCACGTGTCCGACGCCGAGCGCATCGCGATCCGGCATCTCGACCATAATTTTCACGCCATCACGGTGCGGCACGGCTTCATGGACGAGCCCAACATCCCGCGCACCCTGGCGCAGCTTCGGGTGATGCAGTTCCGTTTCAACCTGCTCGAGACCTCGTTCTTCGTCGGCCGCGAGAAGGTGGTGATCGGCAAGCCTTCGCCGTTCTGGGACTGGCGCAAGCGGCTGTTCATCCTCATGCACCGCACCATGCTGAGCGCGACCGAATATTTCCGCATCCCCTCGAACCGCGTGGTCGAGCTGGGCGGGCAGGTCGAGATCTAGGCGGGCGAGAACGTACGGCCCTCTCTACGCCGCTCCGCGGCTGAGGGCGCAGGCGGATTCGAGACGGGGCAGCTGCTTGAGCACCAGGCGCCGTCCCTCTTCGTGCACTGCATGGGGACCCAGCGCGCGGATCGTCGGCGGGAAGACCTCGTCCGACGCGAAGGCTATGCCGCCCAAGGCGATCGCCGGGTCAGTCCCGTCCTGGACCAGCGGCAGCAGCAGGTGCTGCGCCCGCATCCGCCGCCCCGAGCCCCAGACGAACTGGCTCTCGGCATAGACCGGCGCGCGCTCGGAATAGACGAGGCGATGGAGCGAGGCGAGCAGCTCCCACCACCCGCCGCTCATCTCGCCGTCGAGATAGCGGCCGGTCGGGTCGAAGCCGATCCGCTTCACCACGCTGGTGCCGACAAGGCGGAACCGCACTCGCGTGCCGCGGTCGAGGAGATCGGCCAACAGCAGATGCGGCAGCAGGTCGGGGCCCATCTCGAGGGGATCGATGTCGCGGCGCGAGGGCAGCGCGCGCGTTCCCCGCTTCACCTGCCAATAGCGCAGCAGCGAGCCGAGAACCGGGTGAGGGATGGGACTGCCAGGCATCGCGACGGCCGTATCAAGAGCATGCACGCGAATCAGTCCGCGCCGCGGCAGGTTAATTTTTTCCTAACGCTCGCTAAGAAGTCCTTAAGCCGCCCCGGAGCGGGGTACGACTCCGGTTTTACCCCGGTTTTCCGCGGCTTTTAGGCGCGCGAGGCGGTGCCGGCGCGGCGATTCGGCCTCAGTCGGCGGCGTCGGAACCGACCATGGCGGTCGGAAACAGGATGCGCTCTGGCGGGAACCACACGGTCGCCTTGGTGCCGACGCCGAGCGTGCTGGTAATCTCGAGCCGGCCGCCATGCAGCTCGATCATCGACTTGGCCAGCGGCAGGCCCAGCCCCGTGCCCTGGTACTTGCGCGCGAGCCGGCTGTCGATCTGGCCGAACGGCCGCAGCGCCTTGGCCAGATCGGCGGCGGCGATACCGATGCCGGTATCCTCGACCGAGAGGCCGAGTCCCTTGTCGTCGAGCGCGGCGCGGACCGTGACGCGGCCGCCTGGCGGGGTGAACTTCACCGCGTTCGACAAGAGGTTCAGCAGGATCTGCTTCAGCCGCAGATCGTCGCAATGGACGAGCGGCAATCCTGCGGCCAGCGTGTGGCTGAATTCGAGGCCGGCCGCCTGGACCCGGTCGCGCATCAGCCGGGCGCACGACTCGACCACCGTCGCCACATCGACCGGCTCTTCGTTGAGCTCGATCTTGCCGAACTCTACCTTGGAGACGTCGAGCACGTCGTTGATGAGCTTGAGCAGATGCTGGCCGCTCTCCCGGATGTCGGTGGCATATCCCAAATAGCGCGGATCGCCAAGGCGGCCGAACACCTCGCCCTTGAGGATGTCGGAAAAGCCGATGATGGCGTTCAAGGGCGTGCGCAGCTCGTGGCTCATGTTGGCGAGGAACTCGGTCTTGCTGCGGCTGGCGAGCTCGGCTTCCTCCTTGGCGCGGCGCAGATCGGCCTCGGTGCGGTAGCGCTCGGTGATGTCGAGATATGTGGCAATGAGGCCGCCATCGGGCATCGGCGTGACGCGCATCTCGACCACGCGCTCGCCGCGTGCGACCACGCTCTCGCGCTTCCCGGGGCGCCGCGTCTCGATGCAGCGGCGCAGGAACGATATGCTTGCCTTCGCTCCGGCGACATTGTCGCCGGCATGCTGGACGATCATCTCGGCCACCGGACGATCGGTCCATAGATCGTCCGGCGAATGCGCGAAGAGCTGATAGAGGCGGTCGTTCCACAGCCGTATGCGGAGCTCGGCGTCGAGCACCAGCACGCCCTCTTCAATGTTGTCGAGAGTGGCGCGCAGCAGCGACGTGGTCTCGGCCAGCTCCTGCTCGGCACGCTTCAGGAGCGTGAGGTCGCGGCCGATGCCGCGGTAACCCATGAAGACGCCGGCCGGGTCGAACACCGGAAGGCCCGACAGCGCGAGATGGAGCGGCCCGCCGCTTTCCATCCGGCAGATGAGGCGCACGTCGCGGAACGGCAGGCGCGCCTCGAGCATCTCGACCAGCGGCTGCCAATCGTCGCCGGCCGGCGCCAGGCCCGGCACGTCATCAATGCGGTGGCCGATGAAGGACCGGCTCGAATAGGTTTCGGGCAGCTGCGAGCTCGAGGACGTGCGCGTGAAGCGCAGGCCCTCGTCCATCTCCCAGAACCAGTCCGCCGCCGCCTCGGCGTAGTCCCTGAGGCGCTGCGCCTCTTCCCGCGCTGCGCCGGCGCCATCCATCGCCATGCGCTCCTTGCCCATTAACGATTTGGCGCGAGTTTACGGCCCCACGGTTAAGAATTTCGCAAGCGGAGCCGCGCCTTTGGCGCAGCTTGGATCAGGCGCGCTCCAGCATCCGCCCGAGCGGCCGCCCGGCGAAGATGTGGATGTGGAAGTGCGGCACTTCCTGGTGCGAGTCACGGCCGTGATTGGCGAGGATGCGGTAGCCGGGATCGGCGAGCCCGAGCGAGCGGGCGATCGCTCCCACCGCGCGCACCAACGCGACGACCTCCGCGGGCGCCGCCTTGGCGGAGAAATCGTCGAACGAAACATAGGCGCCCTTGGGTATTACCAGCACATGAACCGGGGCTTGGGGATTGATGTCGTGGAAGGCAAGGACGTGATCGTCCTCGAACACTTTCTTGCACGGGATTTCGCCGCGCAGGATGCGAGCGAAGACGTTGTTGCGGTCATAGTCCATGGCACACCCTTCCGCGGTCCTAGCCGCGCGCGCGGCCTTCCTTTTCGGCGATGCCCGATTGGCCCATGCGCTCTTCGAGCGCGCGCCAGATATCGGCGGGCGCCAGTCCCGCATCCTGCCACGTCACCAGGAGATGATAGAGCAGGTCGGCGCTCTCGCCGGTCAGCGCCTGGCGATCGCGGGCGACGGCGGCGATCAGGGTCTCGACCGCCTCCTCGCCGAGCTTCTGCGCGATGCGCGCGGTCCCTTCGCGCATGAGCTTGGCCGTGTAGGACGTGGCCGGGTCGGCGCCAACGCGCGCGGATATCGTCGCGAAGAGCCGGTCGAGGATGCTGCCGTCGATCTCTGCCACCTGTCGCCTCCGTCGCCGCAGTCGTAATCGACCGCCCAGAGAGCGTCAAATCGCTACATCCGCACGGGGATCCCGGCCTTGGCGAGGGCGGCCTTGGCGTCGCCGACGCGGTAGGTGCCGAAATGGAAGATCGACGCCGCCAGAACGGCGCTGGCATGGCCCTCGCGGATGCCGGCGACGAGATGGTCGAGCGTGCCGACCCCGCCCGAGGCAATGACCGGGATCGGCACCGCATCGGCGACGGCGCGGGTGAGCGCGATGTCGAATCCGGCGCGGGTGCCGTCGCGGTCCATCGAGGTGAGCAGGATCTCGCCCGCGCCCAAGCTCGCCATCTGGCGCGCCCATTCGACGGCGTCGATCCCGGTCTCGCGCCGCCCGCCATGAGTGAAGACGTGCCAGCGCCCTGGCGCGCGTTGCTTGGCGTCGATCGCGACGACGATGCACTGGCTGCCGAATTTCTGCGCCGCCTCGCGCACAAATTCGGGCCGTGTCACCGCTTCGGTGTTGATCGAGGTCTTGTCGGCGCCGGCCAGCAGCAGGCGGCGGATGTCCTCGACCGTGCGCACGCCGCCGCCGACGGTCAGCGGCATGAAGCATTGCTCGGCGGTCCGCGCCACCACGTCATAGAGCGTGGCGCGGTTCTCGGCCGAGGCGGTGATGTCGAGGAAGGTCAACTCGTCGGCGCCTTCGGCATCGTAGAAGCGCGCCTGCTCCACCGGATCGCCGGCATCGACCAGGTGGACGAAATTAATGCCCTTCACGGTGCGCCCGTCCTTGACGTCGAGGCAGGGAATGACACGCCGCTTGAGCATCACGCCTCCGCCAGCGCGAGCGCCGCGGCGAGATCGATGCGGCCGTCATAGAGCGCGCGGCCGAGGATGGCGCCGGCGACGCAACCGCACGCTTTGAGGACGGCGATATCGGCAAGCGCGGCAATGCCGCCCGAGGCGATCACCGGCGTCTTGAGGCGGCGTGCGAGATCGGCGGTGGCGGCGACGTTGGCACCGCCGAGAACGCCGTCGCGCTCGATGTCGGTGTGGACGATGGCGGCGGCGCCTGCATCCTCGAAAGCGAGTGCCAAGTCGAGCGCGCTCACCTCCGAGGTCCGCGCCCAGCCCTCGACCGCGACCTTGCCGTGGCGCGCGTCGAGCGCCAGCACGATCCGGCCGGGCCAGTCGCGGCACGCCTGCCGCACCAGCGTCGGGTCGGTGAGCGCGACGGTGCCGAGCACGACGCGCGCCGCGCCGCGTATGAGCCAGAACGCGATCGCCTCCGCGCTGCGGATGCCGCCGCCCAACTGCACCCGCATGTCCGTGGCGGCGAGGATCGCGTCCACCGCGGACTGATTGCGCGCGGCGCCGGCGAAAGCGCCGTCGAGATCGACGACGTGGAGCCAACGCGCGCCGGCGGCGGCGAAACTCCGCGCCTGCGCCGGCGGATCGTCGTTGAACACGGTCGCCGCGCTCATCTCGCCGCGCACCAGGCGGACGCAGCGCCCGTCCTTCAGATCGATGGCGGGGAAAAGGATCACGGCCGCCACCCCAGGAAATTCGCCAGCACTGCGAGGCCGGTCGCCTGGCTCTTCTCGGGATGGAACTGCACGCCCGCGAGATTGTCGCGTGCGATCGCCGCCACCAGCGCGCCGCCATAGTCGACCGTCGCCACCACGTCGGCGGCGTGCTCGGGAATGAAGGCGAAGCTGTGGACGAAATAGGCATGCGCGCCCGGCGCCAGCCCCGCGAACAGCGGGTGCGCGCGCGCGAAGGCGAGTTCGTTCCAGCCCATGTGCGGGATCTTGAGCGCGGGGTCGCGAGGCGCGATCGGCACGACCTCGCCCTCGATCCAATTGAGCCCCCGTGTGGTCTCGAACTCGCGCCCGCGCGTCGCCATCAGCTGCATGCCTACACAGATGCCGAGGAACGGTTGCCCGCGCCTTTGCACGGAGTCTTCGAGCGCTTCTTCCATGCCCGGGATCGACAGCAGCCCGCGGCGGCAATCGGCGAAGGCGCCGACGCCGGGCAGCACGATGCGGTCGGCCTCGGCAAGACGCCGCGGATCGCCGGTGACCAGGATGCGGTGGTCGCGCCCGGCCTCGCGCGCCGCGCGCTCCAGCGCCTTCGCCGCCGAACGCAGATTGCCGGAGCCGTAATCGATCACCGCGACCAGCGGCATCACAGGCTGCCGCCGAGCACGCCCTTCGTCGACGGCACCTCGTCGGCGCGGCGCGGATCGATGGCGACCGCCTGTCGCAGCGCGCGCGCGAGGCCCTTGTAGCAGGACTCGACGATGTGGTGGTTGTTCTCGCCGTAGAGATTCTCGACGTGGAGCGTGACGCCCGCCGATTGGGCGAAGGCCTGGAACCATTCCTTGAACAGCTCGGTATCCATCTCGCCGAGCTTGGGCCGCGAGAAGGTCACCTTCCACACCAGATAGGGCCGCGCCGAGACGTCGAGCGCCACGCGCGTCAGGGTCTCGTCCATCGGGATGAGCGCGTCGCCCCAGCGCGCGATGCCACGCCGGTCGCCCAGCGCCTTTGCCACCGCCTCGCCGACGGCGTAGCCGGTATCCTCGGTGGTGTGGTGGAAATCGATGTGGAGATCGCCGTCCGCCTTGACCGCGAGGTCGATCAGGCTGTGGCGCGAGAGCTGCTCGAGCATGTGGTCGAGGAAGCCGATGCCGGTTGCGACGTCGTAGCGGCCGGTGCCGTCGAGATCAACGCTCGCGGCGATCCGCGTCTCGCGCGTCTTGCGCTCGACGCTGCCGCTGCGCCCCTTGCCTGCACGAGGTTTCGCCACGCCGCTCTCCGCTGCCGATCGAGGCGCTTTTACCAAGTCCTTGGTGTTGCGGCAAATCGGGCGCGGATCACCACGGAAAGCCGACGACGACGCGGTCGGGGCCATGCTGGGAGGCGCGGCCGTTGAGCTCGGGCGTGGTGCACGCGGCGAGCGCGGCGATGAGGCAGAGGAGAGCGAGGGCGCGCATGGCGATCCGGATATTGGTACGCATTTTAGCCAATCTCGCGACGATCGTACTCCCTTCGGAGGCGCCCCCTTAACGGTCGGGCAACCGCGCCCGCGCGAGGATCGGGACATGCAATTCCCGCGCATCGCGACGGCGCTTGCCGTCCTGGTCCTGGCCGCCCCGGCGCACGCCGCCGCGCCCGACCGCTCGTCCTTGTCCTACGAGGACAACGTCAGCATCAACACCGCCTGCTACGAGGCCCGCACCAAGGGCGAGGGCGCGTTCCAGAGCTGCGTCCAGGCCCAGCTCATCCGGCTCCAAACGCATCCCGCGCCCGACCGCACCGGCCTCAGCGAGCGCCGCACCCGCGAGATCGAAAGCGACTGCGCCTATCTGCGCCGCATCGGGATCGCCGAATACAACGATTGCATGGCGAACGCCATCGATGCCGCGCCCAAGCCGGCCGCGTCCGAGGACCAGGACACGCCGGCGAGCAACGCCAGCCTGGCCAAGGCGCTGACCGAGGCGGACCTGCCGCTTCCGGCCGCGAATTCGCCGGACCTGCCGCAGCCCAAATCCGTGCTGCCGCCGCTCCCCGATCACATGGGCCGCGCCAACCTGCCGGCGGCCGACCTCTACAAGCGGGTCGAGCGTTCGGTGTTCGTGGTCGGCGCCGCGCGCTCCCTGGGCGACGCGCGCGCGCGCGACATCGTGCAGGGCTCGGCCGTCGCCATCGCCGCGCATCTCCTCCTGACCAACTGCCACGTCGTCGACCACCGGCCGATGATCGTGCTGCTGCAGGACCACGTGACCTATCGTGCCAAGCTGGTGGCGTCCGATCCGGTGGCCGACCGCTGCGTGCTCGAGAGCGAGGGCGGGGCATTGGTGCCGATCGCGGGGGTGCGCAGCTTCACCGACATCGCCGTGGGCGAGCATGTCTACGCGATCGGCGCGCCCCGCGCGCTCGAGCGCACCCTGAGCGAGGGCCTCGTCTCCGGCAAGCGCGCCGCCAAGGGCCGCAACCTGATCCAGACCTCGGCGCCGCTGTCGCCCGGCTCCTCGGGCGGCGGGCTGTTCGACGAGCGCGGCAACCTCCTGGGCATCACCACGCTGGCCTCGCTGCCGGGCTCGCAGAACCTCAATTTCGCCATCTCCGCCGCCGATTTCTGGGATTAGCGCCCGCCCGGCGGAGTGCTACTCTCCCCAGTCTGGGGGAGAGCACCCGTGGAACGTCGGCTTGCCGCGATACTCGCAGCAGATGTGGCCGGCTATAGCCGGCTGACCGGCGCCGACGAAGAAGGCCGCTGGGCCGCCTCAAGGCGCTGCGCCACGAGTTGATCGACCCCGCCATATCCACCGCCCGCGGCCGCGTGGTCAAAACCATGGGCGACGGCATTTTGATCGAGTTTCCGAGCGCGGTCGATGCCGTGCGTTGCGCCATCGAGGTGCAGCGGGGCATGGTGTCCCGCAACGCGGGCTTGGCGCAGGACCAGCGCATCGAGTTCCGCGTCGGCATCCATGTCGGCGACGTGGTGGCCGACGGCGGCGATCTCCTGGGCGACGGTGTCAATGTCGCCGCCCGCCTCGAAGGAATTTCCGAGACCGGCGGGATCGCGCTCTCCGAGGACGCGTTCCGCCAGGTGCAAGGCAAGATCGCGGCCGAGTTCATCGATCTCGGCGAGCAGGTCTTGAAGAACATCGCCCGGCCGGTGCGGGTCTATCGCGTGGAAGCAGGCAACGCCGCGAATCCTGGGCGGCCGGCTTTGTCGCTCCCCGACCGGCCTTCGATCGCGGTTTTGCCGTTCCAGAACATGAGCGGCGATGCGGAGCAGGAGTATTTCGCCGACGGCATGGTCGAGGACATCACCACCGGACTGTCGCGCATCCGCTGGCTGTTCGTCATCGCCCGCAATTCGAGTTTCGCCTATAAGGGCAAGTCGCCCGACATCCGTCAGGTCGGGCGCGAGCTGGGCGTGCGCTATGTGCTCGAGGGCAGCGTGCGCAAGGGCGGCAACCGGGTGCGAATCACCAGCCAGCTCGTCGACGCACAGACGGGAGCGCATCTCTGGGCCGAGCGTTACGACCGCGCGCTCGACGACGTCTTCGCGCTCCAGGACGAGATCACGCTCTCCGTCGTCAGCGCCATCGCGCCGAGCTTGCGCACCGCCGAGATCGAGCGCGTCAAGCGCAAGCGGCCGGACAGCCTTGCCGCCTGGGAACTCGTGTTCCGCGCGTGGCCTTACCTTTATTCGCGTATGCCAGCGGATGCTGACCAAGCCATTCCGCTGCTCCGGAAGGCGCTGGAGCTCGAGCCCGGTTACGCTATCGCTCACGCGGCACTGGCATGGTGCTTCCATGCGCGGTTCTACCGCGGCGGCCTCCACGATGCGGACGATGTGGCGTCGGTCGAACATGCGCGGGCGACAATCGAATCGGGCAACGACGATGCGACGGCGCTCGCGATTGCGGCCTTCGTGCTGTCCACCTGCCGGGAGCGAGACCTCGCAACCGCACTTGGCCTGTTCGAGCGGGCGATTGCGCTAAGCCCGTCCTGTGCCATCGCCCTGGGGTACGGCGCTGCCACGCTTGCCATGGCGGGACAGACGGACCTGGCCATCGAACGCGCGCTTCAGGCGCTGCGTCTTAGCCCCTTCGACCCGTTCCGCTACGCGCCTTACGGCACGCTTTCCTTCGCGTATTTCCTGAAGGGTCGCTTCGATGAAGCAGCCGAGACGGCGCGGCGCTCGGTCGAGAACAATCCGCGGTTTAGCGGCCTCTATAAGTTTCTGGTGGCCGCGCTCGTAAGGCTAGGGCAGCTGGAGGCTGCGAAGACGACGGCGAAACAACTCATGACGCTTCAGCCGCAATTCACGATTGGCCTGGTCGCAGCCGAATACGCTTCCGTCCCTCGCGACGGACTTGCCGCCTTCCTCGACGCGCTCCGCCAGGCTGGCCTGCCGGAATGAGTGGACGGGCGGCCGGCGCGGCCCCATATCTCGCCGGTGATTGAGAAGGTCTCCATGACGGATCAGCGCCCCGAAATCTGGCACGGCACCACCATCCTTTCCGTGCGCAAGGGCGGCAAGGTCGTGATCGCCGGCGACGGCCAGGTGACGATGGGCCAGACCATCGTGAAATCCAACGCCAAGAAGCTGCGCCGGCTCGGCAACGGCGCCGTCATCGCCGGCTTCGCCGGCGCCACGGCGGACGCCTTCGCCCTCTTCGAGCGGCTCGAGGCCAAGCTCGAGCAGCACCCGGACCAGCTCGCCCGCGCCTGCGTCGAGCTCGCCAAGGACTGGCGCACCGACCGCTATCTGCGCCGGCTCGAGGCGATGATGGCGGTGGCGGACAAGAGCGTCTCCCTGGTGCTGTCCGGCACCGGCGACGTGCTCGAGCCCGAGGACGGCATCATCGGCATCGGCTCGGGCGGGACCTACGCGCTGGCCGCGGCGCGGGCGCTCATCGACCAGGATTTCGACGCCGAGGCGATCGCGCGCCGGGCGATGGCGATCGCGGCGCAGATCTGCGTCTACACCAACGACAAGGTCCTGCTGGAGTCGCTATGACCACCGCCTTCAGCCCGCGCGAGATCGTCTCCGAATTGGACCGCCACATCGTCGGCCAGAACGACGCCAAGCGCGCGGTCGCGATCGCGCTCCGCAATCGCTGGCGCCGCCAGCAGCTCCCCGAGGAGCTGCGCGAGGAGGTGCTGCCCAAGAACATCCTGATGATCGGCCCCACCGGCATCGGCAAGACCGAGATCGCGCGCAGGCTCGCCAAGCTCGCGCAGGCGCCCTTCATCAAGGTCGAGGCCACCAAGTTCACCGAGGTGGGCTATGTCGGCCGCGACGTGGAGCAGATCGTGCGCGACCTCGTCGAGGTGGCGCTCGCCATGACGCGCGAGCGGCTGCGCAAGGAAGTGGCGGCCAAGGCAGAGCTTCGGGCCGAGGAGCGCGTGCTCGACGTGCTGGTGGGGTCCAACGCGAGCCAGGAAACGCGCGCCAAGTTCCGCAAGATGCTGCGCACCGGCGAGCTCGACGAGCGCGAGATCGAGGTCGAGGTGCAGGACCAGGGCGGGTTCCAGCTTCCGACAATCGACGTCCCCGGCATGCCCGGCGCGCATATGGGCATGCTCAATCTCGGCGACATGTTCGGCAAGGCGTTCGGGCAGCGCACCAAGCCGCGCCGCCTCACTGTCTCCGAAAGCTATCGCGTGCTGATGCAGGAGGAGAGCGACAAGCTCCTGGACCAGGAAAAGGTGACGCGCGAGGCGATCACCGCCGTCGAGCAGAACGGCATCGTCTTCCTCGACGAGATCGACAAGATCTGCGGCCGCAGCGAGCACCGCATCGGCGCCGACGTGTCGCGCGAGGGGGTGCAGCGCGACCTCCTGCCGCTCATTGAGGGCACCACGGTCGCGACCAAGCATGGCGCGGTCAAGACCGACCATGTCCTGTTCATCGCCTCGGGCGCGTTCCACATCGCCAAGCCCTCGGACCTGCTGCCGGAGCTGCAGGGGCGGCTCCCGATCCGGGTCGAGCTGAAGCCGCTGACGCGCGACGATCTGCGCCGCATCCTGACCGAGCCCGACGCGAGCCTGATCCGCCAATACAAGGCGCTCTTGAAGACCGAGGGCGTCGTGCTCGACTTTACGCCGGACGCGATCGACGAGCTGGCCGCCTTGGCCGAGGAGATCAACACCGCGGTCGAGAATATCGGCGCGCGGCGGCTTCATACCGTGTTGGAGCGCCTGCTCGAGGAGGTGAGCTTCACCGCCTCGGACCAGCCGCCCGACACCAAGATCAACATCGACCGCGACTATGTGCGCGACCATGTCGGCGCGCTGGCGAAGAACGCCGATCTGTCGAAGTTTATTTTGTAGGCGCCAGACTCTTCCCCGGCAGCCACTTCTTCACCCTCTTGGGCTTGGGCGGCGCGGGCGGCTCGCCGACGCGGAAATGGTCGACGAATTCGGAGTAGCGGCGCAGCAGCTCGGCCCGCTCCACCGGGGTCATTTCCTGGAGGCGCAGGCGCGACAGGTCCTGCTGCCGCAAAATCCACGGATCGTGCTCCGTCATCCTCCCCTCGCTGGGGTGGTGGAAGAGGCTTGAGGGTCGCGCAGGAGGGTTAAGACCCGGTTACCCGCCGCCGCCGCGGCGCCACCGGGGCCGTGGCGCTCTTGAGAATGTCCAGGAGCCGGTCGATCCGCTCCGGCGGCAGCTTGCGGATGCGCTCGGCCAGGAGGTTGGCAAGCTCGGTCGCGGTGGGCGACAGACCAGCCGTGTCGACCGTGACCCGGGGATGGGACAGGCGGGCGAGGCGCGCCAATTCGTCGGCCTCGTCCCAGATGATGTTGAGCTGGGCGCAGATCGCCACCACCATGGCGTGGGTCGGGCGGCCGCGGCGGCCATGCTCGAGCGCCGAGAGATAGGCCGCCGAGACCCCCAGCGCCTCGGCCATGTCCTTCAGCGCGATGCCGCGCTCGGCGCGGAGCTGCCTGAGCCGCACGCCGAACGGCGTCACCCCCAGACCTCGCGCGCGATGGCGACGACGTGGGCGAGCTTGCGCTCCTGGTCGGACGGGGCGAAGCGGTCAGTCTGGTAGCTCGAGGCGAAGCCGCATTGCGGCGACAGGCACAGACGCTCGAGCCCTGTGATCCGCGCCGCCTGGTCGATGCGGCGCTTGACCTCGTCCTTGTCCTCGAGCGCAGCGAGCTTGGTGCTGATGATGCCGAGCACGGCGAGCTTGTCCTTGGGCAGGTAGCGCAGCGGCTCGAACCCGCCGGCGCGCTCGGTGTCGTATTCGAGGAAGAAGCCGTCGACCGGAAGATTGAACAGCCGCTCGGCCACGCCGTCATAGCCGCCGCTCGCTTGCCCGTGCCCGGCATTGCCGCGGCAGAGATGGACGCAGATGGTCATGGCCGGCGGCCGGCCGCGCACGGCGGCGGCGATCGCGGCGACGTAATCGTCGACGAGGCGCTCCGGGTCCTCGCCCCGCGCGCGCACGATGGCGCGGTTCTTCTCGTCGCACAGCACCGCGATCGGCACCTCGTCGATCTGGAGATAGGTGCAGCCGCGCGCGGCAAGATCGGCGATCTCGGCGCGGTAGATTTCGCTGACCGCAGCGAGATAGGAAGCGCGGTCGCGATAGGGCGAGCCCGCGAGCGCCTTGTCGCCCGAGAAGAAGTGGTTGACCGTGGGCGACGGCAGGGTCGCCTTCGCCGTCCTCTTGGTGAGCGCGCTTGTGAAGGCGAAATCGTCGGCGGTGATGGGCTTCCGGCGCGCGAGCTTGCCGGTTACCACCGGAACCGGCATGCCGGGATGGGTTTCGCCCGAATACTCGGTGAAGGTGAACGAGCTGCCGACCTTGCTCTCGCTGAAGCCGGCGACGCTCTCGAAGAACCCGTCGCGCCAGTTGTTGCGCCTCAATTCGCCGTCGGTGATGGCGTCGAGCCCGACCCGCTCCTGCATCGCCACGGCGTCGCGGATGGCGGCGTCCTCGAGCGCCTTCAGCGCCTCGCGCGCGAGCTTGCCCTGGTTGAACTTTGTGTGCGCGTCGATCAAGGCGCGCGGGCGGATCAGGCTGCCGACATGATCGGCGCGGAAGGGCGGCTTGGAGCGCGATGGCATGGTGAGTCCTCTACGGCTTGGCGTCGGGCGTCTTGGTGTCGTCGCGGGCGGGCCAGCGCTGCGACAAGGGCGGCAGCGCCGTTTCCTTGCCGGCGATGCGCTCGATCTCGATCTCGTAGACGGCGATCAGATGGAGGCGCGGATAGAAGCCCTTCGGCCGGTTCCAGTCCTCGCTGCCGTATTTCGCCAAGAGCGCGTCGCAAAAGCGGCGCTTGGTGGCTTCATCGTCCACCACCCTGATGCGCCCGAACAGCACTACCGAGCGGTACTCGACGGTCGAATCGCATTCGAAGCGGCCATAGGCGAAGACCTCGCCGGGCTCGTCGACCTCGAAGCAGACGCGCGCCTCATGCTCGATGTTGCTGCGCAGATGGCCCTTGCCGCTGGTGCCGTGGACATAGAGCTTGCCGTCCATCAGGAGATAGAGCAGCGGCACGCAATAAGGATATCCATCCGCGCCCACGGTCGCGAGCCGGCCGCTGAAGCCGCGCTCCAGCAGCGCGCGCGCGCGTTCCTCATTCATCGCCTTGTCGGTCCGCCGCACCGGCGGTGGCGCGCTCATGGCTCGAGGCTCCTCGTTTTCCTGGCGTCTGACCCACGCCGCTAGACACGCCGTGCGTCCTTCGACTGCGCGGCGCTCCGCACCGCTCCGCTCAGGATGAGGAAAATTTTTACCTCATCCTGAGCGGAGCCCGAAGGGCGAAGTCGAATGGACGCACGATTTGCGTTCCATCTCCTTCGATCGGATTCTCCGCCCCATGATAGGCTAATCGCCGCCGCAGCCCTAACCTCAGCGCTTGCGGCGCAGCAGGACGTAGAGCGCGCCAGCGCCGCCGTGCCGGCCTTGCGCCTCCTCGATCGCGAGCACCACACCGCGGCACGACGGCTCGGCGAGCCAGCGCGGCACGGCGCGGCGCAGCACGCCCTCGCCCTCGCGGCTGCCTTTGCCGGTGATGACCAGCATCGCGCGCCGTCCGTCGTCATAGGCGCGCGCGACGAAACGCGCGAGCGCGCGATGCGCCTCGTCCTGGGTCATGCCGTGAAGGTCGAGCCGCGCCTCGATCGGTACCTGGCCGCGCTTCAGGCGCTGTGCGCTGCGGCGATCGAGTCCGGCGCCGGGAAGCTGCGTCGCCTTCGGGGTTGCGGAGGCCGGAGCGGGAGGCGGCGCGGCCGGCGGCGGCGGTGGGGCCGCTTCGGACGCGGCGGCGCGGCGGCGGGGGCGAACGTCGGTGGTGACGTGGCGCCACAGGGCGCGCTCCTCAGGGGCGAGCTTGCGCGCCATGCTCGACCAGGACGATGTGGAGGCGCAGCGGCCCGTGCGCGCCGAGCTCGAGCTTCTGCGCGATGTCGCCGGTGCGCGACGGGCCGGTAATGAAATTGACCGTGCGCGGCATCGCACCCGCCTCGCGCAAGCGATCCCAGGCCTCTTCGTAGAAGCCCACGACCTCGTCGGCGCCCAGCACGACGATATGCGTATCGGGCAGGAAATTGTTGCGCGTCGGGCTGGCCGGACCCGAGACCAGCATCAGCGTGCCGGTCTCGGCGACGGCGGCGAAGCAGGCACTGACCCCGACCGCGTCGCCGTCCTGCGCCACGCCGCGACCGATCTCGAGCGTAGTGCGGTCCCATGGCAGGCGTGCGAGCTTGGGGTCCGGCGTCACCATCACGCGCGCGGGCAGGTTGCGCTGGGCGAGATAGCGCGTGATCGCCTCGGGCGCCTCGTCCATGCTGGCGACGCGGTCGATCGTGGTGTCGACCTCCTCGGCCATGGCGGCGAAGAGCGCGATCCGCGCACCCTGATCCAGAGTCTTGGCGCGGTCCGGCACCAGGCTGCGGACGTGGGACGCGAGCAGAGTCTCGAGCATGTCGGTCCGCTCCTCGTCGAGCGGGCCGCGCTTGAGGCCGTCGCGGATGCGGGCGAGGATGTCCGCGCGTGCGTCGCTCATCGCCGGCGCTCGGTCCAGAGGCTCATGAAGCTGCGCCCTTCCGGCGCCGGCATGTCGCGCACGCTGGTCCAGCCGCCGGCCAGCGGCAGGGTGCGGAACCGGCCGTGCCCGCGCCCGAGCCAGCCGAGCACGCGCGCGGCCGTGGCCGACACCAGGCGGTAGAGCGGCGGCCGCTCGGCGAGGTAGGCCCATGCACTCAGGCCCCAGCGCGTCGCGCGCGGCGTGATGTCCTGCTCGAAGGCGCGCTCTCGCCAATGCCGCATCAGCCTGGGCAGCGGGATCTTCACCGGGCACACGCTCTCGCACTTGCCGCACAAGGTCGAGGCGTTGGGCAGGTGCGCGGCCTCGCCGATGCCGAGGAGCGTCGGCGTCAGCACCGCGCCCATCGGTCCGGGATAGACCCAGCCATAGGCATGGCCGCCGACCGCGCCATAGACCGGGCAATGGTTGAGGCAGGCGGCGCAGCGGATGCAGCGCAGCATGTCCTGCATCTCGGAGCCCATCAGCGCGCTGCGCCCGTTATCGACCAGCACGACGTGATAGTCGTTCGGCCCGTCCGGGTCGCCGGGCCGGCGCGGGCCGGTCGAGACCGTGGTGTAGGTCGAAAATTCCTGGCCCGTGGCCGAGCGCGCCAGGAGGCGCAACAGGAGGGTCGCGTCCTCGAGCGTCGGCACCACCTTCTCGATCGAGGCGAGCACGATGTGGACCTTCGGCAGGGTCTGGGTCAGGTCGCCGTTACCCTCGTTGGTGACGATGATGCTGGAGCCGGTCTCGGCGACCAGGATGTTGGCGCCGGTGATGCCGACCTCGGCGGCGAGGAATTTCTGGCGCAGGATGGCGCGCGCCTCGTCGAGCATCTGGCGCGGTTCGTCGAGCGGGCGCGCTGGGTCGAGATGGCGATGGGTGCGGCGGAAGCTTTCCGCCACCTGCTCCTTGGCGAGATGGACCGCCGGCGCGACGATGTGGCTCGGCGGCTCGCGCCTGATCTGGATGATGTATTCGCCGAGATCGGTCTCCACGGGCTTGATGCCGTTGGCCTCGAGGTGATCGTTGATGGCGATTTCCTCGCCGATCATGGTCTTGCCCTTGGTGACGGTGCGCGCGCCGGCCGCGCGGCAGATCTCGAGCACGGTCGCGCGCGCCTCCTCGGCGGTGCGGCACCAATGGACAAGGCCGCCTCGCGCCTTGACGTTGCGCTCGAACGTCTCGAGATAGAAATCGAGATGCTCGAGCACGTGGTCCTTGAGTGCGCGCGCCTCTTCGCGCAGGGCCTCGAACTCCGGGAGCCGCGCCACCACCTTGGCGCGCCGCACCGCGAAGCCTTGGCGCATCATGATGCCGAGCGACTGCTGCAGGATCGCGTCGCCCAGCGCGCGGTGCGCGTTCTCGGGGAAGGCGCGGCTCGTGGGGTGCATCAGCGCGCTTTCGGGTGGCCGATCGCGGGCTCGTCGGTCATGCCGGCGAGAATCTCGGCGACATGGCGCACGCCCACCGCGCTGCCCCGGCGCTGCAGCTTGCCGGCCATGTTGAGAAGGCAGCCGAGATCGCCAGCCAGCAGCAGATCGGCGCCGGTGGCCTCGATGTCGGCCGCCTTGTCGCTCACCATGCGGTCGGAAATCTCGGGATACTTGACGCAGAACGTGCCGCCGAATCCGCAGCACACTTCCGGCGTCGCCATCTCCTTGAGCGCCAGGCCCTGGACCCGTCGCAGCAGCGCGCGTGGCTGCTCCTTGACGCCAAGCTCGCGCAGGCCGGAGCAGGCATCGTGATACGTGGCGACGCAGGGAACGCGCGCGCCCGCTCCCTCGAACCCGATGACATCGGCGAGGAACGCCACCAGCTCGTGCGTCTTGCCGGCAAGAAGCTTCGCATCGGCCAGCATCGCGGGCTCGTCCGCGAAGAGCGCCGGATAATGCACCTTGATCATGCCGGCGCACGAGCCCGACGGCGCCACGACATAGTCGAAGCCGGCGAACGCGGCGATGACCTGGCGCGCGATCGCCTTGGCGTGGGCGCGGTCGCCCGAGTTGTACGCTGGCTGGCCGCAGCAGGTCTGGCTCCGCGGCACCGCGACCGTGCAGCCCGCCGCCTCGAGCAGTTTCACCGCGGCGAACGCGACCGAGGGGCGGAACAGATCGACCAGGCAGGTGACGAAAAGGGCGACGCGGACCGGCTCTTTCATCGGCTGGTTCCCGAAGCGCTGGCGGGAAGGCGAGCATGGGCCAGCCGGTTGCGCCAAAGCAAGCGCGATGCCAGATTTCCCGCCGACACGGTTCGGCGAGGGATGTCATGGCAAAGCGCATCGACCCGGCGACGCTCGCGCCGGTGATCGGCACACTCTATCCGCCGCCCTTCGACCAGCCGTGCCGGAATCGCGAGCGCATCAGGCTCGGCGACGCGGCGGGCTTGACGCAGTTCGGCGTGAACTTGCTGCGCTTGGCGCCGGGCTCCTGGTCGAGCCAGCGCCATTGGCACACCGGATCGGACGAGTTCGTCTATGTCTTGGCCGGCGATGTCACGCTCGTCACCGATGACGGCGAGGAAGTGCTACGCCCGGGCGACGCCGCCGGTTTCAAGGCCGGCGACGCCAACGGCCACTGCCTGCGCAACCAGTCGGATCGCGAAGCCCTGGTGCTGGAAATCGGCACCCGCGTGGCCGGTGATTGCGGCTACTACTCGGACATCGACATGGTCGCGCCGGCGGATGCGCAGCCGGCGCTTTATACGCGTCGCGACGGCACACCTTATGCCGGCATCACGCGCCGCGGACCGATCAGTCGTTGACGATCTGCCACGTCCCGTCCCATCGGCGGCACGCCTTGCCGTGCGACTGCTGCGTCGCGCCGCCGATCGTGACGGTCTGCCGGAATTCGCGGCAGAACTGGCCGCTCGCGGTCTGATAGTACGGACCCGAGACGACCGTGCCGGAATGGCCATTGTCCAGGTTCTGCCACGCCAGCGGCTGGTTCGGCAAAGCGGTCTCGAGCGCGGTCTGGGTGGCGCGCGAGATCTGGCGCTGGTCGACGGCGTCGAGCGACAGGTCGACGGCAGGTCCGGCGCTTCCGTCGGCGAGGGCATTCGTTGGCTGATGATCGCCGCAGCTTCCCGGGCTGCACGGCGGCGTGACATCGCCACTCGACACGGCCGATTTCGGTCGGTCGGTCGAACACCCGGCCAGCGCGAGCGCGGCGATCAAGAGTGCGCGCAGCACATCGCTCACGGCGCCATTCGGCGCGCGAAGGTCGCGCCTAATTTCCGGGCGGGGGCGGCGGATAACCAGGCGGCGGCGGGGGCGGCGGATAGCCGTCCGGGGGCGGCGGCGCCATCGGCGCGCCATAGACCGGCTGGTAGCCCGGCACCTGATTGCCGCGCGCGTACATGCACTGCTCGTAGGCGACGTTGTACTGTTGCTGAATGCCGAGCTGCGACCATTGCGAGTTGCTGGCGCCATAGCCGGTGCCGAGCGCCGCGCCGGACGCCGCACCGATGGCCGCGCCGCGGCCGCCGCCGATCGCGGCGCCTAGACCGGCCCCCAGCACCGTGCCGACCACGGCGGTGCCGACGGCGGTGTTGTTCGCCCTTTCCGCCTGGCCGGCGGTCGCCTGATCGGCCCACTGGCGGCAAGAACCGTCATCGGCCTGGAACAGTTCGAACGGCTTGCCGGAGCCCGGCATGACGGCGACGGTGGGTCCCATCGGCGGGGAAGCGCAGCCGCTCACTATGGTCATTACCGCCAAACTGGCCGCGGCCGTCTTGACCTTGTTCATTTAAGCTCTCCTCGATGCCCGTCTGCCACGCGACGCATCAGCGCGGTTGGGCCGGAACCTGGCGCCAGCCGGCCGCGCATGTCGCAATGTAAGGATAGTAGCCCTTGGGATTGTCGCAGTAATACCAGGATTGCGGCTGTGCCGCCAACGGCGCGGGCGGCGGCGGCGGCGCGTAATAGGCCGGCGGCATATAGACCACCGGCGGCGGCGGCACGTAATAGTACGGTCCGGGCCACCCCCACCACGGGCCGACGCCGAAATAGACGCCGACCCGCGCCTCGGCCGGCGCAGGAGCCAGAGCCGACAGCGTCAGGACCGACAGGACCACCGCCGCAAAGCCGCTCACAAGCTTGCGCATGGAACCATCTCCACAGTGCTTTATTGCGCTGTCATCCGCCGCGCAACGACCGGAAACCATCTTTTCCATGTGGTTATTCGGGCCTCCAATTACAGCTTGCCAATTCATCCACCGCGTCCGGCCGAGCCCTGGGCCGCGACGGTCGATGGCGTCGGTGCAACGCCGCTCGGCAGCAGCATGTAATAGGCGCCATGGGCGCGCATCCTCCCCGCCTGCGCCTCGGCGTCGCGGCCGAAGCCGAAAAACAAATCGCCCCGCACCGGGCCGCGGATCGCTCCGCCGGTGTCCTGCGCCACGACCAGCCGGCGCAAGGCCGCGCCGTCTTGCGCCACGTCGAGCCAGAACGGCACGCCCAAAGGGAGGAAGGCGGGATCGACCGCCAGGCTGCGCCCCGGAGTAAGGATCACGCCCTCGGCGCCGATCGGTCCGTCGCCGCTCAGCTCGCGAAAGAACACGTAGGACGGGTTCTCGTCCATCAGCGCTCCCGCCTCGCTCGGGTGCGCCACGAGCCAGGCGCGGATCGCGGCCAGCGACGCGTCCTCGAGCTTGAGCGCGCCCCGCGCCACCAGCAGCCGGCCGATCGCCACATAGGCGCGGCCGTTCTGTCCGTCGTAGCCGACGCCGACCAGCGTGCCGTCGGCGAGGCGCACGCGGCCCGACCCCTGGATCGAAAGCACGAACGCGTCGATCGGATCGTCCACCCACAAGAAGGCGAGGCGATAGCGGTCAAGCGCGCCGTGCTCGATATCGGCGCGAGCCGCATAGGGCACCAGCCTGCCATTGACCACCCTGCCGGCGGTACTCTCGCCGCGCCAGTCGGGCCGGAACAGGCCGAGATCGACCGCGACGAGATCGGGCGGTCGCTTGAGGAGCGGCGTCGCGTAGGCGCCGCCCGGCCTCCGCGATCCGTGCAGCTCGGGCTCGAAATAGCCGGTGAAGAGACCGTTCCGATCATGCTTGTCGGCGACGAGCCAGGGCACGAAGGCGCGCTCGAAGAAGCGCCGTGCATCCTCATCCGAGGCGCGCGTCGTTGTGGCGGCTTCGGCGCAAGGGCTGCGCCAGTCGGCGGCGGTGCCGGCAATGGCGTCAGGGCCGACCGCGGTCTTGGGGTCGAGCTTCGCCAGCGCGTCGCACGAGCGCAGCAGCGCGGGCAGCGCCGCCACGGTCGCGTCGTCGCGCCAGCCGGGCAGATCGGCAAAGCGCGCTTGCACGAGGGTGAGATGCGGCGGCGACGGGGCGGGCGTGGGCCTCGGCGCGCAGGCGGCGAGCGCAAGCAGCGCCAGCGCAATAGCCGCCTTCACGGGCTTTTTGTTGCGACGAGAGTCCAGTTGGGGTCGCGAGCGCGCACCGGCCGCGCAAAGGTCCAGTAATCGACGTGTTCCTCGACCCGCTTGGGATCGCCATCGACCACCGTGCCGTCGGCGGCGCGGGTGAGGTTGGTCTGCTCGGACGCGAACTTGACGGTGATCGTCGCGGCGCCGTTCTCAAGCGCGCTGTCGACGATCTCTGCGGCCTTGACCGACAGGAGATTGGTCTGGAGCACCTGCTTGGCGGCGAGCCGCGCGTCGATCGCCTCGGCGAAGCGCTCGTACACGTCCTTGCTGAGGAGCGGCTGGAGCGCGCCCTTGTCGGCGGCGGCGAAGGCGTTGACGATGATCTCGAACGCGCCGCGCGCGCCCTTGATGAAGGCGTCCTCGGTGAAGCCCGGATCGGTGGCCTTGATGGCGGCGAGCCCGGTCGCGGGCGGCGCCGCTCCGCCATTGCCGCTCACCAAACGCGGCGCGAGAACCTTGGGAGACCCGGGCGGGGGCGGCGGGGCGAATGGATCGCGCCGCTGCTCGAGACCGGTGCGGCGGCCAAGCACGCTTCTCAACCGGAACACGAGAAACGCCGCGATTCCGGCAAAGAGCAGAATGTCGATGACTTGGTAGCCGCCGTCCATGTCGCCGCGGCCTCCGCCGGCTGAGGACTCTCAAATAGGCGCTTCAGGCACAAACGGCAAGTTCCGGCCGGGATGGCCCCTGGGTGGCGTTGTCTCCGGCCGCGATCCATGCTAGCCAGCAATCCTCGCAACGGGAGCCGGAACGATGGCGGATTCTGACACTGGCGGACAGTCTCCGGCCCCGGCCGCATCGGGCAGCGCGGTCGTGGACGACGGGCAGCCGCAGGTCCTCATCAACGCGCAGTACATCAAGGATTTCTCGTTCGAGAACCCGCGCGCGCCGCATAGCCTGCTGCAAACCCAGGCCGCCCCCGAAGTCCAGATCGGCGTCGACGTCAAGGCGCAGACCCTGGCGCCCGGGCTTTACGAGGTGATGCTCACCATTCATGCCGACGCCAAGAGCGGCAACGACCGCGTCTTCCTGGTGGAGCTGGTCTATGCCGCGGTGACCACGGCGCAGAACGTGCCCGAATCGGACCTAGCCCGCATCCTCCTGGTCGAGACGCCGCGCATGCTGTTCCCGTTCGCGCGCGCCATCGTCGCCAACGCGACCCGCGAGGGCGGGTTCATGCCGCTGCTGCTGCGGCCCATCGATTTCGCCGAACTGGTGCGCCAGCAACAGGCCGCCGCGGTCGCGGCCGGTCAGGCGCCTGCCGTCGCCTGATCTTCGTTCAGTCCGTCTTGCGCCACAGCGGCGCCGACAGCTTGTCGAGAAAAGCCTCGTGCGCGGCCTGTTCATGGGCGCTCGGCGCGTGCGGGCGCGGCGGGCGCACCGGGCGGTCGAGCTTGGACTGGCGCCGTCCCGCCCCGCTCGCGGCGAGGTCGAGCCCCGGCTGCCGCCCGCCCACCAGCTCGAGATAGACCGCGGCCAGCAGCTCGCAATCGAGCCGCGCGCCGTGCTTCTCGCGGGCGGAGAGATCGATGGCGAAGCGGCGGCACAGCGCGTCGAGGCTCGCCGACGCGCCTGGGAAGCGCCGCCGCGCCAGCACCACCGTGTCGATGGCGCGGTTGGCGAGCCTCGGACGCTCCAGCCGCTTCAATTCGGCGTTGAGGAAGCCCAGATCGAACTCGGCATTGTGGATGACGAGCGGCGTGTCGGCGACGAATTCCAGGAACGCGTCGGCGACGGCGGCGAAGGGCGCGTGCTTGGCCAGGAACTCGGTGCCGAGCCCGTGGACGAGCTGCGCCTCCGCCGGTACCTCGCGCTCCGGATTGACATAGCGGTGGAAGACGCGCCCGGTCGGAAGGTGGTTCGCCAGCTCGATGCAGGCGACCTCGACGATGCGGTGGCCCGCCTCGGGATCGAGCCCGGTGGTTTCGGTGTCGAGTACGATTTCATGCATGGCGCAAAGTCTATGAAAAGGCGACCGCGCGCGCAATGAAGACGAGGCCCAGCGCCCCGAAGATCACCGCCGCGACATAGTTCATCGCCCGGATCGGCAGCCGCCCCGACAACGCGTCGCCCAGGAACACGGCCGGGATATTGGCGACCAGCATACCGGCGGTAGTGCCGGCGACGATGGCGACGAGATTGGGATATGCGGCGGCGAGCGCCAGAGTCGCGATCTGCGTCTTGTCGCCGATCTCGGCGATGAAGAAGGCGACGAGCGTGGCGAAGAAAGCGCCCCCGTTGCTGATGTCGGGATTGCCGCGCAGCGTGTCGGCATGCAGCACCCACAGCGCCATCGCCATCATGCTCGCGCCGACCAGGATATCGAGCACCCGCGGCGTCAGCAGCACGCCGAACCACGCGCCGAGCAGTCCCGCGACGGAATGATTGGCGATGGTGGCGACGAAAATCCCGGCGATGATCGGCCACGGGCGCCGGTAATGCGCTGCCAGCGCCAACGACAGCAATTGCGTGCGGTCGCCGATCTCGGCGATGGCGATGGTGACGATCGCGACCAGGAAAGCCTGCAAGGGAGATGCCGGACCGAGCGGTTGAGACCACGGCCCCGCCGTTCCGCTCGGACTCGGAACGATCGGACCGCTGGTCTCGCCATGCCCCGCGAGCGGGACCCCGTGCGCCATGGCCGAAGCCAAGCATGTTGACGCACGGCCCGGCTCGTGGCCGGGCGACTACTCCCCAAGGAGATGCGGTTCTATCACGCAGCCCCTAGACCGCGCCACGGTTTTCCAGCGCGGGCGCTTCGGGTGTGCTAGGTCGGGTGAACTGAACTAGCCAATGTGAGGGAGGGACCATGACCGCAGCGCAACACTATGCCGCGCGGGTCGATGCAGTTCTGGCGCAGCGTGTCCGGCTCCGCGGGGCGGAGCCGACGGGCGATCTCTTCGGCGATCTCGAGCCCGACCATCCGCTGCTCAAGGCCGATCCGCGACGGCCGCTCGACGCCAATCTCAAGGTACTCGTCGATCTGATCGAGGCGTCGGACGCGATCGTCGATGTCGGCGGCGGGGCGGGGCGCATGTCGCTGCCGCTGGCGCTGCGCTGCCGCACCGTCATCAATGTCGACCCCTCGGCAAACATGGGCGCAGCCTTCCTCGCCAACGCCAAGGCCGCCGGCATTTCCAATGTCGACCTCGTTCAGGGTGACTGGCTCGCGGCGGACGCGCCGCGAGGCACCGTCGCGCTCGTCAATCACGTCACATATCTCACGCGCGACATCGTGCCCTTCATCGAGAAGCTCGAGCGCGCCGGCTCGCGCCGCGTCATCCTTACCGTCAACGCGCCGCCGCCGCCCTCCTGGAACCGCGTGCTCTTCCAGCTCGTCCATGGCGAGGCGGAGGAAGTGGTGCCCGGCCATGCCGAGCTCATGAACGTGCTGTGGGAGATGGGCCGGCTGCCCGATCTCACGATCCTGCTGACGCAAAACGTGCGCTTCATCGTGCCGTTGCCGAGCCGGGCGGCCGCGCTCGCCTTCGCCGTGCAACGCGTGGCCAACGAGCAATGGGCCCATTGGCCGGTCGCCGCCGCGCTCGAGGCGCGCGCCCGCGCCACGGTGGAGCAGCATTTCGACGAGCTTTACGCGCAAGGCGCCGACGGCTTCACCCCACGCTGGATCACCATGGGCCGCGAGGTCCTCATCACCTGGCAGCCGGGCAAGTAGCTATCCCCGCCTCGATCCGGTTGCGGCTGCGCGCTAATGAATCCACGCCCGAAGCCGCCGCCACGTCACCGCCTTGCCGAGGCCGCTCGGCACCAGGATATCCGCGCGGCGGCGCTTTTCGCGCTCGCTCGTTTGCTGCGCGCGCAGGAAGCGAAGCCGCGCCTCGGTCATGCCCGGCCGCGCCAGCACCCGCGCGCGCTGAAGGAAGTCCGGCGCCCACACCACCAGCACCGTATCGCAGCGCCGGTAGCCTCCAGTCTCGAACAGCAGCGGCACGTCGAGCACGACCGCGGCGCGGCGCGCGGCGCGCATACGGGCGAGGAACTGCCGCTCGGCCTGCCCCACCAACGGGTGAAGAATGGCTTCGAGCCGCGTGAGCTTGGCGCGGTCGCCGAGGACGAGCGCGCCCAAGGCCCGGCGGTCGATCGCGCCGTCGCGCTCGACCCCGGGAAAGGCCGCCGCCACATCCGCCACCGCCGCGCCGCCCTTCGCCATAGCGCGATGGACCGCCGCGTCGGCGTCGAACACAGGAACGCGCATGCGGCGGAACATCTCGGCCACGGTGCTCTTGCCCATGCCGACCGAGCCGGTGAGGCCGAGTATTCTCACGGCGCCCCCTTCGTCACTCCAGGGTCGCGAGCACGGCGCGGCGCAGCGCCGGCGTCACTTGCGGCTCGACCCCGAACCAGGCGGCGAAGCCGGGGCGCGCCTGGTGCAGCAGCATGTCGAGCCCGTCGACCGCGAAATTGCCGCGCTGGCGCGCGGCGGCGAGGAGCGGCGTCTCGAGCGGCGCATAGACGATGTCGTTCACCACCGCCTCGCGCGGCAAGAGGTCGAGCGCGAGCTCCAGCGCGGGCTGGCCCGCCATGCCGAGGCTGGTGGCGTTGACGAGCAGCGCCGCGCCTTGGAGCGCCTCGGCCCGGCGCTCCCACGTCGCGCCGAGCACCGGCCCGCCCAGCTCCTTCGCCAGCGACGCCGCCCGCGCCGGGGTGCGGTTGACGAGCCTGATCTCGGGCGCGCCGTCGTCGATGAGCGCGGCCACCACGGCGCGCGCCGCCCCGCCGGCGCCGATCACCACCGCGGGGCCGATTGCCGCGCTCCAGCCCGGCCGCGCCGCGCGCAGCGCTTCAAGGAAGCCGAAGATGTCGGTGTTGCGGCCGGAAAGCCGGCCGTGCGCGTCCACGACCACGGTGTTGATCGCGCCAGCGCGGCGCGCCGAGGCGTCGATCTCGTCGACGATCTCGAGCGCCGCCTCCTTGTGCGGGATAGTGAGGTTGCAGCCGGCGAAGCCGAGCAGCGGCAGCGCCTCGAGCGCGCGGCGAAGATGCTCCGGCTTCACCGCCATCGGCACATAGGCGCCGTCGATGCCGTGCTCGGCGATCCAGAATCCGTGCAGCGCCGGAGAGCGCGAATGCGCCACCGGCCAGCCCATCACGCCGGCGACGATGGCGGCGCCGGAAAGCCTCATCGCGCGACCGCCCCTTGTTCGCGCAGGAATCCCAGCAGCGGCAACAGCGGCAGGCCGAGGATGGCGAAGTAATCGCCCTCGATGCGCTCGAACAATTGCGCGCCCAAGCCTTCCAACGCGTAGCCGCCGACCGTCGCGAGCAGGCGCTTGCCCTGCGCGGCGATATAGTCGTCGAGGAAGGCATCGCTGAAGGCCCGCATGGTGAGGCGCGCGCGCTCGACATGATGCCAGGCGAAAACACCGTTCCCTGCCACCGCGACCGCCGTGACGAGTTCGTGCGCCCGGCCGCGCAGCAAGCGCAATTGGCGTCGCGCATCGTCCAAATCGGTGGCCTTGTCGAGCCATTCGCCACCGCATTCCAGGATTTGGTCGGCGCCGATGACCCAGGCTGTTGGATGGAAAGCCGAGACATGCGTCGCCTTCGCGGCCGCAAGTCCTCGCGCGCAGTGGTCGACCGGTTGACGCTGGCTACGAAACACGTTCTTGATCTCGCCCTCATCGATGCGGGCGGGGACGATTTTCACGTTGATCCCCGCCGCCGCGAGCAGCGTCCGCCGTGCCGCGCTCTGCGATGCCAGCACGAGGGGAAGGCGCGCGCCGAGCTTCATGCCTCGACACCCTGGCGCCGCGCCAGCAGCTTGAGGATTGCCGCAGCGGTCTCCTCGATCGAGCGCCGCGTCACGTCGATCACCGGCCAGTGATGCTCGGCGAACAGGCGGCGCGCCTTCTGCACCTCGTCGCGCACGGCGGCGAGATCGGTGTAGTCGGTGCGGGTCTCCTGCTGGTGGAGCTGGCTCAGGCGGTTCTGCCGCACCTGGATCAGGCGCTCGGGATCGTTGGTGAGGGCGACGATCAGCGGCCGGGTGGCTGTGAACAGCTCCGGCGGCAATGCTACACCAGGCACGATCGGGATATTCGCCACCTTGATGCCGCGATTGGCGAGATACATGCAGGTCGGCGTCTTCGAGGTGCGTGATACGCCGACCAGGATCACGTCCGCCTCATTGAGGCCCCACGCCGACTGCCCGTCATCGTGATTGAGAGCGAAGGTCATGGCGTCGATGCGCTGAAAATACTCGGCGTCGAGGAGATGCTGCTGGCCGGGCAGGCCGCGGCTCTGGCGGCCGAGATAGGCGCCGAGCGCACCGATCACCGGGTCGAGCACCGGAATGGTCGGCGCCTGCAATTTGCGGCAACCCTCGATCAATGACATGCGCAGGTTATCGTTCACCAGCGTATAAAGCACCACGCCGGGATTGGTCGACACGCCATGGAGCACGCGCTCGACCTGGACCTTGGTGCGGACCATCGACCAGATATGCTCGACAGCCTCGGCGCCCTCGAACTGGACGAGGCAAGCGCGCGCCACGGCATGGACAGTGTCGCCGGTCGAGTCCGAAACGAGATGGAGATGGAAGCTCGTCACCGCAGTCTCTCCTGGGGACAAGCGCGGTATGAACCGGTGCGGAATCGGTCCTGGCCGATCGCCCCCCGGTGCGGGTCAAGCCGCACCCCAGCTTCTCCCGCTGGGGACGGCGCGGCACCAATGATGACAAGCTGAGGATATCTCCCCGCTGGCATGACATAATCCCCATTATTCGCGGAACGAAGGTTACGCGTATCCCTCATCGGCCGTCCGCTTTCATGCCCGATTTATACACGATTTTTCCCGCGGACGGACGCGCCGAGCACCCGGATCGGGATGATTCGACCGCAACCGATAATCCCCGACTCTCCACCCTATCCACTACCTCTACCTCTCTTTAGATTCTTAAAGAGAAGAGGTAAGAGCAAGCGATGGAACGGGGGGTAAACGTCAAAAGAACAGGTGCGCCGACCAAGCCAATGCTGCGGGCGCTGGCCGGAGAGACGCTGGCGCGGCCGCCGTTCTGGCTCATGCGCCAGGCCGGACGCTATCTCCCCGAATATCGCGAGCTGCGGCAGGGCGCCGCCAGCTTCCTCGATTTCTGCTTTTCGCCCGATCGCGCGACCGAGGCGACCTTGCAGCCGATCCGCCGCTTCGGATTCGACGCGGCGATCCTGTTCTCGGACATCCTGGTGGTGCCGCATGCGCTGGGCCGCGCGGTCGGGTTTCGCGAGGGCGAGGGGCCGGTGCTGGAGAAGCTGCGCCAGCGCGAGGAGGTCGATGCGCTGACCTGCGACGGCGTGCCCGAGCGGCTGGCCCCGGTCTATGAGACGGTGCGGCGGGTCAGGAAGGCGCTGCCGGCGGAGACGGCGCTCATCGGTTTTGCCGGCGGCCCGTGGACGGTCGCGACCTACATGGTCGAGGGCGGAACCAGCCGCGACTTCGGCGCCGTGAAACGCTGGGCGTTCGGCGACGCCGAAGGGTTCGGCGTGCTGATCGAGCACATCGCCGCCGCGACCATCGAGCATCTCTCGGCGCAGATCGCTTCCGGCGCTGAGGCGGTGCAGATCTTCGAGAGCTGGGCTGGCGTGCTCGAGGCGGACGCGTTCCGCCGCCTCGTCATCGCGCCGACGCGCCAGATCGTGACGTCGTTGCAGGCGCGCCATCCGCACGTTCCGATCATCGGCTTTCCCCGCGGAGCGGGCCTGATGTATCGCGCCTATGTCAGCGAGACCGGCGTCAATGCGATCGGACTCGACAGCGCCGTCCCGTGCGAGGTCGCGCGCAAGACCTTGCAGAGCCTGGCGCCGGTCCAGGGCAATCTCGATCCCATGCTGCTGTTGGTCGGCGGCGCGGCGATGGAGCGGGCGGTCGGCAACATCGTCCATGCGTTCAAGGACGGGCCGTTCGTGTTCAATCTCGGCCACGGCGTGCTGCCAGAGACGCCGGTCGCGAATGTGGCGCGGCTGGTCGAAATCCTGCGCGGCTGAGCCATGAGCCGGGTCGCCGTCGTGCTGTTCAATCTGGGCGGGCCGGATAGCCTCGAGGCGGTCGAGCCATTCCTCTATAACCTATTCTCCGATAAGGCTATCGTGGCGCTGCCCAATCCGGTGCGCGCGTTGGTGGCGCGGCTGATCGCACGGCGCCGCGGCAAGGTGGCGCGCCACATCTATGCCCGCATGGGCAACGCCTCGCCGATCGTCGCCAACACCGAGACGCAGGCCAAAGCGCTCGAACAGGCGCTGGGTCCCGGGTTCCGCTGCTTCATCGCCATGCGCTATTGGCCGCCGCTGAGCGAGGCGGTCGCGGCCGCGGTGAAGGCTTGGCGGCCGGAAGAGGTCGCGCTCCTGCCGCTCTATCCGCAGTTCTCGAGCACTACGACCGCATCCTCGCTCTCGGCTTGGCGTCGCGCAACGGCAAAGGTCGGGCTCGCTGCGCCGACGCGCGCGGTGTGCTGCTATCCGGCCGAACCGGGCTTCATAGCCGCGCTCGCCGCGCGTCTCGCGGCCGCGCTCGCCGAGTGGCCGGCGGGAACGCCAGTGCGGGTTCTTCTCTCGGCGCACGGACTGCCGCAGCGCATCGTCGCGCGCGGCGATCCCTATCAGGCGCAGATCGAGGCGACAGCCGCCGCGCTGCGTGAGCGGCTCGGGCGCGAGGTCGAGACGGTGGTCTGCTACCAGAGCCGGGTCGGACCGCTCCGATGGCTCGAGCCGGCGACCGACGCCGAAATCCGGCGCGCAGGCGCTACTGGCGTCGGCCTTATCGTGCTGCCGATCGCGTTCGTGTCGGAGCATTCGGAGACGCTGGTCGAACTCGATCTCGATTACGGCACGGTCGCGCGCGAGGCCGGCGTGCCGCGCTATGTCCGCGCGCCTACGGTGGGGTGCGATCCGGCGTTTATCGCCGGGCTCGCCTCGCTGGTGCGGGGTGCCCTTGCGCGGGGCGTGGCGCTCGCCCCGCCCGGCGGACAACGGCTCTGCCCGTTCGGGTCCGCGCTGTGTCCGTTCCCGGCCGGAGGGGTGGCGCGGTGACGGGGCTTTATCCCTGGGTCAAGGCGCTGCACATCCTCAGCGTCATCGCCTGGATGGCCGGGCTCCTCTACCTGCCGCGGCTGTTCGTTTACCATGCCGCGGCGCGGCCAGGCTCGGATGAATCCAACACCTTCAAGGTGATGGAGCGGCGCCTGCTGCGCGGCATCATGCACCCGGCGATGGCCGGGACCTATGTCTTCGGCGTGGCACTGGCGGCGACGCCAGGGGTGGTGGATTGGAGCGCGGGCTGGTTCTACGGCAAGCTCGCCGGGGTCATGGGGCTGACGGTCATGCATCTGCGCCTGGCGCAGTGGCGCGCCGCGTTCGCCGCCGACCGCAACCTCCGGTCCCAGCGCTTCTATCGCTTCATTAACGAGGTGCCGACCCTGCTCCTGATCCTGATCGTCGTCATGGTGGTCGTGCGGCCGTTCTGAGCGCATTGCGCGAATGGCATTTGACTTAGGCGCCGCTTTTCGATAAGTGTGATGCACCCGCCGCGGCGACTTCGCGCCAGTCGCACCACAAATCCAAAAAAACATCTGTCCAGTCGCCCGCGAGGATCGTCCGCCATTCCGGCGACAGGCGCTCGGGCGCGCCGCAACCCCACCAGATAAGCATCCTCATGAATCTCCAGGAATTAAAAGCCAAGACCCCGGCCGAATTGTTGCATTTCGCCGAGGAACTGCAGATCGAGAACGCGTCCTCGCTGAGGAAGCAGGACATCATGTTCGCGATCCTGAAGCAGCTCGCCGACAACGACCAGGCGATCTACGGCGACGGCGTTCTCGAAGTGCTGCAGGATGGCTTCGGCTTCCTGCGCAGCCCGGAGGCCAACTACCTGCCGGGCCCCGACGACATCTATGTCAGCCCGTCCCAGGTGCGCCGCTTCGGCCTGCGCACCGGCGACACGGTCGAGGGCCAGATCCGCTCGCCCAAGGACGGAGAGCGCTATTTCGCGCTCCTCAAGGTGAACGAGATCAACTTTGACGAGCCGGACAAGCTCCGCCACCGCATCAACTTCGACAATCTAACGCCGCTCTACCCCGACGAGAAGCTGAAGCTCGAGTTCGACGACCCGACCAAGAAGGACCTGACCACGCGGGTGATCGACCTCATCACGCCCCTGGGCAAGGGCCAGCGCGCCATCATCGTGTCGCCGCCGCGCGCCGGCAAGACGGTGATGATGCAGAACATCGCCCACGCCATCACGCATAATCATCCCGAGGTCTATCTCATCGTGCTGCTGATCGACGAGCGGCCCGAGGAAGTGACCGACATGGCGCGCTCGGTGAAGGGCGAGGTAGTGAGCTCGACCTTTGACGAGCCAGCGGTGCGCCACGTCCAGGTCGCCGAGATGGTGATCGAGAAGGCCAAGCGCCTCGTGGAGCACAAGCGCGACGTGGTGATCCTGTTGGATTCGATCACCCGCCTGGCGCGCGCCTACAACACGGTCGTCCCGAGCTCCGGCAAGGTGCTGACGGGCGGCGTCGACGCCAACGCGCTGCAGCG
>DATNID010000062.1:0-7420 GCA_035604615.1 Allostellaceae bacterium | reverse complement strand
CTTGGCTAGCGTCGCATCGTCGCTGACATTCAGGCAAGTCTTCGAGCGGTCAATCTGCCGCATCAATCCGCACAAAACTTTTCCCGGGCCAACTTCAATGAAGGTCTGCACACCCTGCGCAATCAACAGGCGCATGCATTGCTCCCACTTCACCGAGCCTGTGACCTGGCGGACCAGCGTGTCGCGGGCCCGCAGATCGTCGGTCACCAGTTCGGCGTCCACGTTGCACGCGACAGGATACACGGGCTTCTGCAGTTGAAGCGCGTCGAGATCGGCTTGCAGACGATCCTGCGCCGGCTTCATCAGCGAACAATGGAAGGGTGCGCTGACGGGCAATAGCTTGGAGCGCTTGGCGCCGCGCTCGTCCGCCAACTTGGCCGCGCGCTCGACCGCAGCCGTACTGCCGGAGATGACAATCTGTTCCGGCGAATTCAGGTTGGCCGGTTCACATACCTCGCCTTGCGCCGCGTCGTGGCAGACCGCGGCGACTTTGGCTGCGTCCATGCCCAGGATGGCCGCCATCGCGCCCACGCCTACCGGCACGGCGTCCTGCATGTACTTGCCGCGATTGCGAACCGTGCGGACGGCGTCGGCAAAGCTGAATGTTCCCGCCGCGACGTGCGCCGAATATTCCCCGAGACTATGCCCCGCGACGTAGCACGGTTTCGGGATGCGTGTTTCCAGCACGCGTAGCGCTGCGATCGACACGGTCAGGATCGCCGGCTGCGTGATTTCTGTCAGCCGGAGCTGGTCTTCCGGTCCCTCGAAACACACCGTAGAAAGCTTGTAGCCGAGGGCTTCGTCGGCTTCCTCAAAGGTCTGGCGGGCGACTGGATATTTGTCGGCCAGATCTTTGCCCATGCCGACGGCCTGCGAGCCCTGGCCGGGGAACACCAGCGCCCTGATCACCGGGGCGCGCCTTAGAACGGGACGAGGCCGGCGAAGGACACGCCGAGGACGGAGAACCCGTAAGGGGCGCAGTAGAACTGCCGGTCGACGAACTGATTGTCGTTCTCGCCGGGGACCACGGCCTCGGCGATGGTCTGAGACCCGAGCGTGCAGATCTGGCTCGTCTTCCAGTCGAGCTTGCGCGCGACGTCTGGCGCGACGGTGGCGGCCTCGCCGGTCGAAGGCTGATGCGCGGTAACCCCGACCGCGTCACGGCTCGGGACAGTGGGAATGGTGCCGGTGAAGCTGCCGCAGGCGGAGACGAGCCCCGCGAGACCGGCCGCCCAAATCCATTTGCCCATCCGACCCCTCCAGAGCCTGTCCGTCATCCGATAGCACCGACGCCCCGAACCTGTCCAGGACAAGCGGCCACCCGCCCTTGCGCCCGGCGGCTCATCCTGTATAGTCCGCCGCCTCCTTGCCGGCGCGCGCCGGCTAGGTCCGGGCGGCTGAGCTTTCCGCCGCAGCGCCGGGCCGCAAACAGCCACAAGGGGATAAGATGCCGTTCTACGAGAACGTCTTCATCGCACGCCAGGACATCTCGTCGGCCCAGGTCGACGCCCTCGCCGACCAGTTCACCGCCATCGTGGCGGCGCAGGGCGGCCAGGTGAACAAGCGCGAATACTGGGGCTTGCGCAACCTCGCCTACCGCATCCGCAAGAACCGCAAGGGCCATTACGTGCTGTTCAATCTCGACTGCCCGCCGGCGGCGGTGAACGAGCTCGAACGCAACATGCGCATTAGCGAAGACGTGCTGCGCTATCTCACCGTGCGCGTCGAGGCGCTCGAGGAGGGGCCGTCCGCTGTCATGCAGGCGCGCTCGCGCGGCGACGAACGCGACCGTGACCGCGGCCGGCGCGACGGCTATCGCGACAGCCGGGAAGACGCGCCGATCGTGGCGGGAGTCGAGGAATGAGCGACATCGGACCCTCCGGCTCGGATCGTGGCGACCGCGGCGACCGCGGCGATCGCGGCGCACGCTCGGGCGGCGGCGGCGCGCGGCGGCCATTCTTCCGCCGCCGCAAATCCTGTCCCTTCTCGGGCCCGCACGCGCCCAAGATCGACTACAAGGACGTGAAGCTGCTGCAGCGCTTCGTGTCCGAGCGCGGCAAGATCGTGCCGAGCCGCATCACCGCGGTCTCGACCAAGAAGCAGCGCGAGCTGGCGCAGGCGATCAAGCGCTCGCGCTTCCTCGGGCTCCTGCCGTACGCGCTGCGCTAGGAGAGGGATCATGCCGGTCGAAGTCGTCCTGCTCGAGCGCGTCGAGAAATTGGGCCAGATGGGCCAGGTCGTGAAGGTGCGGCCGGGCTTCGCGCGCAACTATCTCCTGCCGCAGAAGAAGGCGTTGCGCGCGACCAAGGAGAACCTCGCTTATTTCGAGACCAGGCGCACCCAGCTCGAGGCCCAGAATCTCGAGCGCCGCGGCGAGGCGGAAGAGGTGGCGAAGACGCTCGACGGCATCGCCGTCGTCATCATCCGCCAGGCCGGCGAGAGCGGCCAGCTTTACGGCTCGGTCACCGCGCGCGACATTGCCGACGCCGTGACGGGCGCGGGCTTCACCGTGGGCCGCAGCCAGGTGGTGCTCGACAAGGCGATCAAGACCCTGGGCCTCCACAAGCAGCGGGTGGTGCTGCATCCCGAGGTCGCGGTGCACGTGACCGTGAATGTCGCGCAGTCGGCCGAGGAGGCCGAGATGCAGTCGAAGGGCGTCGATCCGCTGCGGCTTGCGGCGGAAACCGCGGTGCGCGAGGCGCAGGAAGCGCGCGAGGCGCATGCGGGCGAGGTGCGGGCGGCCGAGGCGGGAGCGCAGGGCTGACGCGCCGCACGCGCGACGGGAGAGTTTTCCGATGAAGGTCTATGTTTTCGACCTCATGGCCTATGGCAGGCCGTTCGAGGAGTTCACGGCCGACCGCTATATTCCCTATCCGCTGCCACGCAAGTATTTCGATCGCGAGGTCGCAGCGCGGACCTTCGAGGAACATCTCGCCGCGTGGCGGGAGATGGACCGGCTCGGTTTCGACGGCGTGGGCCTGAACGAGCACCACACCACGGTTCACGGGCTGATGAACTCGCCCAACATGATGGCGGCGGTCGCCTCGCAGCAAACCGAGCGGCTCAAGTTCCTGATGCTGGGCAATCTCTTGCCGCTGCACAATCCGCTCCGCATCGCCGAAGAGATCGCGATGGCGGACTGCATGTCGCGCGGCCGCATCCTGTCGGGGTTCGCCCGCGGCAACGCGCGCGAATACGGCGTTTACGGCGTGGACGCATCCGAATCGCGCGCCCGCTTCGAAGAGGCCTACGACATCATCCTCAAGGCTTGGACCGAGGAGCAGTTCTCCTACGAGGGCAAGTTTTGGCAGATGAAGGACGTCGCCATCTGGCCCCGCCCCTATCAGCAGCCCTATCCGCCGATCTGGATCCCCTTCACCGGCAGCAAGGAGACCATCGAGTGGACCGGCAAGAATAACCTCAGCGCCGTGATGATCGACCACTCGCCCGGCATGACCGAGGACGTCGTCGGCTTGTTCGCGACGTCGTTGGCGAAGCACGGACATAGGATCACGCCCGATCATATTTGCGTCCTCACCGACGCTTTCGTCGCCGAGAGCAAAGAGCGGGCGATCGCGGAATACGGCCCCTCGTATCTCTATTACGTGCAGACCTTGTGGCACCACGGCACCATCACCGAGCGCGGCGAGACCCGCCCGGACGGCGCCGGCTATGTCACGTCGAATTCCTACGACTACCTTCGGCCCGAGAACCGCGGCGCCGCGCGCATGGATCGCGGCCGCATCCGCAACACGACCCTGGCCGACGTCGAGGCCCGGGTGGCGGGCGGCCGGCTCAATTGGGGCTCGGCCAAGGACGTGGCGGCACACCTCATCGCCACCGCCGACCGCGTCGGCGCCGAGTCCGTTCTTCTCAACATGAATGTCGGCGCGCTGCCGCACGAGCTGTTCATCGAGCAGATAAGGCGCTTCGGCACCGAGGTCCTGCCCATCCTTCACGCCCACCGCGTCACCCGCGTCCCCGGCGTGGACCGAGGAGGAATCGTACCATGAAGTTCGCGCATTTCGCTCATGTCTGGGGCAAGGAAGGCATGACGCCGGCCGAGCGCTACCAGCAGTTATGGCGCGAGCTCGTGCTGTGCGACGAACTTGGATTCGATTACGGCTTCTGCGTCGAGCATCATTTCCGCCCCGACGAGAGCTGGATGTCGGCGCCCGGCCTCTACGCCGTCGGCGGCGGCGCGCGCACCAAGCGCATCCGCCTCGGCGGAATGGGACATATCGTGCCGCTGCACAACCCGATCCGCCTGGTCGAGGAGATCGCGGTCGCGGACCAGATGCTGGAGGGGCGGCTCGAGGTCGGGCTCGTTCCGGGCATCAACCCCGACTATTTCCGCCCGTTCGACGTCCCCTTCGACAATCGCCGCGAAGTGACGCAGGAGTTCGTGGGCTTTCTCAAGACCGCCTACGCGGCCAAGGATTTTTTCGATTTCGACGGCGCGTTCCACCACGTGAAGCACACGCGCCTCGCGGTGCCGCCGATGCAGCGCCCGCACCCGCCGCTGTGGATCGAGACGCGCGATCCCGCCTCGCTCGCCTTCTGCGCCAAGGAAGGCATCAATGCCGGCTATTTCTTCCTTTATCCGCGCGAGCACGCGGCGCCGCGCTATCGCAAGTTTCTCGAGCAATGGCGCGAGGCGGGCTGGAAGCACAAGCCGCACGTCGCCTATTCCTGCGTCTGCTATGTCGACGAGACCGACGCCAAGGCCTTGCAGCGGCTCAAAGAGGCGGGCGCCGCCTATCGCGGCTTCCTGCCCGCGGTCAAGAGCGAGGCCGAGCTCGCCGCCGTCACCGAGGAGAACGCCAAGCGCTTCGAGGCGCGCGGCGAGCCCGGCGCGGCCGAGGTCGCGCGCCATCTCCTCGACGGCGCATGGCAGCTCGAGCGCAACCTGATTCTGATCGGCTCGCCCGACACAGTGGCGCGCAAGCTCAAGCAGTGCGCGACCGAGGGCCTGTTCGACACGTTCTTCGGCGAGTTCAATTTCGGCAATCTCCCCGAGGAGGATCTGATGCGCTCGATCCGCCTCTTCGGTACCGAGGTCATGCCGCGCCTGCGCGCCTTCGAGCCGTACTAGCCGACCGCGGTCCCCGCCCTCCCGCCGGGGTGGCCAGCTACCGGCTTGACGGACGCCGCCGCCGGGGTGTTGAGTGCTGTCACGAAAGCGCAATCGCCGGGGAGGTGGCGTCATGCTGCTCTCGCATTTGCTGCGGCGGGTGACCCGTTACGGCACCTTGCGGATCATTGACGCCGAGGGCCGAACCCATGAATTCCGCGGCGGGCCGGGCCGCACCATCACCGCGCGGTTCCACGACAAGAAGCTCGGCCGCGATCTGTTCCTCAACCCGCGCCGCCGCCTCGGCGAGGCCTACATGGACGGCGGGCTCACGGTCGAGGACGGGACCCTCTTCGACTTCCTCGATTTCCTCGCCGGCAACATCGAGGCCGCGCCCAAGACCTGGGTAACGCCGCTCTATAATGGCTTCGGCCACGCCTTCCGCGTGTTCCAGCAATACAACCCGGTCCGGCGCGCGCAAGCCAACGTGCATCACCATTACGACCTGTCGAAGACACTCTATGACCTCTTCCTCGACAGCGACCGGCAATATTCCTGCGCCTATTTCACTGCGCCGGACCAGTCGATCGACCAGGCGCAGGCGCAGAAGAAGCGCCACATTGCCGCCAAGCTGCTGCTGAAGCCGGGGCAGCGCGTCCTCGATATCGGCTGCGGCTGGGGCGGGCTCGCGCTCTATCTCGCCAAGGAATGCGGCGTCGAGGTGACCGGGCTTACCCTCTCGACCGAACAGCTCGCTGTGGCGCGCCAACGTGCCGCTTCGCTGGGCCTCGCCGATCGGGTCACGTTCGAGCTTCTCGACTACCGCGAGGCGAAAGGAATCTACGACCGCATCGTCTCAGTCGGCATGTTCGAGCATGTCGGCGTGGTCCATTATTCGACCTTCTTCCGCCAGGTAAAGGGGCTGCTCGCCAAGGACGGCGTGGCGCTGCTGCATTCGATCGGCCGCTCCGACGGCCCCGGCAGCACGCATCCGTGGATCCGCCGCTACATCTTCCCAGGCGGCTACTCGCCGGCGCTTTCCGAGGTGGTGCCGGTGGCGGAGCGGACCGGCTTCTTCATCACCGACATCGAGGTGCTGCGGCTCCATTACGCCGAGACCTTGAAGGCGTGGCGCCTGCGCTTCCTCGCCAACCGCGAGCGCGTGCGCCAGCTCTACGACGACCGCTTCTGCCGCATGTGGGAATTTTATCTCGCCGCGTCCGAGATCGCCTTCCGCCACCAGGGCCACATCGTGTTCCAGATGCAGCTCGCCAAGGCGGTCGACACCGTGCCGCTGACGCGCGACTACATCACCGATTGGGAGCGCAGCCACGCCGTGCCGGCCTCCAGCGACCGCGCCGTCGCTTGAGGCGAATCGACCACCGCCTTCCACAGCCTGTGCATAGGATTTGATCTGACGCGGCGGCGCGGCGGATGCTAGCATCGTCGTCATGGCAGAAACCGCGATCTCGAAAGTGACGCCGCTGCGCGAAGGCGACGCGGCCTATCGCACGCCGCCCGCCAATGTCGAGGCGGAGCAGGCGCTCCTCGGCGCCATCCTGGTGAACAACGCGGCGTTCCACCGGGTCCACGAGTTCCTCAAGGCGGAGCATTTCGCCGAGGGCGTTCACGGCCGCATCTTCGCCGCCATCGCCAAGCTCGTCGAGCGCGGCCAGATCGCCAATCCGGTGACGCTCAAGAACCTGTTCGACCAGGATGGCGCGCTGGGCGAGGTCGGCGGCGCGCAGTATCTCGCGCGGCTCGCGGCCTCGGCCGTCACGATCATCAATGCCGAAAATTACGGCCGCACCATCTACGACCGCCATCTTCGCCGCCAGCTGATCTCGATCGGCGAGGACATGGTCAACGACGCCTTCGCCTACGATCTCGAACGCGAGGCGTCGCAGCAGATCGAGGGGGCCGAGAAACGGCTCTTCGACCTCGCCACCACCGGCCAGTTCGAGGGCGGCTTCCGCCCGTTCGAGCGCGCCCTCACCGACGCGATCGTCATGGCCGAGGCGGCGTTCAAGCGCAGCGGCCGCACCACCGGCATCTCGACCGGCTTCATCGATCTCGACAAGCTGCTGGGCGGGCTCCATTCCTCGGACCTGGTGGTGCTCGCCGGGCGGCCGTCGATGGGCAAGACCGCGATCGCAACGAATATCGGCTTCAACGCCGCCCGCGCCTTCCGGCCGCACCAGCACGCGGACGGCAGGATCATGGCCGAGGACGGGGCGCGGGTCGGGTTCTTCTCGCTCGAAATGTCGTCGGAACAGCTCGCGACACGCATCCTGTCGGAGGAATCCGGCGTTTCCTCGAACAACATCCGCAAGGGCGACGTATCGC
>DATNID010000061.1:0-41797 GCA_035604615.1 Allostellaceae bacterium | reverse complement strand
GCTTTTGCTTCGGCGGTCTCTCGGCGGTCGTTGTGGTACTGTGCGCGGGTTGAGTTAATACGAGTCGGCGACTTCCGCGGCGATACGGTTGGCCAACATCGTTACCAAGCCCGCTCCGTTTACGTCCACGTCATCGACGTGCAGGCCAAGAGGGGAGACCGTGAGCTGTTTCATGGATTTCTGCGGAAGGTGACGAAATTCCTCGATCGCACCACGCGGCACAACAAGCGTTCCGTCGCGCGTGTGGATCACGACCGTATCTGTCTCGGCGATGTATTCCGCGTCGGTGATGGCCGGCACGTGCTTCCGCCCGCGCTCCAGCGCTTTCTGGTACTGTTGATCCGAGGACATGGCCGGCGCGCTCCTAGAGGACAAGCCTGAACCGTGAGCCGTCATCGTACTCGACTTTCGCCAACGTTAGCGCGGGCGCCTGCAGTGCAATCATTCCAGGCGTGGGCGGAACCGTACGCGATCCATTTCGACGATGGCCAAACGGCCGCCGAGCGCAGCGAGAAAGACCGGCTCCCGGACGAACCGTTCGATCATATCGACGATGGCACGCGCCGTGGCGTCGTCTGGCAGCCGCAAGACAACGATGCCGGGATAATCCGCGGGCATGTACTGCCGGATGTTCGCGAAATCGAGGTCCCGAGTGAGCAACGCTGCTCCGGTCGCTCTTGCGCGCGCGGCGATTTCCGAATCGGGTGCAGCGGCCAAACCAACGTCGCGCGCAAATTCAACTTGGTGCCCGAGCTTGGCCAGAAGCGCCACGGCCGCACGTGGGAGATTGGCGTCGATCAGGAACCGCATTGCGCACTATCCGGCGGGAAGCGGGTGGAACGACTCCTGTTCGGCGAGCTCGCCGACGAACTTCAGCGCGGCGCGAATGTCCTCGGCCGTGAGGTCGTACTCGTGCTCGATCTCTTCGAACGTCATCCCGCCGGCGAGGCTGCCGACCACGACGGTAACCGGCACGCGCGAGCCGCGAATGACCGGCTTGCCGTGGCATATCGACGGATCGAGGATGACGCGAGGATGATCGGCCATCGGTGTATGCGCCTCCTGTCGCATTGCGAATTTTATCCAATTCCACCGGCGGCGGCTATGACACAGCTTCTCCGGGTCGAATGCGGCTTCGATGATGAAATGCCTCATGCCCCATGTGTGCATAACGTGTGCACAATCGAATCCAAGCACGCGGCATAGCGAACGCCATAGCGCAGATTAATCTTGTTATTTCATTGGTGAGCCCGGCGGGGCTCGAACCCGCGACCCCTTGATTAAAAGTCAAGTGCTCTACCGGCTGAGCTACGGGCTCTCGGGGGGCGCGCGACCATAGGGCGCGCTCCGGAACCGGTCAATGAAGCGGACCCCTGAATTCCTGATCCAGCCGTCGCGGGGCGGCGTATTAACCGTCAAGCCAGGGACGCATCCCGCATGTCGCTCGAATTCCGCCACGACGCCGAAACCGCCGCCTCGCTCATCGCCCGGGCGGAGCGTTGCCGCGCCTTGTCCAGGGTGGCCTATCTGCCATTCGCGGCGGGGATGCTGCTGGCGCTGGCGCAGCAGCTCGAAGGCGAGGCCGAGCGCTTCGCGCACGAGCACGCCGCCCAGCACTGATCTCGCGTCGGATCAGGTTCCGGCAGGGGTGTCGCTGCGGCGCGGGTGCGCGGCTTGCGCGCCGCCGCCATTGACGATCCTGAGCGCCACTAGGGTCAGTGTGTCGAGCATCGCCGCCACCGGCTGCGACAGATGCAATCCGGCGAAATCGAACCGTCGCGAGACGCTCGGCGCGGCGCCGCCGGATGCCGGCAGCGTCTCATTCATGTCGCCCTGTACCGCATCGCCGTCGCCGGCGAGGCCGGCGAAATCGTTGGCCTGTTGCTCGATGCGGCCGCCCAGCGTGCGGTAGATCTCGGCGACGCTCTTCGCCCGTCCGGTCGCGCCGTCATAGAACACGCCGCGATTGTTGGCGGCGGCGTCGGGCAGGAGGTCGGCGGCCGGGGTGGCGCCGTCGCTCTCGAGCGCCCTGAGGAACTGGGTCGCGCCGCCCGCGCCGAGGAAATGCGCCATGTAGACGTCCGCCGCGCCGACGCCGTGGCCCAGCGCGCGCTCGACCTCGTCCTTGTTGAGCTTGGCGTATTCGCCGGCGAGCGATGCCGAGAGCGCCGGGTCGCTGCGCAGCGCCAGGATGCGCTGGCGGGTGGCGGGATCGGCGACCTCGGGCTTGCCCGCGGCGGAGACGCTGATCTGCGACGCGAGATCGCCGGCGCCGTATTTCGCGCCGAAGCGATGCACCATGTCGAGCCAGGTCGAATCGATGAACTGGAACAGGCCGGCGGCGCTGCCGCCGGCGGATTTGGCGTCGGGCTTGAAGCCGCTTTCCTGCGCCGCCTGGGCCATCAGCAGACCGAAATCGGTCGAGCTCGACTGGCTCGCCTGGCGGATGTTGCGGACGAGCGCAGGGTCGACGGCCCGCTGCAGGGCGGGATAGGGATTGTTCGGCACGGCCATGGAAGCCCGAGCCTAGGCGCAAATGGTTAATCGAACGTGAGCAGGCGGCGCGGCGCGAGCGCCCGGTCCTCGAGCCGGATGCGCCAGGCCAGCAGCGCCAAGTTCGCGGCGCTAAAGCCCAGCGCGATGGGCCAGTCGCCGAACGAAAGCGGCAGCAGCGCGATCTCGGCCACCACCACGGCATAGATCGGGTGCCGCAGAAAGCGGTAGGGACCGGTCGCCACCAGCTTCGCGCCGGGGAGCGTGACGATGCGCGTGGTCCAGAACCGTCCCAGGCTCGCGATCGCCCAGACGCGCACGAATTGCAGCGCGACATAGAGAGCGATCAGCGCCGGGATCGGCCTTGCGTCGTGCGGCACGAACGCGAACAGCGACGCGAGCCAGGCGGCGTGGAGCACGACGATCCACGGGTACTGCGCGCGCCCGTGCTCGACCGCGCCCGCGCGCTTGAGCGCCCGCACGTTGCGCTGCGACAGCGCCAGCTCGGCGAGCCGCTCCGCCGCGACCAGCGCGACGGCGATGGCGACCGGGCTCATCCCGGCACGTCGAGGACCTGCATGCCGGCGGTGAAGCCGGGTCCCAGCGCGCTCAGCAGCATGCGCCCCTCGGCGCCGCCCGCCAGCACGCGCTCGAGCACGAACAGCACGGTCGCGGCCGACATGTTGCCATAGTCGCGCAGCACATGGCGCGCGCTGTCGAGCGCGCCGGCGTCGAGTCCGTAGGCATGCTCGAGCGCGGTCACCACCTTGGCGCCGCCGGGATGGCACACGAAATGCCGGATGTCGTCGAGGCGGAGCGCATTGCGGGCGAGGAACGTTTGCGTCGCCTCGCGCAGGCGCTGCTCGACCAGCGTCGGGATGTCGCGCGAGAAGATCGCCTTCAGCCCGTCCTCGGCCACGTCCCAGCCCATGATGTCGAGCGAGTTGGGCCAGGTATGCTCGCCGCCCGCGCCGAGCGCGGGACCTGCGCCGCGGCACGACACGATCGCCGCCGCGGCGCCGTCGCCGAAGAGAGCGGTGGCGACCAGGTTGCTCTTCGTGGTGTCGTTGCGACGGAAGCTCAAGGCGCACAGCTCGACCACGAGGAACAGCACGCGGGCGTCGGGCGCGGCGCGGGCGAGGTCGGCGGCGCGCGACAGGCCGATGACGCCGCCGGCGCAGCCCAGGCCGAACAGCGGCAGCCGCCGCACGTCGGGACGCAAGCCCAGCGGACCCATGAGCAGCGCGTCGAGGCTCGGCGTGGCGATGCCGGTGGTCGAGACGCACACCACCGCGTCGATCGCGTCGGCCTTGAGGCGCGCCCCATCGAGCGCCGCGCGCGCCGCCTCGGCAAGGAGGCGCACCGCATGCTCGAGATAGAGCGCGTTGCGCTCGACCCAGCCGTGCGGGCGCTCGTACCACTCGATCGGTACGCAGGAATAGCGCCGCGCGATGCCGGCATTGGCGAAGACCGGCATCAGCCGATCGAGCTCGCTGGCTGAGGCCTCATCGAAGACGCGGCGGGCGCGGCGCGCGACCTCCTCCTGTCCCAGCGCGAAAGGCGGAACGGAGGTGGCGAGCGCCAGAAGGCGAGGGCGTGCGATGGTCACTGGCGGCAAGGTCCCGGGGCGGTTAGAGTGTTGGGCGCGCGTTGCGCCCGAGGGCGCCAACGCTACGCCAAAGCGCGGCCGCCGGAGATCACATATTCGAGGGCCGCGCGTGATGCCGGCTCGACATTCGACCGACCCGAATTCCGTTGCGCTATGAAAATATCCCCATCCGCACTTCCGCCACTGTCCGGCCGCAAACGCACCCGGATGATGGAGCATCTGCGCGCCTATTTCATCGCCGGCATCCTGGTGACGGGGCCGCTTGCGTTCACGCTCTATCTCACCTGGAGCTTCATCCGCTTCATCGACGACACGGTCGGCGGGCTGTTGCCGAAGGCTTACAACCCGGCGACATACGTTCCGATTCCCGGGCTGGGCCTGGTCGTCGGCGTGGTGGCGTTGACGCTGGTGGGCGCACTCACGACAGGTTACCTCGGCCACGTGTTCCTGCGCCTCAGCGAGCACGTCATGGCGCGCATGCCGGTGGTGCGCGGCCTCTATGGCGCGGTGAAGCAGATTTTCGAGACCGTGCTGGCGAAGCAGAGCAACACCTTCCGCGAGGTGGTGCTGACCGAGTGGCCGCGCCCGGGCATGTGGACCTTGGCCTTCGTCACGGTGCAGCCCGAGGGCGAGATTCGCGACCATGTCGGCACGGACGCGGTGGCGATCTACGTGCCGACCACGCCCAACCCGACCTCTGGCTATCTCATGTTCGTGCGCCGGCGCGATCTCGTGACCATGCCGATGACGGTCGAGGAGGGCATCAAGTTCGTCATCTCCGGCGGCATCGTCGCCCCGCCCGTCCGCTCCGAGCCCGCTCCGGAAATCCCCGCGCCGGCGCCGGCGCCGGCGGGTGCGGATGAGGGCGGGTGAGGGCGGCGCTCTATCCCGAACGCAGATATTTGACCGCCATGTCGCGCGCGAAGAGATAGAGGAGGGTGCGCAGTGCCTGGCCGCGCGCGCTCTCGAGGTCGGGGTCGCGCTCGAGGATGAGCTTGGCGTCGTCGCGCGCCGCCTCGAGCAGTTCGCCATGCAAAGCGAGATCGGCGAGCCGCATCGCCGGCAGACCGCTCTGCCGCGTGCCCAGCACCTCGCCCGCGCCGCGCAGGCGCAGATCCTCCTCGGCGATGCGGAAGCCGTCTTCGCTCTCGCGCAGGATTTGCAGGCGCTGCTTGGCGGTCGCCCCCAGCGGCGCGCCATAGACCAGGAGGCAGGCCGACGGCTTGTCGCTGCGCCCGATGCGGCCGCGCAATTGATGGAGCTGCGCCAAGCCGAAACGCTCGGCATGCTCGATCACCATCACCGTCGCGTCCGGCACGTCGACCCCGACCTCGACCACGGTGGTGGCGACCAGCAGATCGATGCCGGTGCCGGCGAACGCCTCCATCGTGCGGTCGCGCTCGGTCCCCTTCATGCGGCCGTGCACCAGGCCGACACGCGGCCCGAACAATTTCTGAAGCTGCGCGTGACGCTCGGTCACGGCGGCGAGATCGATCGCCTCCGACTCTTCGACCAGGGGACAAATCCAGTAGATCTTGGCGCCGCGTCCGAGCGCGCGCCGCACCGCCTCTATCACCTCGTCGAGCCGCAAAGCGGGGAGCGTGCGGGTCGTGACCGGCTGGCGCCCGGCCGGCTTCTCTTCGAGCCGCGAGGCATCGAGATCGCCATAGGCGGTGAGCATGAGGGTGCGCGGGATGGGCGTCGCCGTCATCACCAGGATGTCGACCGCGCGTCCCTTGGCACCCAGCTGCACCCGCTGCTCGACCCCGAAGCGGTGCTGCTCGTCGATCACGGCGAGCGCGAGGTCCTTGAAGACGACATCGTCCTCGAGCAGCGCATGCGTGCCGACCAGGATGCCGATCTCGCCGCTGGCGAGACGTGCCAGGAGGTTGTCGCGCATGCGTCCCTTCTCACGGCCGGTAAGGAGCGCGATCTCGACCGGGGCGCTTCCCACGAGTTGCTGCAAGGTGGCGAGGTGCTGGCGGGCCAACAGTTCGGTCGGCGCCATGATTGCACCTTGCGCGCCGGCCTCGACCGCGTCGAGCATGGCGAGCAGCGCCACCACCGTCTTGCCGCTGCCCACATCGCCTTGCAGCAGCCGCAGCATGCGCGAAGGCGCGGCCATGTCGGCGCAGATCTCGGCGAGCGCGCGCTGCTGGCCGAGCGTCAGCGAGAAGGGCAGGGTGACGATCACGCTCCGCCGCAGCGCGCCCGCGGCACCGAGCGCCCGTCCCGGCAGTCGTTTCTGGTGCGCTCGCACCAGCGCGATCGCGAGCTGGTTCGCCAGCAGTTCGTCGAACGCGAGACGCTGGCGTGCGGGCGTCATGGACGAGAGACCGTCGCGCGTCTCGGGCGCGTGAGCTGTCGTCAGGGCGGTGCGCCACGGCGGCCACTGGTGCCGCGCGAGATAGGGGGCATCGAGCCATTCCGGCAGTTCGGGCGCGCGGGCGAGCGCGGCGTCGATCGCCTTCTGCACCATCTTGAGGCTGAGTCCGGCGGTGAGCGGATAGACCGGCTCGATCGTCTTGAGCCGCACCATCGCGTCCGGACTCTCGACGTGGTCGGGATGGGTGATCTGGACCTGGTTGTTGAAATGCTCGACCTTGCCGCTGACGACGCGCACGGCGCCAACCGGCAGGAGCCGCTCGAGATAATCGCCCTTGGCGTGAAAGAACACGAGGTGGAGGAACCCGGTCTCGTCGCGGCAGCGGACGCGATAGGGCTGGCGCGGGTTGCGCGGCGGCTCGTGCGCATCGACCGTTACCGTGATGGTGGCGATGGCGCCGGCCGGCGCATCGGCGATCTTGGGCGTGAAGCTGCGGTCGATGATCTCGACCGGCAGGTGCCACAGCAGATCGACGATGTGCGGCCCCGCCAGTCGTTCGAACAGCTTGCCATAGCGCGGCCCGACGCCGGGCAGGCTGGTGACCGGCGCGAACAGCGGGAAGAGGATTTCCGGGCGCACGCGGCGGCGTCGCCCCTGCGCTTACAGCTTCAACAGCCGCTCGACGTTGCCGGACAGGATCTTGATCTTGTCCTCCTCGCACAGTGGGATGTGCGGGATCCAGTCGACCGCCGGCTGGTTCGGCACGAATGGATAATCGACCGAGAAGATGATGCGGTCGACGCCCATCTCCTGGACGCAGCACAAGAGCGCCGGGTTCGAGAAGAAGCCGCTCGTGGTGATCCAGAAATGGTCGCAGAACAGCTTGCGGAAATCGAGCGGCTTGTTGCCCTCGCGCGACAGCGCCGAATCGATGCGCCACAGCAGGAACGGCAATCCCTCGCCCAAGTGGCCGAGGATGATCTTGAGCCCCGGATACTTGTCGAACACGCCCGACAGCACCAGCCTGATGCCTTGCGTCGCGGTCTCGACCGTGAAGCCCCAACCGGCGCGCAGCAGGATCGGGAAATCCTTGGCGTAGTCCTTGTAATAGGCGTCGGCCACGACCGGCGAGGGGTTGGCGGGGTGCATGTAAAGCGGCACGTCCAAGGCGGCGGCGCGCTCGAAGATCGGCCAGAAGCGCTTGTCGTCGAGGAACAGGCCGTTGGTGAGGCCGTGCACCATCGCGCCCTTGAAGCTGAACTTCGTCACCGTGCGCTCGAGCTCGTCGGCCGCGGCCTTGGGATCGGCCGTCGGCAGCGCGGCGAAGCCCGCGAAGCGGTTGGGATGGCGCCGCACCGCCTCGTTGAGGCGGTCGTTGGCGCCGCGCGCGAGCCTGACGCCGGTCTCGGCGTCCAGCTTCTGCAGGGACGGCGCGCCGTGCGACAGCACCTGGAAGTCGATGCCGCACTCGTCCATCTCCTTGATGCGGAGATTGCTGAGATTGTCGAGCCGTTCGGCGACGTAGGGCTGCTTGGTCGCGTCGGCGTCGCTGAAATGCGCCTTCACCTCGGGGTCGAGGTAGTGTTCTTCGATCGCGATGATGCGCGGCTTCGTCGCCATGGCTCGCCTCCCGTTGCGGACGTGCTTGATATGCTCGACCCTATCAGGCGCGCGCGCGTTTTTCCATGGCCTGCCTCTTGATCGCAGCGCGCGACGCGCCAAAATCGACGCCGGATAAGAGGAGCAAGGGATGGACGAGGCCGGAGAGATCCGCCGCAAGCGGCTCCTCTACCGCAGTTGGCATCGCGGCACGCGCGAGGCAGATCTGCTGCTCGGGCCGTTCGCCGAGCGCCATCTCGCGGAAATGACGCCAGGGGAACTCGACCGCTTCGAGGCGCTGCTCGACGAGAACGACGCGACGCTCTATGACTGGATCAGCGGTCGCGACGCGCCGCCGCCGGAGCGCGACAGCGACGTGCTGCGCCTCATCCGCAGCGTTGCCTCAAGGCCCCGACCCGCGTGAGTTCGCTCCCCGCCGCCTTTGCCGCCAACCGCCTTCACGCCGGCGAACGACTCACCATCTTCGCCGCGCCCGAGGGGCATGACGCCTTCGTGCTGGGCGGCCTCGTCGCCGGCGGCGCCGCGCGCGCGCTGCTGCATGTCTGCCGCGACGACGGCCGCATGGCCCGCACCCGCGCCGCGCTCGCATTCTTCCATCCCGCGGTCGAGGTGCTGAGCCTGCCGGCTTGGGATTGTCTCCCCTATGACCGCGTCTCGCCCAATCCCGAGATCATCAGCCGCCGCATCGACGTGCTGACGCGGCTCGCGGGCGGGCTGGACCATCCTTTCGTCGTGCTGACCACCGTCAACGCCGTCCTCCAGCGCCTGCCGCCGCGGCAGGTCTTCGTTGATCGCGTCCTGACCTTGGGGCTGGGCGGCCAATTGCCGTTCGACCGCCTCATCACCTTTCTCGAGCGCAACGGCTATCAGCGCACCGACACGGTGCGCGAGGCCGGCGAGTTTGCGATCCGCGGCGGCATCGCCGATCTCTTTCCGTCGGGGGCGGCCGAGCCGGTGCGGCTCGATTTCTTCGGCGACGCGATCGAGGGCATGCGCAGCTTCGATCCGTTGACCCAGCGCACCACCGGCACGATCAAGGGCGTGTCGCTCAGGCCGATGAGCGAGGTGCTGCTCGACGAGGCCGCGATCCGCCGCTTCCGCTCGCGCTATCGCGAGCAGTTCGGCACCGTCGCGGACGACGATTTGCTCTATGAATCCGTGAGCGCCGGGCGGCGCGCCATCGGCATGGAGCATTGGCTGCCGCTCTATTACGAACGCTTGGAGACCCTTTTCGATTACCTGCCCGATGCCGCGATCACGCTCGACCACGAGGCCGAAGCGGTGATGCACGACCGGCTCGAGCAGATCGCCGAATTCTATGCCGCGCGCAAGGATGTCGCGATGGCCGCCCGATCGGCGGGGCCGGTCTATCGTCCGGTCGAGCCGAAGCAGCTCTTTCTCGACGCGGCGGAATGGGACGGCGCGCTGGGCAAGCGCCGCGTCGGCGCGTTCACACCCTTCACCGCTGCCGATGGCGCGTCGCGGTCGCAGGACGCCGGCGCGCGCGCGGGCCACGATTTCGCCGACGCGCGCCTGAGCCAGGCGGTCTCGCTGTTCGACGCGGTGCGCGATTTCATCCGCGACGAGCGCGACCATGGCCGCCGCGTTCTCGTCGCCGCCTATAGCGCCGGCTCGGCCGAGCGGCTGCGGACACTGCTGCGCGACCACGGCGTCACCGCGAGCGTCGTGATCGAGCGCTGGGCGGATTTCGCGCAAGTCGCGCTCGGCCAGGTCGCGCTGGCGGTTCTGGCGATCGAGCACGGCTATCGCTTCGGGGACGCCGCGCTCGTGACCGAGCAGGACATCTTGGGCGATCGCCTCGCTCGGCCGCCGCGCCGGCGCGCGAGCTACCAGGAATTCGTCGCCGAGGTCGCCTCGCTGGTGCAGGGCGATCTGGTCGTCCATGCCGAACACGGCGTCGGACGCTATGACGGGCTGGTGACGCTCGACGTCGCGGGCGCGCCGCACGATTGCCTGCGCGTCATTTATGCAGGCGACGACAAACTGTTCGTGCCGGTCGAGAACATCGAGGTTCTGACGCGCTATGGCTCGGAGAATCTCGAGGTGCCGCTCGACAAGCTCGGCGGCGTCGCCTGGCAGTCGCGCAAGGCGCGGGTCAAGAAGCGCATCCGCGACATCGCCAACGAGCTGATCCAGGTCGCGGCCGAGCGCCAGCTGCGCGCAGGCGAGCCGATGCCGCCGCCCGAGGGGCTCTACGAGGAATTCGCCGCGCGCTTTCCCTATCCCGAGACCGAGGACCAGGACCGCGCCATCGCCGATACGTTGGGCGATCTCGCTTCCGGCCGGCCGATGGACCGTCTCATCTGCGGCGATGTCGGCTTCGGCAAGACCGAGGTGGCGCTGCGCGCCGCCTTCATCGCCGTCATGGACGGGACCCAAGCCGCCATCGTGGTGCCGACGACGCTGCTCGCCCGCCAGCATTTCCGCACCTTCGTCGAGCGCTTCGCGGGGCTGCCGGTCAGGATCGAGCAGCTCTCGCGCCTCGTCCCCCCCAAGCGCGCGGCCGAGATCAAGCGCGAACTGCAGGAGGGCCGCATCGACATCGTCATCGGCACTCACGCGCTCCTCGCCAAGGGCGTGGCGTTCCATCATCTGGGTCTCCTTGTCATCGACGAGGAGCAGCATTTCGGCGTGGCGCAGAAGGAGCGCTTGAAGCAGCTCAAGGCCAACGTCCATGTGCTGACGCTGACCGCGACGCCGATCCCGCGCACGCTGCAGCAGGCGCTCTCCGGCGTGCGCGAGATGAGCGTCATCGCGACGGCGCCCGTCGACCGGCTCGCGGTGCGCACTTTCGTGCTGCCCTACGATCCGGTGGTGGTACGCGAGGCGATCCTGCGCGAGAGCCACCGCGGCGGGCAGTGCTTCTACGTCGTGCCCCGCATCGCCGACCTCGACGAGGTGAAGCGCGAGCTGACCGAGCTCGTGCCCGAGATCAAGGTCGCGACCGCGCACGGCAAGATGGCGCCCTCGGAATTGGAGCGCGTGATGGGCGCGTTCGATGACCATGCCTATGACGTTCTGCTTTCGACCAACATCATCGAATCCGGCCTCGACATGCCGTCCGCGAATACGCTGGTGGTTCATCGCGCCGACATGTTCGGCCTGGCGCAGCTTTATCAGCTTCGCGGCCGGATCGGCCGGGCCAAGGTCAGGGCCTATGCCTATTTCACCTTGCCCTCGGGCAAAATGCTGACCGAAACGGCGAAGCGCCGGCTCGAGGTGATGCAGACGCTGGATCAGCTCGGCGCCGGCTTCACCTTGGCGAGCCACGATCTCGACATCCGCGGCGCCGGCAATCTCCTCGGCGCCGAGCAGTCGGGGCATATCCGCGAAGTCGGGATCGAGCTCTACCAGCATCTCCTCGAAGAGGCGATCGGCAATGCGAGGAGCGGCGCTGGCGCTGCCGGCGAGGCGCCGGACGCTTGGACGCCGCAGATCATGATCGGCACCTCGGTCCTGATTCCGGAGACCTATGTGCCCGGCCTCAACGTCCGCCTCGGCCTCTACCGCCGCATCGCCGCGCTCCTCGACCGGCGCGAGATCGACGCGTTCGCGGCCGAGCTGATCGACCGCTTCGGTCCGCTGCCGCCCGAGGTTGATAATCTCCTCGAGATCATCGCGATCAAGCGGTTGTGCCGCGACGCCGAGGTGGAGAAGATCGAGGCCGGCCCCAAGGGCGCGGTCATCGCCTTCCACCACGACCGCTTCGCCAATCCGCTGGGACTGGTGCGCTACATCGAGGAAAACGGGGCGAGCGCCAAGCTCCGCCCCGATCAACGCCTCGTCATCCAGCGCAATTGGGAGACGCCGGACGAGCGCCTCAAGGGCATCGCCGCCATTCTTCGGCGCCTCGCCGAGATCGCTGCCGCCGCGCCCGCCGAGGTGCCGAAGCCCGAGCGCGCGAGGGCCGGGCGCTAGCGTCCGCCGTTCACGCTACCGCCTTCGCGCCCTCCAGCATCGCCACCACCTCGTCGGTGCTCTTCACCTCGGCGAAGACGCGCTGCATGGTCTTGAGCTCGGCCTCGTGCGTGTCGCGATGGACTTCGGCGACCCCGTCCTTCACCAGGATCATGCGGTAATTGTGCTCGACCCCGCCGCGCACGGTGGTCGAGACGCACACGCAGGTCGTGACGCCGGCGACGATGCAGGTGGTGACGCCCAGGTTGCGCAGGATCGTGTCGAGCGGCGTATTGGAGAAGCCGCCGAAGCCCTTCTTGACGACGAGATGCTCGCCCTCGCGCGGCTTCAGCTCGTCGATGATCTGCGCGCCCCAGGTGCCTTCGGTGATGAAGGTGCGGTTGTGGCTCAAACTGCCGCGCGTCACACGCCAATAGGGGAACTGCGCGTCGGAATAATCGGGCTTCAGCACGTGCGCGACATAAACCACCGGCCGCCCCGCCCGGCGGAACGCGTCCGCCAGCCGCTTCACGTAGGGGATCGTGCCCATCAGGAACGGCATGTCGATCCCGGCCTCGGGGTTCTCGCGCGCGCGATGGGCGAAGCCGCCGTCGGGATGGACAAAATCGTTCTGCATGTCGACGATGATGAGCGCCGAGCGCCCGATGTCCGGACCGGCCGGTGACGTCGCCATTCCCGCCTCCCTCAGTTTGCCACGGCCACCTTGCCGCCGTTTTTTACCAGGTCGAACACGGGCAGGAAGAACTCGGGCTCCTGCGCGCCGGAGATCGCGTACTGGCCGTCGAAGATGAAGCACGGCACGGCGTTGATGCCGACGCGCCGCGCGTTGCGGTCCTCCTCGACGATTTCGGCGATGCCGTGATCGGTGGCGAGGAGGCGCCTCGTTTCGGCCGGGTCGAGCCCGGCATCGTCGGCGAGATCGGCGAGCGTGGCGCGTTCGCCCAGATCGCGCCCGTCGATGAAATAGGCGCCGAACATGGCTTCGACCAGGGCATCGGCGCGGCCGCGCCGCTCGGCGTGGCGCACGAGGCGGTGCGCTTGGCGCGTGTTGGGCGTGCGGCGCATGCGGTCGAAGGCGAAGGGAATCCCGACCGTCGCCCCGGCCTCGGCGATGCTCTGATAGATGCGGCCCGCATGCTGGCCGCCGCCGAATTTGGCGACCAGGTAATCCTGCCGCGCCATGCCATCGGGCGGCATCTCGGGATTGAGCTGGAACGGCCGCCAGCCGATTTGGGGCGCGATCTCGGGGCGCAGCTCAAGGGCCTTCTCCAGCCGCCGCTTGCCGATGAAGCACCACGGGCAAATGACGTCGAGCACGATGTCGATGTGCATGGCAAGCCTCCCGCCGCGCCGAGCATAGCACTTCGTCCGCGCGGTGACGCGGCTTGACGCTTGGGGGACGCGCGCCAAGGATGGGGGCGGAACGGCAAGGGTGTGGAGATGACCGAGTTCGGTCTCGCCGGCCGCGCGGCGATCGTCACCGGCGCCTCGAGCGGGCTCGGGCGACATTTCGCGACCGTGCTGGCGCAAGCCGGGGCGCGGGTCGCGCTGCTCGCGCGCCGCATGGCGCTGCTCGACGAGGCTGCAGCGGAGATCGCGCGCGGCGGCGGCACCGCGGCTGCGATAACCTGCGACGTGACCGACTACGCCAGCGTGCGCCGCGCCGTCGATGAAGCGGAGGCGCGGATCGGCCCCATCGACATCCTGGTCAACAATGCCGGCATGGCAATCTCGAAGCCGCTGTTCGAGCACAGCGAAGAGGACTGGGACCGTGTCCTCGACACCAACCTGAAAAGCGCATGGCTGATGTCGCGCGAAGTTGCAGCGTTGTGGGTCGGCGCGCGGCGTCGGGGGCGGATCGTCAACATCGCCTCGATCCTGGCGCTGCGCACCATCCGGCACGTGCCATCTTATGCCGCGGCCAAGGCGGGGCTGGTGCATCTCACCCACACCTTGGCTCTGGAGCTGGGGCGCCACGGCATCACCGTCAACGCGATCGCGCCCGGCTATTTCGAGACCGATCTCAACCGCGACTTCATGCGCAGCGAGGCGGGGCTCGCACTGGTGCGCCGCATTCCGCTGGGCCGCGGCGGCGAGCCGCCCGATCTCGACGGCGCGCTGCTGTTGCTATGCGCGCAGGCCGGCGCCTACATCACCGGCGCCGTGCTGCCGGTCGATGGCGGCCACGCGGTAGGCGCGGTGTGATCGAGGCCTCGACTCGCGCGAGGCTGGCGCGGCTCATCGGCCGGGCCACCGGAACGCCCGACGCGGTCGTCACCCGCATGGAGGAACTGCGCGGCGGCGCGGTGCGGCGGCACTGGCGAGTCGACGCGGCGATGGGCGGATCGGCCCGCTCGTTCGTGCTCAGGACCGATGGCGCGACCCGACTCGGCATGGGTCTCGAGCTCGCCGACGAGTTCGCGCTGCTCGAGACTTTGCATGCGGCGGGGCGCGCGGTGGCGCCACCGCTCCTTTATTGCGGCGATCCGGCGCTGACCGGGGCGCCGTTTCATCTCACCGGGTTCCTCGAGGGCAGCGCCGAGCCGGCGCTTCTGGTCGCGTCCGGACCCGACGAGACGCTGGCCGAGCGGCTTGGGCAAGAGCTTGCTGCGCTGCAGCGCATCCGTCCTCCGCTGGCCTTTCTCGGTGCGCCGGCGTCGCATATCGCCGCCACACGGCTCGACGACTATCGCTCCCGGCTCGATGCGATGGGAGAGCGCCGGCCGGTGGCGGAATGGGCCATGCGCTGGCTCTTGCGCCATCCGCCGGAACCGCTGCCGCCGGTGCTGTGCCATGGCGATTTCCGCACCGGAAACTACCTCGCGGAGGTAGGCCGATTCGTCGCGCTGCTCGACTGGGAGTTCGCCGGGTGGGGGGATCCCGACGAGGATCTCGCCTGGTTCTGCTCGCGCTGCTGGCGCTTCGGCGCGCACGAGCGCGAGGCGGGCGGGATCGCCCCGCGCGCCGCCCTCCTTCGCGGTTATGAAGCCGTCTCCGGCCGGCGTCCCGATCCGGCGCGGCTGCGTTACTGGGGGGCGATGGCGGCGATCAAATGGCTGGTGATCGCGCTGCTGCAGCGCGACCGTCATCTCCGCGCGGGCGAACGCTCGCTTGATCTCGCTCTCACCGGACGGCGCGCCGCCGAGTGCGAGCTGGAGCTCCTACAGCTTGTGGAAGAACCTGAGGATCATGCGCGATCTACCTGATATAAAGTGTATTTTATCTCTTGTTACAGATGCGTGGGATGAGGCGCTGGTGGCGCGGTGCCATGCCATCGCCGCGCGCGAGCGGCCCCTGGGCGACGCGCCCTACCGGGTGATCGCTGCGGAACTTGCAGCGATCTATGGCGTGGCTGAGGCACCAGCTTTGTTGGCACGGCTTGCCGCCGACATCAGGGGCGGGCGCTACGACGAACCCGGCGCGGAGCGCACGCGGCTCGCGCGGCTGCTGTGGCGGCTTACGATATTAAAGCTCCAAGAAAGCAACCCGGCTTTTCTTGAAGGCATAAAAGACGTTTTATAGTCTTGTCATTACAACAATTTCATCAAGTGATGTTTCGCTTCGGATTGACGGCGCAAGCCTCGCGTCGGATAACCCGTGGCGGTGACGAAGCCGCCCGTGCGGAGTGCTTTCAAGGTCGCGGCGAAATGCTCGGACGCGCCGGGCCGGCCGGCGCCTTCGAGCCAATTCTGATCGAGGAACGAGGCCAGCGCCGGATGCCCCAATGCGACCTCCCACAGGACGGCCAGGAGCGAGGTCATCGCCTCCTCGCGCTCGCGTTCGAGCCCGAACAGCGTGGCGCGCCGCTCGGCGCCGCTTCGGTCGCCAGTCTCCGGTCCCGGGCCGAGGCCGAAATCGACCTGCCGGCGCCTTTCGGGCGATGCCAGTTGGAAATGCGCGATCTCGTGCAGCAGCACATAGGCCTCGGTCGCGGTGCGCAAGGCGCGCCCATCCCAGCCGAAGCCACGCTGCGGCGCGCCGGGACGCAAGCCGAGGCCGAACCGGCGGGCGAGCGCGAGCGCCTGGCGCCAGTGCGTCGCGGCAGCGGCGCCGCGGGCGCGCGCGGCCTGGGCAGGAACGGCGATCCGGCGGAAGACCCGGCGCGCCTCCGGGTCGGTCAGCCCGGCCGCAAATGCGGCGAGCGCCCAGGCCAGTCGGTGCCGCGGCAGCGGCGTCAGCATCATAGGACGGACTTCCGCTCTTCATCCGATGCGCGGGTGGCGGCGGAGCCATGCAAAGCTTGCCCTTGCCATCGGCGCCGACCCGCCGCAACACTGCAAAACGTAAACGCGGCGAGGATTTTACGGCGGTTGCGCATTGGGGGTCGATGGGGCAGAGTGTGTGCCCCAATTCGGCTCCCATTTGCCCTGCGCGCGGTCTCGGGCGGGACGGCGCGAGCGGCTCGATTGCGGCGGATGCGCCGGCGGTGACTTGGTTGAAGGAGAAGGCGGCTTGAAGCCCACGGACGTCAGTCACCCCGACTATTTCCACAAGGTCGTCGATTGCCAGTGGGCCTGCCCCGCGCATACGCCGGTGCCGGAATATATCCGGCTGATCGCGGCCGGGCGCTACACCGACGCCTACATGGTGAACTGGGTCTCGAACGTGTTTCCCGGCATCCTCGGCCGCACCTGCGACCGGCCATGCGAGCCCGCCTGCCGGCGCGTCCGGGTCGAGAACGAGGCGGTCGCGATCTGCCGCCTGAAGCGCGTCGCCGCCGACAACAAGGACGACATCCACGACCGCCTGCCGCGCATCCCGACGCAGAAGAACGGCAAGCGCGTGGCGCTGGTCGGCGCCGGCCCGGCCTCGCTCACCGTGGCGCGCGACCTGGCGCCCTTGGGCTACCACGTCGTGATGTATGACGGCGACGGCAAAACGGGCGGCATGATGCGCACGCAGATTCCGCGCTTCCGTTTGCCTGAGTCCGTCACCGACGAGGAATGCGGCTACATCACCGACATGGGCGTCGAGTTGCGGCTCAACACGCGCGTCGACAGCATGAAGGCGCTGCTGGCCGAGGGCTACGACGCGATCTTCATCGGTTCGGGCGCGCCGCGCGGGCGCGAGCTCGAGCTCCCCGGCCGCCAAGAGGCCGGCGCCAACATCCATATCGGCATCGACTGGCTGTCGAGCGTGTCGTTCGGCCATGTCGACAAGATCGGCAAGCGCGTCATCGTGCTGGGCGGCGGCAATACGGCGATGGATTGCTGCCGCACCTCGCGCCGCCTGGGCGGCACCGACGTGAAGGTGATCGTGCGCAGCGGCTTCGAGGAGATGAAGGCGTCGCCCTGGGAGAAGGACGACGCGCTCCACGAGGACATCCCGATCCTCAACATGCTGGTGCCGAAGGAATTTACCCACGAGCACGGCAAGCTCACCGGCGTCATGTTCGAGAAGGTCGAGGCGAAATACGACGACAAGGGAAGGCGCTCGCTCGTGCCCACCGGCGAGCCCGACCAGCATTTCGAATGCGACGATGTGCTGGTCGCGGTCGGCCAGGAGAACGCCTTCCCCTGGATCGAGCGCGATATTGGCATCGAGTTCGACCGCTGGAACATGCCCAAGGTCGATCCGCACACCATGCAGACCACCTTGCCCCACGTCGTCACCGGCGGCGACGCGGCGTTCGGGCCCAAGAACATCATCTGGGCGGTGGCGCACGGGCACGACGCCGCGGTGACCATCGACAAGCTGCTCAACGGCGAGGACGTGACCCAGCGCCCGGCACCCGACGTGGCGCTCATCAGCCAGAAGATGGGCATCCACGAGTGGAGCTACCACAACGACGTCTCCAACGATGTGCGCTACCGCGTGCCGCACCGCGAGAAGGAAGTGGCGCTCAAGGACGTGCGGGTCGAGGTCGAACTGGGCTTCGACCAGAAGTTGGGGTTTCTCGAGGCGGAGCGCTGCCTCAATTGCGATGTCGAGACCGTCTTCACCGCCAATCTCTGCATCGAGTGCGACGCCTGCGTCGACATCTGCCCGATGGACTGCATCTCGTTCACCGCCAACGGCGAGGAGGACGACCTGCGCACGCGCCTCAGCGCCCCGGCCAAGAACCGGACCCAGGACCTCTACGTCTCGTCCGAGCTCAAGACCAGCCGGGTCATGGTGAAGGACGAGGACGTGTGCCTCCATTGCGGCCTGTGCGCCGAGCGCTGCCCGACGGGCGCGTGGGATATGCAGAAATTCCTCTTGGACATGACCATGGCCGGACCCGCATGTCGAAGCCGATAGACGCCATCAACGATTTCGTCGTCAAGTTCGCCAACGTCAACGGCTCGGGGTCGGCGAGCGCGAACACCATGTTCGCGAAGTCGATCCTGCGCATGGGCGTGCCGGTGGCGACGCGCAACATCTTCCCCTCGAACATCCAGGGCCTGCCGACCTGGTACGAGGTGCGGGTGAGCGGCGCGGGCCATATCGGCCGGCGCGGCGGCGTCGACCTCATGGTCGCTATGAATCCGCAGACCTGGACCCAGGACGTGGCATCGATCGATCCCGGCGGCTACCTGTTCTACGATTCGACCAAGCCGATGCCGCCGTCGAAGTTCCGCGACGACATCAACATCGTCGGCATGCCGCTCACCGAGATCTGCAACGCCGCCTACACCGATCCGCGCCAGCGCCAGCTCTTCAAGAACATCATCTATGTCGGCGCGCTGGCGGCGGCGCTCGACATCGACACCGACGTGATCGAGGAGCTGATCGGCGAGCAGTACAAGGGCAAGGACAAGCTCATGGCGCCCAATATCCGGGCGCTGCACATGGGCCGCGACTATGCCAAGGAGCACCTGAAGACCATCGGCCTCAAGGTGCGCCGCGCCGACGCGGTCGGCGACCAGATCTTCATCGACGGCAACAGCGCCGCGGCCTTGGGCGCGGTCTATGGCGGCGCGACGGTGGCGGCGTGGTATCCGATCACGCCCTCGACCTCGCTCGCCGAGGCCTTCATGCGCTATTGCCGGCGCTACCGCACCGAGCCCGAGACCGGCAAGGCGCGCTATGCGATCGTGCAGGGCGAGGACGAGCTGTCGTCGATCGGCATCGTCATCGGCGCCGCCTGGAACGGCGCGCGCGCCTTCACCTGCACCTCGGGGCCGGGCATCTCGCTGATGACCGAGTTCCTGGGCCTCGCATATTTCGCCGAGATCCCGGCGGTGCTGTTCGACGTGCAGCGCGGCGGACCCTCGACGGGCATGCCGACCCGCACGCAGCAGGCCGACCTTCTCGCCTGCGCCTATGCCTCGCACGGCGATACCAAGCATCCGCTGCTCTTCCCCGAGGACCCGCGCGAGTGCTTCGAGATGGGTGCGCAGGCGTTCGATCTCGCCGACCGGCTGCAGACGCCGGTCTTCGTCATGCTCGATCTCGACATCGGCATGAACGATTGGTTGTGCAAACCCTTTGCGTGGGACGACAAGCGCACGTTCGACCGCGGCAAGGTGATGACCTACGACGAGCTCGAGGCGGGCAAGGATTTCGGCCGCTATCTCGATGTTGACGGCGACGGCATCCCCTACCGCACGTATCCGGGCACGCATCCGACGCGGGGCGCGTTCTTCACCCGCGGCACCTCGCGCGACCGCTATGCGCGCTACAGCGAGCTGGGCGCGGTCTATGTCGACAACATGGAGCGCCTGCTGCGCAAGTTCGAGACCGCGAAGAAATACATGCCGGGTCCCATCCGACGCGACGCCAAGCAGAAGACCAAATGGGGCGTCCTCTATTTCGGCTCGACCACGGCGGCGATGAACGAGGCCCTGGAAGCGCTCGAGGAGCAAGGCGTCCATGTCGACGCGCTGCGCGTGCGCGCCTTCCCGTTCTCGGACGATGTCGTCGATTTCATCCGCCGCCACGAGGAGGTGTTCGTCGTGGAGCAGAACCGCGACGCGCAGCTCCGCACCCTGATCATGAACGAATGTTCGATCGATCCGGCGCGGCTCGTGCCGGTGCTGCACTATGACGGAACGCCCATCACCGCGCGCTTCATCACCGGCGAGATCTCGTCGCGCTTGGCGGCTCGCAAAGTTGCGCCGCTCAGGGAGGTCGCGCGATGACCTACATCACCAAGCCCAAGCTGCACCATCCCTCGCTGCCCGTGAACGGCCTCGGCCTGACGCGGCGCGACTACGAGGGCTCGGTCTCGACCCTGTGCGCGGGCTGCGGCCATGACTCGATCAGCGCGGCCATCGTTCAGGCCTGCTTCGATCTCGACCTCGCGCCGCACCGCATCGCCAAGCTCTCGGGGATCGGCTGCTCGTCGAAGACGCCGGACTATTTCCTGGGTCCGGCGCACGGCTTCAACTCGGTCCATGGCCGCATGCCGTCGGTGCTCACGGGCGCCAACCTTGCCAACCGCGATCTGATCTATCTCGGCGTCTCCGGCGACGGCGACAGCGCCTCCATCGGCCTGGGTCAGTTCGCGCACAGTATCCGGCGCGGCGTCAACATGGTCTATATCGTCGAGAACAACGGCGTCTACGGCCTGACCAAGGGCCAGTTCTCGGCGACATCGGACCGTGGTTCCAAGAGCCGGCGCGGGGTCGAGAATGCGGACGAGGCGATCGATCTCGTCAGCATGGCGCTGATGCTCGGCGCGACCTTCGTCGGCCGCAGCTTCTCGGGCGACAAGGTGCAGCTCGTGCCGCTCATAAAGGCGGCGCTGCTGCACAAGGGCGCGGCCTTCATCGACTGCGTCAGCCCATGCGTCGCCTTCAACAACCATGCCGGCTCGACCAAGAGCTTCGACTACGTGCGCGAGCACAACGAGTCGGTGAACCGGATGGACTTCATCACCGGCCGCGAGGAGCTCACCGCCGACTATGCGCCCGGCACGGTCGAGAGGGTGGAGCAGCACGACGGCTCGATCCTGCGCCTGCGCAAGCTCAGCGTCGATTTCGACCCCCACAACCGCGTCTCGGCGCTGAGCTATCTCCAGGAGCGCCAGGCATTGGGCGAGGTCGTCACCGGGCTCCTCTATGTCGATCCCGAATCCCACGACCATCACGACCATTTGAACACGGTCGCGACGCCGTTGAACGAGCTGGGCGAGAAAGAGTTGTGCCCCGGCTCCGCCGCCCTAGCGAAGCTGAACGCGTCGCTGCGATAGAGGACAACGACCGTCGATCGCTGCCTTTCGGGTCGCCCGGTCGTCACACGGAATTGTTGTGCATTCCTAACGATTTCCCAGTCAGCGGGAAGACCGCACAATCTTGACACGGTGCGCGAACGTGGCGTAACGATTCGCATCATTTCGCCAACGCACTCTATCGACGGAAATGACGCTTCGATTGCGGTGGCGTGGCTGTTGTGAGCGGCGTTCGCGCTCGCAACGGCGGCAGTTCGGCGTCCACCCGGTCGGCTCGGGTCTTTGGGGGAGGCAGATGGGAATTTGTTACAGGCTGGTCATCCTGAACTTCATCGCGGTCGGCTTCGCGCTGATCTTGAGCGCGGGGTCGAGTCAAGCGGCGACGCTCGTCAATTGCACCAGCAGTTCGGGCGCCCTGACGACATTTTTCAACGGCGTCGTGTCGAGCGGCACGACCGTCTCGGTCAAGGGGACCTGCGTCGGCGACGTGTTCATCACCAATGTCGCCAACCCTGGCGTCACCATTCAACAGGATGTCAGCGGCGGCGAGATCAACGGCAGCATCCAGGTCTTCTCGTCGGTCGTGAACATCGAGAACATCACAGTGGACGGCACGGGCGGCGACAATCGCGGAATCGCCGTCAATGCAGGATCGCCGGGTTTCACCACGTCGACACCGAGCGCGGTATCGCTGATCGGCGTGACCGTGCAGAATTTTCCCGACACCGGCGTCGGCGGCGAGGGCGGCAGCTTCCTGATCAGCGGCGGCGCCATCACCGGCAACAAGAATTGCGGGATTTTCGTCCATCAGGGCGTCAGCGTGCAGGTGTCCGGAACGACCATTTCCGGCAACGGCACCGATCCGACCGACACGTTGCCGGGCGATCAATGCGGCATACATGTCGAGGCTGGAGGACAGCTCACGCTCGGCGCTGCCGTCGTCGAAAGCAACAACGGTCCGGCATTGTGGATCTCACAGGGCACCGTCACGGATTCCGGCTCGACGCTGTCGTCGCCGGGGACCGTCACCATGCCGGTCGTCGTGGTGCGCCGCGGCTCCTACGACGTGAGCAACGACACGATCACCGGCACGGGCCACTCCAACGCAATCTTCGCCACGCCGGGCTCGGCCATCATGATGCAGGGCACCACCGTGACGCAAAGCGACGCCGCCGACGCGACCGTGCTGGTCGCCGACGGCAGCACGCTCCTATCGCTCGGCGGCAACCACATCGCCAACAACGCGACCAATGGCATCGCGGTCAGCGTCACCAACGCCTCGACCTTCCGCCAGAGGAACGAGTCCGGTCTCCTCATCCCCCTGGCGGCCGACACGATCGCCGGCGCTGGCTCGGTGCAGATCGAGAGCAACATGGAGCTCGGCACGGGCGCCACGCCGACGAGCTGGACCGGCGCCATCGCCGTGGCGCAGAACTCGTCGCTCCGGATGGACGGCGGCATCACCGTCTCCAGCACGGTGAAGCTGACCCAGGCATCCAACGGGTTCTTCAACGTGTCCAATACCGGCGAGAACATCGTCACGGGCGGGGTGACCTGTCCGGCGACGACGAACCCAAGCTCGCATGTTGCAGGCAATACCGTCGTGCTTCTCGCGCATCTGGGAGCGAGCGCGGTGACGATCGGCAACACCCCGCCGAATTGCCTCGGCTTCTAGATCGCGCCGCTCACGGCACGTAAGGCGTCACGCCCTCGATCACGCCCTGGTCGCGGCCGCGCAACTCGATGACGTTGCGGTCGGGGTCGCGCACGAACACCGAGACGCCGCCGTCGTCGCCGAACTTCACCGGGCCTTGGGTGATGGTGATGGCGTGCTCCTTGAGCGAGGCGATCGTCGCCGCGACCGACGCGACCCTGAGCGCCACGTGGGTGTAGCCGGCGTATTTCTCGCCCACGTCCATCAGGATGTTCTTGGCGGGATCGCCGGCATTGGCATTGAGGATGAGGTTGATCTCGACCCCGGCCGCGTTGCGGATGATCGCGACGGCGTCGAACGTGACCTTGTGCGCCAAGGTGAAGCCGAGCACCTCGTAGAACGCCATGGCGCGGTCGAAGTCGCGCACCCTGATGCCGATATGGTCGACGCGCTCGATGGCGATGGCTTGGCCCATGAGTCCGGCTCCCGGGAACGTGTGTCCTTGGCAAAAATGTGGCGCGGACGGGGGCAAAAGAAAAGGGGCCGCACCCGTTAAGAATGCGGCCCAAGTCTAGGGAGGAACGCCTGGTAAGGCGTCAACACCGGGAAAACGGGCAGCGCCGTGGATTTATTCCGCCGCCGCTTTAGCGGCCGGAGAAAACCGGCGGGCGCTTGGCGACGAAGGCGGCGGCGGCCTCGCGATGGTCCTCGGTGGTGGCGCATCTGGTGTGGCGCAGCGCCTCGGCATCCATCACTTGTGCCAGGCTCGCGCTCTCGGCGAGGTTGAGATTCTGCTTCATGTAGCCGAGCGCGATCCGCGGGCCGTTGGCGAGCGCGCGGGCGAGCGCGCGCGTCTCGTCGGCGAGGGATGCGTCGCTCACCACGCGGTTGACCATGCCCAGCGCCAGCGCCGCCTTGGCGTCGAGCACCGGCGACAGCAGGTAGAGCTCCCGCGCCTTGGCGGTGCCGACGAGGCGGGTCAGGAAATAATGGCCGCCGAAATCGCCCGACAGCCCGACCTTGGCGAAGGCGGTGGTGAAGCGCGCCTCCTCGCCGGCGATGCGGAGATCGCAGGCGAGCGCCAGCGACAGCCCCGCGCCGGCCGCGGGCCCGCGCACCATGGCGATGGTCGGCTTGGCGATCTCGTGCAGCAGGCGCGCGCATTCCATGCGCCGGCGCAGATCGGCGATGCGCTCCTCGTAGCCGTCGAGCCCGGTGCTCGCTTCGGCCATCGACTTCACGTCGCCGCCGGCGCAGAAGGCGCGGCCGGCGCCGGTGAGCACGATCGCGCCCACCGCGCGCTCGGCGGCCGCGCGCACCAGCGCGTTTTGCAGCCGGTCGCACATCTCCCAGCTCAAGGCATTAAGCCGGTCGGGGCGGTTGAGCGTGAGGGTGAGAACGCCGTCCTCGACGGTCTCCAGCAGAACCTCGTCCATGATTCGGGCCTCGCGTCTGGTGTGCCGGCGCAGTCTAGCGCAGGGGCGCCGCCCCTCACACGTTCCCGGCGAGGCGGCGTAGCAGGAACATGCGCATCGAGCCGTATTTCTTGGCGGACTCGGTCATGCCGACATAGTCGCACGAGAATTCCTTGCTGTGCTCGAGGCCGAGCACGGCGGCGAAGGTCTCGGTGACATAGACGCAGCCCTCGGGCGTCACCGGCTCGATCCGCGCCGCGCGGCTCACATGGGCGCCGAAATAGTTGGTCCGGTTCAGCACCGGGTCATGCGCGGCATAGGTCGGCCCCAGATGCCCGCCGATCCGCATCCTCATGGAAGCGGGAAGCCCCGCCTCGGCGAGGTCGAGGCGGCTCAACGCGCGCTGCAGGTCGAGCGCGCAGCGCGCCGCCTGGGCCGGATCCTCGAACACCAGGAACAGCCCGTCGCCCCAGGTATTGGCGAAGTCGACCGCGCCGCCGTAGGACGCGATGACCTTGCCGACCGCGCCCAGCAGGTTGGTGACGAAGCTCGGCAGCTCGGCATCGGTGAGCTTGCTGAAGCCCTTGAAGTCGCAGAACAGCATGGCGCGGATGAGGCGGCCGCCGGCGGGCTTGGCGATGGCGGGCCTCGCCGCCGGCTTGGCGCCGCCGCGGAAGTTGCCGCATTTGATGATGGTCTGCGCGAAACCGGTGCGCCGCCAATGCTCGACGTCATCGGCGGTGCCGCCGGTGCCGGCAGCGGGGCGGCCGTCCCACACCGCGAGCTGCTCGACCTCGCTGCCGAGATGGCGCCCGCGCAGCACCGCGAGCCCCATCGCGATCTTGCTGCAATAGGCGAAGAGATAATCGTCGCCGAGATAGCTGTCCTCGGTGGCCCAGCGCACCGTCGCCGCCGCGGCGAGGCAGGCCTCGAACCGCCGCACCCATTCCTTGCCCGAGGGCCGCACCGAGATGTCGATGAACTCCTCCATCTCGAACGGCAGCACGACATGGAGGCTGGCGCCGTGGCGCAGCAGCTCCTCGGCGATGATGATGTCGGAGCCGGCGGCGAGCGAGCCAAAGCCGGCGCCGACACGCTGCTCGTCGAAATACTCGGCGACCCTTTGCCGCACCTGGGACTCGTCGACCGCCTTGAAGCGGCCGCCGGGCTTTATGATGTGGCCGAGGAAATGCACCACCTTCATCGGCGCGAACGCGGGCGCGATCACCTTCGGGTCGAGGTTCTTCAATTGCAGCACGAGCTGGAGCTGGCGCCAGGTGGTGGCGAGCGCGGCTTGGTCGCCGTGGTTGGCCTTCAGCGCCTTGGGGAACAGAGCGCGGGCGCCCTCGATATCGTCGAGCACGATCAGCGCCTCGATCCGTGTCGCGTAGGAATAGTAATCCTCGTCGCCGCCGTCCAACTCGGCAAGCGCGATGCGCGCGTAGGTGCGCGCCGTCGCCTCGTCGCCCGCGACCAGCCGCAAGGTCGCGGCATTGATCGCCGGATAGTAGTTGTGGAAGCGCTCGTGGATCGAGGCATAGCGGTCAGCCGCCTCCGCGGCCTTGAGGCGACGCTTCTCGCCGGTGGCGGCGAGCGCCTCGTCCTTCAGGAGCCGCGCGCCGAGCGCGTCGACATCCTCGCTGTCGGAGGCCGCGGACGAGAGACCGAACTCGTCGTATTTGCGTTGCGCCAGATCGGTGGCGCCGGCGCGGGCGAGACACAGCACCGCGCGGTGCTTCAGCGGCACGTCGTCGCGGTATGCGGAGAGGCCCTGGGCCGCGAGATCGAACGCCTTGAAGAACTCGCCCTCGCGCTCGAACGCCTTGACCGTCGACAGCCATTGCGTCGCGGAGCGGGAGGAGAGCCCCGGCTCGTCCTTCATTTCTTGGCCGGATCGGCGATTCGTTCGCCCTTGGCTGCGCCGACCTTGACCTCCTCGCGGGCGCGGACCGCGTTCTGCGGATGGCGCGGATAGGCGATGCACGCCGCCGCCCGCACCTCGATTCGCGAGCGGTCCGGTCTCGAATCGCTGATGAAGAGGTCGGTCATCCCGGGTTGAGGGCGCGGAACACGATGCGCGCAATGCTATATCGCGACCGCCCCAATTACAATTGCTCGGCCCCCAAAATCAGCCGCCGTAGAACACGTTGTCGCCCAAATCCTTCATCTCCAGGATGGCGGCGTCGGGCCGGCCGGCGAGCGGCTTGGTCAGGTGCGCCTCGATCACCTCGGCGACGACGACGTGATGGTCGCCCTCCTCGACGATGTGCTTGACCCGGCATTCGATCGCGGCCGGCGCGTCGGTGAGGAGGGGCGCTCCGGAGGCGCCCTTGGTGAAGGCCTGGCCGCTGATCTTGCCGTCCTTGACCTCGGCCGGCTTGAAGAAGGTGAAGGCCAGCCCCTTCTGGTCCTTGCCCAGCATGTTGAGGGCGAAGACCTTGGTGTCGCGGACGATGCGGTAGGCGCCGGAATCGGTCTTGACCCCCACCACCACGAGCGGCGGCGCGAAGGCGGACTGGGTCACCCAGTTGACGGTCGCCGCGGCGATCCCGCCCTTGCCGTCATCGGCGGTCAGCACGTAGATGCCATAGGGGATCATGCGGAGGGCGATCTTCTTGGCGTCGGCGTTCATCGTGAAGCTCCTCGGTCAGGGTGCGGGCCGGTCGGCCCAGGGATCGAAGCTGGTGGGATCGGGCAGGACCGCGCCGCAGCTCTTGCAGGTGCGCAGCGCCAGGTCGGCGTTGAAGGCGGAAATGATGTCGCGCAGGCCGCGCTCGATGTCGTCGCACCAGAAATCGATATGATGCAGCCGGTTCGAGCAGGACGGGCAGAACCAGGCGATGCCGTCGAGCTCATCGGGCTTGCGCGGCCGCTCGAGCACCAGGCCGACCGTGCCGGGCGGGCGGCGCGGCGAGTGGTAGATGTGCTTCGGCAGGATGAACACCTCGCCCTCGTCGATCGTGAGGCGGCGCTCCTTCCCGTCCTCGATCACGTGCAGGAAGATCTGGCCCTTGAGCTGATAGAAGATCTCGTCGAACGGGTCGATGTGGAAATCGTTGCGCGCGTTCGGCCCCTTGATGATCTGGAAGATGAAGTCCGAGCCCTTGAACACTTCCTTGTTGCCGATGGCGCCGAGCGCCCGCGGCATCGTCTCCTCGATCCACCGCTCGAGGCTGAAGGGCAGGGCGAGCTTTTCCGTCATGGGTGCCACCGTCCATTGCGGCAAGACCACCCTGCGCCCATTCGACTACGCTGCGCTCCGCTCAGGGTGAGGACGATTTTTGATGGCATCAAGAAAAGCACCTCATCCTGAGCGGAGCGCAGCGTAGTCGAAGGACGCACGGCGATTGCCCCCACGCTTCACGGAATCTCGTAGAGCGTCAAGGCGTCGGCGACGCCGCGCAAGGCCGCGCGCTGCGACACCGGCTTGAGCCCGCCGGCGTCGAGAAGACGCGCCGTTTGCGCATTCTCCACGACCGGGCTGGTGGCGAGGATGGCGCGCGAGGCGGCGAGGCCCTGGACGCGGGCGGCGATGTTGACGGTCTGGCCGAAATAATCCTGGCGCTCGTTGAGCACGACGGCGAGGCACGGCCCCTCGTGGATGCCGATCTTGAGCAGCAGATCGGGGATCTTGTGCTGCGCCGCGAGCGCGCTCATCGCGCCGCGCATCCGGAGCGCTGCCGCCACGGCGCGGTCGGGCGTCGGGAAGGTCGCCATCACCGCGTCGCCGATGGTCTTCACCACCGCGCCCGCCTCGGACGCGACGATCTCGTGCAGCAGGCGGAAATGCTCCTGCACGATGTCGAAAGCGACCAGGTCGCCGACCCGCTCGTAGAGATCGGTCGAGCCGCGCAGATCGGTGAACAGGAAAGTGAGGCTGGTGATCTTGAGGCGCTGGTTGAGGTCGAGCTGATCGGCGCGATAGATGTCGCGGAAGGTCTGGTTGGTGAGGAGGCGCTTGGCGGTGAGGAACGGCCGGCGCCGCCCCAAGAGATCGTGCAGCGCGTCGCCGGCGATCCACACCCCCGGCAAAACTCGCTTGCCGGCGCGGTTCTCGAGCGCCAGGCGCAGCGGGCCGGGGCGCAACTCGATCGTGTCGTTGGGCCGGTGCACGTCGGAGAACACCACCGTCACGGCCTGGCGCTCGCGCGTCGGCTCGCCCTTCACATCGAGGAACTGCGCCGCGTGCGTCACCGGATCGAACACGATAAGGAAGTCCGCCGGAAGCTGCAGCGACAGGACCGCGCGCTCGCCCGCCGGAAGCTCGATCGCGTCGAGCGTGATCGCCTCGAACACCTCTTCGAGGTGTTCGGGAATGTCGAAGAACGAGCCCCAGAAGATCTGGCGGAAATATTCCGGCAGCGGGAGGCCGTCCGGGTCGTGCGCGGCGATGCGGCGGACGCGCGGGCTGACCGTGAAGGTGACCTCGACCATCTCGTCGAGGGTCGGCTCATAGTCGCGCGCGCAGAGCGAGCAGTTGAACGCCGCGCGGTCGACGCATTTCAAGGTCGCGTTGGTGGCCAGCACGCCGCCGCAGCCGGGGCAGAGCACGTTCCACGCCAGCTCGAACAAGCCGATCCGCGCGGCGTGGAGGAAGGCGGCGATGACGCGCTCCTCGTCAAGCCCGGCCTTGGACGCAAAGGCGACCGGGTTGATGCGGCTCAGATCGCGGTCCGGCGCGTCGCGCACCGCGCGCTCGATCGCGGCGGCGGCCTCCGGATCGGCCGATTGCCGCAAGGTCGCGAACAGCGTGTCGGTCTCGCTCATCGCCCGCCTATTCGGCCGCGCGGGCGGGAGCGGCGGGCGCGCGCTTCATCACCTTCGTGTCGAGGCCCAAGGCGCGGGCGGCGTTGCCGCCGAGGATGTTGCGCTTGGCGGTCTCGGCGAGGAACGGCAGGTCGTAGATCACGCTCGGCAGGTCGAAATCCCAGTGCGGATAGTCCGACGACCACAGAAGCTGCGTGTCGGCCTTGATCATCTTGAAGGTGGCCTCGAGCACCGACGGATCCTCCGGCACTTCGAGCGGCTGCGAGCTGTAGAACATCTCGCGCATGTATTCGCTGGGCTTGCGCTTGAGCGAGGGACAGTCCGACGTGCGCATCATGTAGGAATGGTCGAGCCGCTGCATCAGGCAATAGGCCCAGGTGAGGCCGCTCTCGATCCACATCACCTTGAGCTTGGGGAAACGCTCGGGCAGGCCGTTCACCACCCAGTTGGCGCAGTGCACCATGTTGAACCACATGAAGCCCAGCGCGTGGACCGAAATGAACCGGTTGGTGAGCGACAGCGCCTGGTCGTTCCAGTTGTAGGCCGCGTGGAAGGCGATCGGCTTGCCCATCTCCTCCAGGAGCGCGTAGGTCTTCATGTAGACATTGTCGTGGACGGGCTTGTAGCGCGGCGAAGTCACCATGAAGCCGACAACACCCTTGCGGTGGCCGAACTCCTGGACCGTGCGATAGGCCGCCTCGGGATCGTTGAACGGCAGATAGAGCATCGACACGAGGCGCGGCTCGGCGGCCAGGATATGATCGCACAGCCAGCGGTTATAGGCCTGGCAGATCGCCGCCTCGACCTCGGCCTGGGGATGGAGGCCGAGGAACAGCATCGGCGTCGGGAAGAGGCAGGTGTAATCGACCCCCATCGCGTCCATCCAGCGCAAGGTCAGCGCGATGTCGCGATGGGTGTCGGGCGGCGTCTCCTCGCGCCGGCGCAGCCAATGGCGAGTGACGCGGCCGCCGGTGTCCTGGTAGCCCACCTGGCTGTTGAGCATGGCCGAGCGGCCGGTGCGCGCCCCTTGCTGCATCGCCATGTCGCGGATCACCGGGCTTTCGATGTACTTGAACACCTCGGCGTAGGATTCGTTCTCGTAGTGGTGCGAGTCCACGTCGACGATGAGGAAGTCGTGATACTTGCGCTGCCGCGCCTGCAGCGCCGCGTGGTCGAGGAACTGCGTCGTCGAGAATTCCTCGAAGCTCAGCTTGCGCACGTCGTCGCGCGGCAGGTCCATGGTCTATCTCCAGTGCAGTCGACTGCGCGGGCCTCGCTCGACATGAGGACCTTTTCTTGATGCCATCAAAGAAACTTCCTCATCCTGAGCGGAGCGAAGCGTAGTCGAAGGACGCAAGATCGTTATGCAGCGTCACCTGGACCGCGCGCAAGCGCGTGAAGCCCATCGAAATCACCGCCGATCAAAGCCTCCTTCTTGGCGCGTGTCCATCCTTTGAGCTGCCTTTCCGCGGTCACGGCGTCGGTGATTCGATCGAACTCCTGGTGAAACACCAGCATGACCGGCCTTCGCCGGGCGGTGTAGCCGTCGAGCTCGCCGGCCTCATGCTGCGCCACGCGCGCCTCGAGTGACGTGCGCGTGCTGCCGACGTGGTACGAGCCGTCGGCGCAGCGCAGAATGTAAACGAACGCGCTCACATCGTGCGTCCTTCGACTACGCGCTCCGCGCTCCGCTCAGGATGAGGAAATTTCCTTAATGCCATCAACGATTCCTCCTCATCCTGAGCGGAGCGAAGCGTAGTCGAAGGACGCAGGATGCGCTATGCATCGTCAACTCACACCACCACGAAAACATCGTCGCCGCGCCGCACCACCTCGAAGCGCTTGAGCTTCAAGCGCCGGTCGCCGACGCATTCGCCGGTCGCGAGCTCGTATTCATAGCCGTGCCAGGGACAGACGAAATGCACCTGGTCTCCATAGGTTTGCCCCTGATAGGTCTTGTCGGGCGCGATGATGTCGACGACGCGGTTGATCATCAGCCCTTCGCAGGCCGGGCCGCCGCTATGCGCGCACAGATTGGCGTAGGCGTAATAGGCGCCGCCCTTGAAGAACACGCCGATCTCGCGCGTGCCCCCGGCGGAAACGATGCAGCGGTCGCCGTCCTTCAGATCGGACGCGTGCGCGACGAAGAGTTCCGGCATGGCGTCAGCTTCGCTGCGGCTCGGGCTGCTCCGCCGCGGCGCCGGAGCGGAGTTGCGCCGCGATCTCGGCCCAGCGGTAGCCGGCAAGGTCGATCGCCGGATGGACCTCGCCGCAGGTCTTGCAGGTCCTGAGCGCCGCGTCGCCGCTGAAGGCCCGGCAGCTTCGCAGATAGCCCTCCTGCGGCAGCTCGCGCGCGGTGTCCCAGACCTGGCGCCACAGCTCCCCGCCGCAGCGCTCGCAATACCAGCACACGCCTTCGAGCCCGGGATGCTCGGGCTTGAAGCGGTACTGGACCGATTCCGCGCTGGGCAGGATGCGGTGGGGCGTGCGCGCCGGCACGTAGACGAAGTCGCCGGGCTCGAGCGTGTGGTAGTTGACCGGGCCGCCCTTGAATTGCACCCGTCCCGCGCCGGACATGTGCACGATCACCGTGTCGTGCTCGCAGATGAGCCAGAAGGGCTGCGGCCGGTCGTTGCGGCTGAGGCAGAGCTGCGGATCGATCCCGGGCGGAAATGTCGGGAACTCGTCGTAGGGCCCGTATTCGGGCGCCTCGCGCGCGGTCAGGTATTGGCGCTTCTGTCGCATGGCTCAGCCCTTGGGGAGGATGCCGGCATCGCGGTAATAGCGCGCGGCACCCGGATGAAGCGGGATCGACGTCGCCGCGATCTTCGCGGGATCGAGCGGCCAGGTCACCGAGCTGCGCTCGGGCGGGATGTGGCGGTACTGGCGCTCGAGAATTTCCTTGGTCTCGCACATCGCCCAGGCCAGGAGATAGGCCACGTCGTCTTCGAGCGCGGCGCTCGTGATCATCAGGAAGTCGGAGAAGTCGATGGTGACGAAGGGCGCGGCAATGCCCTTCTGGTAGCCGGCCGGGACGATGCGGCGGCGCCAGCCGAGGGTACGCTCGAGCTTTTGGATCACGTCCTCTTCGACCGGGATGAAGTTCAGCTCGTTGGTGTCGGCGAAATTCTTCCAGTAGGGCGTCATGAACGCCTCGTAGAACACGGCGTCGGCCTTGCCGGCGGCGGCGAAGCCGATGCACTCGTGCGGCGGGCCGCCCTCGACATAGCCGCCGCCCCAGGATTCAAGCAAGGCGCGCGGGATGCCCGACGCCGCCATGATGGTCTGCACCGCGTAGCCAAGCGTGTTGTTGCCGTCGTCGAGCGAGGTCGCGATCCGAAGCGCCGGGCGCTTGCGCCGGAACTCGTCGAAGCTCTTGATGCCGAAGCGGGCCGGGATCGCCAGCACCAAGGGATCGTCTTGCGGCATGGTGCCGAGCGCGCGCAGATTGGGGAAGGCCTTGCCGTTGAAATAGCCGCGCCCGTCGAGCGCCATCGGCACGAAGCTCGCCGGCACGAAGGCCGACATGTGCATCTGTCCGCTGGCCACCGCCTCGACCGCGTCGATGCCGGCGCCGCCGGTCCACACCGCGATGCGCGTGCCCTTGGCGCCGTGCGCCAGCACCTCGGACGCGAGCCAGCCGCAGATGCGGTGCAGATTGGCCCAGCCCCAATCGCCCTGGAAATGCAGCTCGAGCGGTCGGTCGATGAAGGGCGGGGGCACCGGCATGGCGCGGCTCACGCCTTGGCCGGGGCGGACATTACCGCTTCGAACAAACTGCGCCCTCTGCGTACTTTCTCGCTCTGCGAGGCGTAACGGTCGACGCCCCACAATTCGAGCGGGAAGGGCGGGTTGATGTGGCCGCACTTGGCGCAGGTGCGATGGCTGTCGTTGAAGGCGCGATAGGTCGCGACGCTCTCGACAATGGTGGTGAAGGGCGCGTGCGGCCCGCGCGCCTCGCGCTGCCGGCCGCGCGGGGCGGGGGTGGCGTCGAACTCGTGGTTCAAGAGCTCGGCCTTGCACTTGGCGCAGCGGAACACGACCCGCTCCTTCTGCGGCCGCCCCACCAGCTGGCGCTGGGTGATGACGATGAGCGCATAGGCGTTCTGGTCGTCCTCGGCGCCGAACGGGTTGCCGACGAAATGCTGCCTGGGGCCGACCCGGACGAAGCCGGGGCGGTAGCGCGAGCCCTCGGCGGCGAAGGTGATCGAGACCTCGTCGACGTCGTTGTAATGCTCGAAGGCGCCGTAGAAGGTGCCGGGCCCGCCGTCGAACAGGGTGCCGCAGGGTACGATCGCGCCCTCGTCGAGATAGGGGAAGAGCGGGATCAGCGCCGAATTCGCCCCCTTCATGAAGTCGAAGATGTTGACCTTGAGCGGTTCCTTGTCGGGGGCGGGCGGGTCAAGCGTCGGGGCGTTCCGGTCGCCGTCCATGTCTTCCTCCCTCGGCAAGCAGCTGTTGTAAACAACTCTATTCTCGCCCCGCCCGGCAGGCAATGTGGGAGGGGCCGCCAAATGAGAACAAAAAGGCATTGCACTCATAGAACAAACAGCGTACATTTGCTTGCATTGCAACCACGAGGCCCCTGTGGAATAAGGAGTGCGGCTCATGACGGCCACCGCGTTACGCCTGTTGGACAAGGAAACCGTGGACAAGCAGAAGGCTCTCGACGCGGCCTTGGGCCAGATCGAACGCTCGTTCGGCAAGGGCTCGATCATGAAGCTCGGCTCGCGCGAGGCCGCGACCGAGACCGAGGTCATCTCCACCGGCTCGCTAGGGCTCGACATCGCGCTCGGCATCGGCGGCCTGCCGCGCGGCCGCATCGTCGAGATCTACGGGCCGGAAAGCTCGGGCAAGACCACGCTCGCCCTCCATGTCATCGCCGAGGCGCAGCGCGCCGGCGGCGCCTGCGCCTTTATCGACGCCGAGCACGCGCTCGACCCCGCCTATGCGCGCAAGCTCGGCGTCAACATCGACGACCTCCTGATCTCCCAGCCCGACGCCGGCGAGCAGGCGCTCGAGATTACCGACACCCTGGTGCGCTCGGGCGCGATCGATGTCCTGGTGATCGATTCGGTGGCGGCGCTGGTGCCGCGCGCCGAACTCGAGGGCGAGATGGGCGACAACCACATGGGGCTGCATGCCCGCCTCATGAGCCAGGCTCTGCGCAAGCTCACCGGCTCGATCTCGAAATCGCGCTCCATGGTGATCTTCATCAACCAGATCCGGATGAAGATCGGCGTCATGTTCGGCAATCCCGAGACCACTACGGGCGGCAACGCGCTCAAATTCTATGCCTCGGTCCGGCTCGACATCCGCCGCATCGGCCAGATCAAGGAACGCGAGCAGGTCATCGGCAACCAGACCCGCGTCAAGGTGGTGAAGAACAAGATGGCGCCGCCCTTCAAGGTGGTCGAGTTCGACATCATGTACGGCGAGGGCGTGTCCAAGCGCGGCGAGTTGATCGATCTCGGCATCCAGGCCGGCGTGGTGGAGAAATCAGGCTCGTGGTTCTCCCATGACGGTCAGCGCATCGGTCAGGGCCGCGAGAACGCCAAGACCTTCCTCAAGGACAACCCCGCCATCGCCGACGCCATCGAGCGCGCCATCCGCGGCAATGCCGGCCTCGTCGCCGACGCCATGATGGCCGCCCCCGACGCCGGCGCCGCGGACGAATAGGCCACCCCACGGCGCTACCGGTGGCCAATCCGCCGGCGGCGCCGTCCCCCTCTTGCATATCCGATTGTGATTGCCCGCGAATGCCGGTTGAATGGGGCGGCATGACAGCGGGGGGGCTTGGGTGGCAGCGGAGCGTAAGCGGCAACAGAACCATGTCTGGCGCTTCTTCCGTGCCGGCGGCTTCGACCAGGTCCGCATCGATTCCGGGCGCGACGCGGCCGCGCTCCCCGATCTCGACCAGAAATTGTGGGTGGCGCTTGCTTGCCCCACCCGGGGCATCGAGTTCGACGAGCGCACGCTCGACCTCATCGACGCCGACAAGGACGGCCGCATCCGCGCGCCCGAGATGATCGACGCGGTGAAGTGGACGGCGGCGCTGCTCAAGGACGCCGACAGCCTGAACGGCCGCGGCGACAGTCTCGCCCTCGACGCGATCGACGATGCCGTGCCGCTCGGCCACGACATCCGCGCCTCGGCCCAGGCCATCCTGCACATGCTGAAGAAGGACGGCGCCACCGAGATCTCGCTTCAGGATGCGCTCGACATCGAGCACATCTATGTCGGCACGCCATTCAACGGCGATGGTATCATCACGCTTGCCGCCGCCGCCGACGAGACGATCAAGGGCGCGCTCGTCGACATGATGGGCTGCATCGGCTCGGAGCAGGACCGCAGCCGCCTGCCGGGCGTGTCGCAGGCGATCGTCGACCGCTTCTTCGCCGAGGCCGCGAGCTTTGTCGCCTGGCACGACGAGGCCGAGGCGTCGCCGGCGACCCTGCTGCCGCTCGGCGACGCGACTGCGGAGGCCGCTGCGCTGGTCGCCGAACTCGGCGTCAAGATCGAGGACTTCTTCACCCGGACGCGGCTCGTTGCGTTCGATCCGCGCGCCGCGGACGCGCTCAACCCACCGCTCTCGGCTTACGAGGCGCTCTCGGCCGGGGCGCTCGGCGCGGAGGGCGATGCGATCGCGGCGCTGCCGCTGGCGCGGATCGGGGCGGCAAGCCCGCTGCCGCTCGAGGCCGGCATCAATCCCGCCTGGGAGGAGCGCTTGGCGCGCTTCCGCGACCTGGTCGCGGCACCGCTCGTGGGCGCGCGCGCGACCCTTCCCGAAGGCGATTGGGAGACCATCAAGGCGCGCTTTGCGGCGCATGTGGACTGGATCGCGCGCAAGCCCGCGACGACGCTCGATCGGCTCGGGATCGAGCGGCTGAAGGCGCTGCTCGAGCACGGCGTGAAGGGCCGCATCGACGCGCTCATCGCCCAGGACCTCGCGCTCGAGCCGCAGATGAACGCCATCTCGCAGGTCGAGAAGCTGGTGCGGTTGAAGCGCGATCTCATTCCGCTCCTCAACAACTTCGTGTCGTTCAAGGATTTCTACACCCGCGCCGGCAAGGCCGTGTTCCAGGCGGGCACGCTCTATCTCGACGGACGGAGCTGCGATCTCTGCATCACCGTCGCCGACGAGGCCAAGCATGCCCAGCTTGCCAGCCTGAGCCGCATCTACCTTGCCTATTGCCGCTGCGTGCGCGACGGCGGCAAGGAGACCATGACCATCGCCGCCGCCTTCACCGCCGGCGACAGCGACAATCTCCTGGTCGGGCGCAACGGCGTGTTCTATGACCGCAAGGGCGTCGATTGGGACGCGACCATCGTCAAGATCGTCGAGCATCCGATCAGCCTTCGGCAATCGTTCTGGCTGCCCTATCGCCAGTTCGCGCGGTTCGTCACCGACCAAGTGCAGAAATTCGCTGCCGCCCGCGCCGCCGCCGCCAACGTGCAGATGTCCCAGGGCGTGGCCCGCGCCGCCACCGCGGTCGAGGGGCCACCGCAGCCGCAACAGCAGGCGCAGCCGCAGCCGCAGCAACAGGCGTTCGACGCCGCGCGCTTTGCCGGCATCTTCGCCGCGGTCGGGCTCGCCATCGGCGCGATCGGCACCGCCATCGCCTCGCTCGTGACCGGGTTCCTGCAGCTCTCGTGGTGGCAGATGCCGCTGGCGGTCGTGGGGATCATCCTGCTGGTGTCGGGGCCGTCCTGCGTCATCGCCGCGATGAAGCTGCGGAGCCGCAATCTCGGGCCGCTCCTCGACGCATCTGGCTGGGCCGTCAACACGCGGCTCCGTATCAACCTGCCGTTCGGCCGCACCCTTACCGCGCTGGCGCAACTGCCGCCCAATGCCGAGCGCGCGCTCACCGATCCCTATGCCGAGAAGAAGCAGCCCTGGGGCTGGTACATCTTTGCGCTGGTGGCGGTGTTGGCGGGCTTCGCGGCGTGGCGCTTCGTGTGGCCCAACTTTACAGGCTGGCGACCCTGGGGCTAAATCGCCGAGAGGCGCGGCGCGCGCCTTGGCGCGCATTTCGGGAAGGACCACATCAGGCCCATGCTGACCAACGACATCCGCGCCGCTTTTCTGGCCTATTTCGCGCGGGCGGGGCACGAGGTCGTGCCGTCGAGCCCGCTGGTGCCGCGCAACGATCCGACCTTGCTGTTCACCAACGCCGGCATGGTGCAGTTCAAGAACCTCTTCACCGGCCTCGAGAAGCGCGCCTATAGCCGCGCGGCCTCGTCGCAGAAATGCGTGCGCGCCGGCGGCAAGCACAACGACCTGGAGAATGTCGGCTACACCGCGCGCCATCACACGTTCTTCGAGATGCTCGGCAACTTCTCCTTCGGCGACTATTTCAAGGACCGGGCGATCGAGCTCGCCTGGAGCCTGGTGACCAAGGAGTTCGGCCTGGCCAAGGACCGGCTCTACATCACCGTCTATAGCGAGGACGAGGACGCGGCGCGTCTTTGGGCCAAGATCGCGGGGCTCGGCGACGATCGCATCATCCGCATCCCGACCTCAGATAATTTCTGGGCCATGGGCGACACCGGTCCGTGCGGCCCGTGCTCCGAAATCTTCTACGATCACGGCGAGAGTATCGAGGGCGGCCCGCCCGGCAGCGCCGACGCCGACGGCGACCGCTTCACCGAGATCTGGAACCTCGTCTTCATGCAATACGAACAGCGCGCGGACGGCTCGCGCGTGGCGCTGCCGCGGCCCTCGATCGACACCGGCATGGGGCTCGAGCGCATCGCCGCGGTGCTGCAGGGGAAGCACGACAATTACGACACCGACGTGCTGCGCGCCCTGGTCGTCGCCTCGGCCGAGGCGTCGGGCGTCGCGGCCGACGGGCCGCACGCGGTGTCGCATCGCGTCATCGCCGATCATCTCCGCGCCTCCTCGTTCCTGATCGCCGACGGCGTGCTGCCCTCGAAGGAGGGGCGCGGCTATGTGCTGCGCCGGATCATGCGCCGCGCCATGCGGCACGCGCACATGCTGGGCGCCAAGGACCCGCTGCTGTGGCGCCTCGTTCCGGCGCTGGTGCGGCAGATGGGCACGGCCTATCCAGACCTAGTGCGCGCCGAGCCGCTCATTACGGAGACCCTCAAGCTCGAGGAGGGCAGCTTCAAGGACATGCTCGGCCGCGGCCTCAAGCTGCTGGACGAGGAGGATGCGCGGCTTGCGCCCGGCGCGTCCTTCCCCGGCGAGGTCGCGTTCCGGCTCTACGACACGTTCGGCTTTCCGCTCGACCTCACCGAGGACGTGCTGCGCGGCCGCGGCCGCAAGGTCGAGACAGCGGGCTTCGACGCGGCGATGGAGCGCCAGCGCGCCGAGGCGCGACGCAGCTGGGTCGGCTCCGGCGAGGCGCAGACCGAGGAATTGTGGTTCGAATTGCGCGAGCGGGTCGGCGCGACCGAGTTCCTCGGCTACGACACCCATGTCGCCGAGGGCAAGATCGTCGCCATCGTCGTCGCCGGCAAATCCGTGATCGAGGCCGACGCCGGCGCCGAGGCCGCGATCGTCGTCAACCAGACCCCCTTCTATGCCGAATCCGGCGGCCAGGTCGGCGACACCGGCGCGCTGTTCACGGCCGCGGGTAGCGAGTTCGCGGTGCGCGATGCGCAGAAGAAGGCGGGCGAGCTGATCGTCCATCGGGGCGCGGTGACGCGCGGCGCGCTCCATGTCGGCGACGTGGTGGAGCTGCGCATCGACGAGGCGCGGCGTACGCGGCTCAGGGCCAATCACTCGGTGACGCATCTCCTGCACCAGGCGCTGCGCCGCCGCCTCGGCGAGCACGTGACGCAGAAGGGCTCGCTGGTCGCGCCCGAGCGCATGCGCTTCGACTTCAGCCATTCCCGCGCGCTCTCCGACGACGACGTGCAGGCGATCGAGGGCGAGGTCAATACCCGCATCCGCGAGAACAGCGAGGTGCGGACCCGCCTGATGACGCCCGACCGCGCGGTCGAGCAAGGCGCGCTCGCACTTTTCGGCGAGAAATACGGCGACGAAGTGCGCGTCGTCTCCATGGGCGACGACATCGAGCTCGACGACCATGCCAAGCGGCCGTTCTCGGTCGAGCTGTGCGGCGGCACGCATGTGCGGCGCACCGGCGATATCGGCCTGTTCAAGATCGCGTCGGAAAGCGCGGTTGCGTCGGGCGTGCGGCGCATCGAGGCGCTGACTGGCGCTGCAGCGGAGGCGCACGTGGCGCATGAGGAGGCGCTGCTGCGCGAGGCAGCGCAGGCGGTGAAGGCGGCGCCCGCGGAATTGCCGGCGCGCATCCTCGCCCTCATCGAGGAGCGCCGCAGGCTCGAGCGCGAGCTGAGCGAGACGCGGCGCCTGGCCGCGACCGGCGGCGCCAAGGCCGCGCAGGGAGAGGCCAAGGATCTGGGCGGCGTCAAGTTCGCCGGCCGCACGCTCGACAACGTGCCGGCCAAGGAGCTCAAGAGCTTCGCCGACGATCTGAAACGCGACATCGGTTCGGGCGTGGTGGCGATCGTGGCGAGTGCCGACGGCAAGGCCTCGCTCGTGGTCGGCGTCACCGAGGACCTGGCCGGAAAGTTCAATGCGGTCGATCTCGTCCGCATCGGCGCCGAGGCGCTGGGCGGCAAGGGCGGCGGCGGCCGCCCCGACATGGCCCAGGCCGGCGGCCCCGACGCCTCCAAGGCCGATGAAGCGATCGCCGCCATCGAGCGCGCCGTCGCCGAGCGTGCCCGGGGCGCCGCCGCCTGACCCGAGGAAGGACGACAATGATCGCCGAGATCCTGGGCGCCGCGCGTCGCTTCGACGAGGCGGTGCAGACCCGCGTCGGTCGCCCCTACCAGATGGTGCTCGGCGCCGGCTTGGTGATCGAGATCGTGCGCCGCCTGCGCGAGCTGGGCGAGGTCGCGCACTCGAATGCCGGCATCGTCGGCATCGCGCTGACGATCCTGCTTTACACGTTGCTGCTCATCCACCAGCTCGGCGAGCTGCACGAGCACGCGGCGCGACGGCGTGGGAAACCGGCCTAGCCGCGCGCCAGCCATAAAACGTCGCCGCCCCGAGGCGCATCGAGCGGCGGGCGCGCGGGGCTCGCCTCGTGCGGGCGGTAGCCCAGGGATACGAGCTCGTTCCATAATTCCTGGAGCGTGTCGCCGGCGCGGGCGAGGCGGGTCGCGTCGTGCTCGAGGAGAAGCGCGGGCTTGAACCGGCCCAGGGTCGCGCGCGCGCCTTTGATGAGGCGCAGCTCGTAGCCTTCGATGTCGGCCTTGATGAAATCGAGCCGCTCGAGCCGCAGCGTGGCCGCGACCTCGTCGAGGGTGGCGAGGCCCACGACTTCGAACTCCGCGCCCGCGCTCGCATCGCCGCCCAGATGCGCGAGCCCGAAGCCGTAGCTGCCCGACCGCTTCACCGGCACGCGCAGGACACTCACGCCGCTACGCTCGCCCAGCGCCAGCGGCAGGATCGCAACGTTGCCGATGGCGTTGAGCCGCGCCGCCACGCGCAGGATGGCGCGCGCGTAAGTCCCGGGCTCGAACGCGTAGACGAAGCCTTTGGGCGCCATGCGCGCGAACAGCTTGGTGAACTGTCCTGCATGCGCGCCGACATCGAACACGATCGCGTCCGCCGGAATGAATGCGGCGAGGACCGGTTCCAGCGCGCGGTGGTGCTGCTTGAAGACCGCCTTGAAGAGATGGGCGAAGAAGCCGGGATTGAGCCGGAACCGGAAATAGTTCCGGCCGATCCCGTCCTTCATCCCATGGCTTTCCGCAGGGCCCGGTCGAGCGTGTCGAGGAAGTCGGTCGTCGTCTGCCACTGCTGGTCGGGGCTGATGAGGATCGCCAGGTCCTTGGTCATCGCGCCCGCCTCGACCGCCTCGATGCAAACTTTCTCGAGCGTGGTCGCGAAATGCTTCAGGTCCGGCGTGTTGTCGAACTCGCCGCGATACCACAGGCCGCGGGTCCAGGCGAAGATCGAGGCGATGGGATTGGTCGAGGTCGGCTTGCCTTGCTGGTGCAGGCGATAATGGCGCGTCACCGTGCCGTGCGCCGCCTCGGCCTCGACCGTCTTGCCGTCGGGCGTCGTCAGCACCGACGTCATGAGGCCGAGCGAGCCATAGCCCTGCGCCACCACGTCGGACTGCACGTCGCCGTCGTAGTTCTTGCATGCCCACAAGAAATTGCCGCTCCATTTGAGCGCCGCCGCCACCATGTCGTCGATCAGGCGATGCTCGTATGTCAATTTCTTCGCCTTGAACGCGGCGGCGAATTCCTGGTCGAACACCTCCTGGAAGATGTCCTTGAAGCGGCCGTCATAGACTTTGAGGATGGTGTTCTTGGTCGAGAGATAGACCGGGAAGTCGCGCTTCAGCCCGTAATTCAAGCACGCGCGGGCGAAGCCGCGGATCGACTCGTCGAGATTGTACATGGCCATCGCGATGCCGGGTTCGGCGAACTCGAACACGTCGTAGACTTGCGGCTTGCCGCCGCCCGCGGGCGCGAACGTCATGGTGAGCTTGCCGGGTCCGGGCACCTTGATGTCGGTGGCGCGGTACTGGTCGCCATAGGCGTGGCGGCCGATGACGATGGGCTGGGTCCAGCCCGGCACCAGGCGCGGCACGTTGCTGATCACGATCGGCTCGCGGAAGATGGTGCCGCCCAGGATGTTGCGGATGGTGCCGTTGGGCGAGCGGTACATCTTCTTGAGGTTGAACTCCTTCACCCGCGCCTCGTCGGGGGTGATGGTGGCGCATTTGACGCCGACGCCGTAACGCTTGATGGCGTTGGCCGCGTCCACCGTGATCTGGTCCTCCGTCTCGTCGCGCTTCTCCATGCCGAGGTCGTAATAGAGGAGCTCGACGTCGAGATAGGGGTGAATCAGCTTGTCCTTGATCAACTT
>DATNID010000060.1:0-29067 GCA_035604615.1 Allostellaceae bacterium | reverse complement strand
CTCGCCAATTACACCGCGTGGAAGGGGCGCATGCTGAAGCGGCCGGCGGTCATGCGCATCCTCGAGCGCGAGCAGAGCCCGCTGCTGCAGGCGGCCTGAGCGCCGCTCTCCCTCACCCTCCCGTCCCTTCGGGACGGGCCCCTCCCTCTCCCGCTTGCGGGAGAGGGTTGGGGTGAGGGCTTGCTCGCTCCGGAAAGAGCGACAGCAATCCCTCGCGCGAGGCCTGGCACACGCCGCGCTCGGTGACGAGCGCGGTGACGAGCCGCGCGGGCGTCACGTCGAAGCCGAAATTCGCGGCATGGCTCTTCTTCGGCGCGAGGCGGACGCGCGCGATGCTGCCGTCGGCGAGCGCGCCGGCGATCTCGGTCACCTCGCTCTCGTCGCGCTCCTCGATCGGGATCGAAGCGCCATCCGCGATCGACCAGTCGATCGACGGCGACGGCAGCGCGACATAGAACGGAACATCGTTGTCGCGCGCGGCGAGCGCCTTCAGGTAAGTCCCGATCTTATTGGCGACGTCGCCCGCGGCGGTGGTGCGGTCGGTGCCGACGATGCAGAGATCGACGCGGCCCTTCTGCATCAGGTGCCCGCCGGCATTGTCGACGATCACGGTGTGCGGCACGCCGTGCTCGCCCAACTCCCACGCGGTGAGGCTCGCGCCCTGGTTCCTGGGCCGCGTCTCGTCGACCCAGACATGGACCGGAATGCCGCCGTCATGCGCCAGATAGATGGGCGCCAGCGCGGTGCCCCAATCGACCGTCGCGAGCCAGCCGGCATTGCAATGGGTCAGGATTTCGACGCGGCCTTTGCCGCCCTTGCGCTCGAACGCGGCCGCGATGAGCGGCAGCCCGTGCCCGGCGATGGCGCGGTTCATCGCCACGTCGTCGTCGGCGATCTCTTGCGCGCGGGCATAGGCAGCGGCCGCGCGCGCCACCGGCGGCGCGGATGCGAGCACGCGGCGCATGTCCTCGATCGCCCAGCGCAGATTGATCGCGGTCGGCCGCGTCGCCTGGAGCGTGCGGCAGGCGGCATCGAGCGCTGCGTCGCTCGGATCGGCGCGCATGGCGAGCGCAATGCCGTAAGCCGCGGTGGCGCCGATGAGCGGCGCGCCGCGCACCTCCATCGCGGCGATCGCGCGCGCAGCGTCCTCGAGCCGGGTCAGCGTCCTGGTGGCGAAGCGGTGCGGCAGCAGGGTCTGGTCGATGATGCCGACCGACCAACCGTCCGGCTCGAGCCACACCGTGCGCGTGGGCTTGCCGCCGATTTTCACGTCTCGCGGCCCCGCCCCAGCACGCGCCCCGCCACCGCCGAGAGCGTCTCGACCAGCGCCGGATCGCGCGAATCGGGCGCGGTGATGAGCGCGTGATCGAGCCCGTGGCGGCAGCCGTGCGGGCAGTCATGGTCGGCGGCGATCAGCGGCACCACCGCGGCAATCAAGCGCTTCGCGGTCTCGGCGTTGGCCAGCAGCGTCGCCAATATCTGCGCGACCGTGACGTGGTCGTGGTCGGGATGCCAGCAGTCGAAATCCGTTACCATGGCGACGGTCGCGTAGCAGAGTTCCGCCTCGCGGGCGAGCTTGGCCTCGGGCATGTTGGTCATGCCGATCACGTCGCAGCCCCACGAGCGGTAGAGCCGGCTTTCGGCCAGCGAGGAGAATTGCGGCCCCTCCATCACGAGATACGTGCCGCCGCGCGTGGTCGCGATCCCGGCCGCGCTCCCCGCCGCGGCGAGTCGGTCGCCCAATCGCGCGCACACCGGATGCGCCATCGACACATGGGCGACGCAGCCGGTGCCGAAGAAGCTTTTGACCCGCGCGAAGGTGCGGTCGATGAACTGGTCGACCAGCACGAAGCTGCCCGGCGGCAGGTCCGGCTTGAGCGAGCCAACCGCCGACAGCGAGACGAGGTCCGTCACCCCGGCGCGCTTCAGGGCATCGATATTGGCGCGGAAATTGATCTCGCCGGGCGGGATGCGATGGCCGCGGCCGTGGCGCGGCAGGAACACCACGCGCACCTGCCCGAGCCGGCCGAAGCATAACTCGTCGGAGGGATCGCCGAACGGCGAGGACACCGCCCGCCACGTCACGTCCTCGAGCCCGTCGATCTGGTAGAGCCCGCTGCCGCCGATGACGCCGATCACCGCATCCGTCATGGCGCCAGTCTCGCCATGGCGGCGCGGCGAGGCAAGAGCCGTTATGATGGCGCGATGCGCGTTTTCTTTGCCATGACGGCGGCGCTGCTCGCCGCGCTCGCGCCGCCGCGGGCCGGGGCCGAGCCGGCCTATAGCGTCGCCAGCGCCGTGGTTCATTCGAGCACCAGCGGCATCGCCCAGGACCTGCCGGCGACGCTGCTGAAGCCCGACGGCGACGGTCCCTTTCCCGCGGTCGTGATCCTGCACGATTGCAGCGGGCTCGGCGCGCGCTCGAGCGGCAGCCCGAAGCGATGGAGCGCGATCCTCGCCGCCGAGGGCTATGTCGTGCTGATCCCGGACAGCTTCCAGCCGCGCGGCTTCGCCGACGGCGTCTGCACGGTGCAGCCGCAGGGATCGCAACTCGTCAAGGTGGCGCCCGCCGCGCGCGCGACCGATGCCTATGCCGCGCTCGCCCTGCTGCGCACGCTGCCTTACGTCGACGGCAAGCGAGTCGCGGTCATGGGCGGGTCGCATGGCGGTTCCGCGGCCCTCGCCACCCTCGCGGCACCGGCGGGGGCCGACCGCTTCGCCGCCGGCGTCGCGCTCTATCCCGGCTGCGCCGCGACCTATGGCGGCTGGTGGGTGACGCGGCAGGCGGGCAATCGCGGGCCGGTAACCCAGTTCAACGGCACCTACGCGCCGGCGGCGCCGCTCCTCATCCTGATCGGCGCGGAGGACGACTGGACGCCGGCCGAGCATTGCCGCGCCCTGGCCGAGCGTTCGGCGGCAGCAGGCTATCCCGTCGCCATCAAGATCTATCCCGGCGCGCGCCATGCCTTCGACGGCGCCTTCCCGACGCGCTATGTCGACGCGCGCAACAACGCCAACAAGCCCGAAGGCCACGGCGCCACCACCGGCGGCGATCCCGTTGCCTGGGCCGACGCGATCGTGCAGGTGAAAGCGTTCCTCGCCGCCCGCCTCAAGGGGCAGAAGTGACGCCGCAGTTGCCACGTCCGGCCGCGACCCCTTAGGGTCGGCGCCATGACCAGCGCGCTCTTCTCCCCGATCGCCCTTCGCGGCCTCACCCTCGCCAACCGCATCGTCGTCTCGCCGATGTGCCAGTACAGCGCCGCCGACGGCAGCGCGACCGATTGGCACATGCAGCATCTCGGTCTCCTGTCGCATTCGGGCGCGGGGCTCGTCGTGATCGAGGCCACCGCGGTCGAGCGCGAAGGGCGGATCACCTTGGGCTGTCTCGGCCTCTATTCCGACGCCAACGAGCAGGCGCTCTCGCGGGTCATCAACTCGTACCGGCGCTATTCCAAGACGCCGATCGGCATCCAGCTCGCCCATGCCGGTCGCAAGGGCTCGTCGGCGAAGCCCTGGGAGGGCGGCGGTGCGCTCAAGAGCGAGCAAGGCGCGTGGCAAACTGTGGCGCCCTCGGCGCTGCCGTTCGACGAGGGCTGGCACACGCCCGCAGCACTCGGCCACGACGAGATCGAGCGCATCATCGCCTCTTTCGCGCTGGCCGCGCGGCGCGCCGACCGGATCGGGCTCGACGAGGTCGAGCTGCATTGCGCCCACGGCTACCTCATGGCGGAGTTCCTGTCGCCCATCGCCAACAAGCGCACTGACGCGTATGGCGGCAGCCTGGAGAATCGCATGCGCCTGGCGCTGCGCGTGGCCGAGGCGGTGCGGGCGGCATGGCCGGCGGCGAAGCCCATGGGGGCGCGCATCAACGCCGTCGACTGGGTCGAGGGCGGCTTCACGCTCGACGACGCGGTGGTGCTGTCGCGCGCGCTGAAAGAACGCGGCTGCGATTTCGTGTGCGCCTCGAGCGGCGGCATCGCCGGCCGGATCAAGGTACCGTTCGGGCCGGGCTATCTCGTGCCGCACGCCGCGCGGATCAAGCGCGAGGCGGGGGTCGCGTCCCGCGCGGTGGGCTTCATCGTCACGCCGCGCCAAGCCGAAGCGGTGATCGCCGAGGGCCAGGCCGACATGGTGTGCATGGCGCGCTCGATCCTCGACGATCCGCGCTGGGGCTGGCACGCGGCCGAGGCGATGGGCGCCGAGGCGGCCTATCCCCCGCAATACGACCGCGTCCGCCCCGCCTCCTGGCCCGGCGCGAAGATGGCGCGGCCGCCGGCGGGGTGAGAGTCGTCCCCACCCTTCCCCGCAAGCGGGGGAGGGTCGATCTCAGTGAACTCCCGCCCCCGCTTGCGGGGGAGGGTTGGGGAGGGGGCGGCGGCTAGGCGTGGCCGCTATGCACTTCGGCCCAGATCTTGCGCTTGGCGCCATAGAGCACGACGCTCATCACCAGGAGGAACAGCATCACCTTGGCGCCGGTTTGCTTCCGCGCCTCGAGCGTCGGCTCGGACGCCCAGGTCAGGAAGGTGCAGACATCATGCGCCTCCTGGCTCAGCGGCGCCGGGGCCTTGTCGGCGTAGGCGACCGAGTCGTCCTGCAGCGGCTGCGGCATGGCGATCTGGTGGCCGGGGAAATAATCGTCGTAGTTCATCCCGTCGCCGAGCTTGAAGTCGGCCGGCGCCGCCTTGAAGCCGGTGAGCAGGCTATAGCAATAGTCGGCGCCGCCGTCGCGCTGCTTGATGATGAGCGAAAGGTCGGGCGGCAGCGCCCCGTTATGCGCGGCGCGGTTGGCCTGCTCGTTGGGAAAGGGCGGGACGAAATTGTCCGCCGGCTGTGCCGCGCGCTGGAACATCTCGCCCTGGTCGTTGGGGCCGGCCGTCACCTGCTTCTGCGCCGCGATCGCCTTGATCTCGTCGTCGCTGTAGCCGAGCGCGGCGAGGTCGCGATAGCGCAGCAGGCTCATCGAATGGCAGTTCGAGCACACCTCGCTGTAGATCTGGAAGCCGTGCTGCAAGGCGGCGCGATCGAACGTGCCAAAGATGCCGTCGAAGGACCAGCCGGGGCTTTTGAGCGCCGGCGTCTCGTCCTCGGCGAGCGCGGCTCCGGCTGCGAGCGCGAGGAGTGCTGCCGCGGCGGCGGCGTGCAGGCGGCGCATCAGTGCTTCTCCATCGCCGCGGAAGCGGGCGCCGCGCCGCCGCCGTGCTTGGCGAGCACCGCGGCCGAGATGCTGGTCGGCAGCGGCAAGGGCCGCTCGAACTTGCCGATCAGCGGGAACAGCACGTAGAAGTGCAGGAAGTAATAAAACGTGCCGATGCGGCCGAGCACGATATTGATCCCCTCGGGCCGGTGCGCGCCGACATAGCCGAGCATCAGGCAGTCGGCCACCAGGAGCCAGAATACCCACTTGTAGACCGGCCGGAAGAACGCGCTCCTGACCCGCGACGTATCGAGCCACGGCAGCAGGAACAGCGTCACGATCGCGCCGAACATGGCGCAAACGCCGAGGAGCTTCGACGGGATCGAGCGCAGGATCGCGTAGTAGGGCAGCAGATACCATTCCGGCACGATCTCGGGCGGCGTTTGCAGCGGATTGGCCGGAATGTAGTTCTGCACGTTGCCGAGCAGGTTCGGCACGTAGAACACGAAGGCGGCGTAGATCACCAGGAACACGGAGAGCCCGAACATGTCCTTGATGGTGTAGTAGGGATGGAACGGGATGCTGTCCTGCGGCCCCTTGCGGTCGATGCCGAGCGGGTTGTTCGAGCCGTGCTGGTGCAGCGCGATGAGATGGAGCAGCACCACGCCGACGATGATGAACGGCAGCAGGTAGTGGAGCGAGAAGAACCGGTTGAGGGTCGGGTTGCCGACCGCGAACCCGCCCCACAGCCAGGTGACGATGTCCTGGCCCACGCCGGGGATGGCCGAGAACAAATTGGTGATGACGGTGGCGCCCCAATAGCTCATCTGGCCCCACGGCAGCACATAGCCCATGAACGCCGTCGCCATCATCAGCACCAGGATGACGACGCCCAGCATCCACAACAGCTCGCGCGGCTCCTTGTAGGAGCCGAAATACAGCCCGCGGAAGAGGTGGATATAGACGACGGCGAAGAAGAACGACGCGCCGTTCATGTGGATGTAGCGGATGAGCCAGCCCCACTCGACGTCGCGCATGATGCGCTCGACCGAGTTGAAGGCATAATCGACATGCGGCGTGTACTGCATCGCCAGCACGATGCCGGTCACCATCATGATCACCAGCATGATCCCGGCGAGCGAGCCGAAGTTCCACCAGTAGCTGAGGTTCCTCGGCGTCGGGTAGTCGTAGAGCTCGTGCTGCATGAAGGCGAACACCGGCAGGCGGTGATCGATCCAGCGCACCAGCGCGTTCTGCTTCTGCGAGGAAGGCGCGGCCATGTCCCTTCCCCCCTATATCTGCTCGACGTCGTTCAGATCGAACGTCTCGCCCGGCGGGTTCTCGCCGATGCGGACGACGGTGTCGGAGACGAAGTGATGCGGCGGCACCGGCAGGTTGTAGGGCGCCGGCACGCCCTGGAAGACGCGGCCCGCGAGATCGTAGCGCGATCCGTGGCAGGGACAGAAATAGCCCCCCTCCCAGCCGGGTCCGACGCTCTCGGGCTTGGGCTGGAACTCGGGGATGCAGCCGAGATGAGTGCAAATGCCAACGACGACGAAATACTCCGGCTTGACCGAGCGGTGCCAGTTCTTGGCGTAGTCGGGCTGCTGCAGGATGCCCGAATCCGGGTCGCGCAGCTGCGCCAGCTCCTTCTGGTCCTGGAGCGTCTTCAGCTCGTCCGGCGTGCGCCGCGCGATGAACACGGGGTGCGAGCGCCACAGCACCACCATCTGCTGGCCCGGCTGCAGCGCCTTGATGTCGATGTCGACGGGCGCGCCGGCGGCGAGCACGTCCTGCGCCGGCTCCATGCTGGAGATCAAGGGCCACAGGGTGCACGCGGCGCCGACGCCGGTGATGGCCGAGGCGGCGAGGGTCAGGAAGTCGCGGCGCGATTCACCGTCATGGCCGTGGGGGGCCTGCACCGTGTCCGTCATGAAGCCTGCTCTCCCTGCCGCCGTCCTGTCCCCCGCGCCCTTCCCGCCGGACGAAGCGGGTGGCGGGTCACGCTAACCAATCGGCGCCGCGCCTCTTATGCGACATCCTGCCGCACGAAATCCCGGCCGTGACCACCGCGCATATAGAGGATCGGCCGGCCCTTGCAAAGCCGGTTCGGGTCGCGATTGTCCCTGCGATTGTCATTGCGCGCGCGGCGACGCACTCTCGGGCCATGCGCCTCGCCCTCTACGAGCCCGACATCCCGCAGAACGCCGGCGCGCTGCTGCGGCTGGGCGCCTGCCTCGGCGTCGGGATCGACTTGATCGAGCCCCTGGGCTTCGTGCTCGACGACCGCCGCCTTAAGCGCGCCGGGCTCGACTACATCGCCCGGGCGGACTGGACCCGGCACGGCTCGTGGGAGCGCTATCTCGCCGCGCGCGGGAAGGGGCGGCTGGTGCTGCTGACGACCGGGGGCGATCTCGCCTATCATTGCTTCGCCTTCGCGCCCGACGACACGCTGGTCCTGGGGCGCGAATCGGCGGGCGCGCCCGATGCCGTCCATCGCGCGGCGGACGCACGGCTCAAGGTGCCGATGCGGACGGGCGCACGCTCGCTCAACGTGGCGCTGGCGGCCGCCATTGTACTGGGCGAGGCGTTGCGCCAGACCGGGCTGTTGCCGGGAGAGACGGAGGGGCACGCATGACCGCCAATCTCGCCGCCGACGCCGCCGCCAAGGAGCGCGCTTCCGCCTGGTTCGAGGCGCTGCGCGACCGCATTTGCCAGGCGTTCGAGGCGATCGAGGACGAGTATCGCGCGCAGCACCCCGATGCGGGCGAGGCGGGCCGGTTTCAGCGCAAGACCTGGCAGCGCGAGGGCGGCGGCGGCGGCACCATGGCGCTGATGCGCGGCCTCGTCTTCGAGAAGGTCGGCGTCAACGTCTCGACCGTGTGGGGCGAGTTTTCGCCCGAGTTCCGCGCCCAAATCCCGGGCGCCGAGACCGATCCGCGCTTCTGGGCCAGCGGCGTGTCGCTGGTGGCGCATATGCGCTCGCCCAAGGTGCCGGCCGTGCATCTCAACACGCGGCACCTGCGCACCACCAAGGCGTGGTTCGGCGGCGGCACGGACTTGACGCCGATGGTCGAGAACGCCGACGACACGCGCGACTTCCACGCCGCGCTCGAAGCCATGTGCCAGCGCCACGACGCGAGCTACTACCCGCGCTTCAAGACCTGGTGCGACGAGTATTTCGTCATCAAGCACCGCAACGAGCGGCGCGGCGTCGGCGGCATCTTCTACGACAATGTCGACAGCGGCGACTGGGTGCGCGATTTCGCCTTCACGCGCGACGTGGGCGAGGCGTTCCTCGGAATATATCCGGCCCTGGTGCGCCGCCACATGCTCGAGAGTTGGACCGAGGACGAGCGCCGCCATCAGCTCGCGCGCCGCGGCCGCTATGTCGAGTTCAACCTGCTCTACGACCGCGGCACGCTCTTCGGTCTCAAGACCGGCGGCAATGTCGAGGCGATCCTGATGTCGCTGCCGCCCGAGGTCGCGTGGCCATGATCGCCCGCCGCGCGCTCCTGGCGGCGGTGGCCGCGACCGCGCTCGCGCCGCGCGCGCGGGCGCAGAACCGCGTGCGCCGCATCGGCTGGCTCAGCGGCCTCGACGCCGACGATCCGCAGGTCGTCACCAATCGCGCGGCGCTAGTGCGCGGGCTAAAGGAATTGGGCTGGGTCGAAGGCGAGAGCTACACGGTTGAGTTTCGCGGCGCGCTCGGCGTCGCGCCACGCTACGACGAGTTCGCCGCCGCGCTGGTGCAGGCGAAGCCGGACCTTCTCATTGCCAGCGGCGAATCGGCGCTGCCGGCCCTGCTGCGGCAGACGCGCACGATTCCCATCGTCTTCATCGCGGTGACCGACCCGGTGGCGTCGGGCGTCGTGGCGAGCCTGGCGCGGCCGGGCGGCAACGCCACTGGCTTCACGCAATATGAGGGCATCATCGGCGGCAAGTGGGTTCAGCTCCTCAAGGATATCGCGCCGCGGATCACGCATATCGGCGTGTGGAAATTCGACAACCCGGTCGCACACGCAGCCTTGGAGCAATTCCTGCCATCGATTCGCGAGACGGCTTCAGCGCTCGGTTTGGAAATGGCGCTGATCGCCGTCGCCAGAGATGTCGATGCGGTGCCGGCGATTACGGCGTTCGGGGGCGCGCCTAATGGCGGCCTCGTCTTTCCGGCCGACCCGTTCAGCGTCGTCCACCGCAGCGAGATTTGCGCCGCCGTGGAGCGCGCGAAGATGCCGGCGGTCTATCCCTTCCGGTTTTTTGCCGAAAGCGGCGGACTCATGTCCTACGCGGCCGGTTCGGACGACGAGACTTACCGGGCGGCCGCCTATGTCGACCGCATCCTCAAGGGCGCCAATCCCGCCGAGCTGCCGGTGCAATTGCCGGTCAAGTACGAACTCGTCATCAACATGAAGGCGGCGAAGGCGATCGGCCTTTCCGTCTCGCCGCTGCTCCTCGCCCGCGCCGACACGCTCTTGGAGTGAGCGCGAATGTGATAGGCTCGCGCAACGCGCAAACGCGAAGGGAGGGGACGATGCGGAAAATTCTCGCCACGCTGGCCATCGCGGGCGCGATGCTTGCGGCGCCCGCCGCGCGCGCCGAGGAGACGCTCCAGGTAGGCGGCGTCGGCGGCGCCAACGCGGTGGTGTGGCTCCATTACATCGCCGAGGCCAAGGGCTTCTATGCCGCGCAAGGGTTCAAGATCGACCTGACCTATTCGCAGTCGAACGCGGCGGTGCTGCAGGCGCTGACCGCGGGCTCGACCACGCTGGCGATCGCCGCCGGCTTCGCCGACCCGATGTATGCGGTCGCCGCGGGCGCGGGCGTCGCCATCGTGCGTATCGACGGCCAGGCCGGCCCCTACGCCCTCGAGGCCAACAAGAAGTACAAGAGCATCAAGGACCTCAAGGGCCACACCATCTCGGTCGACGAGGCCAAGGGCACCACCATGGTCTATTTCGTGGCCATGCTCGCCGGCAACGGCATGACCCGGGCCGATGTCGACTTCATCTATGCCGGCGCCACCGCGGCCCGCTTCGCCGCGCTCGAATCGGGGGCGGCCGACGCCGCCATGATCACCGCGCCGCAGCTGTTCCGCGCCGAGGCCGACGGCTTCGTCAATCTCGGCTACGCCACCGACTACGCCAAGGACGTGCCGTTCACCGCGGTCCTGGTCAACCGCGCCTGGGCCACCGCCAACACGGCGACCGCCAAGCGGTTCGTCGCCGCCTACGCCAAGTCGATCCCATGGTTCAACGACGAAAAGAACAAGGCCGAGGCGGTCGACATCCTGTCCAAGGTCACCAAGATGGATGTGGGCGACATCGCCAAGTCCTACGACTTCCTGCGCAAGATCGACTATTTCGAGCGTTCGGACGTGGTCTCGATGGCGAAGGTCACGAACTTCTACAACGCGGTCCACGCGCTCGACCCGAGCCTCAATCTCGACGTATCGAAACTGGTCATGCGCCTCGACTGAGGCGTTGCTCAAGCGCGGCGAGGCACTCTTTGCGGCCGGCGGCGAAGTCGCCCGCTTCCCACCACGCCTCGATCTCGGCGAGGAGCCTGCCCACCTCCGGCCCCGGCGCGACCCCGCGCGCGGTCACGTCGCGCCCCTTGAGCGGAAAGCGCTGCGGCCGGGCCGACGCAGCGAAATCGAGGAGCGCCCGCGCGCGCGCGCCATCGCCCCCCTCGGCCGCGCGCAGCAGCACCAGATCGGCATAAAGCGCCGCACCCAGGCGATGGAGCGCGCGGGCTTGCGCGCGCGCGTCGGCGGCGAGATCGACCGGCCAGGGCGGCTGCGCCATTGCTGCGAGACGGTCGCGTTCGCTCTTCCTGAGCTTGAGGCGAAGCGCGGCATCGTTCGCGCCGGAAGCGGCCAGCGCGCCCAGGCGGCGCACCGGATCGGGCGCGGGCTCGAGCGCGACGAGCGCGGCGAGGCGATCGAGCCCTTGCGCCTGCGGCAGCACGACCGCCAGCACCCCGTCCTCGCGCATCATCCTCAGCGTCGGCACCGGATCGGGCGCGGCGAGGAGCTTCATCACCTCGGCGGCGACCCGCTCGGCGGACAGGTTGGCGGCAAGGGTCTTCAGCTCGCGCGCCGCTTCGCGCGCTTCCGCGTCGGCCGCGCCCCGGCCGTAATGCGCGTGGAAGCGGTAGAAGCGGATGAGGCGCAGCACGTCCTCGCGGATACGCGTCCGCGCGTCGCCGACGAAGCGCACCCGGCCGGCGAAGAGATCGGGGAGGCCCGCGACATAGTCGAACACGTCACCGTGCTGGTCGAGATAGAGCGCGTTCATGGTGAAGTCGCGCCGCGCCGCGTCCGCGGCCCAGTCGCCGGTGAAGGCGACGCGCGCGCGCCGCCCGAAAGTCTCGACATCGCGCCGCAGGGTCGTGATCTCGAACTTGAGCGGCGGCGCCACCGCCGTCACCGTGCCGTGCGCGAGCCCGGTCGGAACCGCTTGGATGCCGGAAGCCGCGAGAAGGCGCATCGCCTCCTCGGGATGGAGCGTTGTCGCGATGTCGATGTCGAGCACCGTCCGCCCCAGGAGCGCGTCCCTGACCGCGCCGCCGACGAAGCGCGCGTTGCCGCTCCCCAGCGCCGCCAGCACGGCCAGCGTCGGCGCCGCGTTCATCCATGGCAGCGGGTCGATATGCATCGCCGGATTTTGCGCTTGAGCCATCAGGCGCCGAGCTTAGCCCAGGCGAAATGACGCCCCAACTCGGTCGTGGTGGCGCCACAATTGGCGGCGACGATCCCGGCCCTGCCTTGGAGGACCGCGAATGTTCAAGATCGTGACTCGCCTGGGAGCGCTCGTGGTGCTTGCGGCGCTGGCGTCTGCTCCTTCCCTTGCGGCGGACGTTCCGGACGTGCCGCCTGGTGCCACCGAGCTTCACCTCGTGCAATCGGCCACCCGCACCATGACGCCCGACCGCATCCGCGTGACCTTGCGCGCCGACGCGCGGGGCAGCGACGTGCGCCTGGTCCAGGCCGAGATCAACAAGCTGATGGCGAAGGCGCTCGACAAGGCGAAATCCGTTGCGGCGGTGAAGGCGGAGACCGGCGGCTATTCGGTCTACCGCGATTTCGACTCCAAGAACCGCCAGCCGTGGCACGCGAGCCAGACCGTGTCGATGGTTTCGGCGGATTTCGCCGCCGCGCTGGCGCTCGCCGGCGATCTCCAGGACCTGGGCATGCCGATGTCCGGGATGCAGTTCACCTTGGCGCCGGAGACGCTCAAGGCCACCGAGAGCGAGCTTACGTCATCGGCGCTCGCGTCGTTGCGCACGCGCGCCGACGAAGTCGCGAAGGCGCTCGGCACCGCCGTCGACCACTACAAGACGCTCACCATCAGCAACGCGTCCGCCCCGGTGCAGGGCAGCCGCGAATTCTTCATGGCGGGGGCGTCCGCTTTGGCGGCTGCGCCCGCGCCGCCGCCGGTCGCGCAGTCCGGCGACGCCACCGTGTCTTTGACGGTCAACGCTGATATCATCCTGGCACCGTCCAAGCCCTGAGAGGAGGCGCCGATGCGTTGGGGAGTCTTCACGCTGGCCGTGCTCGCCGCCGCGTCGCTCGGTGCGGCGGCGCGCGCCGACGACCATCTCCGCGTCGGCACGCCCGAGCCGACCGCCTTCGTCTTCTCGTCGGTCGATGTCGGGATCGATAGCGGCATCTTCAAGAAACACGGACTCGAGGTCGAGCGCATCGATTTCGCCGGCGGCGCCAAGCTCGCCCAGGCGATGACGGCGGGCGCGGTCGATATCAGCGTCGCCACCGGCAGCGACATGCTGTTCGTGATCCGCGGCGCGCCCGAGCGGGGCGTCGCCGCCTATGGCAACGACTTGAATTCGCTGTCTCTGGTCGCGCGCACCGACGACACGGTCAAGACGATCGACGACCTCAAGGGCAAGACGGTCGGCACCACCACCACCGGCTCGTTCACGAGCTGGATCGCGCGGCAGATCGCGATCAACCACGGTTGGGGTCCGGACGGCATCAAGCTCGCCTATCTCGGCCAGATGAGCGGCATCATCGCCGGGCTGATGGCGAAGAACGTCGATGCCATCGTCGGTACCACGGGGTCGGCGCTGACCTTGGAGAAGGAGGGCCGCGCGCGCATCATCGTCAAGGCGGGCGACGAGATCAAGAATTTCATCTCCAACGTCATCTATGCGAGCGAGCCGATGATGACCCAGCATCCGGACCAGGTGCGCCGCTTCCTCGCCGCCTGGTTCGACACTATGCGCTTCATGAAGGCCAACAAGGCCGAGACCATCCGCATCACCCAGAAGGACACGCATCTCCCCGACGACATCGCGGCCAAGATCTACGACGCCGAGACGCCGAGCTTCTTCACCGAAGGGCATTTCGACCCCAAGAGCTTCGCCGCGGTGAAGCAGTCGCTCATCGATGTCGGCCTGGTCGAGTCCGTGCCCCCCGACGACGCGCTCATCAACGAGAAGTTCCTGCCCTGACGGGCGCTCAGGGCTGGGGCTTCCAGCCCGACTGGTCGAGCTCGTGGTTCACTTCGCGGGCAAGCGAGAAATCAACGAACTCGTCGAGCTTGCGCCGCTTCTCCGGCGGGATGCCGAGCACCTCGCCGTTCTCGTCGATCGCCTGCTGCGCCAGCGCGTCGGAGACGGTGCCGTCCTTGGTCATGGTCTTGACGACGCGGTCATAGACCAGCGCGAAATGCTCGCGCGTGCCGCCCGGGTTGCGCTTCATCAGGATGTCGAGCGTCCCGTTCTCGTTCGCCTTCACGTAGCGGAAGCCCTTGATCACCGCGCGCAGGAAGCGCAGCGCGCGCGGCCGGTCGTTCTGGATCATCTTGTCGGACGAGACCGCGCCGCCCACCACCATCGACACCATCTTGGAGATGTCGGCGAGAAGATGCGCCTTGGGCGAGTTCTCCACCTGCGCCACGTCGTCGAAGGTGAGCGCCGCCGCCGGCAGCGCGCCCGACAGGAGCGCCGTGGCGCGGCCGTTCGGGAAGCTCATGCCGCTGAAGGCCACGCTGTTGGGATCGACGCCGGCGTTCTGGAGCACGCGGCGCGTCGCGGCCTCGGTCGAATCGCCGCGCGAGATGACTCCCACCTGCTTGCCGACGAGGTCCTTGAGCGTCTTGATCGCGGGATCGCTCGCCCAGAGCTGATACGAGGGATGGTCCTGCGTCACCATCACCAGCTTCAAGGGCGCGCCCCTGAGGATCGCCGGGATCGCGGCGCCGGACGAGCCGGTGAACTGCACGTCGCCCGAGATGAGCGCCGGCGTCGCCACGCCGCCGCCCGCGACCACGATCTCGACGTCCAGATCCTCGGCGGCGAAATAGCCCTTCTCCTGCGCGACGTGGTACATCGCATAAGCAGTGTCGGCGAGCACCGGCACCGTCGCCTTGATGCGGTCGGCGGCATCGGCCGGCGTGGCGAGGATCGCGATGGCTGCGGCTGCAAGTACCCGCCACCCTACCCTTCCCCTCAAGGGGGGAGGGTTTTCTCGGTGCGCTCCTTCCCCCCTTGCGGGGGAAGGTTGGGATGGGGGGTGCATCATGGGTTTCCGTTCTGCGGCACGACTTGGCCGGGCACGACCTTGCCGTTCTCGAGATGGGGCGGAATGTAGCTGCCCTCACGGGTGCCTTGGATCTGCACCACCGCGACGAACACGATCGCCGCGAGCGCCGCGCCCGCCCCGGCGAGCCACACCCACGGCAGCGTCCGCCACTCGGCGGCGGGCTCGGTGCGGCCGATACTGAGCACCCACAGCGCATAGAGCGCCGTCGGCAACAGCAGCGGCACGACGATGGTAAGGAAAGCCCGCGTCATCGGCGCCCTTCGGTCACGCGTTCAGCACCTCGGCGAGATTGACCAGCATCGCCGCCGTCGCGCCCCAGATATGGCGGCCCTCGTAGGGCAGCACGAAGAAGCTGCGCTGGCGGCCGCGCAGCTCGCGGGTGCGGCGCTGGTGGTTTGCGGGATCGATGATGAAGGCGAGCGGCACCTCGAACAGCTCGGCCACCTCCAGCTCCTGGAGCCGCAGCGGGAACGGCACCCGCACCAGGCCGACCACGGGTGCGATCTCGAAGCCGGTGGCGGTGATGTAGGTGTCGAGCCGGCCGACCACCTCGACATGGCTCGGCGGCAGGCCGATCTCCTCTTCCGCCTCGCGCAGCGCGGCGAACACGTGATCGGGATCGTCCGGCTCGATCCTGCCGCCCGGGAGCGAAATCTGCCCCGCATGATCGGCGAGGTTCTCGGTACGCTGGGTCAGGAGCACGCTCAACCCCTCGGGCCGGTCGGCCAGCGCCACCAGTACCGCGGCCGGCGTCAAGATCGCGGGCGGCACGCCGCCCGACAGCATGTGGTCGCCGCGCGCGCCCTCGGAGATGCGGATGCCCGCCGCGCGGTCCTTGAAGCGGGCGCGCACCTGGTCCGCGATCAATCCGCGTCGAGCCGTCCCAGCGGGAAGAACCTGCCCTTGCTCCATACCCCATAAAGGGTCGCGTCGCCGACCCGCTCCTCGCAGCCGATTTCCACCAACTCGTAGAATACCGGACGCAGCAGCCGCGCTTCCAGCCCGTTGCGCACCAGGACATAAGGTCGCGGCTCGCCGCTGGCGTCTTGCGCGACGCGCAAGGGGTGGTCGGCGTCGATCGTCACGATGTCGTCAAGATTGGTGGTGAGGATCAGGGTCTGCGCCGAACCTTCGCCCTCGCGGGCGACGGAGATGGCGGTGAAGGGCGCGTCCTCGACCGTGATCCGGCCGCGCTCGGCCGGCGTCTCGAGCACGAAACTCCCGTCCGCGTCGCGCTTCAGGACGCTGGCGAAGAGGCGGACCAATGCCGCGCGATTGATTGGAGAACCGCGATAGAACCAGCTACCATCCCGGGCGATGCGAATGTCGAAATGCCCGCAATCGCGCGGGCCCTGGCTCGGCCCCGCGCCGGAAAGCCCCGTAGATGAACGCCGGCCTGCGATGGTCCGCCCCCGTTCCGATGCAGAGGAGCATTAACCTTTGAGCATGAGCGACGCGACATCGGCCTCGCCCACCGCCCTCGTTTCCGAGATCGAAGCCCTGGGTCAACGCCTGGTGCAGGTGCGCGAGCGCATCGGCCGGGTCATCTTCGGCCAGCGCGAGGTGGTCGATCAAGCCCTGATCACCTTGCTGGCGGGCGGGCACACGCTGCTGATCGGGGTTCCCGGCCTGGCCAAGACGCGGCTGGTCGAGACGCTCGGCACCGTGCTCGGGCTCGAGGACAAGCGCATCCAGTGCACGCCCGATCTCATGCCCGCCGACATCATCGGCTCCGAGGTGCTGGAGGAGAGCGAGACGGGGCGGCGCTCGTTCCGCTTCATCCGTGGCCCGGTGTTCTGCCAGCTGCTGATGGCGGACGAGATCAACCGCGCCAGCCCGCGCACCCAATCGGCGCTGTTGCAGGCGATGCAGGAAGGCCGCGTCTCGGTCGCCGGGCAATATCATCCGCTGCCCAAGCCGTTCCACGTGCTGGCGACGCAGAACCCGCTGGAGCAGGAGGGGACATATCCGCTGCCCGAGGCGCAGCTCGACCGCTTCCTGCTGCAGATCGACGTAGGCTATCCGGACCTCGACGCCGAGCGGCAGATGCTGATCGCCACCACCGGGATCGCCGACGAGCGGGTCACGCCGGTGCTCACCGTCGCCGAGCTGCTGCAGGCGCAGCGCCTGGTCCGCCGCATCCCGGTCGGCGAGAGCGTGGTCGAGGCGATCCTCACTCTCGTGCGCTCCGGCCGGCCGGGCGAATCGACCCTGCCCGAGGCCAAGCACATCGCCTGGGGACCGGGCCCGCGCGCGAGCCAGGCGCTGATGCTGGCGGCGCGCGCGCGCGCCTTGATCGACGGACGGCTCGCGCCCTCGGTCGACGACGTGGTGGCGCTGGCCGCGCCGGTGCTGCGCCACCGCATGGCGCTCACCTTCGCCGCCCGCGCCGACGGCATCTCCATGGCGCAGCTCATCGACCGGCTGGTGGCGCCGCTCCGCTGATGGCCGAGGCTTCGCTCCTGCGCCAGCACGCCGAGGAGGCCGCGGCCGCGCTGCCGCCGCTCCTGGTGGAGGCGGAGCGCGTCGCCGCCACGGTGGCCCAGGGCGTTCATGGCCGCCGCCGCGTCGGCACCGGCGAGACCTTCTGGCAGTTCCGCCAATACCAGCCCGGCGACGCCGCGACGCGCGTCGATTGGCGCGAGAGCGCCAAGTCGCAGCGCCTCTATGTCCGCGAGACCGAATGGGAGGCGGCGCAGAGCGTGTTCCTGTGGCGCGACGCCTCGGCATCGATGGATTATGCCTCGGCGCCGTCGCTGCCGACCAAGCGACGCCGCGCCGATCTGTTGACGCTTGCGCTCGCAGTGCTGCTGGCGCGCGGCGGCGAGCGCGTGGCGCTGCTGGGCGCGGGGCTGCCGCCGTCGCATGGCCGCGCGGTGCTCGACCGTCTCGCGCTCCTTCTGGCGCGCGACATGCCCGGCGACAACCTGCCTGCGTTCGAGCCGCTGCCGCGCCATGCCCATGTGGTCCTGATGGGCGACCTGCTCGCGCCCCTGCCCGAGGTGCAGGCGCTGGTGGCGCGCTTCGCCGCCGGCTTCGCCAAGGGGCACCTCTTGCAGATTCTCGATCCCGCGGAAGAGACGCTGCCGTTTTCCGGCCGGGTGCGCTTCGAGGGGCTGGAGCGCGAGGACCCGCTGCTCATCAGCCGGGTCGAGACCGTGCGCGAGGCCTATGGCGAACGGCTGGCGCGCCACCGCGAGGGGCTGGCCGCGATCGCGCGCGGTGCCGCCTGGAGCTTCGGCACGCATCGCACCGACCGCCCGCCCCATACCGCGCTGCTCGCGCTCTACGCCGCGCTGGCGCCGCAGCAGGGCTGGAGATAGGCGATGCTGACGCTCGGCTCGCTCGCCTTCGCCGCGCCGTGGCTGCTCGCGGGGTTCGCGGTGCTGCCGATCCTGTGGTGGCTGCTGCGGGTGACGCCGCCGGCGCAGCGCCGGGTGCGCTTCCCGGCGCTGCGGCTGTTGCGCGATCTGGTGCCGCGCGAGGAGACGCCGGCCAAGACGCCGCTGTGGCTGATCCTGCTGCGCATGGTGTTGGCGGCGCTCATTATCCTGGCGCTGGCCCATCCGCTGATGAATCCCAGCGCCAAGCTCGCCGGCAGCGGACCCCTGGTTCTGGCGGTGGATGACGGCTGGGCGGCGGCGCGGCAATGGGACGAGCGCCGCGCCGCGCTCGACCGCCTGATCGACCAGGCCGAGCGCGAGGGCCGCCGCATCGTGCTGCTCGACACCGCGCCGCCGGCGGGATCGGCGGCGCCGCCCGAACTCACATTGTTGCGGCCGGCCGACGCGCGCGCCGCGGTCGATGCGCTGGCGCCGCAACCGTGGCCCGCCGACCGGCGCGCCGCGCTGGCGCGGCTCGAGCGCTTCGATCTCGGCCCCGCGCCCGACATCGTGTGGCTCAGCGACGGCATCGACGACGGCAGCGCCGCCGATTTCGCCGCCGGCCTCGCGCGCCACGGGCCGGTCACGGTGATGGCGGACGACGAGACTTTGCTGCCGCGCCTCCTCGCGCCGGGCGATCCCGATGACAAGGACCTGACGGCGACGGTGAAGCGCGTCGCCTCGAGCCTACCCGCCGAGGCCGATATCCGCGCCGTCGGCGACGACGGGCGCCTGCTCGGCCGCACCCATGTGACCTTCGCGGCCAACGCGACCAGCGCCTTGGCACGCCTGCCGATGCCGAGCGAGCTGCGCAATCGCGCCACCGAGATTACGCTCGAGGGCGAGGCGTCTTCCGGTGCGGCGCTGCTGCTCGACGAGCGCTGGCGCCGCCGCCCGGTCGGGATCGCCGAGCCGCGCGCCGCCCAAGGCGCGCAGCCGCTGCTCTCCGGCGCCTATTACCTGGAAAAGGCGCTGAGCCCGTTCAGCGAGGTGCGCAGCGGCGAGGTCGCGACCTTGCTCAAGGGTGACATCGCGGTGCTGGCCTTTCCCGACGTGGCGCCCGCGAGCGACGAGGAAAAGCGCGCGCTCGTCGCCTGGATGGAAAAGGGCGGCGTGGTGATGCGCTTCGCCGGGCCCCATCTCGCCGATGCGCCCAACGACGATTTCCTGCCGGTGACCCTGCGGCGCGGCGGGCGCACGCTGGGCGGCGCGTTGTCGTGGGAGACGCCGGCGCGGCTCGCCCCGTTCGACCCCAAGAGCCCATTCGCCGGCCTCGACATTCCCGCCGACGTCACGGTGTCGCGCCAGGTGCTGGCCGAGCCGACGCTCGATCTCGCCGACAAGACCTGGGCGCGCCTCACCGACGGCACGCCGCTCGTGACGGCGGCCAAGCGCGGCCAAGGCTGGCTCGTGCTGGTCCATACCAGCGCCGATCCGGAGTGGTCGAACCTCGCCATCTCCGGCCTGTTCGTGAACATGCTGCGGCGCATCGTCGCCACCAGCCAGGGCGTCACTGGCGCCTCCGACCGCGCCTTGCCGCCGGTCGAGACGCTCGACGGGTTCGGCCGGCTGCGCCGCGCGCCCACCACGGCCGAGACCATCGCCGCCGGCGATTTCGCGGCGACGCTCGCCTCCTCGCATCACCCGCCGGGCTTCTACGGCAGCGCCGATGCGCGCCGCGCGCTCAACCTCGCGCCAGCGGTCAAGGACTTCACCGCGCTCCCCGCGCTGCCCCAGGGCATCGAGCGCCAGACCTACGCCCGCGGCATCGAATTCGATTTCCGCCCCGGGCTCCTGGGCGCCGCGCTCGCGCTGGCGCTCATCGATCTTGCCATCGCCTTCGCGTTGCGCGGGCTGTTGCCGCGGCTCGCGCGCGGCGGCGCTGCGGTACTGCTGATTTGGCTTTGCGCCGCGCCCGGCGCGCGCGCCGCCGACGACGATTTCGCGATCAAGGCGGCGAGCGAATTCCATTTGGCCTATGTCCGCACCGGCATCCGCGACGTCGACGACGAGGCCAAGGCCGGGCTCGCCGGCCTCACCGACGTGCTCAACCGCCGCACCGCGGTCGAGGCGGCGGAGCCGATGGCGGTCGACATCGAGCATGACGAGTTGGTGTTCTTCCCGCTGCTCTATTGGCCGGTCGTGCCGGGAGAAGCGCAGCCCTCGCCGCAGGCGGTGGCGCGGCTCAACCGCTTCCTTGCCACCGGCGGCACCATCCTGTTCGACACCCAAGACCAGGGATCGAGCACCGCGTTCTCCAGCGGCGACACGCAGGCGACGCTGCGCCAGCTCGCGCGCGGGCTCAACGTGCCGCCGCTGGCGCCGGCGCCGCCCGATCACGTGCTGACCAAGTCCTTTTACCTGTTGCAGGAGTTTCCCGGCCGCTGGAGCGGCGGCAAATTGTGGGTCGAGCCGGCCGAGGAGGCGGTCAATGACGGCGTCTCGAGCGTCATCGTCGGCGGCAACGACTGGGCCGGAGCGTGGGCGATGGATGCCGCGGGACGGGCGCTCTATCCGGTGGTGCCGGGCGGCGAGCCGCAGCGCGAGATGGCCTATCGCTTCGGCGTGAATTTGGTCATGTACGCGCTCACCGGCAACTATAAGAACGACCAGGTCCACGTACCGGCGATCCTCGAGAGGCTCGGGCAATGAACGGGCTGTCGCTCGCGGCGTCGCCGCTGCTGCCGTGGTGGGCGATCGCGGCATTTGTGGCGCTCGCGGCGCTGCTGCTGGCGTTCGGCGTGTGGCGGCGCGCGCGCGGCGTCGCCTGGCGGCTCCTCGCGCTCGCGGCGCTGGTGGCAATCCTGGTCGATCCCTCGCTGATCGAGGAGCAGCGCGAGCCTCAGCATGACGTGGTCGCCGTGGTGGTCGACGATTCGCCCAGCATGCGCATCGGCGAGCGGCGCAAATTCGCCGACGCCGCGCTCGACGAACTGACGCGCAAGCTGCAGCAGCAGAAGGACCTCGACGTGCGCGTCGTCCATGCCGGCGCGCCCGATCCCAACGCCGCGCTCGGCGACAACGGCACCGAGCTCTACACCGCGCTGGTGCGCGCCTTGGCCGACGTGCCGGCGCAGCGCGTCGCCGGCGCGGTGATGATCACCGACGGCGAGGTCCACGACATGCCGCCGCCCGACCGGCTCGCCATCCACGCGCCGATCCACGCGCTGCTGGCCGGCGCGCCCGGCGAGGCCGACCGCAGGCTCGTCGTCAACGACGCGCCCAGCTTCGGCATCGTCGGCAAGGATGTGGCACTCACCGTCAGGGTCGAGGATTTGGTCCAGGGCCAAGCCGGCCTCGGCAGCGGCCAGGCCAAAATCACGCTGCGCAAGGACGGCGGCGCGGCGGTGACGCGGCTGGTGCCCGTGGGCCGCGACGTGCCGGTCTCGGTCACGATCGACCATGGCGGCCCCAACGTGCTCGAGATCGAGGTCGAGCCGGGCCCGCACGAGCTGACGCTCGACAACAACCGCGCCGCCCTCGTCATCAACGGCGTCCGCGACCGGCTCAAGGTGCTGCTGGTCAGCGGCGAGCCGCACCAGGGCGAGCGCACCTGGCGCAACATCCTGAAATCCGATCCCTCGGTCGATCTCATCCACTTCACCATCCTGCGCCCGCCCGAGAAGCAGGACGGCACGCCGATACGCGAGCTGTCGCTGATTGCCTTCCCGATCCGCGAGCTGTTCGACGTCAAGATCAACGAGTTCGACCTCATCATCTTCGACCGCTACCGGCGGCGCAGCGTCCTGCCCGAGGCCTATCTCGAGAACATCGCCCAGTACGTGCGCAAGGGCGGCGCGCTGCTCGAGGCGTCGGGACCGAATTACGGCACGCCCCTGAGCCTCTACCGCACGCCCTTGGGCGCGGTGCTGCCGGCCGAGCCCACCGGCAACGTGGTCGAGCAGGGCTTCGTGCCGCGGGTCAGCGCCACGGGATACCGCCATCCCGTCACCTCCGACCTTCCCGGCGAGCCCGCCGATCCCAAGGCGACGCCGCCCTGGGGCCGCTGGTTCCGCGACGTCGAGGCGATCCCGCACGAGGGCGACGTGGTGATGAGCGGCGCCGGCGACCGGCCGCTCCTGGTGCTCGACCGGGTCGGCAGCGGCCGCGTGGCGCAGCTCCTGTCGGACGAGATGTGGCTGTGGACGAGGGGATTCGAGGGCGGCGGGCCGCAGGCGGAGCTGCTGCGCCGCGTGGTCTACTGGCTGATGAAGGAGCCCGATCTCGAGGAGAACGATCTCCGCGCCAATGTCGAGGGCAACCGCCTCGTCGTCACCCGCCAGTCGCTCAAGCCCGACCAGCGGCCGGTGCAGGTGACCGGCCCCGACGGCGTGCCGAAGACGCTCGCGCTTGCGCCCGCGGGGGGTGGCCGCAGCACCGGCACGCTGCCGGTGACCGAGAGCGGTCTCTATCGCGTCGGCGACGGCGAGCGCACCGCGCTCGCGGCGGCGGGCGCGCTCAACCCCAAGGAACTGGCCGACGTGCGCACCACCGACGAGAAGATGAAGGACGATGTCGCGGCGACCGGCGGCGGCATCCACTGGGTCGGCCCTGGCGCTGTGCCGGATTTGCGCCGCGTCGAGCCCGACCACGACGCCTCCGGCCGCAACTGGATGGGCTTGCGCGCCAACGGCGACTATGTCGTCACCGGCATGAAGGAGACGCCGCTGCTGCCGGGCGCGCTGGCGCTTCTTCTCGCGCTCGGCTTCCTCCTCCTCGCCTGGCGGCGAGAGGGGCGGTAGGAGGCATCCGTGCTGCGCCAGGTGTTGGCACCCATTCATTCCGACGGCTGGCGCTTCGTTGCGATCTTCGCGGGCGTCAGCGTCGTGCTCTATCTGATCGCGCACTGGCTCGGCTGGCTCGGCTTCCTGGCGACCGCGTGGTGCGCCTATTTCTTCCGCGACCCGTGGCGGGTGACGCCGATGCGGGCCGGCCTGGTGGTGGCGCCCGCCGATGGCGTCATCTCCTCGGTCGGATTGGCGCCGCCGCCCAAGGAGCTGGAGATGGGCGGGGCGCCGATGCGGCGCATCTCGATCTTCTTGAACGTGCTCGACGTCCACGTCAACCGCATGCCGATGGGCGGCCGCGTCGTCAAGCGCCACCACCATTCGGGCAAGTTCTTGAACGCCAGCCTCGACAAGGCGAGCGAGGAGAACGAGCGCATGGCGCTGCGGCTCGCCACCGCCGAGGGGCCCGACATCGCGGTGGTGCAGATCGCGGGATTGATCGCGCGCCGCATCGTGTGCGACGTCGATGCCGGGCACGAGGTGACCGCCGGGCAGCGCTTCGGCCTCATCCGCTTCGGCAGCCGCACCGACGTCTATCTGCCGCAGGACTGGGCGCCGCTCGCGATCGAGGGCCAGCGCGCGGTGGGCGGCGAGACGGTGATCGCGGATGCGCGCTCGAGCGAGCCGCCGCGGCTCGGGACGGAGCACTGAGATGCGGCCGCGCGACATGCTGCGCCGCCGCCGCCATCGCCGCGGCCGCATGCGGGTCCGGCCGATGGGCGGCTGGTCGCTCAACCGGCTCATTCCCAACATCCTGACGCTCTTGGCGCTGTGCGCCGGCATGACCGCGATCCGGTTCGCCTTCGCCGGGCGGTTCGAGGCCGCGGTCATCGCCATCATCATCGCCGGCGTGCTCGACGGCATCGACGGCCGCATCGCGCGCCTCTTGAAGGGCATGACCAGCTTCGGCGCGCAGCTCGATTCGCTGTCGGACTTCGTCAGCTTCGGGGTGGCGCCGGCGGTGCTGCTCTATCTCTGGACCATGAGCGCGATGCAGAGCGTCGGCTGGGCGCTGGTGCTGCTGTTCGCGGTGTGCTGCGCGCTTCGTCTGGCGCGCTTCAACACCCAGATCGGCGCCGATCTGCCGCCCTATGCCTACAATTTCTTCACCGGCGTGCCGGCGCCGGCGGCGGCGGGGCTGGTGATGGTGCCGATGATGGCGTCGTTCGAGTTCGGCGGCACGTTCTTCCGCGCGCCCCTGCTCAACGGGCTGGTGCTCGCCGCGGTCGCCGCGCTCATGGTGAGCCGGGTCCCGACCTTCTCGATGAAGCGCTTCAGCGTGCCGAGGGAGCTGGTGCTGCCGATGCTGATCGTCATCGGCGCCGCCGCCGCCTTTCTCACCACCGAGCCGTGGGCGACGCTCCTGGCGGTGGGCGTGGTCTATCTCGCCTCGTTCCCGGTCAGCATCCGCCAGTATCTGCGCCTGCGCCGCACCGCCGAGGAAATGCGCAGCGCCACGCGCGAGATCGCCCCGCCTCAGCCCGAGCCCGGTCCGGAGGCGCCAGCGGCGCGCGGCTGAAGTCCGAACGAATCGGCCAGCAGCTCGTACGACCTGAGCCGCGCCGCGAAGTCATAGCAGATCGTCACCACCACGAACTCGTCGACGCCATAGGCGGCGCCGAATTCCAATAGCTTCTCCTTGGCCTGGCGCGGATTGCCGACCACCTGGCGGCGGCGGCCATGGGCGACGCGGGCACGCTCCTCGCCGGAATAGGGATATGACGCGGCCTCTTCGACCGACGGCAGCGGCCCGAACCGTCCCTGCTCGAGCCGCAGGCGCGACAGGTCGCGCGACAGCGCCAGCCGGTTCGCTTCCTCCTCGGTCTCGGCGCATAGCACGAAGACGCCGATGCTGCCCTCGGGCGCGGCCCTCCAGCGCGACGGGCGGAAATGGTCGCGATAGGCCTGCATGATCTGCGGCCCCGCCATGTCGGTGATGAAATGCGCGAAGGAAAATGCCGTGCCGAAATGGGCGGCGATGGCGGCGCTGCCGTCGCTCGAGCCCAGGAGCCACGGATCGGGCACGCTCGGCCCGCGCGGCTGGGCATGGATGCTGGCGAAGGGATGGTCCGGCGGCAGCGCGTCGGCGAGGAAGCCCAGCACGTCGTGGACCTGGTTGGGGAAATACTCGATCCCGGCGGCGCCGGGGCCCGCTTGGAGCGCCATGGCGGTGCGATAGTCGCTGCCGGGCGCGCGGCCGATGCCGAGATCGATGCGGCCGGGATAGAGCACCTCGAGCACGCGGAACGCTTCCGCCACCTTCAAGGCGCTGTAATGGCTCAGCATCACCCCGCCCGAGCCGATGCGCATTTCCGACGTGGCGGCGGCGAGGCGCGCGATCAGCACCTCGGGCGCGGTGCCGGCCAGGCCCTCCGACGAGTGATGCTCGGCCACCCAATAGCGCCGATAGCCCCAGCGCTCGCACGCCTGCGCGAGCTTGACCGTCTCGGCGATCGCCTGCGCCGGCGTGCCGCCGCTGCGGATGGGCGACTGGTCGAGGACGGAGAGGGTCGTCATCAAACGGATTCCCGCGTCGCGTTGAAGGCGAGCGAGGGATAATCCTTCTGCGTGCGCTCCAAATCCCAGCGCGAGCGGGCCATGAAAACCGGCGCGCCGTCGCGGTCCTCGGCGAGCGCGGACGGCACGGTGTCCACGAGGCGTTTCACCTCGGGCGCGGCGCCCTCGACCCAGCGCGCGGTCTCGTAAGGCGCGGCCTCGAGCCGCACGCTCAGCTCGTACTCGGTCTTGAGCCGCGCGGTCAGCACCTCGAGCTGGAGCGCGCCGACCACGCCGACGATGAAGTCGCCGCCGGTCATCGGCTTGAAGACGCGCGTCACGCCTTCCTCGGCGAGCTGCTCGAGTGCGCGCTTCAGATGCTTCGACTTCAAGGGATCGTCGAGCCGCACCCGGCGCAATATCTCGGGCGCGAAGCTGGGGATGCCGGTGATGCGGATCTCCTCGCCGTCGGTCAAGGTGTCGCCGATGCGCAGGGTGCCGTGGTTGGGAATGCCGAAAATGTCGCCCGGCCATGCCTCCTCGGCGAGGTTGCGCTCGCGGGCGAGGAAGAACACCGGGTTCTGCACGCTCATCATGCGGCCGGTGCGGCCGTGGCGCAGCTTCATGCCGCGCTTGAAGCGGCCCGAGCACAGGCGCAGGAAGGCGACCCGGTCGCGATGCTGCGGGTCGATATTGGCCTGCACCTTGAAGACGAAGCCCGCGACCGTGTCGGAGGAGGGCTCGATCGGGTGCGGCAGCGCCGGCTGCGGCCGCGGCGGCGGCGCCAGGTCGGCGATGCCGCGCAGCAGCTCGCGCACGCCGAAATTGTTGAGCGCGCTGCCGAAGAACACCGGCGTCATGTGCCCCTCGCGATACGACTTGAGATCGAAAGGCGGGCACAGCGCGCGCGCCATCGCCACCTCGTCGCGCAACGTGGCGAGCGCATTGGCGGGCAGCAGCGTCTCGAGCCTGGGGTCGTCGAGGCCCTTGAGCCGCACCGGCTCGGTGATGCGCTCGCCCGCGCCGCGCTCGAACAGGAGGAGCGCGTCGGCGAAGAGGTCGTAGGTGCCGCGGAAATCGCGCCCCATGCCGATGGGCCAGCTCGCCGGCGTGGCGTCGAGCGCCAGTTGGCGCTCGATCTCGTCGATCAGGTCGAACGGGTCGCGCGCGTCGCGGTCGAGCTTGTTGATGAAGGTGATGATCGGCACGTCCCTGAGCCGGCACACCTCGAACAGTTTGAGCGTCTGCGGCTCGATGCCCTTGGCCGCGTCCAGCACCATGACGGCGCTGTCGACGGCGGTGAGGGTGCGGTAGGTGTCCTCGCTGAAATCCTGGTGGCCTGGCGTGTCGAGCAGGTTGAAGGTGTGGCCGTCATGCTCGAAGGTCATCACCGCCGAGCTCACCGAGATGCCGCGCTGCTGCTCGATCTCCATCCAGTCCGAGCGCACGCGCCTTCGCTCGCCGCGCGCCTTGACCTCGCCCGCGAGCTGAATGGCGCCGCCGAACAGCAGCAGCTTCTCGGTCAGCGTGGTCTTGCCGGCGTCGGGATGGGAGATGATGGCGAAGGTGCGCCGCTTGGCGATCTCGGCCGCGAGGGAGTCCATGGGCGGGCGTTATGTAGGGAGCGTGGAGAGGGAAAGCAAATCGCGCGAAGCGGCTACGGGATGCGCAAGAGCGCCTTGATCAAGCCTTTCGCCGTTGCCAGGACTGCGGGCGGCGCGGCGGCGATCAGCTCCGCGTCGCGCATTTCCCAGGATTGGCTTTTGACTTGATCGGCGAGCACGGCGCCGGTGACCTTGTGGCCGGCGGGGATCGGAACCTCGAACGGATAACCCTTCACCTGGTTCGTGATCGGGCACAGCACGCACAGGCGGCTGCGCTGATTATAGCTGCGCGGCGAGAGCACGAGGGCGGGCCGCCGTCCCCACTGCTCGGTCCCCTCCTGCGGATCGAAATTGATCCAGACGATGTCGCCGATGTCGGGACAATGCGCCATCAGCCGAATTCGTTCCCCTGTGCGCGCCCGCTCGGCAGCTCTTCGTGACGATTGGCGTCGGTGATCCTGGCGACCAGCTCATCGAGATCGAAAACCGGAACGTCCGCGATCGGTGCGATGACCAGCTTTCGTCCTTCGATCGACAACTCCGCGATGCCGTCCTCGATCGCGCCGATCTCACCGGCAAAAGCCGCCGGGATGCGAACGGCGATGCTGTTGCCCCATTTCGCGAATTTGACCTGCACCTTCGCCTCCGCCAGTCTCGCCCAAGCCCCGTATAAACAATGGATATACGCCGTGGATGGCGCGGATTCAACGGCGAACGCGCCCGCCTGGCGCCGTGTTGCGGCAGCCGGCGAGATGGGCCGAAAATATAAGAACGATAAGAAACGTTGACGATGAAGTGAACGAAGATAAGATGTTCTTATCGACCTTAGGAATTGAGGCGCGCCATGAGCAACTTTTCCAGCTACAGCGTATCGCATGGCAACCGCAAGGATCACACCGGTGCCATTCTGGATGACCAGGATACCCGGTTTCTAAGGAGTCATGGCTTCGGCGACGGCGAACTTATCGGCGCGCGCGGGTTCGTTGGCGTCGACGGCAGCGTGGAACTCGAACTGACGCGCGAGACCGCCTGCGATGTCGTCCGCGTTTATGATCGAGGAAAGCGCATCTTCCGCATCGCCATGGCCGGCCTCCGCCTCCGCACCCACTCGGGAGAGCGGCCGCTCACGCGCGAGGACGATGTTTATGTCGGCCACCTGCGCGTAGTAGAGCGCGGCGGACGGCTCTACCTGGTCTCGACGGCGCGAAGCCGGATGACGCGCTGCAAGAAGCGTAACGCTGCCAAGCGCGTGGTCGTGCGTCCGCTTGCGCCAGCCGCAACGCCAATCGCGGATCGCGCGCCGCTCCATCGGCCGCACGCGGGGTTGATCACCAAATGGGACGACGGCCTCGGCTTGCGCGTGCCGGACGAGATTGCTGCCCAAGTAGGCCTCGCCGAAGGCGCGCGCGTCGAGATCGAGGCCTCCGACGATGGCCGAATCATCGTCACCCGGTCGCCTCGCCACTTCACGCTGGACGAATTGCTGGCGGGTATGACGCCCGAGCGCGAGCATCGGCTCGACGACGACGATCCGCGGGGCGGTGAAATCATATGACGGCGGTGCCCGGCCGCGGCAGTCTCGTTTGGCTTCTATTCTCGCCTCAAGCAGGCAGCGAGCAAGCGGGTCGCCGGCCCGGGATCGTCCTGACGCCGGAGGCCTATCATCTCCGATCGCGCCTCGCGATCGTGTGTCCGATCACGAGCCGAGAAAGGGGATGGCCGATGGAGGTGAAGCTGCCGCTTGGCCTCCCCGTCTCCGGCGTCGTTCTGGTCGATCACATAAGAAGCGTCGACCGCGAGGCGCGGAAAATGGAAGTAGTCGGCGTGGCGCCGCCAGAAGTGCTCGACGAGATTGACGCGCGCCTGGCGCCTCTCTTGAGCTTGTAGCCGAAAGCCTCGACGTTCGGCCTGTGACGCTTCCCCCGTCACGTAAACGTGACCCCCCGCATCTCCGGTCCGCCCGTCGCGCCGCCGCCTTCTTCGTGGTAGGACTCCGCCAACGAGTCTTCCGGGGAGGGGAGGAAGCCCATGCGAACGCTTCGATTGGCCGTGCTCGGCCTCGTGCTACTGGCTGGTCCGGCGCTGGCGCAGGCGC
>DATNID010000059.1:0-34869 GCA_035604615.1 Allostellaceae bacterium | reverse complement strand
CTCGTGGCCGGCGACCTGCCGGTAGTTCCCTGCCGTTTGACCTCGCTGCAATCGGTCGCCGTGGCCCCGGGCGAGCCAAGGTGCCCCGGCGGTTAAGAACCACGCGCATTCGGTTCGGAATCGGATGGCTGCTTGATGGCGCTCACACGCGAGTTGGGAATCATGGGTTGACCGACCTCTATCCCCGGGTGTCCGTCTCTACGATACTGCCTAATTTGCCCTTTTCGTGTCGGACCTCTCTGCGCAAGTATCGACCGTGAGCGAAGATGAGTGACCGACTTGGTGGCGTCTTGACCGTGCTTCTGCCCTCAGTCGCCAGCCTGACTTCGGCGCTCTTCGCACCGCACGATCTATCGGCACCCCGCCGCCTTGAAAACCGTGTCTAGCGTGGAGGAACGAATGGCCGAGACTCGATTCCTGACCGCTGAAGAGGTCTCCGAACGCTATCGCGGTGAAGTCTCCGTGGGCACTCTTCGGAATTGGCGAGCGCAGCGCGTCGGACCACCGTTCGTCAAGATTGGCAAGTCGGTGCTATACCCCGCGCAGGATCTCGATGAATGGGATAAAAAGAATCTCGTGATCTGCCGTGCTTCGCCCAAACTCAGCGTGGCTGACAATGAGGGAGGGTGAAGGTCACGTTGGATCATGAACTGCCGATCCCAGACCCATACCCCAACGCGTTTTCGAGACGCCAAAAGCTCCTTTAATTTCAGTATGATGGTTTCCGAACGACGACTGTCACACAACCACCCCTCGGGCGACACCACGCCCTCCAAGGCCGACATCGAGATGACCCGCGCCGTCGCCAAGGCGCTCGACGCGGTCGGCGTGCAAGTCCACGACCACGTGGTCATCGGCCGCGGCCGGCATTCGAGCTTCAAGAGCCTGGGCCTATTGTGAGCGGTATCCAAATACCGTTAAAATTGGGTTCGTTCCGCAGATTCGCTGTTTCAACGCTTCGACGCCCGCCTTGACCGCATCATACATACAATAACTGGTGGCTCCTGCTGCCGGCGTCAAGCACGGCCGCCCGCCGTCGGTTGCGCCCGCCCGGCGGCTAGGCTAAGCGCACGCGCATGATCCCCCGCTACAGCCGACCCGAGATGAGCGCGATCTGGGAACCGGAGAACCGCTTCCGCATCTGGCTCGAGATCGAGACCCTGGCGACCGAGGCGCTGGAGGCCCATGGCACGGTGCCGGCCGGCACCGCCCGGGCGGTGCGCGAGCGCGGCGCCTTCGAGGTCGCGCGCATCGACGAGATCGAGCGCGAGACGCGCCACGACGTGATCGCCTTCCTCACCAACCTGGCCGAGCATGTCGGGCCCGAGGCGCGCTTCGTCCATCAGGGCCTGACCTCGAGCGACGTGCTCGACACCTGCCTCGCGGTGCAGCTCACGCAAGCGAGCGCGATCCTGCTGGCCGACCTCGATGCGCTTCTCGACGTGCTCAAGCGCCGCGCGTTCGAGCACAAGGACACGATCTGCATCGGCCGCAGCCATGGCATCCATGCCGAGCCCACCACGTTCGGCCTCAAGCTCGCCGGGTTCCATGCCGAGTTCGCCCGCGCCCGCGCGCGCCTGGTGCATGCAAGCGACGAGATCGCGACCTGCAAAATCTCCGGCGCGGTCGGCACCTTCGCCAATGTCGATCCCGCGGTCGAGGCGCATGTCGCGGCCAAGCTCGGCCTCACGCCCGAGCCGGTCTCGACCCAGATCATCCCGCGCGACCGCCACGCCTTCTATTTCGCGACCCTGGCCGTGATCGCCAGCTCGCTCGAGCGCCTGGCGCTCGAGATCCGCCACCTCCAGCGCAGCGAGGTGCGCGAGGCGGAGGAGTATTTCGCGCCCGGCCAGAAGGGCTCGTCGGCGATGCCGCACAAGCGCAACCCGGTGCTGGCCGAGAATCTGACCGGGCTGGCGCGGCTGGTGCGCTCCTACGCGGGGCCGGCGCTCGAGGACGTGGCGCTGTGGCACGAGCGCGACATCTCCCATTCCTCGGTCGAGCGGGTCATCGCCCCCGACTCCACCATCGCGCTCGACTTCGCGCTGGCGCGCATGAGCGGGCTGATGGACAAGCTGCTGGTCCATCCCGAGGCGATGCGCGCCAATCTCGCCAGCTTCAAGGGCCTGCATAATTCGCAGCGCGTCCTGCTGGCGCTGACCCAGACAGGCGTGAGCCGCGAGGACGCCTACCGCCTGGTGCAGCGCACCGCCATGGAAGCATGGGAGACGAGCTGGCCGTTCCTCGAACTGCTGCTTGCCGATGACGAGGTGACGCAGCACCTGAGCCGGGAACAGCTAACCACGCAATTCGACGACGCCTATCACCTGCGCCATGTCGATACCATCTTCAAGCGCGTGTTCGGGTGAATTGGGTCAGGCGCAGTGCGTCCTTCGACTACGCTTCGCTCCGCTCAGGATGAGGACCGTCTTTGGTGCCGCAAAGGCTTTTCCTCATCCTGAGCGAAGTCGAAGCACGCACCGTGCCGATGCAGTCGATTTGCGCTAGCTCGCGCCGCCGAGCTGCTTCTTGGCCTCGCGCTCGCAGCGCTCGGCCTCGAGCATGATATGCGCTACATCGATGGTGACGCCTTTCGCGGCAAGGTCGCGGGCGATGTGCTCCGCCTCTTCCTGGTCGCCGCCGCGATGGAGCCCGAGCCTGGCCAGCTCATCGGCGTAAGCCTCGGCCGCCGTGCCGGTTAGGCCAAGCTTTTCCGCCGCCCACAAGCCTAAGAGCTTGCGGCGGCGCGAGCGCACCTTGAATGCGAGTTCCTGGTCGTGCTCGAACTTACGCTCGAAGCCTTTCTCGCGTTCATCGAAACCCGTCATGGCGCTTCCCACGCTGCGATCGCGCCGTATTATGGCCCATTCCGTCACGTCTGGCGAGGTGGCGCGTGTGCACGCTGGTGATCCTGCGCCGTCCCGGCCATGACTGGCCGCTGCTCCTCGCCGCCAACCGCGACGAGATGATCCAGCGGCCGTGGCAGTCGCCGGCGCGCCACTGGCCCGACCGCCCCGAGGTGGTGGCGGGGCGCGACGAACTCGCCGGCGGGTCGTGGCTCGGGGTCAACGATTTCGGCGTCGCCGCCGCCGTGCTCAACCGGTTCGGCACGCTGGGGCCGGCGCCGGGCCAGCGCTCGCGCGGCGAATTGGTGCTCGAGGCGCTCGACCATGCCGACGCGCGCGCCGCCGCCGCAGCGCTCGCGGCGCTCGAGCCCAACGCCTACCGCACCTTCAATCTCATCGTCGCCGACAACCGCGACGCCTATTGGCTGCGCCATGCCGACCCGAGCGGCACCTTGCCGGTGTCGTCGCTGCCGATCGCGGCCGGTCTCTCGATGATCGCCGCCGGCGATCTCGACGACGACGAGACGCCGCGCCTCAAGCGCTATCGCCCGCTCTTCGCCGCAGCGGCGGCGCCCGATCCCGAGCGCGGCGACTGGACCGCGTGGGAGCGCCTCCTGCTCGATGACGGAAGGGATTCGCGCGAGGGTACTGCGAGCGCCATGCGCTTCATTACCGAGCGCGGCTTCGGCACGGTGTCGAGCGCGCTCATCGCGCTGCCGGCGATCGGGCGCGGCGATCTCGCGCCCCGCTTCCGCTTCGCCTCGCATCATCCCGAATCGGAGCCGTGGCGCGACATCAGCATGTGAGAGGCGGCGTTGTCTAGCCGCATGCGTCTTGCTATAGAGCGCGCATGTCAAGAAGAAAGCAGATCTACGAGGGCAAGGCCAAGGTCCTGTTCGAAGGCCCCGAGCCCGGCACCATCGTCCAGTATTTCAAGGACGACGCCAGCGCCTTCAACAACCAGAAGCGGGGCACGATCACCGGCAAGGGCGTGCTCAACAACCGCATCAGCGAATACCTGATGCTGAAGCTCGCCGAGATCGGCATCCCGACGCATTTCGTGCGCCGGCTCAACATGCGCGAGCAGCTCGTCCGCCACGTCGAGATCATCCCGATTGCGGTGGTGGTACGGAACGTCGTCGCCGGCTCGCTCGCCAAGCGCCTCGGCATCGCCGAGGGCACCGCGCTCACCCGCTCGATCGTCGAGTATTACTTCAAGAGCGACGCGCTCGGCGATCCGATGGTGTCGGAAGAGCACATCACCGCCTTCGGCTGGGCGACGACGCAGGATCTCGACGAGATCATGCAGATGTCGCTCCGCATCAACGATTTCCTCTTGGGCCTGTTCCTCGGCATCGGGCTGAGGCTGGTCGATTTCAAACTCGAGTTTGGCCGGCTCTACCAGAACGACGACATGCGCATCGTTCTCGCCGACGAGATCAGCCCCGACAATTGCCGCCTGTGGGACATCAAGACCAACGAGAAGCTCGACAAGGACCGCTTCCGCCACGATCTCGGCCGGGTCGAGGAAGCCTACCAGGAAGTGGCGCGCCGCCTTGGCATCCTGCCCGAGGGCGGCCCCGGCGACATGCGCGGCCCGCAGATGGTGCAATGAAGGCGCGCGTCTACGTGATGCCCAAGGTCGGCGTGCTCGACCCGCAGGGCAAGGCGATCGCGCACGCGCTGGCGACGCTCGGCTTCTCCGGCGTCGGCGAGGTCAGGCAAGGCAAGGTAATCGACCTCGAGCTCGCCGAGACCGACCGCGCCCGCGCGCGCGACGCGGTCGAGGCGATGTGCAGGAAGCTCCTCGCCAACACGGTGATCGAGGCCTACCGCATCGAGATCGAGAGCTGAGACGGGGGCGCCAATGCAGGCCGCCATCATCATCTTCCCTGGCTCCAACCGCGAGCAGGATGTGTTCGACGCCCTCGCCCGCAGCATCGGCCACGCTCCGCTCAAAATCTGGCACCGCGACACCGATCTCCCGCCGGCAGATGTGATCGTCATTCCCGGCGGCTTCTCCTATGGCGACTATCTGCGTTGCGGCGCGATGGCGGCGCACTCGCCGATCATGCGCGAGGTCAAGGCGCGGTCCGAGCGCGGCACGCCAGTGATCGGCATCTGCAACGGGTTCCAGGTGCTGACCGAGGCGGGCATGCTGCCAGGCGCGCTGCTGGTGAACCGGACGCTGAAATTCCACTGCAAGGACGTCCATCTCCGCGTCGAGACCAGCCAGAGCCTGTTCACTTGCGGCTATGCCGCGGGCCAGGTGATCCGCGTGCCGGTGGCGCATCACGACGGCAATTATTTCGCCGATCCCGCGACGCTCGACCGGCTCGAGGGCGAGGGACGCGTCGCGCTGCGTTATTGCGCGCCGAATGGGACGCTCAGCGACGAAGCCAACGCCAACGGCTCGGCGCGCGCCATCGCCGGCGTCTTGAACGAGGGCAAGACCGTGCTCGGCCTCATGCCGCATCCCGAGGACGCGACCGATCCGCTGCACGGCTCGACCGACGGGCGCGCCTTCTTCGACGGGCTCATAGGGGCGCTTTCTTGAGCCAAGGCTTGAGCGCCGAGATCGTCGCCCAGCACGGACTCTCGCCCGAGGAATACCAGCGCGCGGTCGCCATTTTGGGCCGCGAGCCCAGCCTCACCGAGCTCGGCATCTTCTCGGTGATGTGGAGCGAGCACTGCTCATACAAATCCTCGCGCAAGTTCCTGCGCAACCTGCCGACCACCGGCCCGCGCGTCATCTGCGGCCCGGGCGAGAACGCGGGCGTGGTCGATGTCGGCGACGGCGAGGCCGCGATCTTCAAGATCGAGAGCCACAACCATCCCTCTTTCATCGAGCCCTACCAGGGCGCGGCCACTGGCGTCGGCGGCATCCTGCGCGACGTCTTCACCATGGGCGCGCGGCCGATCGCCAATCTCAACGCGCTGCGCTTCGGCGCGCCGGACCACCCGAAGACCCGCGCCCTCGTCGCCGGCGTGGTCGCGGGGATCGGCGGCTACGGCAATTGCGTCGGCGTGCCGACGGTCGGCGGCGAGTGCAACTTCCACCCGTCCTACAACGGCAACATCCTGGTCAACGCCATGACCGTCGGCATCGCCGACGCGCGGCGCATCTTCTATTCCAAGGCCGCGGGCCCCGGCAATCCGGTGGTCTATGTCGGGGCCAAGACCGGGCGCGACGGCATCCACGGCGCCACCATGGCCTCGGCCGAGTTCGGCGCCGACAGCGAGGCCAAGCGACCGACCGTCCAAGTCGGCGATCCCTTCACCGAGAAGCTGCTGATCGAGGCCTGCCTCGAGCTGATGGCGGGCGACGCCATCGTCGCGATCCAGGACATGGGCGCGGCCGGCCTCACCTCGTCGTCGGTCGAGATGGCGGGCAAGGGCGGGCTCGGCATCGCGCTCGATCTCGACCGCGTGCCAGTGCGCGAGACCGGCATGACTGCCTATGAGATCATGCTGTCGGAAAGCCAGGAGCGCATGCTCATGGTGCTGAAGCCCGAGCGCGAGGACGAGGCGCGCCGCATCTTCGAGAAATGGGAGCTCGATTTCGCGGTCATCGGCCACGTCACCGACACCGGCCGCATCGTGCTCAGCAAGGACGGCGCGGTCGCGGCCGACATGCCGGTGGGGCCGCTGGTGACCCAAGCGCCGCTCTACGACCGCCCCTGGGTCGCGACCCTGCCGCAGCCCGAGCTCCTGCCCGCGGACGTGCCGGCGCATGACGCGATGGCGGCGCTCACGCGCCTCATTGCCTGCCCGGACCTCGCCTCCAAGCGCTGGATTTGGGAGCAGTACGATCACCTGGTGATGGGACGCACGGTGCAGCGTCCGGGCGGCGACGCGGCGGTGGTGCGCCTCCCCGGACGGCGCAAGGCGCTGGCGCTCGCGACCGATTGCACGCCGCGCTATTGCCATGCCGACCCCCGGCGCGGCGGCGCCCAGGCGGTGGCCGAGAGCTGGCGCAACCTCACCGCCGTCGGCGCCACGCCCATCGCCGTCACCGACAACATGAATTTCGGCAATCCCGAGCGGCCCGAGATCATGGGCCAGTTCGCCGGCTGCATCGAAGGCATCAGCGAAGCGTGCCTGGCGCTCGACTACCCGGTCGTGTCGGGCAACGTGTCGTTCTACAACGAGACCAACGGCGCCGGCATATGGCCGACACCCGTCATCGGCGGAGTCGGCCTCATCGCCGACGCGGCTAATTCCGTGAGCCTCGCCTTCAAGCGCCCCGGCGAGGCGATCCTGCTGGTGGGCGAGACGCTGGGTCATCTCGGCGCGTCGCTCTACCTGCGCGAGGTGCTGGGGCGCGAGGACGGCACGCCGCCGCAAGTCGATCTCGTGGCCGAGCGCCGCAACGGCGATTTCGTCCGCGCCCAGATCGCCTCCGGCCGCGTCAGCGCCTGCCACGACCTGTCCGACGGCGGCCTGCTCGTCGCGGTGGCGGAGATGGCCATGGCGGGGGGCATCGGCGCCACGATTTCGGCAGCAACCGCCCTCCCCGGCCACGCCTTCCTCTTCGGCGAGGACCAGGCGCGCTACATCATGGTTACCGGCGCCCCGGAGGCGGTGGCGGCGGATGCCGCGCGGGCCGGCGTTGCGGTCACGCGACTCGGCCTCACCGGGGGCGACGCGTTGACAGTCGCCGGGGCCGGTGCCATATCCGTCTCGGATTTGCGGCGGATGAACGAGGCTTGGTTCCCCGCCTATATGGAGGGCTAGGAGGCCCCGGCATGGCGATCGACGCGGACACGATCGAGAGGCTCATCAAGGAAGGGCTTCCGGGCGCGCGCGTCTCGATCGAGGATTTGCGCGGCGACGGCGACCACTACGCCGCCACCGTGGTCTCGCCCGCCTTCAAGGGCAAAAGCCGGGTGCAGCAGCACCAGATGGTCTACCAGGCGCTGAAAGGGCGCATGGGCAACGAGCTTCACGCGCTCGCGCTGCAGACGAGCGCGCCCGAGGATTGACGCAAAGGATCGAGCCATGACCGATGCCGCCACCGTCGACCGGATCAAGCAGGACATCACCGACCACCCGGTGGTGCTGTTCATGAAGGGGACGCCGGTGTTCCCGCAATGCGGCTTCTCCGCCGCGGTGGTGCAGATCCTCACCCACATGGGGGTGAAGTTCAAAGGCATCGACGTCCTGACCGATCCCGCCGTGCGCCAGGCGATCAAGGATTTCTCCAACTGGCCGACCATCCCGCAGCTCTACGTCAAGGGCGAGTTCGTCGGTGGCTGCGACATCATCCGCGAGATGTTCGAGAACGGCGAGCTGCAGGACTTCCTGGTCGAAAAGGGCATCGACGCCCGCGCCTGAGGCCCAGCCTCACGCACTGAAGCGATATGCGGCCATGCTCATGCTGCCGAGAGTGAAGCCCTCGTAGAGACGCGTCCCCCGCGCCCCCGGACCGGCGGCGCCATAAGCGACGAACAGCGGATAGAGATGCTCCGGCGAGGGATGCGCGCGGCGCGGGTCGGGCGCGCGCCGGCTCCAATCGAGCAGTTCGTGCTCGTTCCCTGACGCCAGGGTCGCGGCCAGCCATTCGTCGAAATCATGCGCCCAGGCCGGCGTGCCCTCGTCCTCGTCGCGGTTCATCTCGCGCAGATTGTGGACCGCGCCACCGGTCCCCAGCACCAGCACGCCTTCCTCGCGCAGCGGTGCCAGCGCGCGGCCGACGCGGCAATGGAACGCCGCATCGAGCCGCGGCTGGACCGACAGCGAGGCCGCCGGAATCCCCGCCGGCCACAGCGACTTGAGCGGGACCCAGGCGCCGTGGTCGAGGCCGCGCGCCGGATCGACCGCGTGCGGGATGCCCGCGCCCTCGAGCAAAGCGGCGACGCGGCGCGCGAGATCGGGCGCGCCGGGCGTCGGATACTTGACGCGATAGAGCGGATCGGGAAAGCCGTAGAAATCGTAGATCGTCTCGGGCTTGGACGCCGCGCTCACCGCCGGCGCCTGCGTCATCCAGTGCGCCGAGACGGCGAGCACTGCTTTGGGCCGCGGCAGCGCGGCGCCGAGACGCGCCCAGAAGCGGCCCGCGTCGCCGGCATCGAGCGCCAGCATGGGCGAGCCGTGCGACAGGAACAGCGGATCGAGCGTGGTCATGGTTGCGGCACCTTTTCCTTCGGCGGCGTGATGAGAACGCGGTCGACGCGGCGCCCGTCCATGTTCACCACCTCGAAGCCGAACCCTCCGACATCGATGCGGTCGCCGACCGCGGGAATGCGGTTGACCCGCGCCATGACGAAGCCGCCGAGCGTGTGGAAATCGCCGTCATCGGCGCCGGGCAGCTCGGCGAGGCCCGTCAAATCCGTCACCTCGTCGATCGGAAGCATGCCGTCCACCAGCCACGAGCCGTCCTCGCGCCGCACCACCGACTGCACCGCCTCGTCGCCCGAGACGGCGATGTCGCCGACCAGCGCCTGCAGGATGTCATGGAGCGTGAGCACGCCCTCGAAATCGCCGTACTCGTCGACCACCAGCGCCATCGGGTCGCCGCGCTGGCGGAACAGCTCGAGCGCGCGCAATGCGGTCACGGTGTCGGGCATGTAGAAGGCTGGCCGCACCGCGGCCTTGATGTCGAAGGCGCGGCCGGCGACCAGTTGCGCCAGCAAATCCTTGACCTGGACGATGCCGATCACCTGGTGCGAATCGCCCTCGACCACGGGAAAGCGCGAATAGTCGCTGTCGCCGATCTTGCGCCGGCTCTCGGCCTCGGGATCGGTGAGGTCGAGCCATTCGACCTGGGTGCGCGGCGTCATCATGCCGCCGACGCGGCGGTCGCCCATGCGCAACGCCATCTGCACGATCGCCGTCTCGGCCGCGTCGAACTGGCCCGCCGCGGTCGCCTCGCGCATCATCAGCGTGATCTCTTCCTCGGTCACATGCGCCGGCTCGGCGCCGCGATGCGGCACCAGGCGCAGCACCAGGTTGCTCGAGGCGCTCATCACCCATTCGACGGGCGCGAAGAGGCGTGCCAGCGCGCGCAGGAAACCGGCGAGGTGGCGGGCAAAGAACTCGGGCCGGCCGAGCGCGATGCGCTTCGGCACCAGCTCGCCCAGGATCAGCGTGCAGTACGAGATCGCCACCACCACCAGCGCCAGGCTGATCGAGGCGGAATAATCGCCCCAGCCGGGGATCGGGCGCAGCGTCTGGGCGATGGTGTCGGCGAGTTTCGCGCCCCCGAACGCGCTCGCCAGCACGCCGATCACGGTGATGCCGATCTGCACGGTCGACAGGAAGCGGCCCAGGTCGCGCTTCAGGCCCAGCGCGGCCTGGGCACCGGCGCTGCCCATCGTGGCGGCGTGCTGGAGGCGCGCCCGGCGCGAGGCGATCACCGCCATCTCCGCGAGCGCGAAGAACCCGTTCAGCAGGATGAGCAGCAGGACGATTGCGAGTTGCAGCCACAGCATGGCGCCCCCGGCCGATGTCGGTCTCAAGGGCGCCGAGCCTAGCCCGGCGCGGGCCGCCCGTCAGCGCGAGTAGAATTCGACCACGAGGTTGGGCTCCATCGGCACCGGATAGGGCACGTCCGTGAGCTTGGGCGCGCGCACGAAGCGGCCCTTCATCTGGTCGTGGTCGACCTCGAGATAATCGGGCACGTCGCGCTCGGTCGACTTCACCGCCTCGAGCAGGATGGCGAGCTGCTTGGAGCGGTCGCGCACCTCGATCGCGTCGCCGTCCTTCACCAGATAGGACGAGATGTTGACGCGCTTTCCGTTGACCCGGACATGGCCGTGATTGACGAACTGGCGCGCGGCGAACGGCGTCGGCGCGAACTTCATGCGGTAGACCACGGCGTCGAGGCGGCGCTCCAAGAGACCGATCAAATTGTCGCTGGTGTCGCCCTTGCGGCGGCGCGCCTCTTCGTAGATGCGGCGGAACTGGCGCTCGCCGATATTGCCGTAATAGCCCTTGAGCTTCTGCTTGGCCATGAGCTGGGTGCCGAAGTCCGAGGGCTTCTTGCGCCGCTGCCCGTGCTGGCCCGGACCATAGTCGCGGTTGCGGTTCAGGGGACTCTTGGAGCGGCCCCAGAGATTGACCCCGAGCCGGCGGTTGATCTTGTACTTCGACCCTTCGCGGTTGACGCTCATCGTCAGGTCCGTCGCTGTTGTTGTCCCAATAGTCTCGTCCGGTCCGTCGCCGGAGGGCGAGCGTGGTGCAAGGCACCCGCATTCTTGGGAATGAAGCGGCGGACTATAGGGGCAGACGCGGATAAGTCAATCGCCCCCACCCTCCCGCTTCGCGGGTCCCTCCCTCCCCCGTTTCACGGGGGAGGGCTGGGGTGGGGGCGTCTTCTTCCGCGGCCCGGCGAACGCCGTCACCACGCCGTGCAAGGTGCGCAGCTCCTGCTCGGTGCATTGGGCGCGCTGGAACAGGTTGCGCAGGTTGCGCACCATGCTGGGGCGCTTCTCCACGTTGCGCATGAAGCCGTTGCGATCGAGCTCCTCCTCGAGATGTTCGAAGAAGCGGATCAGCTTGTCCTTGCTCGCGGGCTGGGAATGGCCGGTATGGAGGTACGAGGCCGGCGTCTCGTCCCCGGCGGCGAACCATTCGTAGCCGATGAGCAGCACCGCCTGCGCCAGATTGAGCGACGAGAAGGCCGGGTTGAGCGGCACGCTCAGCACCGTGTCGGCAAGCGCCACATGCTCGTTGAGGAGCCCGGTGCGCTCCGGCCCGAACAGGATGCCGCAGCTCTCACCCGCAGCCATCAGGCCCCTGATCTCGGCGGCGCCCCGGCGCGGCGTGACGATGCGCTTCACCATGTATCGATCGCGCGCCGTGGTGGCATAGACGTGGCGCAGGCCCGCGACCGCCTCCTCGGGCGTGTCGTAGAGGCGTGCCTTCTCGAGCACGGTGTCGGCGCCGCTCGCCGCGGATTGGGCCTTGGCGCTGGGCCAGCCGTCGCGCGGCTTTACGAGGCGCAGATCGGTCAGGCCGCAATTGTACATGGCGCGCGCGGCCGTGCCGATATTCTCGCCCAGTTGCGGCGCGACCAGGATGATGGCGGGTCCGCCCGAGGGCTTGGCGCGGCGGCGGTCGGTGCCCGCCATAATCAGGCGCGCCGGCCGGAGCGGAACAGCTTGTAGGTCAGGCTGTCGTGCAGCGCGTTGTAGGAGGCGTCGATGACGTTGGTGGAGACACCGACCGTGGACCAGGTCGCGCCGTCCTCCGAGGTCTCGATCATCACCCGCGTCACCGCGCCGGTGCCGTCTTGCGGCGTCAGGATGCGCACCTTGTAATCGGTGAGGCGGATGCCGTCGAGCTCGGGGAAACTTTCGATCAGCGCCTGGCGCAAAGCGGCGTCGAGCGCATTGACCGGCCCGTTGCCCTCGGCCACGGTCATTTTCTGCTTGCCGCCGACGATCACCTTGATGGTCGCCTCGCTCAATGTCACGAGGTCGCCCTTGGCGTTCCAGCGCCGCTCGTCGAGCACGCGGAAGCTTTGCAGGCGGAAATATTCCGGCACATGACCGAGGGTGCGGCGCGCCAGCAGTTCGAAGCTCGCCTCGGCGCCATCATAGGCATAGCCGGCGAACTCGCGCGCCTTGACCTCGTCGAGCAGCGCCGCGAGCTTCGGGTGATCGGGCTCGACCGCGATGTCGATCTCGCGCAGCCGCGCCAGCAAATTGGCCCGGCCCGCCTGGTCCGAGACCACGACATGGCGGCGGTTGCCGACGATGGCGGGATCGATGTGCTCGTAGGAGCGCGGGTCCTTCTCCACCGCCGAGACATGGAGCCCGCCCTTGTGCGCGAAGGCGGACTCGCCGACATAGGGCGCATGCCGGTCGGGCGCGCGATTGAGATGCTCGTCGAGGACGCGCGAGACGTGCGTCAGGCGCCGCATCCCGGCCGCGTCGACGCCGGTGGCGTAGCCCAGCTTGAGCATCAGGTTGGGGATGAGCGTCACCAGGTTCGCGTTGCCGCAGCGCTCGCCGAGGCCGTTGAGCGTGCCCTGGATCTGGCGCGCGCCGGCGCGCACCGCCGCCAGCGAGTTCGCCACCGCGTTGCCGGTGTCGTTGTGGCAATGGATGCCGATGCGCTCGCCCGGCACGATCCGCGCCACCTCGGCGACGATGCGCTCGATCTCGTCGGGGAGCGTGCCGCCGTTGGTGTCGCACAGCACCAGCCATCGCGCGCCGCCCTTGAGCGCGGCCTCGAGGCAATCCTGCGCGAACGCGCGATTGGCCTTCCAGCCGTCGAAGAAATGCTCGGCGTCGAACATCACCTCGTCGAGGCGCGAGACCGCGTGGGCGATGGACTCGCCGATCATCGCGACGTTCTCTTCGAGGCTCACGCCGAGCGCGACCGTGGCGTGGAAGTCCCAGGTCTTGCCGACGAGCGTCGCGACCTTGGCGCCGCTCCCGAGCACCGCGGTAAGGCCGGGATCGTTGGCGGCGCTGCGCCCGCTGCGCCGGGTCATGCCGAACGCCGAGATGCGTGCGCGGGCGAGCGCGGGCGCCTTGGCGAAGAACGCGTCGTCGGTCGGATTGGCGCCGGGCCAGCCGCCCTCGACATAATCGATGCCGAGAAGATCGAGCTCGCGCGCGATCGCGACCTTATCGGGCACGCCGAAATCGACGCCCTGCGTCTGCGCCCCGTCGCGCAAAGTGGTGTCGTAGAGATAGATGCGCTCGCCGGTCATCGCCGCTATCCCGCCCGCCGCCACGTCGTGCCATGCGGCCCGTCCTCGAGCACGATGCCGCGGATCGCGAGCTCGGTGCGGATGCGGTCGGCGGCGGCGAAATCGCGTGCCGTGCGCGCCGCGTTACGAGCCGTGACCAGCGCCTCGATGTCGGCCTCGCCGCGCTCCGCGCCCTTGAGCCAGGCTTCGGGATCTTGCTGCAAGATGCCGAGCAGCGCGCCGCTCGCCTTCAGCGCGGCCTTGAGGCGCGATTTTTCTTCGCCCTCGGCCTTGTTGAGCGCCGCCAGCATCTCGTGCAGCGCCGTCAGCGCCTGCGGCGTGTTGAGATCGTCCTCGAGCGCCGCGCGCACGCGCGCGTCGGGCGCGGCTTGCGGGGCTGCGGCGTCGCCGCGCAGCGCCAGGTAGAAGCGGTCGAGCGCGTTCTTGGCCTGGGCCAGCCGCTCCTCGGTCCAGTCGAGCGGGTCGCGGTAATGCGAGGTCAGCAGCGCATAGCGTGCCGCCTCGCCCGGCGCCTCGTCGAGCACGTCGCGGATGGTGCGGAAGTTGCCTTCCGACTTCGCCATCTTCTCGCCGTCGACGGTGACGAAGCCGTTATGAAGCCAGTAACGCGCGAGGGGCTTGCCGCCATGCGCCGCGGCGCTCTGCGCGATCTCGTTCTCGTGGTGCGGGAAGATGAGGTCGAGGCCGCCGCCATGGATGTCGAAGGTCTCGCCCAGATGCGCCTCGCCCATGGCCGAGCACTCGATATGCCAGCCCGGCCGGCCCCGTCCCCACGGGCTGTCCCAGCCGGGCAGTCCCTCGGGCGACGGCTTCCACAGCACGAAATCGGCGGGGTCGCGCTTGTAGGGCGCCACTTCGACCCTCGCGCCGGCGATCATCTCGCCGCGCGAGCGGTGCGACAGGCAGCCGTAATCGGCGTCGCTCGCGACCGCGAACAGCACGTGATGCTCGGCCTCGTAGGCGTGGCCCGATGCGATGAGGCGCTCGATCATCGCGATCATCGGCGCGATGTGCTCGGTGGCGCGCGGCTCGAGATCGGGCGGCAGCGCCAGCAGCGCTTCGGCGTCGCGGCGGAACTCGTCGGCGGTGCGCTCGGTGAGTTCGCGGATGCTGAGCCCTTGCGCCTTGGCGGCGGCGTTGATCTTGTCGTCGACGTCGGTGATGTTGCGGACATAGCGCACGTGATCCGCGCCGTAGATCGTGCGCAGCAGGCGGTAGAGCACGTCGAACACCACCACCGGCCGCGCGTTGCCGATATGCGGCAGGTCATAGACCGTGGGTCCGCACACATACATGCGGACATCGCTCGCATCCAAGGGCTCGAACGCTTCCTTGCGGCGCGTCAGCGTGTTGTAGAGGACGAGCGGCACGGTGCTAACGCGCGCCCTTCACGTCGGCTGCGGCGCGGGCGCGCGCGGCGCGTCAGCGGAGTCGCGCGCGGGCGCCGCGCCCGAATCCTGGAACGCGTTGGTGATCGGGTAGCGGCGGTCGCGGCCGAAGGCGCGGCTGGTGATCTTGACTCCCGGCGGCGCCTGGCGGCGCTTGTACTCGGCGCGGTCGAGCATGCGCCACACCGAACGCACCATCGCCTCGTCGTGGCCCTTGGCGGCGATCTCGGCCACCGTCATCTCGCGCTCGACGAGGCAATGCAGGATGTCGTCGAGGACCTCGTAGGGCGGAAGTGTGTCTTGGTCCTTCTGGTCGGGCTTCAATTCGGCGCTGGGCGGCTTGGTGATGACGCGCTCGGGCATGACCGCGCCGGAGGGGCCGAGCAGGCCCGGCGGGCGATGCGCGTTGCGCCAGCGCGACAGCTCGAACACGGTCATCTTGTAGACGTCCTTCAAGACCGCGTAGCCGCCGCACATGTCGCCGTAGAGCGTCGCATAGCCCGCCGACATCTCTGACTTGTTGCCGGTCGAGAGCACCATCCAGCCGAACTTGTTGCTGAGCGCCATCAAGGTCACGCCGCGGGCGCGCGACTGGATGTTCTCCTCGGTGATGTCGGGCGCGCAGCCGGCAAAGGACTGCGCCAACATGTCGCCCAAGGCGCGCATCGCCGGGCCGATATCGATGGAGCGAAGCTCGGCTCCCAAAAGCGACGCGACCAGGCCTGCGTCCTCGAGACTGTCGCGCGAAGTGTAGGGCGACGGCATCATCACGCAATGGACCCGGTCGGCGCCGAGGGCGTCGACCGCGAGCGCCGCCGTCAAGGCCGAATCGATCCCGCCCGACAGGCCCAGCACGACGCCGGGAAAGCGGTTCTTGCGCACATAGTCGCGCAGGCCCAGCACCAGCGCCTGGTAGATCGCCTCGGTTCCTTCCGACGGCGGCGCCATCGTGCCGGGCGCCACGCTCCAGCGCCCGTCCGCGCCGCGCGTCCACTCGGTCAGGATCAGCGCTTCGCGCCAGCACGGCGCCTGGATCTTGAGCGCGCAATTGGCGTCGAGCGCGAAGGACGCGCCGTCGAACACCAACTCGTCCTGGCCGCCGACCTGGTTGACGTAGAGGAGCGGCAGGCCGCTCTCGGTGACGCGCGCGACCGCGAGGGTGACGCGGGTGTCGCGCTTGTCGCTCTCGAACGGCGAGCCGTTGATGACGAGAAGCAGTTCGGCGCCGCTCTCGGCCAGGGTCTCGGTGGCGTCCACCGACCACATGTCCTCGCACACCATGACGCCGAGCCGTACGCCGCGGAACGGGATGGGACCGGGGCACGGGCCGGCGCTGAACACGCGTTTCTCGTCGAAGACGCCATAGTTCGGCAAGTCGTATTTGAAGCGCAAAGCCGCGACCGCGCCGCCATCGGCCAGTACCGCGGCGTTATAGACCTTGCCGTCCTGGCGCCACGGCGTGCCCATGAGCACGGCCGGACCCGTTGCGGTCTCGCGCGCAAATTCCCGCACCGCATCCTGGCAGGCGGCGACGAAGGCCGGCTTCAGCACCAAATCCTCGGGCGGGTATCCGGCGACGTAAAGCTCCGGCGCGACCACCAGATCGGCGCCGAGACGCGCCGCCTCGTCGCGCGCGGTGCGGAGCTTCGCGAGGTTGCCCGCGATGTCGCCCACGGTCGGATCGAGCTGGGCGATGGCGATCGAAAGCCGGTCGGTCATTGCCGACGCAAGTTAGGGAGCGCGGGCGTCGCGGTCAATGTTGACGGCCTCTTGAAGCGGGCCAATGCCCGGCGCATCTTGGCGCGGGATCGAGGAGGCGTCATGCGCAGCATGTTGGGCATCGTACTGGCCGCCGCACCGTTGGTGGCCGCGATCGCGGGCGCGGCGCTGGCCCAGGACGAGGGCGCCGTTTATGTTGTGACCTATATCGATGTCGCTTCGCGCGCGGCCGGGGACGGGGCGGCGCTGGTCAAGCGCTACCGCGATTCGAGTCGCAAGGATGGGGGCAGCCTGTGGGTTGCCGCGGGGCAGGAGATCGGCCGGCCCAACCGCTTCATCCTGGTCGAAGCCTGGCGCGACCAGCACGCCTTCGACGGCCACCAGGGCGACCCGGAAGCGGCGCGGTTCCGCGATGCGATCGCCGCCATCCGCCACAGCCCGTCCGACCAGCGCATCAATACCGGCTTCGCGGTCGGCGCCGGGCCGCCGCCCAAGGGCGCAATCTATGTCGAGACCCATATCGACGTGCCACCGCAGCGGCGCGAAGCCGCCGAGGCGCGAAGCCGCCGAGGCGGCGCTGCGCCAGATGGCGGCTGACACGGCGAACGATGCCGGCAATTTGCGCTTCGACGTGATGCAGCAGCGCCCGCCGACGCCCAACCACTTCAACGTGCTTGCGTGTGGAAGAGCCGCGCCGCGCTCGAAGCGCACGAGGGCGCAGCGCATCGCGCCAGGTTCCGCGACACCCTGGCGCCGATGCTCGGCGCGCTCTACGACGAGCGGCTCTACCGGCCGCTGTAGTGCGGATTTCGGTGCAGCCTCACGCGCTTTCGGGCTGGCGCAAGCCCATGCGCTCGAGGCGGGGCAGCACTTCTTGCGCGAAATAGGGCAGCTCGTCGTTGTAGGCGACGAAGCTGAAACAGAACCCGTCGAAGCCGGCATCGGCGAGCTTCTTGAATTCGCCGGCGACCGTATCGGGATCGCCGACCGCGAGCAATCCCCCATAGCCCGCGCCATAGCGCGAGCGCAGCTTCTCGATGTCGTCGCGCGTCATGCTGCGCTGGTTGGCCGGGCTGAGATAGAGCTTGAACATTGTGTCGATGGCGCCGTCGTCGCGGTTCTCGACCGCGAAGTGGCGGAAATACTCGTCCGCCTCTTTCTGCGTCTCGCGGCACACCACCGCGCCCGAGGTGAAGACCTGGACGTCCTTGCCGAGCGCGCGCGCCGCCGCCTTGGTCTCGGCAATGCGGCCCGCCGCCTGCTCAAGGTGATAGGGCTGGTCGAACAGCATGTCGCAGTTGCGCGCGGCGAACATGCGGCCCGCCGTGGAGTTGCCGGCGTTCATCAGAATGGGGCGCCGTCCGCCCCATGGCAGCGGCCGGCCGATGACGCCGCGCAGGCGGTAATAGGCGCCGTCGAAATCGAACGCCTGCTCCTCGCTCCAGATGCGCCGGATGATGTCCCACCATTCCTGGCCGCGGGCATAGCGGTCGTCGTGCGGATCCTGGCCGAGCCCGAACATGTCGAACTCGTCCTGGTTCCAGCCGCACACGATGTTGAGGCCGAAGCGGCCCTGGCCGATATGGTCGGCGGTCGCGATCTGCTTGGCCGCCAGAACCGGCGGGAAGATCGGCACGTGGACGGTGCCGAACACGGTCAGCCGCTTGGTGGCGGCGAGCAGCCCGCACGCCCAGGTGATGGTCTCGAACGTGCTGCCCTCGAAGTCGGTCTCGCCGCCATAGCCTTTCCAGCGGCCGATCGGCACCATGCACTCGATGCCGAACTGGTCGGAGAGCTGCGCCAGGCGGACATTCTCCTCGAAGCTGTTCTGCCATCGCTCCGGCACCTTGGTCGCGGCCCGCCCGCTCGAGCAGTTGGAGCCGAACACGGCGAGCTTGAAGCGGTTGCCGCCAAACATGGTGGGGTTGCGCACCGCCCCGCCCCTATTCCGACACCACGCCGCCGACGCGGTCCCAGCTCTCTCCGTTGAAGGTCTGGAACTGCATCTGCTTGAAGATGTTGTAATCGGTCGGCGAGGTGTTGCCGGTGATGCCGTCGAGCAGCATCGGCAGGTGCATGTCATGCATGCTGGTGACCAGATGCATGATGTTTTCGCGCGTCAGATTGTCGCCCGCCTGCTTCAGGATCGCGACCATCATGTGCGCGTCGTTGTAGCCGCCGGTCGCGGCCTGGCTGTCCTTGACGTCGACCTTGGTGTTGTATTTCTTGAACCAGTCGAAATACTCGACCACCGCCGGATCGTTCTGCAGGCGCGGATCGTTCGAGTCCTTATAGATGGTCGAGGTAATCACGCCCTTGGAATTCTCGATCCCCGCCGGCTGCAGCACCGCGGCGATCGAGGCGATTACCGACGGCACGAAGATCTTGGCCTTCCATTCGGCCTCGCGCGCGCGGCGGATCGCTTGGGCGGCGAATTTCTGGGTCCCGAACACCGCGAAGATCTCGGCGCCCGAGGCCTTGAGCGTGATGACCTGCGAATCGACCGACGGGTCGCTCGTCTCATAGCTCGCCTCGGCGGCGATCTTGAGGTTGGCGGGCAGCGCGTCCTTGAAGCCGCGCAGGAAATCCTTGCCGAAATCGTCGTTCTGGTACAGCACCGCGACCTTGGAGTCCGGCATGGTCTGGCCGAAATAGCGGGCGAGCAGTCGGGCCTCGACGTAATAGCTGGTCGAGCCGACGATCGACCACGGCGCGTTCTGCGGATCGACGAACGCGGACGAGCCCGAGCCGATGAAGAGCTGCGGCACCTTGCGGTCGTTCATGTACTTGCGCACCGCGAATTGCGGCGGCGTGCCGACCGACCCCACCGTCGCCAGCACCTGGTCGCTCTCGACCAGGCGGCGCGTCGCCTCGAGCGCGCGCGGCGGGGCGTAGCCGTCGTCCAGCGAGATGAACTCGATCTTGCGCTCGTTGATGCCGCCCTCGGCGTTGATCTTGTCGAAATAGGCGCCGACCGATTTCGACACCGTGCTCGCGGCCGAGACCGGGCCGCTATAGGGGCCGGTATTGCCGAGCTTGATCGTGGTGTCGGTGACGCCGGGACCGTAACTCTTCTGCGCCAGAGCCGGTCCGGCAGCGAGCGCCAGGACCAGCCCGCACGCCGCCAAAGTCTTCGTCATGGGATTTCCTCCTCATCCTTCGCGTTTCTTCATCAGGAACTCGCGGCCCGCCTTGACCATCGGCTTGCCGTCATAGGCCACGATGTCGGCGGTCGCATAGGTCTCGGTCCAGAGATCGGGGAGATACGACCCGGTCCCGACCACGTCGATGGGCGCCTCGGCCGCCGCCATCATACGGCACTTGGCCGGCGTGAAGCCCGAACTGGCGACGATCTTGACGCCCGCAAACCCGGCCTCGTCGAGACGCTGGCGCACGTGCCACACCGCGGCCGCGGTGACGCCGGTGCCGATGAGGTGGCGCAGCTCCTGCTCGGTGCGATAGCCGCGGATCGCCTTCGGTGCGTGTTTCTCCAGCACCGCGTAGGAGCGCGCGAGGTCGAGCTCTTCGACATAGCGGCCGCCATGCGTGTCGAGCCGGATCGAGAGAAGCCCGCCCGCGGCGAGCTCGGGAAAGCGCCGGCAAACCTCCAGCGTATCGCTGACCTCGCGGCCGAAATAATCGACCAGCACGGTCATGGGCTCGTCGGGAAAAGTCTCGTGGAACATCTCGGCCGCGCGCAGGGTAGAGCCGGCATAGCCGATGAGGGCGTGCGGCATGGTGCCTCGCCCGCGCTCATTGCCGAAGTAATGCGCGGTCTCGTCGGTGGCATTGGCGATAAAGCCGATGGCGCCCACTTCGCGCCGCGCCGCCGCCGATCCGACCGAGGCGGCATAGGCCATCATCTCGGCCATTTCGGCTCCGGCGCAATGACGCGCGTCCATGGCGAGGAACGCGGTGCGCGGCAAGTCGACGCACATCGCATAGGCGTTGTAGGCGGCGACGCAGGGCGGCCCGAGCTTCTGGAGATAGACGGTCTCGAGATCGACCAGGTGCAGGAGCGAGCCGGTGAGGCGCACCATGGTCTCGCCCGCGCCGACCCACTCGCCCTCGCGATAGTCGAGCTCGATCGCGATCCTGCTGCCGCGCTCGGCGGCCTGCGCTTCGACGAACTCGACCATGAGGCGCGGGGTGCAGATCACCGGGCGGCGCATGAAGAGGGCATAGGTCGCCTCGCGGTCGCCATAGCGGCGCACGATCTCCTTGGTACGGAGAAAATATGTATCGGTGAGGCGCCGCAGCCGCTCGGGGTCGCTGGTCATCGCGGCAGCGGCCGGCGCCTGGCGGGTCAGGACGCCGCCGCCGCGCGCCGGCGAACCTCGCCCGTGCGCCGTCGCTTCAACGCCTCGGCGATGAGGAACGCCAGTTCGAGCGCCTGGCTCGCATTGAGGCGCGGGTCGCAATGGGTGTGATAGCGGTCGCCCAGCGCCGCGTCGGTGATCGCCTGCGCGCCGCCGATGCATTCGGTCACGTCCTGCCCGGTCATCTCGAAATGGACGCCGCCGGCATAGCTCCCTTCGGCGTCGTGGACGGCGAAGAAGCCCTTGACCTCGGCCAGGATCTTGTCGACCGCGCGGGTCTTGTAGCCGGTCGACGACACTGTCGTGTTGCCGTGCATCGGATCGCAGCACCACACCACGTTGCGGCCCTCGCGCGCGACGGCGCGGATCAGGGGCGGAAGCTTGGTGTCGACCTTGTCCCAGCCCATGCGCGCGATGAGGACGAGGCGCCCGGGCTCGTTGTCGGGATCGAGCCGCTCGATGAGGCGCAGCAGGTCGGATGCCTCGAGAGTCGGGCCGCATTTGAGGCCGATCGGGTTCTTGACCCCGCGCAGGAACTCGACATGGGCGCCGTCATATTGCCGCGTGCGGTCGCCGATCCACAGCATGTGCGCCGAGACGTCGTACCAGTCGCCGGTGGTGCTGTCGATGCGCGTCAGCGCCTCCTCGTAGGGGAGCAGAAGCGCCTCGTGCGAGGTGAAGAGATCGGTCTCGCGGATCTGCGGCGTCGTCTCCGACGTGAGGCCGCACGCCGCCATGAAGTCGAGCGTCTCGGTGAGCCGGTCTGCGAGCTCGCGATAGCGCTCGCCGGCCGGGCTGTTGGCGACGAAGCCCTGGTTCCAGCTGTGGACGCGGTGGAGATCGGCGTAACCGCCCTGGGCGAAGGCGCGCAGCAGATTCAAGGTCGCGGCCGATTGGCTGAATGCCTGGATCATGCGCTGCGGGTCGGGCTTGCGCGCGGCAGCCGTGAACTCCATGCCGTTGATGATGTCGCCGCGATAGGAGGGCAAGGTCACGCCATTGACCGTCTCGGTGTCGGCGGTGCGGGGCTTGGCGAACTGGCCAGCGATGCGGCTCACCTTCACCACCGGGCAGGCGGCGCCGTATGTCAGCACCACCGCCATCTGCAGCAGCACGCGGAAGGCGTCGCGGATGTTGTTGGGATGGAACTCGGCGAAGCTCTCGGCGCAGTCGCCGCCCTGGAGCAGGAAGGCGCGCCCGCGCGCCACGTCGCCGAGCGCGGCCTTGAGGCGCCGCGCCTCGCCGGCGAACACCAGCGGGGGATAGTTGCGCAAGGTCGCCTCGACCGCTTCCTGGGCGGCGAGATCGGGATAATCCGGCACCTGGCGGATCGGCTTTTCGCGCCAGCTTCCAAGGCTCCATCGCTCGGCCATAACACACCGTTCCCGCGGGGCTCATCCGCCCGCTCAATTCCTGGCTCCAACTATGCCAGAAATAGCGACTCCCCGGCGGAAACGCCAGACCGGGCGCGGCGGGTCGGTTTGAAACTCGACAGGCTTGACATTCATCCGTCGCCCGCAGACGTTGACGATACGAGAACTTTGGATCAATGCGCTGGCGACCTCACCGATCTCTCACGATCTGGCAGCGCGTATTCCGAAAGTCGGATTGATGCCTTGGTCGATTCCTACCTTGTCGGATTCGGCACGGCAACGCCGATGATGAGGAAACGCCTTGCTGAAGCGTTCGCCAAGAGTGCTCCAGTTTCGGAGCTTTGCGAGCGCAAGCGGAAGAGGATCGAACGCGAAGATCGGAGCGCTTAGTGATCGGACTGCACCGTAGTGCGTCCTTCGACTGCGCGCTCCGCGCTCCGCTCAGGATGAGGAAGGTCATATAACTTTTCCTCATCCTGAGCGAAGCGAAGCGTAGTCGAAGGACGCACGGCGTCAATGCATGAAGGGTCGATGGATTGCGCCACTACTGATACGACGATCATGCCCGTTGACGAAACTTGTGAGCAAATCGACTGAACGACTGGGCGTCACGATTTTAGACTGACTTACGACACCGATCTCCCCGCCTCACACCGGCGCGGGCGGCGGCGGGCGGCGGCCGCGGATGAGATCGGCCGCCTTCTCGGCGATCGTGATCACCGCCGCGTTGATGTTGCCGCCGACGAGGTCCGGCATGACCGAGGCGTCGACCACGCGCAAGCCGTCGACGCCGCGGACCCGAAGCTCGGCATCGACCACCGCAGTCTCGTCTTTATCGGCGCCCATCCTGCAGGTGCCGAGCGGATGGTGCGCCGTCGCCGCGGTGGCGCGGACATGGGCGTCGAGCGTCGCGTCGTCCTCGGCCCCGGGGGCGAGCTCGGCCGCGACGTATTCCCGAAGCGGCGCGCGGCTCGCGACCAGGCGCGCGAGGCGCAGACCGTCGCGTAAGGTGCGGCGGTCGGCTGCCGTGGCGAGGAAATTCTGCTCGATGCGCATGGGCGCGCGCGGATCGGTCGAGGCGAGGCGCAGCCGGCCGCGGCTCTCCGGGCGCAGCAGCACGGCGCGGAACCCGAACCCGTCCTCGAATGGCGCGAGCGGCGGCACATAAGGCCGCGCCGCCGCCGGCGTGGCGCGGAACAGGAACTGGATGTCGGGCCGCGCGCCCGCGCCTGCCGTCTTGAGGAACGCGGTCCAACCGCTCGGCAGATGCGTCGCGAAGCCGGTGCCGAGGAGATAGGCCTGGCCCAGCGCCAGCGCCAGCCGGTCGAGCCGCATCGCCCGCACGAACGGTCCCGGCGCGCGCCTGCGGTACTCGATCCCGGCCGAGATGTGATCCTGGAGATTGACGCCGACGCCGGGGAGCGCGGCTGTCACGGCGATGTCGTGCTTGGCGAGCGCGGCGGGATCGCCGATCCCCGACAGCATCAAAAGCTGCGGCGAGTTGATGACGCCGCAGGCGACGATCACCTCGCGGTCCGCGCGCGCCAGGACGCGCTCGCGCCCGTCGAGATACTCGACCGCGACGGCGCGGCGTCCCTCGAACGCAACGCGGCTGGCCAGCGCGCCGTGCGCGACGCGGAGATTGCCGCGCGCCAGCGCGGGCCGGAGATACGCGACCGCGGCGCTGCACCTTCGCCCGCGCCGGATGGTGTGCTGAAGCCGCGCAAAGCCCTCCTGCTCGGCGCCGTTGTAATCGCTGATGCGCTTGAAGCCCGCCGCCTCGCCCGCCGCGAGGCAGGCATCGACCAGCGGATCGTCATAGCGCGCGGTCGCGGTGGCGAGCGGCCCGTCGCCGCCGCGATACTCGTTGGCGCCGCCCTCCCACGCCTCCTGGCGCCGGAAATAGGGCAGCAGATGCGCATAGGACCAGCCCGCGAGACCCGCCTCGGCCCAGCGGTCATAGTCGCCGCGATGGCCGCGCACATAGGCCATCGCGTTGATCGACGACGAGCCGCCGATCACCTTGCCGCGCGCGCATTCGATGCGGCGCCCGTCGAGCGCGGGCTCGGGCTCGGTGAAATACATCCAGTCGTGGAGCCGGCGCTCGAGAATGCGACCCCAGCCGAGCGGGATGGCGATCCACGGATCGCGGTCCCAGCCGCCCGCCTCGAGCAGCAGCACGCGCGTCGTTCCGTCCTCGCTCAAGCGGTTGGCGAGCGTGCATCCGGCCGAGCCGGCGCCGACGATGACGTAATCATAGGAATGGCCGCCGCCGCGCATGGCGCAGGTTAAAGCGCGAACGAAAGACCGACGGTGCCAATCTCGTCCGGCGAATGCTGGCCGTTGAATTCGTCGCTGCGCAGCGAGACGCTGAGATCGAGCCGCACCCGCCGCGACCACTCGAACGCGAAGCCCGACTGCACGTCGCCCACCAGCACCTTGCGCGCCACGCTGGGGCTGGTGCGGTCGGTGTTGCCGTCGAGAAAAATGTTCTGGGCGACGACGCGCCCCTGCGTGCCGATGTAGAAATATCCGCCGAGCCCGTCGTCAGCCTTGTCGCCATCGAAATAATCCGTGCCGGACAACGCCGGGCGCACGCGGGCGGGACCGAAATCGGCCCCGAGATTGGTGCCGATCCGCAGCATCGCGCCGACTTCGCCATAGGTGAACACGTTGCCGAGCGTGGCGCCGATCTGCGGGACGACATCGATGCCAATGGGGCCGATCGCGACGCCCGGGACCGCGATGCGCCACAGCCGCTCGTAGCTCAGGAGGACGCCCGGCTCGTTCTGCAACTGGTTGGTCCAGCCGTTCGCCTGCCGGATGCCGATCAACTGATGCCAGTCGTTCTGCACCTGCTTGCCGAGCGCAGCCGGGCCGACGACGCCGATATCGAACTCGAGATTCTCGAGCATGTCGGCGCCGCTGCGTTGCAGCAGGCTGGCGCCGCCATAGAGCCACCCCGCATAAGGACGGTCGTGCGGACTGGGCGGCCGCGCCCGAAGGTTGTCGGGCGTGAAGACGCTCTGGCCGAACAGCACCGCCGCGCGCCGGTCGGACGAATCGCCGGCATTGAAGAACGGCGTGTCCGCAGGAAGCGCATGGAACAGCCCCGCCCACATGCCGTCCGCGGCCAGGGTCGGCGTCAGATATGAAAAGCGGATGCCCTGGGTGTAGTGCTTGTCGGTTTTGAAATAGAGCGAATCGTTCTCTTCCAGCAGATTGACGCGCGCGTACTCGTCGGCCCGCGCCGCGCTCCCCGCAGCCAAACCGGCAACGATGAAGATTGTCGCCAGCAGCGCGGCCCGCGAAGCGACCGCTCGAGTCCTTGCCGTGATCATGGATACCGCCTTCGTCGCCATCCTATGCCCACTCGACAGCGCTTCCTTGCACGCTACGCTCGGGTGGCGATGACTATGTGGGCATGATTATGAAGAATTCCCCGGTGTCGCGAAAGCGCGCCGTTGCCGACGCCGCCGCCGCGAGCATCGAGACGCGCGCGTCCTGGGTCGCGGCGGCGGCGGCGCTGGGGGTGATGTCGGTCGCGTTCGGCGCACCCTATATCGCGGTGGTGGGCTTGCGCGACATCGCCGCCGAGCTCGGCGGCGCGCGCTCGGTGCCGGCGCTGTGCTATTCGTTCGCCTGGCTCGGCACCGCCGTGGGCGGCGTCGCGATGGGCGGCATCGCCGAGCGGATCGGCATCCGCTGGACCGCGATGTTCGGCGCGGTGATGATCGCGGTCGGGCTCGCGCTCGCCAGCTTCGGCGGCGCGACGCAGCTCTATATCGCCCATGGCCTCTTCATTGGCGTGCTGGGCTTGGGCGGCATCAACGCGCCGGTCTATGTTTATGTCGCGCGCTGGTTCGACCGGCGGCGCGGCACGGCGCTGGCGCTCATCTCGAGCGGCATGTACGTCGCCGGAACGGTATGGCCGCCCATCTTCACCCAAGCCATCGCCGGGTTCGGCTGGCGCGAGACCATGATGTTCTTCGCATTGGTCGAGGCGGCGGTGGTGCTGCCGACCGCGTATTTCTTCTTCGATCCGCCGCCGGCCGGAGCGGACTCGCCGCGCCCCGGCGGCCCCGTGCTGGCGGTCGGCGCGCCGGTGCTGGCGCTCCGCCCCAATCTCGCGCTGGCGCTGATTGCGGGCGCGTCGTTCCTGTGCTGCGTGCCGATGGCGATGCCGCAGAGTCATCTCGTCGCCTTCTGCGGCGATCTCGGAATCTCGCCGGAGCGTGGCGCGGCGATGCTTTCGGTGCTGCTCGGCACCGCCTTCGTCAGCCGGCAAGTGTGGGGTTATGTCTCGGACCGCATCGGCGGACTCAACACCGTGCTCGCCGGCTCGATCTGCCAGTCCACCGCCGTCGCCGCGCTGCTCTTCACCCAGGACGAGGCCGGGCTGTTTGCCGTCACCGCCTTCTTCGGCTTCGGCTTCAGCGGCATCATCCCGGCCTACGTACTCGCGATCCGCCAGCTCTTCCCCGCCTCCGAGGCGCATTGGCGCGTGCCGATCATCATGCTGTGCAGCGGCTCGGGCATGGCGTTCGGCGGCTGGATCGCCGGCGCGCTCTACGATCATTACGGCTTCTACGGCGCGGCGTTCGCGGCCGGGCTGGGCGCCAACCTGGTCAATCTCGCGATCGTCGGCTTTCTCGCCGCGCGCGGCTGGAGCGAGCCGGACGCGCGGCGGCACAGGGTTCACTTCGCGGATGCGACCCGGCGCCAAACCTCGACCACGTTGTGACCGGCGACCCGGCGATAGCGCGTTCGGTCCATCAGCGACTTGACGATATGGAGGCCGAGCCCGCCCGCCGTGCGCTCCTCGAGCGGCGCGTCGAGATCGGGCTCGGGCCCGGAAAAGGGATCGAACGCCTGTCCGTCATCGACGATCTCGAGGCCGATCTCGCCGTCGCGGAGACGCAGCGCGATCTCGGCCGTGCCCGGCTGCGCGGGCGGCGGATAGCCGTACTTGACGATGTTGGTGACGAGTTCCTCGACCACGACGAGGATGCGCGCGAGGTCGTCGCCCGCGATCGCCCGTGCGGCGGCGAACCGCTCGGCGAAGGCGCGGACCAGAGCCATCGCATCCGAATCGGCGCGAACGCTGAGGCGGGCTTCGGCGCGCGGGCTCATCGCCAAACTCTATCCGACTTCGCGGCCCGTGTCCCTGCCGCGGCATGATGGAAACCCGCCGCGCGTTGGGTTATCCTGCCGCCGCTTTCACGGAGCGAACCATGCCAGCACCCAGGTCTAGCCGCCTCCCCGCGATGGCGTTCGCCGTCGCGTCGTTCGCCATCTCGTGGGGCGCCGCCGCTGACGAGACCGCCATCGCCCAGATCAAGACCGCGAGCGGCCCCGCTTTCGTCATGCGCGACGGCAACCGCATCGCCGCCAAGCCGGGCGACATGCTGTTCGAGAAGGACGTGCTCCAGACCGACGCCAACGGCGCCATCGGCGCGACATTCACCGACAACAGCGTGCTGTCGCTCGGCCCCAACAGCGAGGCTGCGCTGGCGCAATACGCATTCGACTCCGGCAACTTCACTGGCTCGATGCTGACCGACATGCACAAGGGGACCTTGACGATGGTATCGGGCGACATCGCGCGCAGTTCGCCCTCGGCCATGAAGGTGAAGACGCCGACCGCGATCCTGGGCGTGCGCGGCACCAGCTTCGCCGTCGAAGTGGAAGGCCGCTGACCGATGCGCGCCTTCGCCGCGATCGTCATCGTCCTCGCGCTTGCGGCCTGCTCGCGCCAGGCGCTGTTCGTCGTGCTGCCCAATCCCGACGGCAGCGCCGGACAGATCACGGTCGATGACGGCAAGACGCAGACGCCGCTCGACCAGCCCTACGCCGCAAGCGAGGTGCGCAACGGCACCGCCAAAGTCGCGACCGTGGACGCGCCGCAGGTGCAGCAGATCTTCGGCCAGGCGATCGCCGCGCGCCCCATCCTGCCGACCCATTTTCGGCTCTATTTCATCAGCGACAGCGACACGCTCACGCCCGATTCCCAGAAGCTCTATGCCAGCGTCTTCGACGACATCAAGCGCCGCCCGGTTTATCAGGTCGAGGTGGTGGGTCATACCGACACGCTCGGCGACAAGACTTACAACCAGCAGCTTTCGCTGCGCCGTGCCCAGGCGCTGCGCGCGCGGCTCGCAAAGGACGGGCTGACCATGACGGCGATCTCGGCCGCCGGCCGCGGCTCGCTCGATCTCGCGGTCAAGACCCCCGACCAGACGTCGGAGCCGCGCAACCGAAGGGTCGAGATCACGGTGCAGTGACCGGCGGCGCGTTGGGCCCGAGCCAGCGCACCGCGAGGAGCGTAATGTCGTCCGCCTGCTCGGCCGATCCCACGAACTGCCGCACGTCCTCGCGCACGAGATTGACGACGGATTTGGCCGTGCCGCCCCTGACCGACGCCATCAGCGCGTCGAGCCGCCCGGTCGTGTAGAAGGCGCCGCTCTCGTTCTTCGCCTCGGTGACGCCGTCAGTGTAAAGCAGCAGCACGTCGCCGGGCTGAAGCTTGGCGCTGTCGACGGGAAAGTCGAAATCGTCGAGCGTGCCGAGCGGCGGGCCGCCCTCGGTGTCGAGCCGCAATGGCGTCGCGCCGCCGCGCAGCAGGTACGGGCTGTCGTGCCCGGCGCTGGCATAATAGATGGCGCCGGTGTCGAGCTCGAGCACGGCCGCGAACACGGTCACGAACATCGCCCGCCCGCCCTCGGCGCGGGTCTGGTCGCTGGCCGAGGAGATCTTGGCGTTGGCGTCGCCGAACACGCGGTCGAGCGCCTGGCCGTGCTGCACCGTCGCGCCGCCGAACACCATCTTGGTCATCGCCATGAACAGCGCCGCATCGACGCCCTTGCCCGAGACGTCGGCGATGGCGAAGAACAGCCGGCGCGGGTCGAGCATCACGAAATCATAGAGATCGCCGCCCACCATGCGCGCGGTCTCGATGAGGGCGTGGACGTCGATCGAGCGGGTCTCCGGGACGCGCGGCAAGGGCCGCGGCAAGAGGCCCATCTGAATGGCGCGCGCGGCGGAGAGCTCGCCCTCGAGCCGCGCCCGCTGATCGCGCTCGCGCTCGAGCGCGGACTGGGCCGCGCGCAGATTGGCCGACAGCATCACGCCGAACGTCAGCATCGCCGCGAGCGAGGGATAGATGCCGTCGACCAGGAGGCGCGCGGCGCGAAACGACGCGAACTCCATGCCGAAACAAGCGACCACCACGATTCCGAGCAGCGCCAGCGCCATCAGCGGCCGGCGATAGGGCAGCAGGAACACGACCACGAGCAGCACCGCCAAAAGGATCGCCGGCTCGGCGCGCTGCACCTCGGCGGGACGGCGCAGCAGCTCGCCGCTCAAGAGCGACTGCAGCAGCTGGGCCTGGACCTCGATGCCTTGCGTCAGGCCGAGCGGCGTCTGCTTGAGATCGACCAGGCCGAGCCCGGTGACGCCGAGCAGCACCGCCTTGCCGGTGAAGCGGGCAGGATCGACCGCGCCGGCCAGCACGTCGCCCGCCGACACGGTGGGCGTCGTTTGCGGCCGCGCGAAATGAGGGAAGGCGCGCGCCATGCCGTCGGTCGGGAACAGCGCGCCGGCGAGCCCCACCCCCTCGACGCCGAGCGGCGATGACACCACCGTGAAGCCGCGCTCGCCGGTGGCGACGCGCAAGGTCTCGAGCGCGAGGCCTGGCACGATGTTACCACCGGCGAGGACAATGAGCGGCACGCGGCGCTGGATGCCGTCGGGATCGGGGTTGCCCACCAGCATGGCGCGCCCGGTCTCGCCCGCGGTGATCGCCGGCAAGCTGCGCAGGATCGCGGGGAAGGTCTCGAGGAACGGCTTGGGATCGCCGCCGATGGCCTTGAGCGGGGTCGGCGCGAAGCGCGCCTGCGGCGCTGCCGGCGGCTCGGGCACCGCGCCCATGCCGAGCACCGTCGGCGCCGACTTGAATGCGGCGCCGAGCGCGGCGTCGCTGCTCGGCATCGTCGCCAGCGCGGTCGCGACCGCGGGCGGAAGGTCCGGCACGTTGACTAGGTTCTCGGGCGAGAAGCGGTCGGGCTCGGCGAAGATGATGTCGACGCCCAACCCGCTGGGGCGGCCGGCGGCGATCTTCTGCACCAGTGCCGCCATCTGGGTGCGCGGCCACGGCCACTGGCCCCACGGCGGTGCCAGGCTCGCCTCGTCGATGGCGACGATGATGACCGGCGTGTCGGTCTGCGGCCGGGGCATGACGATCTGCTCGAGATCGAAGCCCTTGAGCGCCAGCTCGTCGAGGAACTGGGGATCAGCGAGCCTCAGCCCGAGCAGCGCCGCCACCACGACCAGCGCCTGGATCAGGCCCGGGCGCAGCAGCAGCGCGCGCAGGGCGGGCGATCCTCGGCCCGCCGGTTGCGCCTCAGAGGACAATCTCGAGTCCGTCGTAGGCCGAGGTGATCTTCACCGGCGCGCCTGAGCGGCTCAGCTCCTCGTAGCGCCGCGTCTCGCCGAGGATGGTTTCGATGGTGCGGTCGTCGAACATCGGCTCGTGGTGATAGAGGACGAGGTGCTTGACCCCGGCGAGCTGCGCCAGCTCGACCGCGACCATGTTGCTGCTATGGCCCCAATCCTCCTTCACCGAGATCGACTCGGCGAGCGAGTACATCGAATCGAAGATCAGGAGATCGGCGTCGCGAAAGAAGCCGACGAACTTGTAGGACTCGTCCAGTACCTGGAATTTATGTTCGCAATCAGTCGAATAGACCATTGTCTTACCATCACGCGCGAAGCGATAGCCATAAGAGTCGCCGGCATGGTTCTGCAGGGTCGCGCGGACGGTGAGCCCGGCGATGTCGTAGCTCCGGTCGGGCTCGAGCTGGACATATTCGAGGGTGGCGCCGAGCTGGCGCAGATCGACCGGGAAGCACGGATCGGATTGCTGGCGCTGGAACGCCTCGTGGATGACCGAGTGGCAGCCGTGCAACCGGATGACGTTGCCCGGGATATAGGCCTGGGGCAGGAAGGGAAAGCCCATGATGTGGTCCCAGTGGAGGTGGGACAGGAACACGTTGATGTGCGCCTTGCGCTGCGCCCCCTTCTCCTGCAGCACGCGGACGCCGAACTCGCGCGCGCCGGAGCCGAGGTCGCACAGGACATACTCGTCGCCGGCGCCCTCGATCTCGACGCAGCTCGAATTGCCGCCATAGGTGCCGGAGGTCGCGAACGGCAGCTCGTCGTCGAGGAAGCGCTCGATCGCCGCCGGCCCGTCGAAGCTCCGTCCCTTCGCCGCCGCCAAGGCCTCGCGCAGCTTCTGCCTGACGCCGGCCCTGGAAAGCGGCGCCGGCAGCGAGCCCCGTGTACCCCAGAACCGGATCAGCATGCGCGCTCCCGTCCGTTCCCCTCAGCCCAACGCCGCCACGCCCTCTGCCGTCGTCGCGTAGACCGAGACCACGCGGGCGAAACGGCTGATGGTGAAGATCTCCTGCACCACCGGTCGCAAGGCGGCGACGGCGATGCGGCGGCTCTTCGCCTTCGCCGTCTTGGCGGCCGTCATCAGCGCCGCGAGACCGGCGCTCGAGATGAATTCAACGCCCGAGAGATCGACCAGCGCCGCCGCGCTCGCATCCAAGCACTTCAGCAGTTGGTCTTGGAACGCCAGGCTGGTGTCGTTGTCGATGCGGCCCACGGGGCGCAGGACGATGACATTGCCCTGGAGCTCCTCCTTGATTTCCATCGCTTTCTCCGCCCGGGATATTCTGCAATTTCGGTTAGGAACACAAGGCGATCCCGTGACCGATCCCTGGCGCCGAGTCGCAGCTTGCCCATGAGAGCGACGAAAGCTGATAGCATCGCCGCGCGCGCCCGCGCACGAGGGGAGACGCCATGGACCCGGTCACCATCGCGATCGCCGACCACGCTGCCGGCCTCGATTACGGATCGATCCCGGCGCCGGTTGTCCACGCCGCCAAGCAGCGCCTCATCGACACGATCGCCTGCGCCATCGGGGGTTCTCGCTGCGAGGCCGCCGCGATGGGGCGCCGCATCGCCAAGGGCGCCGTGCCCCGGCGCCTTCCCGGCCGCATCCTGGGTACGCCAGAGCGCGCCACCGCCGAGGAGGCAGCCTTCGTCAACGGCGCCATGATCCGCTATCTCGACTTCAACGACACCGTCCATGGCGGCCATCCGAGCGATGCGCTCGGCGCGGTGCTCGCCCTCGCCGACGCGGCCGAGGCCGACGGCAAGCGCCTGCTCACCGGCATGATCGTCGCCTACGAGACCGCGACGCGCCTCATCGCGGCGGCCCGGCTGCGCGAGCGCGGCTGGGACCAGGGCTTCGCCATCGGCATCGCCGCGGCGGCGGGCGCCGGCCACATGCTGCGGCTTCCGGCCGAGCGCCTCGCCCATGCGGTAGCGATCACCACGGTCGCCAACGTGCCGCTGCGCGCGACCCGCGCCGGCGAATTGTCGAAATGGAAGGGCGCCGCGACCGCCTTCGCTTGCCGCAACGCCGTCTACGCGGCTCAGCTCGCCGCCGAAGGCATGACCGGCCCCGAGGCCGCCTTCACCGGCCGCCACGGCGCCTTCGAGCAATTGGGCGGCGCGTTCGAGCTGCAGCCCTTTGGCGGCGAGTTCCTCACCCCTCGCGTCGGCCTCAAATACTGGCCGGTCGAGAACAGCGCCCAGGCGGCGGTGTGGGCGGCCATGGAATTGCGCCGCGTCATGCCGGTCGCTTCCATCGCCGACATCGACATTGCCGCGTCATGGGCCGCCTGGCACGAGCTCGGCAGCGAGCCCGCCAAGTGGGCGCCGAAGACGCGCGAGACCGCCGATCACAGCCTCGCCTACATCTTCGCCCGCGGGCTGGTCGATGGCGAGATCACGGTGCGGTCGTTCGACGCGGCGCAGTATCTCGATCCCGCGCTGCGCCCGCTGATGGCGAAGATCCGCGTGCATCAGGACGCCGAGATCGATCAGGTCTATCCGGCGCGGGTGCTGATGCGGGCCAAGGCAACCGACGCGGCCGGCCGCGCCGAAAGCATCGAGATCGCCAATCCGCGCGGCCATGTCGCCAACCCCATGACCGACGCCGAGACCGAGGCCAAGTTCATGCACCTCGCCGAGCCGGAGCTGGGCAAGGCCAAGTCGGCTGCCGTGCTCGACATGCTGTGGCATATCGAGCGCGAGAGCAGCCTAGGCCGACTTTACGATCTGCTGGAGTTCGACGGCGGCTTGTGAGGTCAGTTCTTCTGGAATTCGAGCGTGACGGCGGCGATGCCGGCGGCGACGTTGAGGCCGGTGTTCCCCTCGATGCTGACGGGCTGCAAGGTGATCGCCTTGTTGGAGCCGCCGACCAGCACGTTGGCGCCGGCGCCGACGCCGACCGACGCGCCGCCGGTGACGCCGGCATAATCGCCGGCGAGCGCACCCGCAGCGATGTTGGTGCCCGGCGCGAACACGGCCCAAACGATGACGGCGCTCTGGACATAGCCGATATCGACGCCGAACTTGGAGATGTGGCCGGCATAATGCTCGGCCGCGTTCGATGACGGCGTGAAGCTGCATTTGAGGCCGCGGGACGAGCCGAACACGAAGCCCCATCCGCTGTCGACGTTGCACGACAGCACTCCGACCTTGACGCCGCTCTGCGCGTGCGCCTGGGGCGCCAGCGCCGCGGCGCTCAATGCAATGACCGCCGCGCTCACCGCCAAACCGATTTTACTACGCATGTTCGCGCGCCTCCTTATGCCAACCGAGAATGCCTCGGATGTCGCGAGAGCATGTCCCAATTCGGCGGTGCGAACAAGGCGGTGCGAAAATATGCCGAGCAGGCCGGGCCGGCCAACAATCTAGAAGCCCAGGCAATCGGGCGAGGTATTGCCGATCGTCACCGCGCTCGCGCCGCCCGACATCAGCAGGACATTCGCGTTGCCGGCGACATGCGCCGACGCATTGGTCGTGAACGGACAGGTGACGCCGAGGGTGACGATGTTCTCGCCGCTGTTGGAGACGTTGAAGAACCCGTTCGAGGCCTGGGTCAGCTTCACCGCTCCGGTGACGGTGATACCGCCATCCATCCGCATGGCCGAGTTCTGCGCCACGGTTATGGTGCCGGTCCAGCCCGACGGAGTCGCCGCGCCGGTGCCGAGCTCGATGTTGCTCTCGACCTGGACCGAGCCGGTGCCGGTGATCGTGTCGGCGCCCGGCGTGAACGCGAAGCTGCTCTGCAGGGCCGGATACGTCTCCTCGTGGAAGTTCCCGGCGTTGGTGACCAGCATGACGCTGCCGTTGCTGGTGTTGTGGATGATGTTCTTGCCGGCCGAGGTCACGGTCGTGCCGTCCGCCGCCACGAGCGTCGCGTCGGTGCTGTCGGCGGAGCTGATCGAGGTGTTGTAGAGCAGCACCGACGAGCCGCCATAAGCGCCGAGCGTGTTCGAATTGTTGGGCCCGGACAGGGTGGTGCCATTGAGCACGAGATTGCTGCGATAGGCGTAGAGCGTCGGCTTGCCGAGCGTGCCGGGAGCGGTGTAGGTGCCCGACTTTTCGTCGATCGAGCTGTAAAGCGCCGTGATCGGCGGG
>DATNID010000058.1:0-22130 GCA_035604615.1 Allostellaceae bacterium | reverse complement strand
TGGACTGGCCGTATTACCCGTATGCGTATTACCCACCGCCGGTTTACCAAGCACCGCTGGTCATACAACAGACCCCGGCAACACCCGCGCCATCCTCATACTGGTACTATTGCGCCAATCCACAGGGCTATTACCCCTATGTCCAATCTTGCCAGGGCGCGTGGCAACCGGTGCCGGCCGTCCCGCCGGACGCGCAGCATTAGCCGAGCACGAGCGCTTCGCTAATCCGGCTTCGCACGACGCCTCGGGCCTGAGAGGATCGGCCCTCGGCCGTGCTTCGCTTCGCTAATCTGGCTTCGCACGACGCCTCGGGCCTGTAAAGATCGGCCCTCGGCCGTGCTTCGCTAGGCTTGCCGCCCGCGCGACGTTCCCCGATACTCCGCCGCCATGAAAGACAAAGTCAAAAAAGTCGTGCTCGCCTATTCGGGCGGCCTCGATACCTCGGTCATCTTGCGCTGGCTGCAGGAGACCTATGGCTGCGAGGTGGTGACCTTCACCGCCGATATCGGCCAGGGCGAGGAGGTCGAGCCGGCGCGCCAGAAGGCCGAGCAGATGGGGGTGAAGGAGATCTTCATCGACGATCTGCGCGAGGAATTCGTCCGCGACTTCGTCTTTCCGATGTTCCGCGCCAACGCGCTCTATGAAGGCCAGTATCTTCTCGGCACCTCGATCGCGCGGCCGCTGATCGCCAAGCGCCAGATCGCGATCGCCGAGGCGGTGGGCGCCGACGCGGTCGCCCATGGCGCCACCGGCAAGGGCAATGATCAGGTCCGCTTCGAGCTCGCCTATTACGCCTTGAAGCCCGACATCAAGGTGATCGCGCCGTGGCGCGAATGGGATCTTTCCTCGCGCACCAAGCTCATCGAATATGCCGAGAAGCACCAGATCCCGATCACCCGCGACAAGCGCGGCGAGGCGCCGTTCTCGACCGACGCGAATCTCCTCCACATCTCGGCAGAGGGGAAAATCCTCGAGGACCCCTGGATCGAGCCCGAGGAATTCGTCTATAGCCGCACGCAAGCGCCCGAAGCCGCGCCCGACCAGCCGCAATATGTCGAGATCGAGTTCCTGCGCGGCGACGCGGTCGCGGTCGATGGCGTGGCGCTGTCGCCGGCAGCGTTGCTGACTCGGCTCAACGAATTGGGCCGCATTCACGGCATCGGCCGCGTCGACCTCGTCGAGAACCGCTTCGTCGGCATGAAGTCGCGCGGCATCTACGAGACGCCCGGCGGCACCATCCTCCAGGCCGCGCATCGCGGGATCGAGAGCATCACCCTCGACCGCGGCGCGGCGCATCTCAAAGACGAGCTGATGCCGCGCTATGCCGAGCTCGTCTATAACGGCTTCTGGTTCGCGCCCGAGCGCGACATGCTGCAGGCCTTGATCGACAAGAGCCAGGAGCATGTCGCCGGCACGGTGCGCTTGAAGCTCTACAAGGGCCTCGCGCGCGTGGTCGGGCGCAAATCGCCCAACTCGCTCTACAGCCTCGCCCACGTCACCTTCGAGGAAGACCAAGTCTACGACCAGCGCGACGCCCAGGGCTTCATCCGCCTCAACGCGCTGCGCCTCAGGCTGGCGAAGGCGCTCAGGCGGAACTGACCCCCCTCACATGCGCAAAATGCGCTCGGCGTTGCCGTGCGCGATCTTCTCCTTGTCGCCGTCGCTGATCGACAGCTTGTGGAAGAACTCCATCCCGGCGCTGTTGGGCTCGTAGGGCCAGTCGATCGCGAAGATGATGTTGTCGGCGCCCATCGCCAGGAGCGTGCACACGAAGGCCGGCTCGTACCAGTTGCCGCTGGTGGTGACGATGAGATTGTCGCGGATGTATTCGAGCGGCGTCTTCTTGAGGCCGCGCCGCTGGGCCGCGCGCCAGGTGTGGTCGTTGAGCCGGTGCATGGCGAAGGGCAGGCCCTCGCCCAGATGGCCGAGGATGATCTTGAGCCGCGGATAGGCGTCGAACGCGCCCGAGAACAGGATGCGCAGGAAGTGGATGGAGGTGTCCACGGCAAAGCCCCAGCCCGCCCGCGCGATCTCCTCGAAGCCCTCGAAATAGGCCTTCATCGCCAAGGGCGGCGGCAGAGTCGGGTGGAGATAGACCGGCACGTCGAGCGCCTGGGCGCGCTCGAAGATGGGCCAGTATTTCTTGTCGTCGAGGAAGCTCCCCATGGTGTGGCCGTGGATCATGGTGCCCTTGAAGCCCAGCTGCTTGACGCAGCGGTCGAGCTCCTGCGCCGCGGCGTCGGGCGCGTCGGTGGCGAGGGCGGCGAAGCCCGCGAACCGGGTCGGGTGCGCTTTTACCGTCTCATAAAGCCGGTCGTTGGCGTCGCGCGCCATCGGGATCGCCTCGGCGGCGGGAAAGCCCTGCGCTCCCGGCGAGGTGAAGGACAGAACCTGCACGTCGACCCCGTGCGCGTCCATGTGCTTCAAACGCTCCGCGCCGAGATCGCCGAGCTGCTTCGGGATGTCGTGGCCGATCTGCTCGCTGCGCGACGCGATGTAGAAGCTGCGGAACTCGTTGGACGAGACCTTCTGGCGGTAGAGCGGGGTGGAGAAATGCTCCTCGATGGCGATGATCTTCATGGCGGCGCCTCCTCTTTGGCGCGGGCATGAAGGATGAAGCCGGCCCTGTCAACCGCGCCGCTGGTCGCCGGCCCTTTTCGTTTGCCGGCATCGGGCAAACCGGCTATTTCGGCCGCATGGATGAAGGGCTCCATCCGGCGCTTCTGCCGCACGGCCTGCGCGACCTGCTGCCGCCCGACGCGGCATGGGAAGCGGAGGTGGTGCAGCGCCTCACCGTGGTCCTGGCTCGGCACGGCTACGAGCAGGTCAAGCCGCCGCTCGCCGAGTACGAGGATAATCTCCTCTCTGGCGCCGGCGCCGCCATGGCCAAGGAGACCTTCCGCTTCATGGACCCCATTTCGCAGCGCATGATCGGGCTGCGCGCCGATATGACGCCGCAGGTGGCGCGCATCGCCACCTCGCGCTTGGAGCATGCGCCACGGCCGCTGCGGCTGTGCTATGCGGGCCAGGTTTTGCGCGTCGGCGGCAGCCAGATCCGGCCCGAGCGCCAGGTCGGGCAGGTCGGCGCCGAGCTGATCGGTTCGGACGCGGTCGCGGCCGATCTCGAGGTGGTCGCGGTCGCGGCCGAGGGGCTCGCCGCAATCGGCGTCGCCGGGCTCTCGGTCGATCTGACATTGCCGACCCTGGTGCCGTCGCTGTGCCGCGCGCTCGGCCTCGGCGACTCCCAAATCGAGGCGGTGCGCGGGCCGCTCGACCACAAGGATGCCGCCGCCACCGCCGCGATCGGCGGCAAGGCCAGCGCCATGCTCGGCCGGCTGCTGCAGGCCGCCGGCGCGGCGCGGCCGGCGCTCAGGGCCTTGGCGGCGCTCGACCTGCCGCCGGCGGCGGCGGCGGAGCGGGCGCGGCTCGAGGCCGTGGTGGCGGGGCTCGAGGCGCGCGTGCCCGATCTCGCCGTCACCGTCGATCCCGTGGAGAATCGCGGCTTCGAGTATCACACCGGCATCAGCTTCGCCTTCTTCGCCCGCGGGCTCGCCGGCGAACTGGGACGCGGCGGGCGCTATCGCACGGCGGAGGCGGGCGAGCACGCCACCGGCTTCACCCTCTACACCGACACGATGCTGCGTGCGGCCCCGGCCAAGCCGGCGCTGCGGCGGCTGTTCGTTCCCGCCGGCACCGCGCCCGAGGCGGCGCAGCGCTGCCGCGGCGAGGCCTGGATCACGGTCGCTGGGCTCGAGCCCGTTGCCGACGACGCGGCCGAGGCGCACCGGCTCGGCTGCGCCCATCGTCTGGTGGGCGACATGATCGTGCCGGTCGGCTGAAAGCGGGGCACCTTTCATGGCCAATGTCGCGGTGATCGGCGCCCAGTGGGGCGACGAGGGCAAGGGCAAGATCGTCGACTGGCTGTCGCAGCGCGCCGATGTCGTGGTGCGCTTCCAAGGCGGCCACAACGCCGGCCACACCCTGGTCATCAATGGCGAGGAATTCCGCCTCAGCTTGCTGCCGTCGGGCGTGGTGCGGCCGGGCAAGCTCGCCATCATCGGCAGCGGCGTGGTGGTCGATCCCTGGGCCTTGATGCGCGAGATCGAGGCGATCCGCGTGCGCGGCGTCGACGTCACGCCGCAATATTTGCGCCTCGCCGACAACGCCACCCTGATCCTGCCGTCGCATGCCTTGATCGACCGCGCCCGCGAAGAGGCGCGCGGCGACAAGCGCATCGGCACCACCGGCCGCGGCATCGGCCCGGCCTACGAGGACAAGGTCGGCCGCCGCGCCATCCGCGTCTGCGACCTGGCCGACAAGGACGCGCTCGCCGAGAAGCTCGACCAGCTTCTCCTGCACCACAACGCGCTGCTGCGCGGTTTGGGCGCGGCCGAGGTCGAGGCAAAGCCGCTGCTCGACGCGCTCCTCGAGATCGCGCCCAAGGTGCTGCCCTATGCCGACCAGGTGTGGCAGCTGCTCGCGGACGCGCGTCGCGCCGGGCGGCGCATCCTGTTCGAGGGCGCGCAGGGCGTCATGCTCGACGTCGATCACGGGACATACCCTTACGTCACCTCGTCCCACACCCATCCGGGCCAGGCGGCCTCGGGCTCCGGCATCGGGCCGGGCGCGGTCGGCTACGTGCTCGGCATCACCAAGGCCTACACCACGCGGGTCGGCAGCGGCCCGTTCCCGACCGAGCTCACCGACCGCATCGGCCAGACCTTGGGCGAGCGCGGCAAGGAGTTCGGCGTCGTCACCGGGCGCAAGCGCCGCTGCGGCTGGTTCGACGCGGTGATGGTGCGCCAGGCGGTCAAGGTCGCGGGCATCGACGGCATCGCGCTCACGAAGCTCGATGTGCTCGACGGGTTCCCCGAGATCAAGGTCTGCATCGCCTATCGCCGCGGCAACGCCACGCTCGACCGGCTGCCGGCCGACGCCCGCGCCCAGGCCGAGCTCGAGCCCATCTACGAGACCATCGAAGGCTGGAGCGAAAGCACCCGCGGCGCGCGCTCGTGGGCGCAGCTCCCGGCGCTCGCCATCAAGTACATCCGCCGCGTCGAGGAGCTGATCGAGGCGCCGGTGGCGATGCTCTCGACCAGCCCGGAGCGCGACGACACGGTGCTGGTGAAGGACCCGTTCGAGGACTGAGCGGTCATGTGGTAAGATCGCCGCTATTGCCTGGGACGAACGCGATGACCGATTACCGCTATGTCGTGCTGTTTGAACCTGCCGAGGAGGGCGGGTACGTCGTCACCTGTCCGGCGTTGCCCGGTCTGGTGACCGAAGGCGACACGCTCGATGAGGCACGAGCGATGGCCGCGGAAGCAATTCGCGGTTACTTGGAGAGTCTTGCCAAGGACGGCTTGCCCATGCCGCCGGAAGACGATCCTCAGCCGGCCAAACAAATCCTGAAAGAGACCCTCGCCGTCTCAGTCAAAGCGGCATGACCGAGCTGCCGGTCGTTGCCCCTCGCCAGCTCATTCGCGCCCTGCAAAAAGCCGGCTTTTTCGTCCACCACGTCCGCGGCAGTCATTACTACCTCAAGCATCCCGATCATCCGGCCCTTCGGGTAACCGTCCCGTACCATGCCAAGGACGTTAAGAGAGGCACATTGCGCGCGATCCTGCACGAGGCCGGAATTTCGGTCGATCAACTTGTCGCGTTACTTTAGCTTGCGATAAATCCAACGCCGACCCCAATTCGCACGTACGCCCTCCCTGCGTGACGCCCCGAAAACGTCACACCGCAACGGCAACCGGCAGGGGCTTCACTTATCCCGCGGCGAATCCTGTACAGACAAAGCCGGCCAGCTCTATGTTCCAGCCAGCATGCAAAGGAGTTACGGCAGGAGCATTGACGTGCCAAGTGTAAACGCCAATCCGGCTCCACTGCTCAACGATAAATTTTACAATATCCATCCCCGTGTCTCTATCGCTCATTGAGTAGCGCTCTCCTCAACCCGTCCACACTCAAGAGAATAGGTCAGAGTATACTTCTCTGTCTTGCATCAAGAGGCAGGGTCGGCGTAGCTCCGCCTCCGCCGCCCTACCGCCCCGCCGCCGCCGCGCGCTTGCCCGGGTTGCCGGCGATGTATTTTTCCACCACCGCGGCGAGCGGCTCTTGATGGTTCTGGAAGAAATGGTCGGCGCCGGGGATCACGGCGTGGGCGATGCGGATGTCGCGCTGGTGCGCGAGCTTGGTCACCAGGCGCTGCACCGCGTCGGCGGCGACGAGCTGGTCCTGGTCGCCCTGGATGATCAGGCCGGAGGCGGGGCAGGGGGCGAGGAAGCCGAAATCGAACATGTTGGCCGGCGGCGCAACGGCGATGAAGCTGTCGATCTCCGGCCGCCTCATCAAAAGCTGCATGGCGATCCAGGCCCCGAACGAAAAGCCCGCGACCCAGCACGCGGCGGCGTTGGCGTTGTAGGACTGCAGCCAATCCAGCGCCGAGGCGGCGTCCGACAGCTCGCCCTCGCCGCGGTCGAAGATGCCCTGGCTCTTGCCGACGCCGCGGAAATTGAAGCGCAGGGTCGAGAACCCGCCCTGCATGAAGGCATGGTAGAGGGTGTAGACCACCTTGTTGTTCATGGTGCCGCCGTGCTGCGGATGCGGGTGCAGCAGCAGGGCGATCGGCGCGGTCTCGTCCTTGGAATGATGGTAGCGGCCCTCGAGGCGGCCTTCCGGGCCGTTGATCACGACCTCAGGCATCGCGGCAGCTCGGCTTCAGGCCGGACCCCGGAATAACCGTGTAGGCGACTAGGTCACTCGGTGATGTAGCCACGGTGGAGTTACCCATATACTTGACTACCACGCTCGGTCTGTTAATTTCGCGTCCTTGCCGGTGTCTGCCGCTTTTTGCAGTCGCGCGCCGGTGCGCCAACGACCCCGATTCTAGCACAGCGATTCCGATGGTATTCAAAAACCTGCGCGAAGAGATCGACACCGTCCTGAAGCACGACCCCGCCGCGCGCTCGACGCTCGAGGTGGTATTTTGCTACCCAGGATTCCACGCCCTGCTGTTTTACAGGGTGGCCCGCTTCCTGTGGCGGCACGGCTGGCTGGTGCTGGGCCGCTGGGTGTCGCATCTGGGGCGGACCCTGACCGGCATCGAGATCCATCCTGGGGCCGAGATCGGCCGCCGCCTGTTCATCGACCACGGCATGGGTGTGGTGATCGGCGAGACCACGGTGATCGGCGACGACGTGACCCTCTATCAGCAAGTGACCCTCGGCGGCACCTCGCTCCATCGCGGCAAGCGCCATCCCACCCTCGAGGACGGCGTCATCGTCGGCGCCGGCGCCAAGATCCTCGGCGCCTTCACGGTCGGCCGCATGGCGCGGATCGGCGCCAACGCGGTGGTCCTGTCCGCGGTCGAGGCCGGCGCCTCCGTGGTCGGGATCCCGGCGCGCAAGGTCGGCGAGGAGAAGAAGGTCGAGCAGAAGCCGCCGCAATTCCTGCCCTACGGCACGCCCTGCGACGACTCCCCCGATCCGGTCGCCTGCATGGTCGCGGTCATGGCCGAGGACATCAAGGTGCTGAAGGCGCGGCTCGAGGAGCTCGAGAGCCGGCGCGAGGCGCCGCGCAAGCCGGTCGCGCTGCCGATGGAAGTCCCGGGCGAGGAGCCGCGCGAGGAAGCCGCCGGCGGGCGCCGCTGAGAGCGAAGGAGCGAGGGCGATGAGGCTCACCACCAGGGGACGCTACGCGGTGATGGCGATGGTCGACATCGCCAAGCATGGCGGCGAAAACCCCGTGACCTTGGCCGAGATCGCCGAGCGCCAGGCGATTTCGCTCTCCTATCTCGAGCAGCTCTTCGCCAAGCTCCGCGTCGGCGGCCTGGTCACGAGCGTGCGCGGCCCGGGCGGCGGCTATCGCCTGGCGCACGGTGCCGAGGGCACGCGCATCTGCGACATCATCATCGCCGTCGACGAGCCGTTCCGCGCCACGCGCTGCACGCCGGGCGCACCGACCGGCTGCTCCGGGCAGCAGAGCCGCTGCCTCACCCACGATCTGTGGGAGGAGCTCGGCAACCAGATCCATATCTTTCTCAGCTCGGTGACGCTCGCGGACGTGTGCGAGCGCCGCCTCCTCGGCCGCAGCGGCGCCCTCCATCGCCAGCGCCAGGACGCGGTCGCGGCGCAATAGGCGCGAGCGTTCACCGTGACGGAAATCGGTCCCGCATATCTCGACTGGAATGCCACCGCGCCGGTGCCGCGCGAAGTGGCGGACGCGATGGCTGACGCACTCGCACGCTGCGGCAACGCGTCGTCGGTCCATCGCTGGGGCCGGGCCGCGCGCCAGGCGATCGAGCAGGCGCGAAGCGAGGTTGCGGCCTTGGCCGGCGCGCCCGAGGACGAGATCGTCTTCACCGGCAGCGGCAGCGAGGCGAACCAGACCGCGCTCCGGGGATTTCCCGGCCGCCGCGTGCTGGTCTCGGCGCTCGAGCACGATTCCGTGCGCCTCGCCGTCGCGGAATGTGAATTGGTGCCGGCGCTGGGCGCTGGCACGGTCGATCTCGCCGCGCTCGAGCGCATGCTGTCGGACGATTCGCGGCCGGCGCTGGTGTCGCTGATGCTGGCCAACAACGAGACCGGCGCGATCCAGCCGGTGGCCGAGGCCGCGCACATCGCCCATGCAGCGGGCGCGCTCATTCATTGCGACGCGGTCCAGGCCGCGGGCAGGATCGCACTCGATAAGGACGCGCTCGGCGCCGATCTCGTGACCCTGTCGGCGCACAAGATCGGCGGGCCGCAAGGCGTGGGCGCGCTGGTGGTGTCGCCCGACCTGCCGCTCGCGCCATTGATCGCCGGCGGCGGACAGGAGCGCGGCCGCCGCGCCGGCACCGAGAACGTCGCCGGCATCGTCGGCTTCGGCGTCGCCGCTCGGCTCGCGTGCGCGCGGCTGGGTGACCAGGCGCGCATCGCGGCGCTGCGCGACAGGGCCGAGCGCCGCCTCCTCGCCGTCGCGCCCGAGGCACGCATCTTCGCGCGCGATGTCGCGCGCCTCGCCAACACTCTCTGCATTGCCATGCCCGGCGTGCCGGCCGCGACGCAGGTGATGGCGCTCGATCTCGCCGGCGTGATGGTGAGCGCCGGTGCGGCATGCTCTTCCGGCAAGGTGCGGCGCAGCCCGACGCTCGAGGCGATGGGCGTTGCGCCCGACCTCGCCGATTGTGCCATCCGCATCAGCCTGGGCTGGAGCACGAGCGACGCCGACATCGACCACCTCGTGGAGGCCTGGGGCGCGCTTCACGCGCGCGTCCGGGCGCACGCGGCATGAGCGGCCGCAACCGCGCGCCGGTCTATCTCGACTACCACGCGACCACGCCGTGCGACCCGCGCGTGCTGGCCGAGATGCTGCCGTGGTTCACCGAGAAGTTCGGCAATCCCGGCTCGATCACGCATGCCTACGGCCGCGAGGCGGAGCAAGCCGTCGAGCGCGCCCGCGCCCGGCTCGCCGCGCTCATCGGCGCCGAGCCGCGCGAGATCGTGTTCACCTCGGGCGCCACCGAATCCAACAATCTCGCCATCAAGGGCGCGGCGCATTTCCATCGCCCGCTCGGCAAGGACCACATCGTCGCGCTCGCGACCGAGCATAAATGCGTGCTCGAAAGCTGCCGCGCGCTCGAGCGCGAGGGTTTCCGCGTGACCTATCTCGCGGTCGAGCCCGACGGCCTGGTCGATGTCGCGCGCCTCGAGGCGGCGCTCGAGGAGCGCACGCTTCTGGTGTCGGTGATGGCGGCGCACAACGAGATCGGCGTGCTGCAGCCGATCGCCGCGATCGCGGCGCTGACCCGCGCGCGCGGCATCCTGCTGCATAGCGACGGCGCCCAGGCGGTCGGCAAAATACCGGTCGATGTTGGCGCCTGGGGCGTCGATCTTCTGTCGATCTCGGGCCACAAGATCTACGGACCCAAGGGCGTCGGCGCGCTCTATGTGCGGCGCCGGCCGCGCGCCCGGATCGCGCCCCTGTTCGACGGCGGCGGCCAGGAGCGGGGCATGCGCTCGGGCACTTTGCCGACGCCGCTCTGCGTCGGGCTGGGGGCGGCGGCCGAATTGGCGGGAGCGGAGATGGAAGAGGAGGCCGGGCGGCTGGTCGGTCTCCGGCGGCGCTTCCTCGCCGGCATCCGCGCCCGCCTGCCCGAGACGGTGCTGACCGGCCATCCCGAACGGCGGCTGCCGGGAAATCTTAACCTGATCTTTCCCGGTGTGCCGGCATACGACCTGATGGCGTCGTGTCCGGCGCTGGCGCTCTCGACCGGCTCGGCCTGCACCGCCGCCGAAATCGAGCCCTCCTATGTGTTGCGGGCGCTGGGGGTGGGCGACGCCATGGCTGGCGCCTCGATCCGCATCGGCCTGGGCCGTTTCACCACCGCGGAGGAGGTGGATTTTGCGGTCGAGACCATCGCCGCGGCGGCGCGGCGCATACGGTCGGGTGGGGTGACAAGCGCGGCCGCCGGGGCCACATAAAGCCCGTGCGGTTGCCCGGGTCGGGCAGCCGGTGGTATCTAGCGAGGCAAGGAGAGAAGCGAGCATGGCGCTGAAGCAGGCGATGACCGTCACGGATGCGGCGGCGGAGCGCATCCAGGCCCTGCTCGCCCGGCGCGGCAAGCCGTCGGTTGGAATCCGCGTCGGCGTGCGCTCGCGCGGCTGCTCCGGCCTCACCTACACGGTCGAATATGCCGACGAGAAGGCCAAGTTCGACGAGGTCGTCCAGGCCAAGGGCGTCACCATCCTGATCGACCCCAAGGCGACCATGTTCATCATCGGCACCGAGATGGACTATGTCGAAGACAAGATCCAGTCGGGCTTCACCTTCCGCAATCCCAACGAGAAGGGCCGTTGCGGCTGCGGCGAATCCTTCCATGTCTGAGCCGGCATGAAGCTGTTCCAGATCGAGGAGCCCGACGGCGCTCTTTACGACAGCGACGGGCCCGGCGCGTCGGTCGGCATCGCCATCGCGGCGGGAAACGTGGGACGGGTGGCGATCGCTGTCGGCGGCAACCCGGAAATCCTTCCCGACGCGGACGGCAATCGCAGCCTCGCCATGCCCCCGCGCACGCCTGCGCATGACCTGTTGCTGGGGTTGCGTGGCCGGGCGGAAAAGCAGCTCGCGCGGCCGGTCACGCACGCGGTGATCGCCGCCGACGAGCGCGACCGCGCGGCGATCGAGCGCGCGGCGCCCGACGCCGGGATCGCGATCCTGCGCTTCGTCGCACTGGCCGAGGCGGCGGCGCTCGCCAAGGGCGCCGCGCCCGACGAGGCTTCGGTGCTCGGCGCGGCGATCGCGGCTGAAGATCTGGCGCCCGTGCCCTAGGCGAGCGACGGATTCTCGCGCCATGCCCAGGATGATCTTTATCGACCGCGACGGCACGCCGCACGAGGTCGACGCGCCGGTGGGGCTGTCGCTCCTCGAGATCGCGCGGCGCAACGACATCGACATCGAAGGCGCCTGCGAAGGCTCGCTCGCTTGTTCCACCTGCCACGTCGTGGTCGATGCCGAGTGGTACGACCTCCTGAAGGACGCCAAGGAGGACGAGGAGGACATGCTCGACCTCGCCTTCGGCCTGACCAATACCTCGCGCCTCGGCTGCCAGATCATCATGACCGAGGAGCTCGACGGGCTCACGGTCAAGCTGCCGGCGGCGACGCGCAACCTTCTCAACGGCTGATGCGCCTCGATCTCGCCCCGGGCGCGCGCGTGGTGGTCGCCATGTCGGGCGGCGTCGACAGCTCGGTGACGGCGGCGCTGGTCGCCAAGGCCGGCTTCGACACAGTCGGCGTCACCCTGCAGCTCTATGACCACGGCGCGGCGCGCCAACGCAAGGGTGCGTGCTGCGCCGGCCAGGACGTGCGCGACGCGGCCATGGTGGCGCAGCGTCTCGGCATCCCGCACTACGTGCTCGACTACGAGAAGCGTTTCCGCGACGAGGTGATCGAGCCCTTCGCCGACGCCTATGTACGGGGCGAGACGCCGGTGCCGTGCATCGCCTGCAACGCGACGGTGAAGTTCCGCGATCTCCTCGGCGTCGCGCGCGACCTGGGCGCCGCGGCGCTCGCCACCGGGCATTACGCGCGTCGGATCATGGGGCCGGACGGACCCGAGCTGCATCGTGCCGCCGACCAAAGCCGCGACCAGAGCTATTTCCTCTACCGCACCACGCGCGCGCAGCTCGACATGCTGCGCTTTCCGCTGGGCGATCTCGGCAAGAACGAGACCCGCGATCTCGCGCGCGAGTGCGGTCTCGACGTCGCCGAGAAGCCCGACAGCCAGGATATCTGCTTCGTTCCGGGCGGCGATTACGGCGCGCTGGTGGAGCGGCTCAGGCCCGAGGCGGCGGAGCCCGGCGACATCGTCGACCGCGACGGCGCGGTGCTCGGCCGCCATCGCGGCATCGCGCATTTCACCGTCGGCCAGCGCAAGGGGCTGGGGCTCGCCGGACCCGAGCCCCTGTTCGTGCTGCGGCTCGAGCCCGAGACGCGGCGCGTCGTGGTCGGGCCGCGCGCGGCGCTGGGCGCGCGGCTCGTGGCGCTCTCGGGCGTCAACTGGCTGGGCGCGCGCGCGCCCGAAGCGGGACTGCGCTGCGACGTGAAGCTGCGCTCGGCGCAGGCGCCGGTGGGCGCGACGCTCGATCTGGACGGCGGCTACGGCGAGGCCACGCTCGATGAGCCCGCGTTGGGCGTGGCGCCCGGCCAGGCCTGCGTTTTCTACGACCGCGCGCGCGTTCTGGGCGGCGGCTGGATCCGGCGCCGGCCCGAAGCTTGACGTGCGAGCCGGCCGACGCCTATATGCGGCGCCGTGGCGGCGGGGTAGCTCAGTTGGTTAGAGCAGGGGAATCATAATCCCAAGGTCGGGGGTTCAACTCCCTCCCCCGCTACCAATAAAATCAACATGTTACGAGTCCGGCGGGTGTTGTCGTCCCGGAAGGTCAGCGATGTCTGCCAGCGCCGGAACGCGAAGCCGACGGAATAGACGGCACCGAGCGGGATGCAGGCGCGGATCGGTAGGCGTGCGGTGATGCGCGGCCACCGCCAGTGGCTGGGCGTTGGGCGCCGCCGCGAAACGGCGCCACCTGGTAGCCGGGTCCCCAGCCGCCGTAATTGACGCCGTAGGGTTCATAATAATCCAGCCCGAGTCCGATGGCGTCGCCGTATCCGTATCCGACACCGGGAACAACGCAACCGTACGACAGCACCGTGAACAGCCCGATCGCGAAGCCGATCGCTGACCAGCGCGAGAGCAAGGCGCTCACTTGGGTGCGTCCTTGCTTTCGGCGTCCGGCCATTCAAGCAATCCGAAGGGCGCCCCCAGAGGGTCGGCAACGACCGCGACCTTGCCGCCATGGCGATCGACCCGGGGTTCGACCAGCACGCGGCCGCCGAGCGCCATGAGCTTTGCGGTCGCCTTGACCGCATCTTCGACGCGGACGTAATTGAGCCAATAAGGATGGGCGTTGGGCGTATTGGTTGGCAGCGCATTCACGCTCGCGCGAGCATAATTGTGGGACGCGAGCAGGAGGTGTTGGGCGTCCCCGCTGGCCGGTAGTTCGAAGACGTCGTAGTCGAATAGCGTCTGGTAGAAAGCAGCATCGGTGTCCGGATCGGTCGTCATCAGCGAGCTCCAGACCCATTCGCCGGGTGCGGCCAGGAAGTCGGGCGGATCGCCGCTGCTGGAAGCGAGGACGGCAAAGACGGCGCCCTGCGGATCGGCGAGGACTGCCTCCCGGCCGCGGTTAGGGTAGGTATGCGGCTCGAACAGCACCTTCGCGCGATGTTGCAGCGCAAGCTGCTTTGCCGCGTCGACATCGCGCGCGGCGATGTAGCCCAGCCACGCCGGCTGGCGATGCTCGCCCGCCGGGACCCCCTTCTGAATCAGTCCCGCGACCGGACGACCGTCGAGGGATGCCTCGGCGTACGCCGTCGCTCCGGCCTGAATGTCGCGAAACGTCCAGCCGAACAATCCCGCGTAGAACTGCTTGGTGACGGCAAGGTCTGGCGTCACCAGTTCGACGAAGATCACTTTGCCGACATGATGCTCTTGGCTCGCGGGCTCGACAATCGCGGGCAACTCGAGCTGTGCGGCCATCGCCGGCGCCGCACCCGCGACGCCGAGAAGCGCGGCGAGCAACGCGTCGCTATAAAAACGTCGCGCTCGATTGAACTGAATCCTCCGCGGCCTGATCTTACCCGGTGCGATCGAGTCGATTCGGCTTGGGCGGCTTCGCGGTTGCATCGTGGTCTCCACCTTGTCGTCCTTACGAAACCAGGATGAACCAGATGGCGCTCCGTGCCAACCGCGCTCCCGGACGCTGCGGTCGCAGGCACGTCGAGCGTCGTGATGAAAGGCACCACCAGGCGATACGTGCCGGCATCTCTCCCCGCGCCGGCGCATCGAACGTATTTTATCCGAGATCGGCGCGATGGCGCCTACCCCCGGAATGTACCTAGATCAGCCCCCGAAGATGCCGTCGTGCGGATTCTCCCCAGCAAGCAGGTCTTCTCGAAGCTCAAAACCCTCCTGCGCAAGGCTGCCGAGCGAACCGTTACCGCAACATGGCAACGCATCGGTCAACTCCTCGACGCCTTCACTCCGCCCGAATGCGCAAACTACCTGCGCAACTCAGGCTATGCCGATGCCCTTGCGGCGCCTTCTGGCTTGGCCCACGCGAGCGCCCTGAGAACTGCTTGACCTCTATCAATGTCGCCGGCACTTTCCCTTGCCCTTAGTGGCGGAAGGCGATTTCCGCCGGGAGAGTGGGATGACGAGGCTTAGACAGCTCGCTTTTGACGTCTGGGTCCTGACTAGGGGCTATTGGAGAAGTGAGGAACGGTGGTCGGCGCGGCTGCTCTTGATCTCGATCATCGGCCTCAATTTCAGCTTGGTAGGCGTAAACGTACTGCAGAATGAAGCGAACGGATCACTCTTCACTGCCCTCCAGCAGCAGGACGCTCCCGGTTTCTATCGTGCATTCTTCATCGTTGTCTTGCTGATTCTCCTCTACCTCTCGGTCGCGGTGCTGCGGGTTTATCTGGATCAGACGCTGCAGCTTCGATGGCGGCGCTGGCTTACCGACCAATATGTCACGCGCTGGCTTGCCGACCGAACCTTCTACCGCATGCGTTTCTCGGGGCGAGTCGACAACCCGGATCAGCGGATATCCGAGGACGTCCGCCTTTTTATCGAACGATCCATGGCCTTGGGTCTCGGCTTCCTCAACGCGCTCGCGACGCTCGCATCCTTTGCCGCGTTGCTTTGGTATCTCTCGGGCAGCATCACGCTGCCGATCGGCGATTTCGCGGTCACGATCCCGGGCTACATGTTCTGGGTGGCTGTGCTGTACTCCGGCCTTGGATCGGTGTTCGCGCACCTGATCGGCCGGCCATTGATACGACTCAATAACCGACAACAGGCGGTCGAAGCGGATTTCCGCTTCAGTCTCGTACGTCTTCGCGAGGAGGCCGAAGGTATTGCGCTCTATGGCGGCGAAGCGCGGGAGCGCAGCACCGCACTCGGGAGATTCCGGGCCCTCTATGACAATTTCAAGCGCATCATCCTGCGCAGCAATGGGTACCTGATGTTCCAGCTGCTGTTCAGCCAGGGTACCTCATCGTTTGCGTTGCTGGTCGCTTCGCCTCGCTATTTTTCTGGTGCCATCCAGCTCGGCGGCCTGATCCAGACGGCCAATGCTTTTGAACGCGTCAACGAGGCGCTGGCCTGGTTCATCGGCAGCTACACCGTGTTCGCCGAATGGCGGGCAATGGTGGACCGACTGACCGAGTTTGCCGCCGAAATCAAGCGCGAGAGCGCTGCGGCAATCCTCGGCACGCGCACGGAAACGGCTGCTCAGGACACGATCGACTTGCAGGATGTGGGCGTGTCGTTGCCCGATGGGGCGCCGCTACTGGCTCCTATCACGCTGAGCTTCAAACCGCACGAGGCGGTATTGTTGAAAGGGCCTTCGGGCAGCGGCAAGAGCACGCTGTTCCGCGTCCTCGCAGGATTGTGGCCGTTTGCAACCGGGCGAATCTGCCTGCCGGCGGGCGCAACGACGCTGTTCCTTCCGCAACGTCCCTACATGCCGATCGGCACGCTGCGCGAGGCGCTATGGTTTCCCGCCCGGCCGGCGCCGGGCCGCGAGGCCGACGCATCGGCCGCATTGGCCGCCGTCGGGTTGTCCAATGTGACGGCTCGCCTGGACGAGGACGCGCATTGGGGGCAGACATTGTCGCTTGGCGAGCAACAGCGACTAGCGGTCGCCCGCGCCCTGCTGATCAAGCCGGACTGGCTGTTCCTCGACGAGGCCACCTCTGCCACCGATGAGGAGGAGGAGGCGGCCCTCTACAGCATGATCGCCAGTGCCTTGCCGGCGACGACAGTGATCAGCATCGGGCATCGGAATTCGCTCGAGGCTTATCACCGCAGGGTGATCGCGGTCGACCGCGCGATCGGACGCGCCGGTCGGCTGATCGATCGTGCCGGCGATATTCTCGGCGCGCCCGCCCAAGTGCCGCGCACGGCCCGGCCATGAAGACACGCTGCGGCTGGACGCTGCTGCCCCATTTAAGACGCGAGCCTCGCCCGGTACGAGGCAGCCGTTAAGCCGTCGACGTTTCGGTTTTGTCGGGCCATTGATCCAAATCAACGCCCGGCCAGGCGCCTCCATTATTTTTCCCATGTCTCCAAGTCGTCGAGGTCGCGGAGATCATGGGATAACCAGGGAACCAATTATCGAGTCCCTCATTGGAGCAAGGAGTCAGCCATCATGAAGAAAGCGTTGTGGATGCCTATCTTCGGCGCGCTCGTCGCAACGATGCCGATTGTCGCCTGCACGTCGTCGAGCCGCACGACCGAGAGTACCGGGGAATATGTCGACGACGCCACGATCACCTCGAAGGTCAAAGCCGCCTTACTCAACGATTCGGGCCTGAAGTCCTTCGACATCGGCGTCGAGACATATAAGGACGTCGTCCAGCTCAGCGGTTTCGTCAACAGCGAACAGGTGAAGGCACGCGCCGGCGACGTAACCGCGGCCATCGGCGGCGTCAGAGGCGTCAAGAACAATCTCGTCGTGAAGTAGGCCCGGACATCAATCCGGACCATCGCACGCGGGCGAAGGGTTGCCGGCGCCTAAGGGAGGAGGCCGGCTTCGCGATAATACTTCAACGCGCCTGGATGGATCGGTATGACGGCCTCGCTTGGCACCATGTGTTTGACGTCCAAGGTCGACAGCGCGGGATGCAAGCGCCGGAAATCAGCGAAATTCTCGAACACCGCCTTGACCACGCCATGGGCCAGCTCATCCGGCTGATCGCTCGACGTGACGAGCACGGCCTGCGTGCCAAATGTCGGAGTATCGTTGGGGTTGCCGGCGTACATGCCGCCGGGGATGACAAAGGCGATGTAATAGGGATGGGTCTCGAGGAGCCGATCGATCGGCGCTCCAACCACGCGCACCAGCCTCGCCCGGCAACCGGTCGTCGCCTCCTGGGTCAGCCCGTTGGGATGCCCCGCCTCAAAAATGATCGCGTCGACCTTGTTGCTGCAAAGCGCCTGGTTCTGTTCGGCGGGCCCGAGTTCCAGTACGCGGTCGGGATCCGATATGGCCCAGCCGTAGAATCCGAGGACGACATCGCGGGTGAAAGTATATCCGGCATCGCTCATTCCGATGCCGATGCGCTTGCCGCGCAAATCCTGGAAATCGCGGATGCCGCTATCGGCGCGAGCGACAACGGTAAATGCTTCGGGGTAGAGCGCTATCAACATGCGCAGCTTCGCATCGGGGCCAGCGGCAGAAAACGGCCCCTCGCCATGAAAAGCCGCATAGGCGACGTCGGTCTGTGAAAGGCCGAACGTCGACGCGCCGCTCTCGACCCGTCGGATATTCGCGATCGAGCCATCGGAACTGACCGCAACGCATGGCGTTGCCTGATGCTCGTCCGCCAGGTTGAACATGCGGCAAATCGCATTTCCGACGGGATGATAGATGCCGCCGGGGGTGCCGGTGGCGAGGGTCACCGGGGTGGGAGCGAGGGCAACGGACACCGCAACGCAGCCCCCGACGGCGCCCGCCATGATCGCAGCGGCAAGACATAGCGGCTGTCTAAACGGCATGACCGAGCGCTCCCTCGCCCGCAGGTTTGCCGCGCCTCACGTCTCAAGCTCATACTGGATCTTCGAGCCGTCACGCTCGAACTCGCCGCGCACCCAGAGGTTTCCCTCGTCGTACCAGATGCTGCCGGCGAGATAGGGCGTGATCAACGAATAGCGCGCGGCGCGAACCTGGCGGCCGGCGATCACGATTTGATCGTCGGCGAGTTTCCGCGCGCTGACGCCGATGACGCCGCCGTGCTGCGCGTCGACAACCGTGTCCTGCTCCAGCACCGCCGGGGTCCACAGGCTGTTCGACGTCAAGGTCGCGGCCGAAGCGATGAAGGGACCGCCCTTGCTGGTCACGCGAAAGCCCGCAGGCGTTGCCACACCCTCAACATGGAGCGTCTCGCCATGCTCCACCGTTTCGCTGGTAAGCGACATCAGCCGCCCGGCGCGCCAGGTCTCTTCGGAGCGGTGGCTGAACCTGAACACCGTAAAGAAGGCTACCTTGACCAGGAGATGAATCTCGGTGCTGACTCGCGTCTCTCCGGTTGCCGACGAATACAAGACCGTGTGGGCGCCGATCTTGTCGCCCTTGTACAGGACAGAGAAGTGCCGATTGCCGGCTTCGGCCGGCACCACGATTGCCGTGGCGGCATGCGCAAGGCGAGGAAAAACGCAACCGACGGCGCCGACGCAACCGGCCATCAGAAGCGCGCGTCGTGGAACGGACGATCTCTCGTGACCGGGGTAAGGTTGCGACACCGGAAGATCTCGACGTTCGATGAAGCCGTGTGTTGTCCGTCGCGAGGGTCATCTTCCCCATCGGCCAAGCGCGACCACTTTTACATCTTGCTGGCGGTGACTTTGCGCTTTACCCGAGCGCCCAAAAGACGATCGAACTCCATTTTCGAAACGCCGTAACACTCGCACGAGCGGCGTTCGAGGCCGGCGCGATCGATGATTGTCACGTTGCCACGCTTATAGCTGATGAGGCCGTCTCGCTGCAATGCGCTCGCCACAGCCGAAATGCCGGTACGCTGCACGCCCAGCATCATGGCCAAAATTTCCTGCGTCAGCAGGAACCCATCCGACTGCATGCGGTCATGCGTCATCAGCATCCAGCGGCAAGATCGTTGTTGTATCGAATGAAACTGGTGGCACGCGGCGGATTGCGCAACCTGGATGAAGACCGCATGAGCATAGCGAAGCATTACCGCTCGCATCGAAGCGCTTCGCGCCAGCTCCTCGGTGAACAATGTTGCCGTTATCCTCAGGCCGGCACCGGGAACTTGGACGTAAACGCTGGTGGGCGCCCTGTCGTCGCCAAACACGATGGGCAGACCAACCATGCCCTCGTTGCCGATCGTTCCGGACGCGGCTGCCTGGCCGTTCTTCATCGTGTTCACCAGAGAACCGACGCCGGTCTCGATGAAATAGACAAATTTAATCGGCTTGTTAGCATGGCAAAGCAACTTCCTGTACCCAAGCGTAATCGGCTGAAGATGCGGCCGCAGCCGTTCATAATCCCTCGGCGGCAGCAATCCCAGCAATCGGTTGACATGAGGGGCCGCAGCTTTTTGGCTGGCCACCATCTGGCTGTTCCTTTCGGTCAGACTCCAACGGTCTGGCTGTTGCAACGCCAGTTTGCGACGCAATTCGTCAGTCGGTTCGGCACGCGACACGCTTGCTTGGCCTCTTCCGGGCCAAACCGTTCTTCTCGCCGAATGTCGTCGATGGCGGCCCACAGGCCGATCGTTTTGGCAGCCTATGCCCCATTGGCGGCACAGGCAAGGGTGGCATCGCCTCGGTTGACCGCCCGTATTATTATGTATGGTACCAGACAGAACGGGTCTATGATGCTGCGATTGGTGGCAGGCGTGAACGAGCGTCGCCGGTTGAGCGACATGTGGGCTCCCAAAAAAGGGGTCGCACGCGAAGCCGCTTGCACGCATGAGGGGTTCCATGCCGACGCCGGCCGAACTGCGCGACGAATCACGTCAATACCGGCATGCGGCCGAGATCGAAACCACGCCGGAGATCAGGCGCAGGCTCGCCAATCACGCGCTCGTTTTGGCGCAGCTTGCGGAAAAGATCGAGCGTGAAGAGACGGGCGGGATCAAGCGCAGCCAAGGCGCAGAATAGTTCGCCGTAAGCCCACCGCTGATGCCGCTTCCCATTCGTCGATCGCGGTCGTCGTCCGGATAGGGCCCGTGCGGCCTTGGTTGCCCACGCGGACGATTGTCCGTCTCGACGAGGCTCCAGGGAAACAACCGGCGCTATGTCGGATCGCGAACGTATTTGATCCACATCAATGTGCTCAGGATGCCTCCTTCGTAGATTTCTTTCGTTAGGGGGTTTCCGGGTGACCAATTCCGAAAACCGGAGAGGCGGACGACATGAGCATCCAGCATTTCGAGAACAGCGCGGGGTTATCTTCGAGCGGCGCAGTTGGACGCCAAAGGCGCCGGGTTGTCGCAAGCCACGGAGACGAGCGAACAAAGATCATGCTGCGCGAGGCTCTGGCCCGAGAAGGCGCCTTGCGTCGCCGGATGGAGGCTGTGATCCAACGGCAGCAGGAAGATTTGAACAAGCTGTTGGCATGGCAAGCGGAGGCGGCGGCGCGCCTCGCGAGCCTCACCTTGCGGCAGCGCCAGGTCATAGAGCTGATTCTGGCCGGCCATCCAAATAAGAATATCGCCGCGAATCTCGGTATCAGCCAACGTACGGTCGAGAACCATCGCGCCTCGATCATGAAGAAGACAGGCTCGAAGTCTCTTCCGGCCTTGGCCAGGTTGGCGCTTGCAGCTGCTTGGAATAGCGCTCCGGACTCGGTCCGCGATCCGAATTCTCGTCACTGCGACGTTAGCCGAACGGGAGTGCCAAGCCATGCGTGATAACGTGACGGACCAAGGATCGGCTTCGACGGCACCCGATCTTGAGCGGATCGTCAGTGATCTCGCTTCGCTCAAGCGCGATCTCGCCGAACTGTTTGACCACGTCAAGAGCGGTGCGGTCGGCGGCGTCGGCGATGCGACCGACGCTGTGCGACGCTCCGTCGGACTGCTCGGCGACAAGGCGCGAAGTGCCTACGACGACGTGGCTGCGCAGGGCGAGCGTTCGGTGAAGGCAATCGGCCGACAGGTCGAGGAGCGGCCGATCACAAGCCTGCTCATCGCCCTCGGCGTTGGCTTCGTCGCGAGCCGGCTTCTCTCACGGCGAGCCGAGCGCTAGCCGTGGACCGTTTGCTCGGATTTGTTGGCGCGGTCGTCCGGATCGCTGTGGTCCGCGGAAAGGTCGCCGCGACACGCATCTCGATGATGGCGCTTTGCGGCGTCTTCGCTGCCACTGCCGCGACCGGCGCCATTGCTTGCGCGGTGACGGCGCTGTGGCTCTTTGCGCTACCACATCTTGGGCCAGCGGGCGCGGCGCTCGCCGCTGCCGGCGCCCTGGGTCTGCTGAGCCTCGTTCTGATCGGACTTGCGCTGATGGTGGGCCGCAGCGGTCGGAGACAGACGCGCCTGAGCCGCGACTCCGAATCGGCGCTGATCGAGATAGCGCGCATGGTGAGCGACTACAAGGCAGCCATGCTTCTGGGCGCGCTTGTCGCCGGGTTGGCGGCCGGGCGAGCCCAGCGAGAGTGATAGCCGGCACTATGATCGAACGACGAACCGCCATTGGGAGAGGATCACCATGACCAAACGGATCGCAATGATAGCACTGTTCGCGCTGATGCTTGCGGCCACGGCATCAATTCTGAGTGCGTGCAACACGATGGAAGGCGCGGGTCAGGACATACAGCAGGGAGGGAAAGCCCTCGAAGACAGTGCCCAGAAAAACAAGTAGGGACGCCCGGTCGCCGCGCGTTATCGGGTTCGCGTCATAGCCCCGACAGAGCTGTCTCGTGGCGCGGATTCCAGATGCGCGACCGCGGTTGTAGCAGGGAGAATGGAAAATGGGCACGATTCTGCTTATTGTCGTGTTGATCCTGCTGTTCGGCGGCGGCGGCGGCTACTACGCGCACAGAACCTATGGCGGACCGG
>DATNID010000057.1:0-4799 GCA_035604615.1 Allostellaceae bacterium | reverse complement strand
ACGCACGCCGGCAACCTTGTGCGATCCGAGATTATCCATGATCACGATGTCGCCTGGCATGAGGGTTGGCGCAAGAAACTGTTCGACATAGGCGAGGAAAGTCTCGCCGTTGATGGCGCCGTCGATGATGCAGGGCGCGGTGATCCTGTCGTGTCGCAAGGCAGCAAGGAAAGTGCTGGTCTTCCAATGCCCGTACGGCACGCGCGCGATCAGGCGTCGGCCGCGGAGGCTGCGGCCGTAGCGCCGGGCCATGTTGGTAGCGGCCCAGGTTTCGTCGATGAAGACCAGCCGCGCCGGGGTCAGGCTCGGCTGGTGATCGCGCCACGCCGTCCGCGCGGCGGCGACGTCGGGACGGTTCTGCTCGGCCGCGTGGAGCGTCTTTTTTTTCGCGTCAACGCCAGGGCGTTGAGGAAGCGTCCAACGGAGGAGCGGCCGACCGCGACCCCCTGACCCTCGAGCCGCGCTCGCAGCTCGTCGAGCGTGATGTCCGGCTGCGCCGCAACCATCGCCTGCACGATCGCCGCATGCGCGCTCAGCCGGTACGTCTTGGTGCCGCCCCTGGGTTTCGCCGCCAGCGTTCCCGTCCCGCGCCAACGCTGCATCAGCTTGATCACGAAGCTGACGCTCACCTCGAACTTCTGCGCCGTCGAGCGCCGCGACGCCCCCGCTTCAACCGACCGTATCACCCGTTCTCGAAGATCATCCGAATAGGCTGCCGGCATCCATGCTGGCCCCCTGCTTCCAGCAGCCAGCTTGAATCACATCCAGGCCGTCTTGGGAATCCCCTGCCGATTCCGATCCAGCGGGAAATGCTCTAACTGTAAAGAATTCCGACATTTGCCGACGCGCGGCGGCCGTCTGCACGGCGCGGCCGGAGACCGGCAAACCCGAAGGCTGCCGCGCCGCCGCGCCGCAGGCGAAACGGCCGCGAATCCGGCTTGGTTGCCAAGCTCGTATGCGCGCGCATGAAGCTGAAGCTCCGAGACTCATTCGCCTAAAGTCTCGAATATACCAACGTGAACGATCACGCCAAGCCGCCGATCGATTCCCTGCTCCCCTCATTCCCTCCCTGCTCCCGCCAAGCAGGGAACCGGCCAAAAAATCTTATCTGACAGCGATTTCTGTGATGGCGATGGCCCCAGTTGCCGCAAAACGGATGCGATTCCCTGTATTTTCCCTGCTAGCAGGGAATTTCCTCCCCGCGGCGGGAGCTGTCTTGTGGTCCCGAATTATGGAAGCCAAAAGGAGTCTCGGCGACGCGACGACGCGCTTCGCCTTGCGCGATTGGCGCGAGGGGCAAATGGTGCGCGCGCTCGAACTGCCCGGATAGTTGCGGCCGCGGATAGCGCCGGCCGCCGGATTTATGTCGCAGCAGCAGGCGGGTCCCGACCATGCCGACGAGCGCGCCGACGGCAAACCCTGACAGAATGTAACGCGGCTCGATCGTCATCGAAGCCTTTCCGGCCCGAGATCAGATGATGATGCCGCGCGCGCGCAGTTCGCCGACCAGCATCTTCGCCGCGCCTTCGGGATCGCCGTCGGCGCCGTCGATCACGTAGTCCGGCGTCTCGGGCGGCTCGTAGGGACTGTCGATGCCGGTGAAGTTCTGGATCTGGCCCGCCCGCGCCCTGCGATAGAGGCCCTTCGAATCGCGCCCTTCGCACACCTCGATCGGCGTGTTGACGTAAACTTCGAGGAATTCGCCAGCCTCCATCATGTCGCGTGCCATCTGGCGCTCGCTGCGGAAGGGCGAGATGAAGGAGACGAGCACGATGAGCCCGGCATCGACCATGAGCTTCGCCGCCTCGGCGACGCGGCGGATGTTCTCGACGCGATCGGCGTCGGTGAAGCCCAAATCCTTGTTGAGCCCGTGGCGCACATTGTCGCCGTCAAGCAGATAGGTGTGGCGGCCGAGATCGACGAGCTGCTTTTCCAGCAGGTTCGCGACCGTCGATTTGCCCGACCCGGAGAGGCCGGTGAACCACAGCGCGCAGGATCTCTGGCCCTTCACCTCGCTGCGCCGCCGCTTGTCCACCTCGAGCTTCTGCCACACGATGTTCGCGGCCCGGCGCAGCGAGAACACCACCATGCCCGCGCCGACGGTGAGGTTGGTGACGCGGTCGATCAGGATGAAGCTGCCGCTGTCGCGGCAGGTCTTGTAGGGGTCGAGCGCCAAGGGCCGGTCGAAGCTCAGATTGCAGAACCCGATCTCGTTCAGCTCGAGCGTCTTGGCGGCCTGATGCTCGAGCGAGTCGACGTTGATCTTGTGCTTGAGTTCGGTGATCTGGGCGAAGGCCTGGGCGGTGCCGGCGCGCGCGATATAGCGCCGCCCGGGCAGCATCGGCTCGTCATGCATCCAAATGACGTTGGCGGCGATCTGGTCGGTCGCGGCGGGCGGATCGTCGGGTGCGCACAGCATGTCGCCGCGGCTCACATCGATTTCGTCGGCGAGGGTGAGCGTCACCGACTCGCCTGCGCCCGCCTCGTCGCGGTCCTCGCCGTCGAAGACGATGCGCTCGACCCGCGTGGCGCGGCCCGACGGCTGCACCACGACCGAGTCGCCCGGCTTGACGCTGCCGCGCGCGATCGTGCCGGCATAGCCGCGGAAGTCGGGATGCGCGCGGTTGACCCATTGCACGGGGAAGCGAAGCGCGCCGCCTGGCGGATCGGCATCGACGTCGACGGTCTCGAGGAAGGGAAGCAGCGCGGGCCCGTCGTACCAAGCCATCGCCTCGCTCTTGCGCGCGACATTGTCGCCCTTGAGCGCCGAGATCGGGATGGCGGCGACCTGCGCGATGCCAAGCCGCCCGGCGAAGGCGCCGAACCTCGCCGTGATGGCGGCGAAGCGTTCCCGGTCGAAGGCGACGAGATCCATCTTGTTGACCGCGAGCACGATCATGCGGACGCCAAGGAGCGACAGGATCGTCGCATGCCGCCGCGTCTGGGTCAGGATGCCCTTGCGCGCGTCGACCAGCACGATCGCGAGCGCCGCGGTCGAGGCGCCGGTCGCCATGTTGCGCGTGTATTGGACGTGGCCGGGCGTGTCGGCGACGATGAATTTGCGCTTCGCCGTGGCGAAGAAGCGATAGGCCACGTCGATGGTGATCGCCTGCTCGCGCTCGGCCTGCAAGCCATCGAGGAGCAGCGCCAGGTCGAGCGCCTCGCCGGTGGTGCCGTGCTTGCGGCTGTCGCGCTCAAGAGCGGCGAGCTGGTCGTCGAGAATGAGCTGCGAATCGTAAAGCAGCCGGCCGATCAGCGTGCTCTTGCCGTCATCGACGCTGCCGCAGGTGATGAAGCGCAGCAAGCTCTTTGCGGGCGCCGCCTGCGCCATCAGAAGTAGCCCTCCTGTTTCTTCAACTCCATCGAGCCGGCTTGGTCGTGGTCGATGAGGCGGCCCTGGCGTTCGGATGTCGAGGCGCTGCGCATCTCCTCGATGATGGCGCGGAGGCTGTCGGCGCGCGACGGGATCGCGCCGCTCAAGGGGTAGCAGCCGAGCGTGCGGAACCGCACCCAGCGCATCTCCGGCCGCTCATCGGGCGCCAGCTGCATGCGCTCGTCGTCCACCATGATGAGCGTTCCATCGCGCTCCACGACCGGCCGCTCCTTGGCGAAATAGAGCGGCACCACCTCGATGCGTTCGCGCTCGACATAATCCCACACGTCGAGCTCGGTCCAGTTGGAGAGCGGGAAGACGCGCACGCTCTCGCCGCGATTGACGCGGCCGTTATAGATGTTCCACAGCTCCGGCCGCTGGCTCCTCGGGTCCCAGCGGTGCCCGGCGCCGCGCACCGAAAAGACGCGCTCCTTGGCGCGGCTCTTCTCCTCGTCGCGGCGCGCCCCGCCCAATGCCGCGTCGAAGCCCCACTTGTCGAGCGCCTGTTTCAATGCCGCGGTCTTCATCACGTCGGTATAGACGGCGGAGCCGTGCGTGAAGGGGGTGATGCCCTGCGCCAGCCCTTCCTCGTTGGTGTGGACCCTGAGCTCGAACCCGAGCTCCCGCGCGATGCGGTCGCGGAACGCGATCATCTCGCGGAACTTCCAGGTGGTGTCGATATGAAGGACCGGGAAGGGCAGGCGCGCCGGGCGGAACGCCTTCAGCGCGAGATGCAGCATCACCGACGAGTCCTTGCCGATCGAATACATCATCACCGGGTTGCGGAACTGCGCCGCGACCTCCCGGATGATGAAGATGCTCTCGGCTTCGAGGCGATCGAGGTGGGTGAGGCGAGAAGGGGCGGGCATCAGCACAACCAACCGAGGGGCGGACGCACAGGCCGCACGTTCACCTTCTAACGGAAAGACCGTGCTGACGCTATCGTCCAGCCATGCAATTCGCAAGCCGCGCCGGGCGCCGGTGCAAACGAATCCGCGCCCAAGTGACCGTCCCCATCGCCGATCCGGCGCACCCCCCGCCCGAGACCCGTGGACGTATCCGTTGCCCGGCGAATCAATCGCTCGACGCTGCGGTCGTAACGCGTGGACTTCGGGGGATTGCCATCGCGAGAGGCGAGTTGGATGAACGCGAGCTCGACCCCGCAGGTGCGTTCGAGGCGGCGGGAGCGCTACGACGTTAGTCATCTCGGTTTATCGCCCCTCAGCTCGCGCGCCTTAGTCCCTTGTAAACAGGCGCATCGCCGGGGGGCTTAATCACTAAGGTATGTTGCTAGCTCGTCAAGTTGGCCGGTTTATGTAGCTCGTGGGTTGGCCGCTTCGTGATCGCTTCGGTTCGGGGGCATGCCCGCGAACCGAAGCGGCGGGCATGGAAGCGTGGCATGCCGCGTTTGGTTTGTGGTCGACGA
>DATNID010000056.1:0-80995 GCA_035604615.1 Allostellaceae bacterium | reverse complement strand
CTTCCAGCCGGCATTCGGATCGTCGATGCGGGCATCGAGCCCCTTGGCGTAGAAGCCGAGCGGATAGGGGATGCGCAGCGACACCATCTTGCCGTTGACCAGCGCGGCAAAGCCGTCGCTCTCGTTCGCCGTCGAGATCGGTACGTTATTGCCGAGCCCCACCGCATCGTGCTGATCGACCCAGGTGTAGTAGCTCGCCTCGGCGCTGTTGTCGCCGATGCCTTGGAAGCCGGGGCCGGGATATTTGTAGAAGGTCCAGCCTTCCGGGCAATGATCGCCGGTCGCTTTCGGCCCGTTAAGCGGGCCCTTGCACTTAGAGCGGTCGAAGCTGCCGAGATGGCCGCTGGCGAGCGACACCCATACCACGCCCTTGCTGTCGATGTCGCCGCCGCGCGGGCCGAAGCCGGGCAGCGGGATGTTGTAGATCTCGGCGATCGCCGTCGCCGGCGGATTGGCGCCGGGCGCGAGCCGCACCACCGCGCCCGCGCCGCCGAACACGCCGACCGTGCCCCAGACCGAGCCGTCCACCGGGCTCGGCATGATGGCGTAGTAGCCGCCGCCGATGCGCTTGTCCTTGGCGGGATCGACCGGCTGGTTGGGCTCGACGTAATCGCCGCGCTTGCCGTCGCCGTTGGTGTCGAGCACCAGCGACGTCCAGCCCTGCGACTTGACCGCGTCGCCGGTCGCGAGGAACTCCTTGGTGTTCAGCCAGCCCACCACCGGGCCGCCGCCGCTGGTCCACAGCGTGTCGTTGGCGTCGAAGCCGAACTGCAGGTGATGGTCGGCGAAGCAGGTGTCGATGAAGGTGTACTTCATCGTCTTGGGATCGAGCATCGCGAGCTGGCGCAGGCTCGAGTCGAGCGGGAACGCCTGCGCCGAGGGCAGCTCGGAGCCCTTCTTGCAGAAATCCGGATTCTTCGGCCCGCGGATCGCGGCCGTCAGCCACAGCCGCCCTTGCGAGTCGAACATGGAATTATGATTGTTGATCCGGTTGGTCCATACCTTGTCCATGCCCCAATAGGCCGAAGCCATCTGCGGCTTCTCGATGGCGGCATGGCCGGGGCCGAGCGATTCCGGCATGTCCGCATCGCGCACCGGCGCATGGAACGTCGTGACCGTATTGGTCTTCGGGTCGAGAATCGGCAGGTCGTCGGTCGCATATTCCGGCGACCCGAACAGCGGGCCATAGGCATTGACGGTCGGATTGCGCTTGTCGGTCGAGATCAGGTCGTGAAGGTAGGTGCTGGGCGTGCCCCATTCCCACATGGTGATGACGACGTTGCGCTCGACCCCTTGCGGGCGCGGCGGCTTGGCGGGCGGCAGCGCGCCCTTGGCGATCGAGTCGGTCCAGTTGGCGAGATATTTGAACGGCACGCCGCCGAGATCGCCGGCCAGCGGGTTCACCATCATCGGCGCGGACTGTCCCGACTGCACGCGGCGGATCCACGCCTCTTCCGAATCCTTGAAATGGCTGAAGGCGGCGGGGAACGTGCGGGTCGATTCCTGGCCGATCTGATGGCAGCCGATGCATTGGCGGTTCTTGAAGTCGATCAGCCATTCCTGCTGAGTGATCTTGGGCGGAATGGCGCTGCCGCCGCCGAACTGCTTCTGGTCCGGAATCTTGAGCATCGAGTACCAGTAGATCGCCGGGTAGTAATGCGCCGCCTCGGCGGCATTGGGCGCCGGCACCGCGCCCAGGTTGAGCATCGTGCCCGGCACGCCATGCATCTTCGGCGAATCGACGAGCCCGTAGCCGCGCACCCACACGCGGTAATTCGCATCCGGCAGATCGGGCAGGACATAGCGCCCGCGATCGTCGGTGACGACGATCTTGATGTAGCGGGTGGGAAGATCGCTGGTCTCGGCGATGACCCAGACGCCGGCTTCCGGCCCATGGACGCCGGTGACCACGCCGCCGATGTCGTGTTCGTTGATGCGAACCGCGGCGGCGCCGCTCTGCTGCGCCTTCGCCGGCGCCGGTGCGAATGCCAAGCCAAGGGCGACGGCGGCCGCCGCCACGCCAAGATACAAGCCGCGTTTGATTTTCATCTGCCGTCTCCCCCAAGCTCGTTATCGCTATCGATGCACAACTCGCGCACGTCCGCAACAGAGTTGCCGGAAGCCGTCATTGCGAGGAGCCCGAAGGGCGACGAAGCAATCTTCTCGACGATGCGTCAGGGAGATTGCTTCGCTGCGCTCGCAATGACGGCTCGGTCAGGCGCGCGCTTCGGACGGTAGCGCGCACTGATGGGTCAGCATCACCTCGCGGCGCTCGCGGCCGGACTGGATGATCGCGCTGCCGACCTCGAGGGTCGCCATGCCCCAACGGCCGTCATGGATGATGGGCGCGCCCGAGACGATCGCCTCGTGCATCTCCTTCAATTCGAGCATGCCGACGCCGCGGCCGCCCTCCACCGGAATCTCGCGGCGGCCCTCGTCGCCATAAACATAGAGACCGTTCGGCGACTGGCGGATGTCGCCGCGCTCGAAGCTCGCGACGGTGATGCCGAACCAGCCGATATGGGCGCGGGTGCCGACCGTCTTCACCGCGTCCTGAGCGCTGCCGCGTCCGGCGGGGTCCGCGGCCGCGGCGCCGAAGCGCATGGTCTCCTTGGCGTCCTCGGTGTTGATCTCGCCGCGCCGAAGCCCGCGCCGGACCCGCACGCGCTCGTCGTCGGAATACATGCGGTTGCCGATGCCCCAGGTGAGCTCCGACGTGTCGAAATAGCCGTAGCCGTTATAGACGATGGTCGCCGGCGTGCCGTCCTCGAACTCGAGATAGGCCGAGAAATTTCCCGGACAGGGCCGCTCCTTCATCCATCGCCCGGCCGTCGCGCGGACGCTGCGCAGGCGGCCGCCGCCCAAGAGCCGCACCGTGTCGATGAGATGCGGCGCGTGGCGATAGACGACCCCGCCGCCCAGCGCCTCGTCGAGCTCTTCCGCGACCCGGGGCTTGAGCAGCCAGTCGGTATAAAGCCAGGTGTTGATCGCGATGAGCCGCCCCAACTCGCCCGACGCGGCAACGCGCCACATGGCCTGGATGTCGGGACTCATGCTGTAGGTCTGACCGCACAGCAGCTTGACCCCGTTGCGCTCCGCCGCCAGGCACATGCGTTCGCATTCCGCGACGTCGAGCGCCATCGGCTTGGTGCAAATCACGTGCTTGCCGTGCTCGGCCGCCATGACCGTGTGCTCGCAATGGAGCTGATTGGGCGTGGCGATCCAGACCACGTCGACCTCCGGATCGGCGCACAGCTCCCTGATGCTGCCATAGGTCCGCCCGCCAAATTTCGCGGCGAAGGCATCGAGAGCGCTGCGGCGCAGATCGGCAGCGGCGACCAGTTCGGCGTGGGGCGAGCGCTCCGCTCCCGGCAGGACATAGGTGCTCGCCACGCCCAGGCCGGCCATGCCGAGCCTGAGGCGAAGCTGGCCAGGCACAGGTCCATCGGTCATGGTTTCCTCCCGCGACCACTCTACAGAAACACGGCTTGGATGCCAGACCGGGGACCGGTAAAATGGGTCCGGCTGGAGGAATGACATGACAACCAAGGAAGAGAACGACCGTCTGACCCAGATCGGCCCCGGCACGCCGATGGGCAACCTGCTGCGGCGCTATTGGCATCCGGTCGGCACCGAGGCCGAATTGACGCAGGAGACGGTGCAGCGCGTGCGCTGGTTCGGCGAGGACCTCACCCTCTTTCGTTCCCAGCGCGGCGAGTATGGGCTGATCGACGACCGCTGCCCGCACCGCTGCCTGTCGCTCGAATACGGCATTCCGGAAGAATGCGGCCTGCGCTGCGCCTATCACGGCTGGCTGTTCGACGCCAAGGGACGCTGCCTCGAGCAGCCGTTCGAGGAGCTGGCGCATCCGGAGTCGCTCTACAAGGACGAGATCAAGATCAAGGCCTACCCGGTAGAGGCCCTGGGCGGACTGGTGTGGGCCTATTTCGGCCCCGAGCCGCGGCCGCTGCTGCCGCGCTGGGACGTGCTCGTGCGCGAGGATCTCGACCGCGCCGTCGACATCTACAAGCTGCCGTGCAATTGGCTGCAATGCATGGACAACTCGGCCGACCCGGTGCATTTCGAATTCCTGCACGCGCGGTTCGGCAATTATGAGCTCAAGAAGCAGGGCCGTCCGCCTGGAATGAACCCGGCGCGGCACGTCAAGATCGCGTTCGACGTGTTCAAGTACGGCCTCTACAAGCGACGCCTCCTCGAGGGCGAGCCGGAGACCTCGGACGACTGGACGGTGGGGCACCCGCTGCTGTTCCCAAACACGCTGGCGCAGGGCGGCGTCGACGCGCCCAATCTGCAGATTCGCGTACCGGTGGACGACACGCACACCATTCAGTTCCTCTATCGCACGTCCAAGCGCAAGCCGGGCGCGGCGCCGCGGCCGGTCGCGGTGAAGCACACCAACCTCTTCAACGAGCACGGCAAGATCGTCGGCGACAACATCCCCGCGCAGGACATGCTGGCCTGGGTCGGGCAGGGTCCGATCTCGGACCGCACGCGCGAGCATCTCGCGACCAGCGACCGCGGCGTGGTGATCTTCCACAAGCTCCTGTTCGAGCAGATGGAGCGGGTGGAGCGCGGCTTGGAGCCGATGGCGATCGTGCGCGACCGCGCGGAGAACGAGCCGATGATCGATCTGGGCCGCGAAGCAAAACCGCTCGTGGCCTTCGACTCGCGCTACGAGAATTCCTTCGAGAAGATCCAGGAACTCGCGGACGTCAAAGGGGGTTGAGCGCCTTCGCCGTCCGCGGTCTTCCTCAGGCGCCCTGCGCGACGCGGTTGTGCAGGGTGCCGATGCCTTCGATGGTGATCTTCACCCTGTCGCCGGGCTTCATGTACTTGTTCTTCGGCCGGCCGCAGCCCGCACCGGTCCCGGTGGTGATGACGTCGCCGGGAACGAGGGTGATCTGCTTCGACAGCGCCTCGATCTGTTCGGCCACGGTGAACACCATCTGATCGGTGTTGGTGTCCTGCTCGTAGGTGTCGCCGATCCAGAGATCGACCTTGAGCTTCTGCGGGTTCTTGATCTCCGAGGCGGGGGTGATCCAGGGACCCATGGGACAGCCGGTGTCGAAGCTCTTCTGGCGCAGCCAGTCGAAGCGGAACACCCAATCCTCGCGCGTGCCGCGGTCGCGCGCCGAGAGGTCGTTGAGGATGGTGTAGCCGGCGACGTAGCGGAGCGCATCCTTCGCCTTCACATTGCGCGCGGGGCGCCCGATGATGACGGCGAGCTCGGCCTCCCAGTCGATCTGCTTCGACCACACCGGCAGCTTGATGGTCGCGCCCTCGCCAACGACGGAGGCGGGTCCCCCTGACTTGATGAAGAAGAACGGCTCGACCTTGGACTTGTCCATCTCGTGGCCGGTCATCTCGCGCACATGGTCGTAGTAGTTGGCGCCGGCGCACCAGATCATCCCGACATCGATAGGTGCCAGCAGCTTGGTCTTGGCGAGTGCCTGGCCGCGCACCCCATAGGCGTCGTTGCGCGCGATCAGGTTCAGGACGGGCGAGGCCTTGGACCAGTTGCGGCAGATGGCGAGCGTGGTGCCGGTCGGGAACGTGATCTTCTTGCGCGTCTTCCTGGCATAGGCGCCGAACGCCGCCTCGGCGTCGACGACCGCGTCGCCGATCAGGATGCCGGCGCGCGGCCCGGTCTTCGACGCATAAGTCAGCAGGCGATAGGAAGCCATGATCCCCCCTCGGGTTCGTATTTGCGGCGCGGGCACTCTTGGACAAGTGCTTAATGCTGTCAATCTACCGCTTGGCCCTTCACGAAGGGCGCCAGCTTCAATAGCATCGGCCGGCTGGCGGGAGGATCGACCATGGCGCAGCACGTAGAGGGGCCGCTGTACTACGAGCGGATGGGACGCGCGGGCCCGGTCATCGCCTTCATCCATCCCAACCCGATGGACCAGTCGTGCTGGATCTTTCAGATGGCGCATTTCTCGACCTGGTTCCGCTGCATCGCCATCGACATCCCCGGCTATGGCCGCTCGCCCAAGGCCGCGCCCGGTCTCACCACCGCCGACATGGCCGAGGCGTGCTGGGAGGCGATCGACGACGCGCTGCCCGGCGAGCGCGCGATCCTGGTCGGATGCTCGGTCGGATCGTCGATCGCGCCGTACATGTACCACCGCCGCCCCGGCAAGACGGCGGCGCTGGTCCTGTCCGGAACGGGCTACACCCCGGGCAAGGAATTCGCCCAGCGCCGGCTCGACGCCTACACCGCCAACGGCATCGATTACCGCTGGGCCTATACGTTCGAGGATCTGAGCGCCGGCTTTCGCGCGACGCCGCTGGCGCATTACTTCGCCGATCTGTTCACCGAGCGCAACGGCACCGCCGATCTGCAGTCGATCCTCTATCAGTTCCAGGCGTTGCAGCGGCCCGAGCCCGAGGGCCATCACGAGCGCATCGCCTGCCCGACCCTGATCCTCACCGGCAGCGAGGACGGCGCACATCAGAGCGCCTTCGCGCTTCAGGCCCGCATCCCCAAATGCGAATTGAAGACCCTGCCCGGCGCGGGCCACGCTTGCCAGATAGAGCAGCCCTGGCTGTTCGACCGCTTCATGATCGAATTCCTGGCCCGCAACGGGCTTCATCGCGCGTAGTCGAGGAACGCTCACCATGAACCCGCCTTTCGAATCGCCGCGGCGCGCGGCCGACCCGGTCGTGACCGAGATCGTGCGCAACGGCGTCATCGCCGTGACCGAGGAAATGAAAACGAACCTCATGCGCACCGCCTACAACATGATCATCTACGAGGCGCTCGACTTCACCACCGGGCTCTTCACGCCAGAGGGCGAAACCGTGTCGATCGGGATCGGGCTTCCGACCTTCATCCGCGGCATGGCCGAGACCATCAAGGCGGAGCTTCGGCATTTCGGCCGCGACAAACTTGAGCCGGGCGACATCCTCGTCACCAACGACGCCTACACGACCGGCAGCCACCTGTTCCACATGACCTTGACCCTGCCGATCTTCCACAAGCGCGTGCTGGTCGGGTTCTCGTGCTGCATGGCGCATTGGATCGACATCGGCGGGCAGATCGGCAACATTACCACCGACATTTATTCCGAAGGCCTGCAGCTTCCGTTCCTCAAGCTCTACAAGGCCGGCAAGATCAACCAGGACCTGGTCGACATCATCCGCATGAACGTGCGCATCCCGACGCGCGCGATGGGCGATCTGCGCGCGCAGGTGACGGCGGTGAAGACCGGCGAGCGCCGCTTCCTCGAGCTGATCGATCGCTATGGCCGCGACGAGGTTGCGCAGTCGATCGCCGCCATCATGGACCGCTCGGAGGTGACGGCGCGCGCCAATACGCGCACCATTCCCGACGGCACCTACGAAGCCGAGTCCTACATGGACGATGACGGCGTCGATATCGGCAAGCCTGTCCCCATCCGCGTCAAGGTCAGCGTCGCCGGCGAGGCGATGACGATCGACCTCACCGACGTCTCGAACCAGGTGCGGGGCTTCTACAACTCGGGCATCACCACCGGCCTCGGCTGCACCCAGGTGGCTTACAAGTGCATCACCTCGCCGCGCGACTACCCGATCAACGACGGCTCGTTCCGCAGCCTGATTTCAGTCGTGCCGCCGGGCAAGATCGTGAGCGCCGTGCGCCCCGCGCCGATGCGGCAGTGGATGACGTTCCCCATGACCATCATCGACACCGTGTTCAAGGCGCTGACGCCGGCCATTCCCGACCGCGTCATCGCCGGCCACCACGCCGACCTGATGAGCGGCAACATCCACGGCATCAACCCGAGAAACCGCGAGTTCTTCATCGGCGGTTTCGGGCCCTTGGGCGGCGGATGGGGCGCCAAGCGCAGCGAGGACGGCGTCTCGGCCACGGTCTGCCTCAATGACGGCGACACGCACAACGCGCCGTGCGAGCAGGTCGAGACCAAGATTCCGGTGGTCGTCGAAAGCCACGCCCTGGTGCCCGATTCGGGCGGCGCGGGGCGCAATCGCGGCGGGCTCGGCGTCGAGCGCGTGGTGCGGGTGCTGGGACCGGTCATCTACAACAGCCAGGTCGACCGCGCCCATTGCAAGCCGTGGGGACTCGAAGGCGGGCACGACGCCACCGGCAACCAGATCGCGATCAAGCGCAACGGAACGTGGAAGACCGACTTTCCCAACGCCAAGGTGTTCCTCGCCCAGCTCAAGCCCGGCGACGAGTACCGCATCCGCTCGGGCGGCGGCGGCGGCTATGGCCCGCCGTGGGAGCGCCCGGTCGAGAAAGTACGCGAGGACGTGCGCCAGGGCTATGTCAGCGCCGCGCAAGCCGCCGCAACTTACGGCGTCGCGATCGATCCCGCCTCCTTCGAGATCGATCTCGCCGCCACCGACCGGCTTCGCGCCGAACTGCGCAACGCCGAGCGCGGCGACTGAAGCCGCGCCGGTCTTTCCCTATTCCGCCGCCGACTTGGCGCTGAAGTTGGGAAAGTATTTGTCCATCTTCGGCTGGCCGCCGTTGCGCCGCATCTCCTCGAGCCACAGCGGATGGATGCGCGGGTCCTGATCCTCGTATTCGACCTGGTCGCCGCCTTCCTTGATGCTGAGCGAGACAGCCTGTTTCTTCTCGGTCCCGTCGCCGCCCGAGCGCCACGCCGCCGCGGTCAGGGGATAGCGTATCCCGCCGACGCCCGTCGCGAGATAGCGGGCCGGGCGCGCGCTGGTGTTGAAATGCTGGTGAAGCTGGCGGTCGGCCGGCGGGAACACCACGCCGTGCTTCCAGTCGATGCGCAGGAAATCCTTGTCCTCCTCGTACCACAGCAGCGAAAAGCCGGTGCCGACCACGCACATGACATGGGCGCCGGGGCCGTGGCGATGCGCCTTTTTATAGGTGCCGGACGGCATTTCCGAGATGTGCGCGTGCATGCTGGCATCGGCCAGGACGAACATGATGTTGGAGCTGCCGCCGCCGCGGTCCTCCCATGTCTGCAGTTCGATCTGCTCGAGGTCGGGAACGAAATTGGTTTCCCACATATGGCTGCCAGGCCGGACCAGGACGAGATCGCCCTCGCCGTTATAATATTCGTCCTTGCCCATGCGATCGGAGAACACGGCGTCGGTGCCGAAGATGAATTTCTCGTTGTGGAAGATGTTCATCACCATCGGCATGTTGGTGGTGCTGACCATGAGCGCGCGCTTCTGGCCGCTGCCGTTGAAGTGGCGGTGCTTGGCGTTGAGCGGAATCGCGAACAGGCTGCGCTCGCCCCACTCGAAGCTGCGCTTGGCACCGTCCGGGAACTCGAGTTGCGTGCTGCCGGTGCCTTCGAGGACGTAGGTCACTTCCTCGTAAAGGTGGCGCTGCGGCACCGACGAGCCGCCGGGCGGGAGCTCGTACAGGAACATGCTGGCGAAATCGCCGCGCCCCTTGAGATGGCAGGCTGCCCCCTTCATGCCGTAGCGCGGCCACGGCTTCGTCGTCACCGAGAAGAGATCGATGCCGAAATCCTCGACGATGGGCACACCCTCGCCCTTGATCCAGTCGCGATAGGAATCGATGCGATAGCGCGGTTTCACTTCATCGGTCATGGTTTCCTCCTCGGCCCTTCGTCGGATGGGTTCAGGAAAACAACAGCGACTTGATCACCACCGGTACGACGCCCGGCGGCGTGATCATGGCGCCGACATCGACATAATCGAGATCCTGGAGCTGCACGCCGTCGATCGACACGAGCTGGCCCGGCAGCCCCAGCTCGGCATGCAGCAGCCGGCCGAGCGTGCGGCCGATATCGCCGTCGATCATCAAGAACAGCGGCTCGTCGCGCACGCCCTTGGGCGCAGTGGCGGCGACGATGGCGCGGCCGGCGGCGGCAAGACGCGCGTAGTCCGGATCGCCCTGCCAGGAGAAGGCGATCGCCACGCGCGCCTCGGGCTCGAGGTCGAGATCGGTGAGGCCGCGCCGAATGGCGCCGGCGAGGGTGCCGGGATCGTCCTCGGCAGCGCGTCCGACATGCACCACCGGAACGCCATGCACCGGCAGCACCGACGGATCGGAAAGATAAATCGTCTTGCCGCTGACCTGGATGGTGAATTGCGACGCGCCGATGACCGTGGCGCGGATGCGCTGGCCGGGATCGACCAGCGGCAGGCCGGTGCGCCGGCTCAGCTCCGCGGTCAAGGCGCGCGCGAGCGGCATGGCGATATCGCCGTATTCCTGCGCCTCGCGGCCGAAGATGTATTCCGAGACCCCGCCCGAGAAGGTGAGCGCCGTCGGCGAAGCGGTGCGCCGCAACCCTTCGGTGAGCCTCAGCGCCTCGCCCAGCCGGTCGAGCGGTGCGTCGAGAATATGGTCCGCCATCACCACCGCCAGCCGGCGCGCCAGCGCGGTGCGCGTCGCCGGATCGGCCAGCGCCTGCGGGCTGGTGGCAAGGCCGAGTTCCTCCGCCACGAGGCGCGCGGAGTCATCGACGCGCGTCCACTGTCCCTCGGCGTCGCTGGCGATGAGCCGCCCGCCCGCGGCGAAGGCCGCCGCGCTCAGCACGGTGCCGCGGTCGATCAACGTGAGCTTGGTGGTGCCGCCGCCGACATCGACATGCAGCAGGCATTCGCCGCGCTCGCGCGACAGGCGCACGGCGCCCGAGCCGTGCGCGGCGAGGCGGCACTCGAGTATGTGGCCCGCGGTGGCGCATACGAATTTCCCGGCCTCGGCGGCGAACACCTCGTCGATCGCGCGCGCGTTCCGCCGCTTGATCGCCTCGCCGGTCAGGATGACGGCGCCGCTGTCGATCTCGCTGCGCGCGAAGCCCGACTCCTCGTAGCAGCGCGCGATGAAGAGGGCGAGGCTTTGGGCGTCGATGGTGCCGTCGGCGAGGAACGGCGTCAGCATGATGGGCGAGCGCCACACGACCTGGCGGTCGACGACGACGAAGCGGCTCGACAGGCCCTGGGAGTGGCGCTGCAGCAGGACCTTGGCGAAGAGGAGATGGGAGGTCGAGCTGCCGATGTCGATCCCGACGGTCTTGAGCTCGACATGCTCCTGGCTCCAGATGAAGCGGGCGAGCTCGTCGCGCTGTTCCGGCGACGGCTCGAGATGCTCGTGCAGAAAATCGGTGTCGTGCATGTCTTCGCGGTCTTCTTCCATGGCGCCGGATGGTACGCCAATTGCCCGGAATCGAACAGATGGGTCTTTCCGCTCAGGGTTGCGGGCCGATGAACTTCTTGGCGAGGTCGGCGGCCTCCTGGCGCAGGGGGATGTTGGCCTCGGTCTGGTCGGCCATGTAGTCGATGCCGGGCTTGGGGTAGAAGGCGGGCGCGGCGGGGGGGATGTCGAGGCGGCGGCTGTTGTGGCCGATCTTGACCCACTCGGCCTGCCCCGCCTTGGACAGGAGCCAGTTGACGTAGACTTTGGCGGCATTGGGATGGGGCGCCCGGTCCATCAGCGAGATCGTGCCGTAGCCGGGCGCGATGGTCGGATGGGGGAGCGGCACGTCGAGGGGCGCGATGTTGCGGCCCAGCCCCTGCTGCTGGAACGGCTTCAGCTCCTCGACCCCGGTGCCGATGCCGATGGGATACCGGCCGCGCACCACCCATTCCGCGTTCTGGCGCGGGCTGGCGATGTAGACGATCTTCTGCTCGGTGAAGAGCCGGGTGAGGAAGTCGGCGCCGAAATTGATCAGGATGCGTTGCGCCGCGGCCGAGCCCTGGCCGGGGAGGCGCGGATCGTCCCACACGATCTTGCCGGCGAATTGCGGCTTCAGCACGTCGTCGTAGGCCCCGAAGTCGTCGTGCGAGACGAAATCCCAATTGACGAACATTGCCGGCGTCACCGTCGCCTCGAAGGCGAAGACGAAGCTCTTCTCGTTGTCCATCCAGCCGGCGTCGAGCCCGCCATACCAGGCCTTGTCGTCCGTCACCTCGGGCAGGACGAGGGCCGGCCGCAACGGCGCGAACGCGCCCGCCGGCTTCAGGGTCTGCAGGGTCGAGAAAGTGCCGCCGATATAGGTGTCCCAGCTATAGATGCCGGCCTCGCGCTCGCGCACGATCTTGGGGATGGCGTCGCGCCCGCTCAGGCCGCTGAAATTGATCCTGATCTGGGGAAAGGCGCGGCGAAACCCCTCGGTCAGGACCTGCTCGTAGAGCTTGCCCGGGCCGCCATGGACATCGACCTCGCCTTCGGCGCTGGCGGCCTTGACCAGCTCGTCCCAGTCGGACGCTGCCGCAGGGCCGGGCATGACGATCAGCGCCGCCGCGATCGCGACCATGAAAGACGAGAGACGCGGGTTCCGATCCATCGTGCCCCTCCCGGCGATCATATCACCCCGCCCGGACGGCGTGTGCAATGCCGGCCGCCGTCGGGCTAGAATGAAGACGCTGGGAGGCGCCAATGGCAGCCGATCGAAAGTTCCGTGTGGTCGTCGTCGGGGCGGGAATCGCCGGGCTCTTCATCGCCGAGAAGCTGAAGCGCGCCGGCATCGATTTCACGGTCTACGAGAAGGCCGATGAGGTCGGCGGAACCTGGCGCGACAACACCTATCCCGGCCTCTTCGTCGACGTGATGTCGCGCCAGTACGAGTTTCCGTTCCAGCCCAACTACGACTGGTCGCGCAAATACGCGCCGGCGCCCGAGATCCAGGCCTACATCAAGAAGGTCGCCGCCGATCGCGGCCTGCGCCAGTACATCCGCTTCAACGAGGAGATCGTCGCGGCACTGTTCAAGGACGGACGCTGGCACGTGAAGACCGCCAAGGGCGAAACCGACATGGCGGACGTGTTCGTCGCCGCGACCGGATTCCTCAACCAGCCCACATATCCCGACATCGAAGGGCGCGACAGCTTCGCCGGGCCGGCCTTCCACTCCGCGCGCTGGGATCACAGCGTGCCGCACAAAGGCAAACGCTGGGGCATCATCGGCTCCGGCTGCAGCGGCGTCCAGATCACCGAGGCGCTGGCCTGGGAGGGAGCCCAAGTCACCCAGTTCATCCGCCGGGCGCAGTGGATCCATATTCGCGAGAACCCGCGCACGAGCTGGCTCCACCGCATGTGGCTGCGGCTCCCGTTCGCGTATCGGCGGGAGCAACGCAAGCTGTGGACTTTCATCAACGTGATGGACCGGTGGCGGCTCGAGCCGGGACCGCAGCGCGAGGCGATGCAGCGCGAGTTCGCCAGCTACCTCGACGCCATCAAGGATCCCGAGCTCAAGAAGAAGCTCACGCCGCAATATCATCTCGGCTGCACCCGCATCCCGAAATCCGACCAGAACTATTACCAGGCGGTGCAAACGCCGAACGTGCGCATCGAGAACCGTGCCATCGCGCGCATCGTGCCCGAGGGCGTCGAGCTGCGCGACGGCACGCTGTGCAAGCTCGATGTGCTGGTCTATGCCACCGGCTTCGACACCCACGCCTTCATGCGCCCGATGAAGGTCACGGGTCTCAACGGCGTCACGGTCGACGAGGTGTGGAAGGAGCGCATCTATTCCTATGGCGGCGTCGCGCTCCCCGGCTTCCCGAATCTCTACATGCTGTACGGGCCGTTCAGTCCGGTCAACAACGTGCCCGTGCCGCTCGGTCTCGACCAGGAGATCGGCTTCATCATGCGGCTGATCAAGCGGGCGCGCGACGAGGGCGTCGTGATCGCGCCGTCGGCCGAGGCGACCCGAAAATTCGTCGACCGCCTGGACAACGCATTTCCCGGCACGGTTTGGGTCGGCTGTAAGAACTGGTATTCCGACCAGCACGGCACGCCGATCCTGTGGCCGCTGACGCAGGACGAACACAGGGCGTTCTTCGAGCGCGAGGCGACCGGGGATCTGGAAATCGTGCCGGTGGGCCGCGCCGTCGCGGCGAGCGCCGGCGCGAATTGATGCGTTATCAGTTCAGTTGGAACCGGCGTGCGTCCTTCGACTACGCCCCTTCAGGGGCTCCGCTCAGGATGAGGTAAAATTTTTGCCTCATGCTGAGCGGAGCGAGCATCGCTCGCGAAGTCGAAGGACGCACGGCATATTCGCGGTTCACGCTCCGACGTCAGCCGGCCGGGCCCGGCCTGATCCAGATGCGAACCGCCCCGCTGCGGCCGCGCAGCGCCTGATCGCCGCGATCGCTCAGGCCTTCGCACAGGCGCGCGGCGCCGTCCTTTGCTGACGATCTGGCCGCGGCGACCAGCGTGTCGCTGACGACGAGTGGCGTCGCGAAGCTGCGCGTCAGGGCCTGGAGACGGCTTGCCGTGTTCACCGTGTCGCCGATCACGGTGAAGGAAATGCTTTGCTCGCTGCCGACATCGCCGATGACCGCCGGCCCCAAATGGAGGCCGATGCCGATCGCGAGCGGCGCCTCCCCTGCCGCCGCGCGCTCGCCGTTCCAGACCGCGAGTGCCGCGATCATCGCGTCGGCGCAGCGCAGGGCGTTGGCCGCGTCGTCCTCGTGCGCATGCGGCAGGCCCCAGAACGCGAAGATCGCGTCGCCGATATATTTCTCGACCGTGCCGCCGCAGGCGAAGATTTGCGCCGTCATGCGCTCGTGGAACTGGCGCAGCATGGTGACGACGGCCTCGGGCGCGATGCCCTCGGCCATCTGGGTGAAGCCGACGATATCGACGAACAGCACGGCCACGGTCTGGCGCCGCACCGCGCCGAACGGCTCGTCGCGCTCGGCCAGCAGCGCCACGATGTTGGGCGAGAAATAGCGCGCGAGATTGGCACGGGCGCGCTCGGCTGCCGCGCGGCGATGTTCGAGCGCGCGCAGCTTGTCGATGTCCTCGAGCGTCTTGCGGATGGTGATCTCCAGATCGTTGAGGTCGACGGGCTTGGTCACGAAATCGAACGCGCCGCGATTCATGGCGGTGCGCAGATTGACCATGTCGCCATAGGCCGAGACGATGACGGCGCGGACCGCGGATTGCCGCTCGCGCAGTCGGGCGAGGAGCGTGAGTCCGTCCATCACCGGCATGTTGATGTCGAGCAGCATCAGGTCGATGTCCGGCTCGGCCTGGAGCGCCGCGAGCGCCTCCTCGCCGTGGCGCGCGAAGCGGAAGGTGAACTCCTGGTCGCGGATGTGGCGGCGGAAGCGCTGCCGCAGCAGCAACTCGAAATCGGCCTCGTCGTCGACTGCAAGGATTTTCGCGGGGTTCGCCATCGCGCCGGCCGGACTCAGACCGTTTCCATCGGGAGCCGGCGCAGCTGCGCCTTGAGGTAATCGAAATCGACTGGCTTGGTGAGGAAGTCGGCGGCGCCGAATTCCTTCGCCAGGCGCCGGCGCTCCTCGTCGCCATAGGCCGTCACCATCATCACCGGCAGATCGGGCCGCAGCTTCTTGATCTCGCGCAGCAGCGCCAGGCCGTCCATGCCCGGCATGTTGATGTCCGACAGGATGACGATGAGCGGCGGCGCCACGTCGCCCGAAAGCTGCTCCAGCGCCTCCGCGCCCGAGAACGCGAAATGCAGGACGTAGGTGCCCTCGCGTGCCTCGCGCCGGAAGCGCTGGCGGAACAAATCGGCGATGTCGGGCTCGTCATCGACGACGAAGATGCTGACGGTCATGGCCCCCACTCGTTGCGCTACGGACTATTCGACGCTGGTTAAAGCGCCGTGCGTCCTTCGACTACGCTTCGCTCCGCTCAGGATGAGGCGAAAATTCTACCTCATCCTGAGCGCAGCCCGAAGGGCGAAGTCGAATGGACGCACCATGTCGTTTCCTCATCCGCTGATCAGACGCTAGGCGTTCGCCGCCGCGCCGAAGCGCCGCGGCAGACGGACGGTGAATTCGGTGAACGCGCCGACTTCGCTTTCGACCTCGATGGTGCCGCCATGCTGCTGGGTCACGATCTCGTAGCTGATGGAGAGGCCCAGTCCGGTGCCTTCGCCGGTCGGCTTGGTGGTGAAGAACGGCTCGAACAGTTTCGCCCTGATGTCGGGCGAGATGCCGATGCCGTTGTCGCGGATGCGGATCGCGACCTCGCCGTCCTGGTCGCGGATCGTCACCTTGAGGACCGGCCTGAAGGATGGATCGTCGGCCCGCGCCCGGCGCTTGTTCGCGGCGTAGAAGCCGTTGCCGAAGAGGTTGAGGAAGACGCGGGTGATGTCCTGCGGCACGACCTCGAGCGGCGCGATGGAGGAATCGAAATCCCGCTCCAGGGTGATGTTGAAATTCTGGTCCTGGGCGCGGGCGCCGTGATAGGCGAGGTTCAGGGATTCCTCGACCAGCGCGTTGATGTTGACGCTCTGGCGCTCGCCGCTGCCGCCGCGGGAATGCGCCAGCATGCTCTTGACGATGCCGTCGGCGCGCCGGCCGTGCTCGGCGATCTTCTCGAGATTGCCGGTCAGCATGGCGACGACCCCGTCGATGTCGCCGCGCGCGTCCTCGTCGAGCGAGTCCAGCGCCGGCGCCGCCGCCTGCTTCAGCTCGTCTAGAAGCTCGACCGAGAGGCCGGCGAAGTTGTTGACGAAGTTAAGCGGGTTCTTGATCTCGTGGGCGATGCCGGCGGTGAGCTGGCCCAAGGACGCCATCTTCTCGGCCTGGATGAGGCTCGCCTGCGCGGTCTTCAGCTCGCCCAGCGTCTTCTCGGCGGCGTCGCGGGCGGCGCGGACCTGCTCCTCGGCCCGCTTGCGCTCGGTGATGTCGCCGTAGATTGCGACGAAGCCGCCGCCCGGCACCGGGTTGACGCGCACTTCGAGCACGCGGCCGTCGGGCCGCGTGCGCTCGACGCGCCGCTCCTGGCCCGTGGTCTCGACATAGCGGCGCAGCTCGGCCTCGATATCGACGTCGCCGAACTCGCCGCGCTCGATGAGATAAGCGATGTAGTCGCGGTATGTCCGCGGCGCGGCGAAGAATTCGTCCGGAATGTCGAGGATCTGCTGCAGGTTCCGGTTCCACGCGGCGAGCCTGAGAGCGGCGTCGAACATCGCGACGCCGTCGCCCATGTTGTCGAAGGTGACGCGCAGCTCGGCCTGGCGCTGCGCCAGCTCGTCGGTGCGCTGGCGCAGCTCGGTCAGGAGCCGGGCGTTCTCGATCGCGATGACGGCCTGGTCGGCGAACGTGGTGACAAGCTCGATCTGCTTGTCGGTGAAGGGCTCGATAGCGGCCCGCGTCAAGATCAGCACGCCGATCGGGACGTTCTCGCGCAGCAACGGCACGCCGAGGGTCGTGCGCACGTCCGCGAACACCGGTCCCGTCGTCAACCTGTACTCCGGATCGGCCTTGGTATCCGAGACTTGAACCGCCTTGCCTTCGAGCACGACCCGGCCGGCGACCGATCCGCGACTCGGAAGCAGCGCGTGATCCTTCATATAATCCTTTTGCTCGGGCGTGAAGCCGTGGCTCGCCGCGTGACGGTAGACGTCGTCCCGTGCGAGCCGTATGGCCGACCTGTCCGCGCGGCACAGGTGAGCGGCCGACGTGACCAGCGTGTCGAGCACCGCCTGGAGATCGAAGGTCGACCGGCTGATGACCTTGAGCACGTCGGCGGTCGCGGTCTGCTGTTCGAGCGATTCGCGCAGCTCGGTCAAGAGCCGCGCGTTCTCGATGGCGATCACGGCCTGGGCGGCGAAGTTCTCGACCAGCTCGATCTGCTTGTCGGTGAAGGGCCGGGGCTCGCGGCGGTAGACGTTGAAGACGCCGATGAGCTCGCCCTCGCGCATCAGCGGCACGTGAAGCACGGCGCGCACGCCGACCTGGTCGACCAGCCTGACCGGGCCCGGAACGCCCAAGCGATATTCCGGCGAGGTCTTCAGGTCCGGCGTGTGAACCGTCGCCTTGGTCGCGATCATGCGCGCGAAGTCGCTTTGCGGATGCGGGCGCAAGTCGCGCTCCATGCCGGCCACGCCCATCGCGCCGTGCTGGGCGACGGTATTCAGGGCGTCGCCGTCGCGACGGTAGAGCACGCCCATGCCCGCATCGCAGATGCGGATGGCGCTTTCGAGCATGGTGTCGAACACCGGCTGGAGCACGCCCGGCGAGGACGAGATGACGCCCAGCACCTCGGCCGTCGCGGTCTGGCGGTCCAGGCTCTCGCGCAACTCGGTGAGGAGCCGCGCGTTCTCGATCGCGATCACCGCCTGGGCGGCGAAATTCTCGACCAGCTCGATCTGCTTGGCGGTAAAGGGGCGGACCTCCTGGCGATAGAGTATGAAGCCGCCGATCTGCGCGTCGTCCTTGACCAGCGGCACGCGCAGCATGGTCCGGGCGCCGCCCAGCTCGACGGCGGCCACGCGCAGCTCGTTGCGCTCCTTGCGATAGGCGTCGTCCTCCCTGGCATCGAGGACATGAACGGTGCGGCGAAGCGAGTCGGGAGTCCTGAGCGCGGCCGGCGCCAGCGCCGAGGGTTCGCGCTCCAGGTAGGCGGCGAATGCGGGCGGAACGCCTTGCATCACCGTGCCGGTCATGACGCCCTCGCCGAGATAGCGCGCCAGGACGCCGTAGCCGGCATCGCAGATGCGGATCGCGTTCGCGAGCATGGTCTTGAACACCGGTCCGATATCGCCGGGCGAGGCCGAGATCACGCCCAGCACGTCCGACATCGCGGTCTGCTGCTCCAGCGACTCCGTCAGCTCGTCGGTGCGCTGGCGCAGTTCGCTCAAGAGCCGCGCGTTCTCGATCGCGATCACGGCCTGCTTGGCGAAGTTTTCGACAAGCTCGATCTGCTTCGCGGTGAAGGGGCGGACCTCGCGGCGATTGACGACAAAGCAGCCGATCACCTCGCCGTCCTTCAGCAGCGGTGCCATCAAGGTGCTGCGTGCGCCGCGTTCGTACGAGAACCGGATATGTTCGGCGTCCGGCCGCTCCTTGAGAAGCGCGGCAACGTCTGGGAGATGGGTCGACGTTTTGGTACGCAGGACATGCTCGCTGAGACTGCCCGGCGCGATCGGGACCTCGCGGCGCGCGGCAAGCTCGGACGCCATACCTCGGCTGGCCATCCGGACCATGACGTTGCCCGACAACTGGAAAATGCTGCCCTCGGCGCCTTCGCAGAGCCGCACCGCATTCTCCACCATCGTGTCGAAGACCGGCTGTAGCTCGCCTGGCGAGGAGGAGATCACGCCCAGCACTTCCGACGTGGCGGTCTGGCGGTCCAAGGATTCGCGCAATTCGGTGAGAAGCCGCGCGTTCTCGATGGCGATGACCGCCTGATCGGCGAATCCGCGCATAAGTTCGAGTTCGTTCGGCAGGAACGGGCGGACATGGTTACGGTTGACGGCCATGACGCCGATCGCCTTGCCGTCCCGCGTCAAGGGCGTGAAGGCCGTCGTCCGGACGCCCATCTCCAGCGCCAACCGTCGACTGGCCTCCGATGTTTCATCGGTTCTTGCCGCAAAGTCCTCGATGTGGACCTGCCGGTTCTCTACAACGGCACTGCCAATGATCGGCGCCTGATCCAGCACGAGGTCGGGCAGTTGGTTTCTGTGCGCGATCGAGAGCGGACCCGCGGCGCTGACCGAGCGCAGCACGGTCCCGTCGAGACGCCGAATGCCGACGCTCCAGGCGTCGAACATGCGCGCGGCCGTCTCGGCGATGGTATCGAGCGCGCGCGTGGGATCGCCGGGCGTCGAGGCGATGACGCGCAAGATGTCGGCCGTCGCGGTCTGCCGGTCGAGGCTTTCGCGCAGTTCGCCGAGGAGCCGGGCGTTCTCAATCGCGATAACAGCCTGTGCGGCAAAGTTCTCCACAAGTTCAATCTGCTTGTCGGTGAAGGCCTTGGCCTCGCGACGCTGCAAGGTGAGGCCGCCGATGACCTCGCCGTCCTTCAACAGCGGCACAAGCAGGGTGGAGCGCGCGCCGGCCAGGCGGACGACCTCGGCCGTCGCCGGCTCGTCGCGCGTCGCGACATAGGCATCGAGATCAGCGATATGGATCGTCCGCTTCGTGCGCCGCATCTGCTGAGGGAGGGAGTCCGGCGGATGCTGATAGCCGTGGGGCCTCAGTGCCATCAGTTCCGGTGCCATGCCGCGTTGCGCGGCCAGACGGAGCAGATCGCCGTCCACCTGCCACATGGCGCCCTGAGTGGCCTCGCAGATCCGCACCGCGTTGCCCAACATGGTATCGAATACCGGCTGCAATTCGCCCGGCGAAGCCGAGATTACGCCCAGCACTTCGGATGTCGCCGTCTGCCGGTCGAGCGATTCGCGCAATTCGGTGAGGAGCCGCGCGTTCTCGATGGCGATCACCGCCTGGGCTGCAAAGCTCTCAACAAGCGCTACCTGTTTCTCGCTGAAGGCGCGCGGTTCCTCGCGGATCAAGAGGATCGTGCCGATCAACTCTTTGTCACGAAGCATTGGCACGCAGAGGACAGACGCGGCGCCAAATGCCACGCCAAAGCGCGTGAGAGAGTCGCCGCGGGCATAGGCCTCTGTTGCTTGCGCATCCTGAAACTGCTGGGTTTGCCGCGTCACGAGCACGCGGCCGACCGCACTCTCCGGCCCAGGATTTCGCGCGAGCTCGATGGCGCGCTCTCGCAGGCCGGATGGATACCCGGCGATCGCTTCGACGCGGACGCCCTTGCCCTCGCAGAGTCCTACAGCGCCCATCTTGGCGCTGCTGATGCGGAGGGCGTTCTCCAAGATGACGTTGAATACGGATTCAACCGCGCCCGGGGAGGCCGAAATCGCGCTCAACACGGCCGAGGTCGCGGTCTGATGGTCGAGGCTTTCGCGCAACTCGGTCAGAAGCCGTGCGTTCTCGATGGCGATTACCGCCTGCTTCGCGAAACTCTCGACAAGCTCGATCTGCTTGTCGGTGAAGGGGCGAGGCTCACGGCGGTTCAACGTGAATGCACCGATCACCTCGCGGTCCCGCAAAAGTGGCACGGCAAGCCCGAGCCGGATGTTCCCCTTCTCCACGGCGGCTACGGTGTCAGGATCGCGCTCGCGATAGGCGTCTGAGGCAAAAACGTCCGGGAGGTGAATAACTTGCCCGGTTCGAGCCATCATAGAAAGAACATGGTGCGGCCCCGGCCGCATAATGCGCGCCCCTCGGTGTGCGACGAGATCGGTCGGAATCCCGTTGGCCGCTAACGGAACGAAGCCGCCATCCTCGCTGCGCCATAAGCGGCCTTGGTCTGCACCACAGATGCGTACCGCGTTCTCGAGCATGGTCTCGAACACCGGCTGCAACTCACCCGGCGAGGATGAGATCACGCCGAGCACCTCCGCAGTAGCCGTTTGCCGATCGAGGGATTCCCGCAGCTCGGTCAGGAGACGCGCGTTCTCGATGGCGATCACCGCCTGGGCGGCGAAGTCCTCTACCAGCTCGATCTGCTTGTCGGTGAAGGGGCGGACCTCCTGGCGGTAAACATTGATGATGCCGACGACATCGCTGTCGCGGATCATCGGCACGAAGAGCACTGTGCGCGCGCCGGCCCGCTCCACGGTGGCAGCCGGCCACGGCGTACCGCTGAGGTAGGATGGATGCTCGCGCAGATCGGGAATATGAACGGCGGCACGGGTCGCCACCATGTGCCGGACGGCCGTCAGTGCGCCGAGCGGTTGCGGCTTCTCCCGGAAAAAGGCGTCGACATCGGCGTCCATGCCCGCCGTTGCCACCACTTCGACGATTTCGCCGTCGATCCGCATCACGCTCGCGAATTTCGCCTCGCACATGCGCATGGCGTTGTCGAGCACTGCGTTGAACACGGGCTCGAGCGTGCCCGGCGAGGACGAGATGGCGCCCAGCACATCGGCGGTCGCGGTCTGCCGGTCGAGCGATTCGCGCAACTCGGCCAGAAGCCGCGCGTTCTCGATGGCGATCACGGCCTGGGCGGCGAAATTCGTTTGCAGCTCGAGTTCCTCGGGCGAGAAGGGGCTGACCTGCGGGCGGACGGCGACGAGGACGCCGATCGCCTGTCCCTCGCGCAGCATCGGCGTGGCCGCGGTGGTGCCCCAGGCCCGGCGGGCGAACGTCGCCGCCAGCGCGGGAAATTCCTTCAGCGCGGCGCCGACATTCTCGATGTGAATCTGCCTCTTTTCGACGATCGCGCGTCCCGCGCCCGAGCCGACGTCGATCGCCAGCTCCCTCGGTCCGTCGACCGAGCCGCCGAGCGCCGCCTCCATGCGCAGCGTGCCGTCCACGATCCTGAAGATGGAGATATTGGGCGTATCGCAGAGCCGGGCGGCGTGCTCGACGATCGCCTGCATCACCGGCTGCAGGTCGGCCTTGGTGTCGGCGATGATTCGAAGCACGGCGCCGGTCGCGGCTTGGCGCTCGAGCGACCGGGCGACTTCTTCGGTGCAGGCGCGCAGCTTTTTCTCAAGCCGCGTGCTGGCGGCCTTCGACGCGCGCAGCTCCTTTTTAAGGCGCGCGATCTCGCCGGCGCCCTTGTCCGTCTTGGCGGCGGCGCGCTTGGCGGGCCGCTTGGTTTGCTTCACGGGCCTGATCCCCCGAGGGCCGCAGCAACGCCCTATCGTAAGCCTTCACGGGGCCGAGTGAAAAGGCCCGCCACGCCCCGGCGGGCGTGCCGGCTCGCTATGCTTCGGCAACGAGCTTGGAAAACTCGTCCGCCGTGAAGGCCCGCACCGTCGTCGTCCTGACGTTGCCCTGCGCCGAAAGGGCGATGGTGAATTTGGTCATCGCCTCGCCATTGGGCATGTCGGCGACCAGGACGACGTCGTATTGGCCGGTCGTCACATAGGCGCTCAGCAGGCGGCCGCCCTGCTTTTCGATCAAGCCCTTGGTCCCCTCATAGCGCTTCGAGGCGTCCTTGAGGCTTTTCGCCCCCTGGTCGGTCCAATTGAGGAAACACATGAAAGTCGTCATGAGTACCTCCCGTCTTGAGTTGTGCGCCTTGCTCGAACAGTCACGAATAGCCTAGCACCGTTTTGATGCAAGTCGCGAATCGCTTTCTTCCGGCATCGCGTGAGACACGGGCGCCCATCGGCGATACGATGCCGCGGGGCGCAATCCGGAGACCCTCGTCCATGACGCTCGGAAAGATCGGACTTGCGGCTTCCCTCGTCGCCGCGCTGGCGTGTCCCGCCGCCGCCGACCCCGCCGCGCTCAAATTCAGCACGACGATGCCCGCCATCGATCCAGTGGTGAAGGACGGCGTCCTGCCCATGCTCGCCGCGGTCGAGAAGGAGAGCGGCGGAACGCTCAGTTTCCAGTCCTTCACGGGCGGCCAGCTCACCCCCAACCCGACCAAGCAATATGACGCGATGGCGAGCGGGCTCGACGACATCACCATCATCGTCGCATCCTACGTGCCGCAGATCTTTCCCGACTCGTCGCTGTTCGCCCTGCCCGACGTGGTCCACAGCGCCGGCGAGGCGGCGTTCGGCGGCTGGAAGATGTATGAGGCGGGGCTGCTGCGCGGGACGGAACAGATCAAGCCGCTCGCCGTCTTCTCCAACGATCCCGGCAGCATCTTCACCGCGCGGCATGTCAAGTCGCTCAACGATCTGAAGGGCCTGAAGATCCGCGTCTCGGGTCCGGCCGAGGCTCAGATCGTCACCGCCCTGGGCGCCGCGCCCGTGGGCATGAGCGCGACCGAAGTGGCCGAGGCCTTGAGCCGCGGCATCTATGACGGGACGCTCAACGGCTGGGCGGTCAACCGCGCCTATCGCGCGACGCCCCTCATCAAGAGCGCTTTCGACCTCTCGCTCGGCGTGCGCCAGTTCTTCCTGGCGATGAACAAGTCCGTCTACGACCGGCTCCCGCCCGAGGCGCGCGGTGCGATCGACCGGCACGGCGGCGCGGCGCTCAGCCTCAAGCTGGCGCAACTCCTCGAGAAGGAAGGGCAGGAGGACCGCGCCCAGGCCAAGGAAAAGGGCACGCTGGTGGCGATCTCGGCGGCCGAGCGGACGCGGCTCGAGACGATCTATCGCCCGCTGGTCGAGAAATGGGTCGCGGACACGCCAGATGGCGCCAGGAAACTCGCGTTCCTCGAAGCCGCCGTGGCCGAGTACCGCAAGAGCAACTGAGGTCGCGCTATTTCGCGAAAGCCGGCGCGGCGATGCGGACGATATCGGGCGCCGCGTCGGCGAAGCGCGTGCCCTTGGGCACCAGCTTGCGGCCCGAGCGCACGCGGTAGCTTGCGGCGTCGAGCCCGGGCGGGCGGCCACCGGCCTCGAACGCCTTGAGCGCGCTCAGCAGGAAGCGGCGCAGGTTGACGATCACGGTGTCGCCAACGCCGAGATGTTCGATGGTGCGGTCGGCGACCAGCCCCATGCTCTCCTGGATGCCGCAATCGTGGGTCCCGAGGCCCCAGATGCCGGTATAGGACCCGCCGCTTTTCTGGAGCGCGCGGTCGATCATATAGTCGTTGTCGCGGTTCTGCACCGCGCGATCGCTGCCGGGGAGCAGCTTGGGATGGATGAAATCCCCGTCGCGCGAGCGCGTCATCTCGGCATCGCTCAAGGGCCGGTCGGGCCAGTATTCGATGCTGTAGTTCATCGTCGTCTCGTCGTCGACCGGGACCCAGGCGTGGGCGCCCAAGGGCGAGACCGAAATGAGCTTGTGGAACGGCATGAACATGACGTTGGCGGACCACACCATCCCGTCCTCCGCCTCCTGCGCGCTGCCGGCGAGGAAGCCGAATTCGGCCGGGATCACCTCGTAGCGGCTCGGCATCGGATAGACGCCTTGTCCGCCCTTGTGAAATCCGCGCGCGCCGGCCGTGCCGCGGTGCAAAAACGCGAGATGGCTCACATCGAACCCGCCCTCGAACGCCTGGAGCCAGTTGCAGTCCTGCACATGCCGGGTGACGTAACGGTGAGACGCCGGCACCTGCGTCCACTCGATCTCGGGGAAATCGGGCTTGTGCCCGGGCGGACCCATATAGGTCCACACCAGGCCGCCCCGCTCGAGGCATGGGTACGCCGTCTGCTTGACCTTGTCCTTGAAGGTGCTGCCGGCCGGTTCCGAGGGCTGGTCGACGCAGTTGCCGTCGATGTCGAATTTCCAGCCGTGATAGACGCAGCGCAGCCCGCACTCCTCGTTACGGCCGAAGAACAGGGATGCGGTGCGGTGGGGACAGCGCTCGTCCAGGAGCCCGACGCGGCCCTTGGTGTCGCGGAACGCGACCAGACGCTCGCCCATGAGCTTCACTCGCACCGGCGCACAATCGGGCTCCGGCAGCCGATCGCACGGAAGCGCCGGAATCCAATAGCGCCGCATCAGCCGCCCCATCGGCGTGCCCGGACCCGTCCGGGTCAAGAGCTCGTTCTCCTCGCGCGTGAGCATGCAAAGCACCCCGACCGCAACCGCTATTCGTTGAAGTCTGCGGTAAGAGCGAGCCCCATGTCCAGGGCGCGCTTCCAGTTGCGACGCCGCGCCTTGCGTCATTACACTTGCGTGAACGGCAAGGGCGGGAGGCGGCGATGGCGGGCGCGATCGACTTCTATTTCGACTTCATCAGTCCCTTCTCGTACCTCGCCTATCAGCGCCTGCCGGGGCTCGCCGAGCGATACGGCCATGGCATCGCCTGCCACGCGATCAATCTCGCCGAGGCGAAGCTCTTGGGCGGCAATACCGGCCCCACCAGCCGTGAGCAGCCGCTGAAGCGCCGCTACAACCAGAAGGACAAGGACCGCTGGGCGCGGCGCTATGGCGTGCCGATCGAAAATCCGAAATCCTACGGCCCCGACCGCATCAACAAGGGCACGTTCTTCGCCGACGACCGCAACGCGACCCATGCCTATATCGCGTACACATGGCGCAAGGTGTGGGGCGAGGGCGGCGACATGGCGGACGAGGGACTCATGGCCGACGTCGCCGCGCAGTGCGGCTGGAACGTCGCCGAATTCCTCGGCTTCACACTGTCGCGAGAGGCGGACGAGCGCTACCGCGCGGCGACGCTTGCGGCGCACCGGAGGGGCGTCTTCGGCGTCCCCACCATGTTCGTCGGCGAGGAGATGTGGTGGGGCAACGACCGGCTCGATTTCCTCGAGGAGTTCCTGCGCGCGAAGGCAGCGGCCTCGGCGCCGGCCGCAAGCTAGCCGGCGTTGCGCCGCGCGCGCGCGGCGTCATACTATCGGCCGGCATCGCCGCGCGGAGTGAGCCATGGACAAGATCGCCTTTCCCTATCGTGCCAGCTCGCATTTGCCGCTGCTGCATGTCATCTCCGAGTCCGGCTCGTGGGAGAAATACGGGCTCGATGTCGAGTACGACCGTAAGATCAGCTCGTCGGGCGCGCATGCCGCCGTGCTGAGCGGCGACGTGGAGTTCGTCGGCGGCAACCATGTCTCGACCTATGGCCATCGCGCGCGCGGCGACGAATGGGTCTATCTCGGCCAGACCATCAACACGGTCTCGCGCCAGCTTGTCGTGCGCGCCGATGCCGGCATCGACGGCGTTTCGGACCTGCGCGAGAAGGTGGTCGGCACGCGCGGCTCGCACCCCCACCTCAACGACTGGCTCTTCCTGAAGCAGCGCGGGCTCGACGTGGACCGCGACGATGTGAAGATCGTCGACCAGATCCACCACGGCAAGGGCTCGCTCGATCCGACCAATCCGCAGAGCGAGGACGATGTCGAGCCGCTGTGGCACTGGGTGCGCGACCGCAAGGTCGACGCGGCGTTCCTGACCCCGCCCAGCAGCGTCTTCGCCAAGGCGGCGGGCCTCAAGGCGATCGATGTCGAGCCGCTGCCGATGATCTATTTCACCACCCTGTCCTCGAGCCTGCGCTTCGTCGAGCGCCATCCCGACATCGTCGAGCGGTTTTTGAAGGGCGTGATCGAGGGGATCCACTTCTTCAAGACCGAGCCGGAGAAGTCCATCCGCATCATCCGCGACCGCTATGCCAACGAAGGCCGCATGGACGACGCGACGGCGGCACAGACCCATGCTTTCCTCGCGCACCAGTTCGAGCCGCGGCTCTATCCCACCATGGCGGCCATCGCCAACGTCTACGAAGAGGCGATCCGGCAGGACAAGGACGCCAAGCGCATCAACCCGATGGAGCTGTGGGACCTGCATTTCGTGCGGCGGCTCGACGACATGGGCTTCGCGGACGGGCTGTACGGCAACAAGCGCCCGAGCCGCTGAGCGTCCGGCATCGCGGATCACCGCTGCGATGGAATGAACTCCCTGGCAAGGGCGGCCGCCTCCTCGCGGGTGGGAATGTTCTCTTCGCTCTGATCCCAGGTATAGGAGATTCCGGGCACAGGGAACTCGTCGGGCGCGGCATGGGGCACGTCGAGGCGGCGGCTGTTGTGGCCGGTCTTGCCCCAGTCGGTCTGCGCCGGCTTCCCCATCAGCCAGTTGATATAGACCTTGGCGGCGTTGGGATGGGGCGCATGATCCATCATCGACACCGTGCCGAAGCCCGTGCTCACTGACGGATGCGCGAGCGGTGCGTCCAATGCGGCGATGTTCTTCCCGATCCCTTGCTGCTGGAACGGCGTAACCTGCTCGACCGCGGTGGCGATGCCGATCGGATACTGGCCGCGCACCACCCATTCGGCGTTCTGGCGCGTGTTGCTGGTGTAGACGATCTTCTGGTCGGAATAGAGATGCTTCAGGAAATCGGCGCCGAAATTGACCAGGAACCGTTGGCCCGAGGCGACGCCCTGGCCGGGCAGGCGCGGATCGTCCCACACGATCTTGTCGGCGAATTGCGGCTTCAAGAGGTCCTGGTAGGTCTTGAGATCGTCGTGCGAAACGAAGTCCCAGTTGACCAGCATCCCCGGCGTCACCGACGACTCGAGAGCCAGGACATAGGTCCGCGCTTTGTCCATCCACGCGCCGTCGAGCCCGCCGTACCAGGCCTTGTCGTCGACCACCTCGGGGAGGATGAGCGCCGGCCGCAGCGGCACGAACGCGCCGGCTGGCATCAAGGTCTGCAGGATCGACGGCGTGCCGCCGACATAGACGTCCCAATGATAAACGCCGGCCTCGCGCTCGCGCATGATCTGCGGAATGGCGTCGCGCCCGCTCGAGCCGCTGAAATTGATCTTGATCGCCGGATAGGCGGCGCGAAACCCCTGGGTCAGGGCCTCCTCGTAGAGCTTGCCGGGCCCGCCATGGACATCGACCTCGCCCTCGGCGAGCGCGGCCTTGACGACGTCTTCCCAGGCAGATTCCGCAGCCGCGGCCGGGCCGATCGTCCAGGCAAGCGAAGCGGCGAATGGCGCCATCACATACGAGACGCGCATCATGGCGCGCTCTCTTGCAACGCGAAGACGCGGTCGACGATGGCGTGGAAATGGTCCCACGGCGCCTCGCGGACGCTGTGGGCGCGCACCACGACGCCGGGACCGGAATAGAATTTCTCGTATTGCAGGTGGCGGCCGGCGAATTCCGAGCCGACCAGGTCCCAGGCGAGGCGGTAGAGCTTCATGCGGTCGCGCGCGCTCGCGTTGGGCGACCACCAATGCGAGTCGAACGTGCGGCGCAATTCGTCGTTGCCGAGCACGCTCTCGTCAGCCGGCATCTGGAAGATGCTGCCGCCGGTGAGCTCGCGCAGCATCTCGATGATGGCGCCATGGCTCTCGGTGCACCAGTTGAGCGCCGCGTACATGATGCGGCGGTTGAAGCAGACGTAATGTTCCGGGCCGCCGGGCCAGTCCTCGTAGGCGTGAATCTGGCCGTGGACAAGGCCGCCGATCATCGCCTCGAGCGAGGCCATGCGGCCCAGCATGTCGCGCACCGCAGGGATGTTCTCGGTGCCGGATGCCGATGCGACCCGGCTGAGCACGCCGCACATCAGCCCCATCTTGGCCCAGAACCGCACGTTCGACTGATGATTGCCGAGGCACTGACCCGGCGTCTGCTGGTAGATGTGCCGCGTCATCTCGGTGTCGCGGTGGACGAAGACGCGCTCCCACGGCACGAACACGCGGTCGCACATGACGATCGCGTCGCTCTCGTCGAAGCGCGAAGCGAGCGGGTAGTCGAACGGGCTCGCCAACTCCGCCGCGAACGGCTTGCGCGACCACAGCGACAGGCCGGGCGCGTTGCACGGCACGGCGCAAGTGATCGTCTCCATCGCGCGCGACGGCCCCACCGGATGCGCGTTGCCGATCCAGATCTCGTCGGCATAGACGGCGCCGGTGGCGAGCAGCTTCATGCCGGAGAGAACGACGCCGTCGTCGCGCTCCTCGACGACGCGCAGGCCCGGCGTCTCCGTCCCGTGTTTCGCGTGGTATTCCGGATCGCGAGCACCCGGCGGCGGGACGATCGCGTAGGCCGCGAAGATGTCGTTGCGGCGCGTATGCTCGTAATGGCGCAGGATGTTGGCGGCGAAGCCGGGGCCGATCTGGTCGAACACGCCGGCATTCATGGCGAGCCCGGTGAGCGTGCTGCCGGTGTGATCGGGCGCGCGCCCGAACAGGCCGAACGAGAAATCCGCGACCAGCTTGTGCGCGCGCATGCGGCGCTCGAGGTCTTCGCGCGAGCGCGGGCGCAAGAACCACATGCTGTAACGGTCGCCGTCCTCGGCGAAGGAGAGAATGCCGTCATGGGCGGGATCGGCCTTCCAATCATAGAGCGCTGCAAGCGTGCGCGCGCCGCCGCTGAATCCCGGATGGGACGGAACGTCCGCGACGCGCTCGCCGCCGACATAGACGACGCGGCCATCGCGCAGGCCTGCGATAAAATCGCGACCGGTCTTCAGCATCGTGCGTGCCCTCCCGCTTGGGTGAGCATCACACTGGCGGCGGCCGCCATCAAGGCACCAACTTTGGATATGCGGTCCCGCTAAGGAACGTCGCGCGCGGGCGCGCGCCGAGGGACGCTCCGCTCAGACCGTCTCGTCGTCGACCGGCGTGTCGGTGGCGAGCAGCAGCGATAGTTTCGCGCCGATGGCGCTGTCGACGGTCTTGCGTCCGTCCTCGAAGTGACGGCTGAGCGAGGCCACTGCCTCGCCCGCGGTCTTGATGTGGCCGTCGCGATCGGAGAAGAGGCCGGGATTGTGGCGCACCGCGCCGGGCACGATCTTGTCGGCGCCGAGGCCGGGCTCGGACGCGGCCGCCTTGATCAGGCGGCTGGCGCCGCTGGCGCCCAGCAGATAGGCCATCTGCACCTCGGTGGCGCTGGGAGGACGGCCGAGGCTGTGGGCGAGGCTGGCGCGGTTCTCCGCGAAGTAGCGCGCGGCGAGCCCGCCGGCCAGGCCGGTATCGCCGCGCAGCGCGAGGATTTGCGACCGCATCTGCTGATCGACGACCAAGGGCGCGCCGTGCTTCACCGTCACTTGCGACGCGAGCTGCGGCTGTCCCAATTCGGCGCCATGGCGGCGCACGAGGTCGAGCCAGGTGCGCGCGGTGAACTGGTAGGCGCCGGTCGCGCTCGAGCGTGTGTTGTGCGCGTTGGCGTCGTGGTGGCTTTCCTGCAGGCTGCTGGCCAGCAGCGCGCGAAAATCGGTGCCGGTTCCGGCGCTGGCTTCCTTGGCGAGGCGAACCTGGTCGGCCGGAGGAGAAGCCGCCGCACCCGCGATGCGATGGCCGTGAGGATGGATGGGATGCGCCATGTCCAGCGCTGATCATCGCCGGAGATGGTTAAGAGCCCCTCAATTCCGATTAAATTTCGTTGCCAGCCCCTGCCGCAGGATCGACAATGGTTAACGAAACCCCTTCATAGGGGGCGGTCGGCTCAGATCGGGAGGAAGGGCATGGCTCAGCGTCTGTCGCTCGAGGTCAATGGATCGGCGCATACGGTCGAGGTCGATCCGGATATGCCGCTGCTCTACGCGCTGCGCAATGCGCTGGTGCTCAACAATCCGAAATTCGGCTGCGGACTGGGGCAGTGCGGCGCCTGCACGGTCATCATCGACGGCGAAGCCGTACGCTCGTGCTCGACCCCGGTAGCGGCGGCCGCCGGCAAGAAAATCCGCACCATCGAAGGGCTGGGCACGGAAGCAAAGCCGCATCCGGTGCAGGCGGCCTTCCTGGCCGAGCAGGTGCCGTTGTGCGGCTATTGCATCAACGGATGGATGATGACGGCGACAGCGCTGCTGGAGAAGAACCCGCACCGCTCCGATGCCGATATCCGCCACGGGCTCGCGGGGCTCAAATGCCGCTGCGGCTCGCACATGGCGATCCTGCGCGCGGTCAAGCGCGCCGCGAAGGCGATGGCGTGAGGAGGGCACAGAGATGACCAGCATCACCTCGATCCGTCCGACCCGGCGCGGCGTGCTCGCCGGCGGCGGCGCGCTCGTCGTTTCGTCCTTTGCATTACCGGAGGCGATCGGCCGTGCGGCCGCCGCCGCGGCAGGCGCCGTCAGGCCGCCGCTGCTGCCGTCCCAGCTCGACAGCTTCATCGCCATCGGCACCGACGGCCGTGTCACCGCCTTCTTCGGCAAGATGGATGTGGGGCACGGCCTCACGACGGCGATCACGCAAATCGTGGCCGACGAGCTCGACGTGCGCTTCGAGCATGTCCATCTCGTCATGTGCGACACCGCCACCACCGTCGACCAGGGCGGCGCCAGCAACAGCACCGGCATCAGCGAGGGCGCCAAGCCCTTGCGCAATGCTGCGGCCGAAGCGCGACGCGTCCTTCTCGCCAAGGCGTCCCAGAAATTGGGGGTGCCGGCCGAGCGGCTCGCCGTCGAGGACGGAATCGTCCATGCCAAGGGCGACCGCACGCGCACGGTCAGCTACGCCGAGCTGATCGGCGGCCAGTATTTCAACGTGACGCTGGACTGGAACAAGAAATACGGCTTCGTCATGGAAGTGACGGGCGAGGCCAAGCCCAAGCCGGTGCGCGACTACAAGCTGGTCGGCAAGTCGCTGGCCGACGTGATGGTGCGCGACAAGGTGTTCGGCAAGACGCAATACGCGAGCGACGTGCGCCGCCCCGGCATGCTGCACGGGCGCATGGTCCGTCCGCCGGTCGCGAGCGCGGTGCCGGTGAGCGCCGACAAGGACTCGATCGCGCATATCCCAGGGGCGCAGGTGGTGCAGGTCAAGGACCTCATCGCCGTCGTCGCCGACGATGAATGGAACGCGATCAAGGCGGCGCGGGCGCTGAAGGTCAAATGGTCCGATGCCAAGCCGCCCTTCCCCGACCAGGCGACGCTCTATGACTATCTGCGCACCGCGCCGACTGCCTTTGCCAATGCCGGTAACATTTTCGGCGGGCGCGTCCAAGTCGACGAGGGGCCGATCAACGCCGCCTTCGCCAAGGCGGCCCGCACCATCGAGCGCGAATACGAATATCCGCTCCAGTCCCATGCCAGCATGGGCCCGGGCGCCGCAGTCGTCGAGATCGCCGACGGCAAGGCGACGGTGTGGACCGGTACGCAAAAGGCGCATGAGGCGAAAAAGGGCGTGGCCGCGATCCTCGGCATGACGATCGACGACGTGCGCGCCATCTGGATGCCCGGCCCCGGCTCCTACGGGCGCAACGATGCCGGCGACGCCGCGCTCGATGCGGCGGTGCTGGCCAAGGCGACCGGGCGGCCGGTCCGCGTCCAGTACATGCGCGACGAGGGCACCGGGTGGGACCCCAAGGGACCGGCCGGCGTGATGCAGATGAAGGCCGGGCTCGATGCCGCCGGCAACGTCGTCGCCTTGCGCTTCAAGGCGCGCGGTTTCTCGTCCTTCAACGTGCTGCCGTCGGAGGGCGATCCTTCCGACACGCTCGCCGGCATGCTGACGGGCTCGCCGGTCAAGGGACGGCACAATTTCGGCGTGCCGGACAACGCCTACGAGTTCCCGGCGAAATACGCCTTCTGGGAGACGGTCGCGCCGCTCCTTGAGCGCGCCTCGCCGCTCAGGACGGCGCATTTGCGCGATCCGCAAGGGCCGCAATGCCAGTTCGGGGCCGAGTCGTTCATGGACGAGCTCGCCCACGAATTGGGCGTCGACCCGGTGGAGTTCCGCTTGCGCTACCTGAAGGCGCCGCGCGACATCGCCGCGATCACGGCGGCGGCGCACCAGGCGGGATGGGAGAAGCGCACCAAGCCGCGCATGAAGCGCCGCGGCGCAATGCTCGCGGGCCAGGGGATCGGCTATTCGGTGCGCGAGGGCACCATCGTCGTGACCGTCGCCGATATCGAGATCGATCCGCGCTCCGGACGGATTTGGCCGCGCAAGTTCACGGTCGCGCACGATTGCGGGCTGATCATCAATCCGGCGCTGCTGCGGAAGACCATCGAAGGGAACATCATCCAGGCGACGAGCCGCACCCTCTTCGAGGAGGTCAAGTTCGATAATCGCAGCGTGACCAGCGTCGACTGGGCAACCTACCCGATCCTCGAGATCGAGGACGCGCCCGAAGCGATCGAGATCGTGCTGCTCGACCATCCCGAGATCGCGCCCAGCGGCGCCGGCGAGCCGGCGACGAGCCAGGTCGGGCCGGCGATCGCCAACGCCATCTTCGACGCCACCGGCAAGCGGCTGCGGCGCATCCCGTTCACGCGCGAGGCGGTGAAGGCGCTGCTGGCCTGAGGCCACGCGGCTTGATGCGGCTTGGCGGCGAGCCTATCATTCCGCCCGGTCGGAACGGACAGGGTGGACGCGATGGAAACGACCCTCGACATCGAGGTCAAGCCGCTGTCGCCGGCCTGCGGCGCCGAGATCATGGGGGTCGATCTGGCGCGCGATCTCCCGGACGAGACCATCGCCGCGATCAAGGCGGCCTGGGCGAAGCACCTCGTCCTGGTGTTCCGCGGCCAGACCGTCACCCAGGAACAACAGCTTCGCTTCGCCGCGCGGTTCGGCGAATTGGGCGAGCGCAAGGTCGCTCAGGCGCGCGAAGAGCTGCGCCCGTTGGCGTCGGGCACGCAGCAGAGCGACCCGCGGGTCATGCTCGTCTCCAACATCAAGGTGGACGGCGCGCCGGTCGGCGCCTTCGGCGACGGCGAGATGTGGTTCCACATCGATTCCGGATATTCGGCGCGGCCCTATAAATACACGTTCCTCTACGCGGTCGAGCTGCCCTCGACCGGCGGCAATACGCGGTTTGCCAACATGTACAAGGCGTACGAGGCGGTGCCGCCTGCCCTCAAGGCCCGGCTCGCCGGCCGCAAGGCGCTGCACATCCACGAATACAAGCGTACCAGCAAGGTCGATGTCCCCGACGATCTCAGCCAGTCGCTGCATTATTTCCACCCGGTCTTCATCACCCATCCCGACACGGGCCGGAAGACCCTCTTCGTCGATCGGCTGATGACCGCGCGCATCGAGGACGTGGGAGGCGACGAGAGCGACGCGATCCTCGAGCAGCTTTATGCCATCGGCGAACGGCCCGAGTTCATCTTCGAGCATGTGTGGCGCCTGGGCGACGTGGTGATGTGGGACAATCGCTGCACCATCCACGCGCGAACCTGGTTCCCGCCGGAGGAGAACCGGCTGCTGCGGCGCTGCACCGTCTCGGGCGGCCCGCTCGCGGAATAGACGGTCATGGCGAGGCCGCGTCTGCCGGCATTCGAGAGCTTCATCGCCGATCTGCGCGCGCTGTGGTCGAGCGAGCCCGACATCGCGCGCCGCATGGAACGGGCGAAGCCGTTGCTCGAGCGGCTGGTGATGGACCCTGAGCTCAAGGCGCTTTCGGCGCGGTGGCCGTCGACCGAGGGACGGAAGAATCTCCTGCTCTATGTCGATCCCGACCATGGCTTCGCGATCAATGCCGTGGTGCGCGAGCCCGGCCGCACCGGCGGCGTCCACGATCACGCCCATGCCTGGGTGCTCTATGGCCTCCTCGACGGCAGCGAGAGCCTGGAACGCTACGACCGGCTCGACGACGGCCGCCACCCGGGCCATGCCGAGGTGAAGCTCGCCTCGGTCACCACCGGCACGCAAGCAAGGTCGATCTCGTCCCGCCCTTCGCGATCCATGCCGAGCAGGGCGGCCCTACCCGCTCCGTCGCCATGATCCTGCGCAGCCAGCGTCTCGGCGAAGGCACCGTGCTGCAGCACGCCTACGACCCGGCCGCCAGGACCGTGACCGAGCGTTACGGCCCGACGCAAATTCCCTTCGAGCTTTGCGCGGACGGGTGAAGCCCGAATACGTGGAGGAACACGCCGATGCAGCTGGGACCGCTGACGACGACCAGCATCGGCAGCTTTCCCCGGCCGTCCTGGCTGGCCGAGACGGATCGCGGCCATGCGCGCTTCCGTCTCGAGGGCGCGATGCTGCGCGAGGCGCAAGACGACGCGACGGTGCTGAGCCTGCGCGAGCAGCAGGAGCTCGGACTCGACATCGTCACCGACGGCGAGCAGCGCCGCGAACGCTTCGTCTATCACGCCGCGCTGACATGGGACGGGATCGACATGGTCAACACGGCCGTCAAGACCGCGTTCCGCGGCCGCGTCAATTATCCGCAGACCGTGCCCCGCATCGTCGGTCCCATCCGGCGGCGCATGGCTGCCTGCGTCGAAGATGTGCGCTTTGCCAAGGCGCACACCCATCTGCCGCTGAAGCTCGCGGTCGCCGGGCCGCTGACCATGGTCGACAGCACGCTCGACGCCTATTACGGCGACGAGGAAGCGCTGGCGATGGACGCGGCGGCGGCGATCAACGCCGAGCTGCGCGATCTCGAGGCCGCCGGATGCGACATGCTGCAAATCGACGAGCCGGCGATGACGCGATACCACGACAAGGTCTTCGCCTTCGGCGCGCGGGCGCTCGACCGCTGCCTCGACGGCGTCACCGCGCCGACGATCGTGCATCTCTGCTACGGCTATCCCGGCGGCCTGGCGCTGCAGCATCACATCACCTATCCAAAGCTCATGGACGCCTTGATGGAGACGCGCATCGGCGGCGTCTCGGTCGAATTCGGGCGCAGCGCGTTCGATCCCGGCGTGCTGGCCGCGTGCCGCGAACGCCTCGTCATGTTCGGCTGCGTTGATCCCGGCAACGCGCCGGTGCCGACAGTCGACACGGTGAAGCGCCGCATCGCCGGGCTGCTGGAGGGGGTCGACATCGATCCCCGGCGAGTGCTGATCGCCCCGGATTGCGGGTTGATGACGGTCGGCCGCGAACTCGCCCGCGCCAAGATCGCGGTGATGATCGAAGCGGCGAGAGAGCTGCGGCGCGGCATTTGAACGCACTTGGAGAGGGGAAAGTGATGCGCATCGGAATGCGGATGGCGCTCGCGGGATGGCTGGCGGCGATGGCGCCGGCATTGCCCGCCGCAGCGCAGGATTTCTACAAGGGCAAGACGATCACCATCACGGTCGGGTTCTCGCCCGGCGGCGGCTTCGACCTCAACGCCAGGCTGCTCGCCCGCTATATCGGCCGCCACATCCCCGGCGAGCCGTTCGTCGTGGTCATCAACCAGCCGGGCGCCGGCAGCCAGACCGCGGTGGTGCGTCTCGATACCAACACGCCCACCGACGGAACCGTCATCAACAGCTTCAATTTCGGCCTCATCAACGATTCCGTTCTGCAGCCGGACAAAACGCGGCTCGATTTCCGCAACTACGCCTGGATCGGCAGCATCAGCGAAGACGTCACCGCGTGCTACATCTTTCGCGCCGACGGCGCCAAGACCATCGACGAGATGAAGCGCCACGGCCATTATCATTTCGGACTCACCGGCGTCGGCACGTCGGAGGACCTCAATACCAAGATCCTGCGGCGCGTCTTCGGCGTCGAGATCGCCCAGGTGTCGGGCTATACCAGCAGCGCCGACATCCGCATCGCGATCGAGCGCGGCGAGCTCGACGGCGATTGCGGCGCGTGGAGCAGCATCCCCGAGGACTGGACCAAGGCGCCGACCTTCCATCCCGTCTCGCGCTCCGGCTCAGCGCCCGAGGGCATGCCGTCCGACGTCCCCTATGTCGTCGACGCCGCGCCGGCCGCGGCGCGCGATGCGGTGCGCTTTCTCCTCGCCGACAGCTCGGTCGGGCGTCCGTTCGTCGTGTCGCACGCCGTCCCCGCCGAACGCGTCCGCATCCTGCGCGAGGCGTTCGCCGCGACGATGATGGATCCGGACTTCATCGCCGAAGCGCGGCGTCTGCGCCAGCCGCTCTCGCCCAAGACCGGCGAGGAGGCGGCGAAGGCGGTCGAGGGCATTTACGGGGCGGGGCGGGAGACGATCGACGCGGCGAAGAAGATCGTCGCGGAATAGAGCGCGGGGTTCGCGGTTGATCTGGCGCCGGACGGTCCTCTGCCTTGGCCTGTCGCAACTCGTGTGCTGGGGCATTTCCTACTACCTGATCGGCGGATTCGGCGACCTGATCGCGGCCGATCTCGGCTGGAGCCAAACCCTCGTCTATGGCGGGTTCACCGCCGCGCTCATCGTCATGGGACTGACCTCGCCCGTGACGGGCCATTTGATCGACCGCCATGGCGGACGCCGCGTCATGGTGACGGGCTCCCTCGCGCTCGCGGTCGGCTGCACCGCGCTGGCGTTGTCGCGCACGGTTCTCTCCTATTACACCGCCTGGGCGTGGATGGGGCTCGCCATGCGCCTTACGCTCTACGAGGCGGCGTTCGCGTCGGTCGCCCGCATCGGCGGCCCCGGTGCCAGGCGGCCGATCGCGCAGATCACGTTGCTCGGAGGACTCGCCTCGACCGTGTTCTGGCCGATCGGCAACGCGCTCGCCGGGCCGTTCGGCTGGCGCGGCGCGGTCATGGCCTATGCCGGTTTCGCGCTCCTGACCATCCCGCTCCACCTCGCGATCCCCAACACGCGCTATGGCGAGGCGGTCGACGGCGAGACGGCGGCCCAGCCATTGCCGCCAGCCCATCCTCCGCTCGCCGCGGGGCCGCGCGACCGGCTCATCGCCGGCAGCCTCTATGCCGTGATCGTCACGCTGGCCGGATTTCTTAATTCCGGCATGTCCGCGCACATGATCGCCTTGCTGGCAGGCTTCGGACTCGCCGCCTCGGTCTCGGTGTGGATTTCCACACTGCGCGGCATCGGCCAGTCCTTGGCGCGCGTGTGCGAGGTGCTGTTCGGCGCCAGGCTCCATCCCCTGACCCTCAATGTGCTCGCGACGCTGGTCCTGCCCTTTTGCTTCGCGGCCGGCCTGCTCAGCGGACAATTCGTCCTCGCGGCGATCGGATTCGCGTTTTTCTATGGCGCGGGCAACGGCATCGTGACCATCACGCGGGGCACCCTGCCGCTCGTCCTGTTCGGCCACCGCTCTTATGGCGCAATCACGGGACGGCTGCTGGTGCCGAGCTTCCTTTTGTCCGCGGTCGCTCCGATCGCCTACGCCTTCGTCATCGAGCGCTTCGGCGACGGCGGGGCGCTTTATCTTTCGATCGCGCTATCGTCGGTCGCGTTCGGCGCGGCGATTGCGCTCAAGCTAATCTTCGGCGAGCCCCGCCCAGCATGAAAAAAGCAAGTGCCTTCAACGCCTAAGAATGCTATAGCGAGGCCGGTTCAGGAGTGCGCCGCACTCGCTTGAGCGTGCTCCCGCAGTCGGGGAGGAGACGCATGAAAACCATCTTCTGGCTTGCGACGGTGGTCGCTGCCCTCGCGGCGCCCGCTTACGCCGACGACGAAAACACCATCACGATCGGCATGACCCTCTCTCAGACCGGATCGCTCAATGTCGATTCGCTCGCCCAGCAGCGGGGCGCGGAGTTGTGGCGCGACCAGGTGAACGGGGCGGGCGGGATCAAGGCCGGCGGCAAGCAATACAAGGTGCGCTTCGTCACCTATGACGATCAGTCCCAGGGCGGACGCGTGCAGCAGCTCTACACGCGCCTCATCGTCCAGGACAATGCCCAGTTCCTGTTCGGTCCCTATTCCTCCGGGCTGGTGGCGACGGCGGCGGTGATCAGCGAGCAGTACGGTAAGCTGATGCTGATCACCGGCGGTGCCGAGCCCAAGACCTACGAGCTTGGCAACAAGTACCTGTTCCAGGCCATCACCGCGGGCGACCATTACCTCACCAACGCGGTCGATGCGCTGCACGCGAAGAACCCGCATGCGAAAGTGGCGCTCGTCTATTCCGACGATCCCTTCTCCAAGGCGGTGGCGGGCGCGACCAAGGATCAGGCCCAGGAGGCCGGCCTGAGCATTGTTCTGGACGAATCCTACGCGCCCACCACAACGGATTTCGGTCCCGTCATCAACAAGATCATATCGGCGCAAGCCGACTCGTTCCTGGGCGGCGGACACTATCCCGACGGCGCGACCCTGGCCCGCCAGCTCTATGACCAGAAGGCCAACCTCAAATGGGAGTCGATCCTGGTGGCGCCCGGCGACGAGAAGTTCGCGGCCCTCGGTCCGGCGGCGCTCGGCGTCACGACGGGGTCGCAATGGGAAATCCAGGTCGCGTTCAAGCCGCAATTCGGGCCGACCGCGGACGAGTTCGCCAAGGCGTTCAAGGACAAGTTCAACGCCGAGGCGGATTACTATGCGGCCTCGGGCTTTACCGGCGGGGCGCTGCTGCAGCACGCGATCGAGCAGGCCGGCTCGATCGATCCCGACAAGGTGGCGGAAGCGCTCAACGGGATGGACGTCACGACCTTCTTCGGTCACGTCAAGTTCTCGACCGACCCCAAGTCCCACGGGTTACAGATCGCGCACGACATGGTGCTGGCGCAGTGGCAGGAGGGGAAGGACGGCAAGCTGGGCCGGCAAGTGGTCTGGCCCAAGGCGGCGCAATCCGCCGATCTCATCTACCCGATGCATTGAGCGCGGGATGAGCAAAGGGGCGGCACCTCCGGCCCTTTGCTGCATCTGATCGCCTCCTCATGACGGGCATTATCGCTTCGATCATCGACGGCGTGCTCGTCGGCTCGGTCTACGGTCTCGCGGCCATGGGGCTGACGCTGATCTGGGGCGTCATGGACGTGGTCAACCTGACCCACGGCTCGATGATCGTGGCCGGCATGTTCGGGCTTTACCTCCTGACCGAATTCGTTGGCCTCAACCCTTACGCGGCCCTGCCGCCCGTTCTCGTGGGCGGATTCCTCGTCGGCCTGGCGCTCTACTGGGTCTCCGTCCACCGCATGATCGGCCGGCCGCCGCTCATGAGCCTGCTCTCGACCTTCTCGGTCAATCTGGTGCTGATCGGCATCGGCACGGCGGTGTGGGGCACCGTGCTCTTCAACGTGCAGGTGACGCTGCCGGGCGTGAGTTGGGGGCGCTACACCTTTCCTGGCACCCATATCCTCGCGGCGGTGCTGACCGCCGTGATCGCCTTGTGCCTGTACCTCTTCCTCCACCGCACGCGTCCCGGCAAGGCGATCCGCGCGGTCGCCGGCAACCGCACCGCGGCGGAGCTGGTCGGCATTCCCACGACCCGCGTGCTGTCATTCGCCTTCGGCCTCGGCGTCGCGCTCGCCTGCGTCTCGGGCATGCTGATCGCGACCTTATTCCCCTTCACGCTCCTCTCGGGCGACACCTATCAGCTCAAGAGCTTCGTCGTCACGGTGCTGGGCGGGCTCGGCAATCCGGCCGGCGCGCTGATGGGCGGCATCGCGCTCGGCCTCGTCGAAGGCCTGGTGACGCCGTTCATGCCGGTAAGCTGGACCCTGGTGATCGAGTTCGCGCTGTTCGTGGTTGTGCTGATCGTCCGGCCCGGCGGCGTATTCACGTTCCGGCGCTCGTGACGCAGATGCTGCGCCGCCCGTTCTTCTGGATCATCGCGCTGGTGATCGCGGTGTTCGCGCTCGCGCCCGTCGTCAGCGGCAGCGTTCAGTTGCGCGAGAGCCTGCTGCTCGCGTCCATCTACATCATCCTCGCGAGCAATCTCAACCTGATGCTGGGCTATGCCGGCTACGTCAATTTCGGCAGCATCGTGTTCTTCGGCCTCGGCGGCTATATCTGCGTCTATCTGCTGGGCGCGCCGGGCTGGCCGCTGGCCGCGGCGACGCTCGCCGCCGGCGTCGTCGTCAGCGTGCTCGCGCTGTTCTTCGGTCTCGGCATCCTGCGCCTGCGCGGCGCCTATTTCGCGCTCTCGACCATCGGCGTCAACGAGGCGGTCCAGGCCTTCGTCGCCAACTTCGCGCCGTGGGGCGGGTCCTCGGGTCTCTATCTCTCGAGCGCGCTGTTCGCGCCGCTCGGCGGCCCCATGCGGGCACTGTGGATCATTTATTTCTTTCTCGTCGGCATCATGGGCCTGTCGCTCTATCTGAGCTACGGGATCAAGATCTCGAAGTTCGGCCTCGGACTGCTCGCCATCGGCCAGAACGAGGATGCGGCCTCGGTGCTCGGCGTGCCGACCCCGCTTTACAAGGCGCTCGCCTACAGCGCATCGGCCTTTCTGCCGGCGCTTGCAGGCGGGCTTTACTTCTTCAAGAGCGCCTTCATCCAGCCGGCCGACGCGTTCGACTTGACCTTCTCGCTGGAGGCGATCGTGATCGTGATGCTGGGCGGCCAGGGCACCATCGCGGGCCCGGCGATCGGCGCCTATTTCTATGAGGAGATGCGCGGCTGGCTGCTCACCTCGGACACGTTCTCGAACTTTCAGCTCGTCGCCGCCGGCGCGCTGCTCCTGCTCATCGTTCAGTTCCTGCCGAGCGGGCTCATGGGCTGGGTTTACGGGCGCTGGCCGCAAGTGCGGAAGGTGCTCGAGTGACCGCGCTCCTGGAAATCGACGATCTGAGCAAGAGCTTCGGCGGCGTCCACGCCATCGAACGGTTGAGCTTCGTCGCCAACGAGGGCGAAATCCTTGGCCTCATCGGCCCCAACGGCGCGGGGAAGACCACCCTCTTCAACCTGATCAACGGCGTATTCCCGCCCGACGGCGGCCGCGTGCGGTTCCGCGGCGTCGACATCACGGGCCAGGCGCCTCATCGCGTGGCGCGGCAAGGGCTCGCGCGCACCCATCAGATCGTGCAGCCGCTCGATACCATGACCGTGCTGCAGAATTGCACCGTGGGCGCCTGCTTCGGCCGCGAGAACCTGCCGCTTTCACGCGCGCGCGAAGCGGCGCGCGAGGCGGCGGTCTTCGTCGGTCTCGAGGACCGGATGGAGACGCTCGCCGCGCAGCTCACCATCGTCGGCAAGAAGCGTCTCGAGCTCGCGCGCGCGCTCGCGGCGCAATCCGTGCTCCTCATGCTCGACGAGGTGCTTGCGGGCCTCAACCCGACCGAGATCGAGCACATGATCGGCGTGATCCGCCGCATCCGCGAGCGCGGCATCGCGATCCTCATCATCGAGCATCTGATGCAGGCGATCATGAGCCTGTCGGACCGGATCGTGGTGCTCAACTCGGGACAAAAGCTGGCCGAGGGCACGCCCGCCGAGGTAGCCGGCGATCCGTCGGTGATCGAGGCCTATCTCGGCGATCCGGCGCTCGCGCGCGAACTCCACGGCAGAGCCTAGGATGAGCGACGCGCTCCTCGAAGTGGCATCGCTCACCGCCGGCTATGGCGAGGTGCAGATTCTGTGGGGCATTTCGCTGGCGGCGACGCGCGGCCAGCTCACCACCATCGTCGGCGCCAACGGGGCCGGGAAGACGACGACGCTCAGGGCCATCGTCGGCAGCATCCCGCCCTGGGCCGGCAAGGTCACGTTCGCGGGCGAGGACGTGACGCGACTCCCCGCCCACGCCAAGGCCGCGCGCGGCCTCGTGCTCGTCCCCGAGGGCCGCCAGTTGTTCGGCGCCATGACGGTCGACGAGAATCTCGAGATGGGCGCGTACTCGAAGCGGACGGCACGGAAATATGCCGATCGTCTGGCGCAGGTCTTCGCGCTGTTTCCACGCCTCGGCGAGCGCCGGCGCCAGAAGGCCGCGACATTGTCGGGCGGCGAGCAGCAGATGCTGGCGATCGCGCGCGGCCTCATGGCCGACCCGCAGATCCTCATCATCGACGAGCTTTCGCTGGGCCTGGCGCCGGTGGTGGTGCATCAGCTGTTCGGGACGCTGAACACGCTCAGGGACGAAGGATTGACCATCCTTCTGGTCGAGCAGAACGTGCATCTCGCGCTCGCCGTGAGCGATCATGCCTATGTGATCGCCGAGGGCCGCGTCTTCACGGAGGGGCCGCCCGCGACGCTCGCGGCCATGCCGTAGATCAGGCGCGCCTATCTCGGTCTCTAGGCGAGCGCCGAATCGGCTTGTCCCGCAACCCGTCTTGGTCCACGATTTCGACTTGATCGATCGGCGAGGGAGGACGTCGCATGCAGCGCCTGACACGATCCGCGGCGGGACTGGTCCTGATCCTCGCAAGCGCCTTCGCGCCCGCCGCCGGCGTCGCCGAGACGATCAAGCTCGGCGTCAGCAAGCTCGCGAGCTGCTCGCCCATCGCCATCGCTCTGGCCAAAGGCTATTTCACGGAGGAAGGACTTACGCCGCAGCTCGTCTTCTTCGACGCGCAACAGCCGATCGCCGTAGCCGCGGTGTCGGGCGACGTCGAATTCGGCATCGCCGCCGAAACCGCCGCGCTCTACACGCTCGCGGGCGACGGCAAGCTGCGCGTCATCGGCGGCGGCGCGAGCGAGGCGCCGAGCTTCCATTACCTGTCCATCCTCGCGTCCAACCACGCCTTCGAGACCGGGCTGAAATCGGTGCGCGACCTGCCCGACCATACGGTCGCGCTGACGCAAATGGGGACTGGCCTGCAATACGCCATGGGCCAGATCGCCGTGAAATACGGGTTCGACGTCAAGCGCATAAACTTTGTGGCGCTACAATCGAACGCGAACATCGCCTCGGCCTTGGCCGGCGGACGCGTGGACGCCTCGATCTTCTCGTCGACCGGGGCGCTGCCGCTCCTCGAGCGCGGCGACGTGAAGCTGCTTGGCTGGGCCGGCGACGAGACCCCCGTCACCCAGGCCTATCTTCTCTTCACCTCCGCCGACATGGCCACGAAGCAGCCCGCGACGGTCGAGAAATACCTGCACGTCTATCGCAAGGCCGCGCGCCTTTATCACGACGCCTTCACCGATCACGACGGGAAGCGCAAGGACCAGGCGACCGCGCCCGAGATCCTGGACATCCTGGCGGCCTATCTCGGGCAGCCCGTGGCGCTGGTGAAGATGGGTCTCCCCTATTTCGACGGCGAGGGGCGGATCGACGCGAAGGACTTGCAGCGCCAGATCGACTGGTACCGCTCGCAAGGCCTGATCAAGACCGTGGTCAGCGCCGACGCGATCATCGACAAGCGCTTCGCCAAGCCGATGCCGCAATATTGAGGACCCGTCCTATGCCGCGCACCTCCGATCAGCGTCCGCCCGTCGCCATCGGGCACGTCTTTCTCCGCGCGAGCGACGTCCCCGCCGCAGCATCGTGGCTCGCGGAGGCGGGCTTGCGCCCCATCGCGCACGGCGACGATTTCGCGGTGCTCGAGCTGCGCGGCGGCACGCATCTCGTCGTCACCAAGGCCGCGCGCCGCCCCAAGGCGGGCGCCGAGGCGCCATTCGACCTGATGGTGGACGATGTCGACGCGGCGCACCGCGCCTACGAGGAGAAGGGCCTCGAGCCGTCGCGCATCCGCCGCGGAAACATCCACGACAGCTTCCATGTCGCGGGGCCCGACGGCTATCGCATCGAGATCGTCTCGTCGCATGCGGGCCACCGGCCGGTCTGAGCGGCCGCGTCTAGCCTCAGGGCTTCACCGGCACGAAGCGGCTGGTGAACATTTCGTCGTCGCGCGGCTTCTTGTCGAGTATGCCCAGATCGACGTAAGACGCCTTCAGCACTTCGATCGCCTGCGGATCGAACTGTCCGTCATCCTCGAGCCAGGAGGCGAGCTCGTCATAGATGCGGTTCATGATCTCCGGCGTGCTGTGCAGCTCGCGCACGGCGATGAGCGTGGTCTCCTCCTTGTGGGTCTTCATGTAATGGATGCCGGCGAAGAAGCCCTTGAGGAAGCGCTCGACTAGGTTGGGATTGTTCTGGATCAGGTCGTTGCGCGCATAGACCACATGCGCGTGGAAATGGCGCGCATATTGCGCCAGCCCGAAGGCGGCGCGCCCCTCGTGTTGCGCTTCGAGCAGATATCCCACCTCGGGCGGACCGGTCGCCGCGTCGGCCTGGTGCGAGCGGATCAACGCCATCGTGCCGCTGACCGATCCCCCCGTGACGATCTTGATCCCGTCCTTGCCCCAGCCCTCGGCAATGGCCATCTTCCAGATCAGCCATTCGGTCACCGAGCCAAGGCCGGGAACGGTGACGGTCTTGCCCTTGAGATCGGCAGGCACTTTCACCGGCGAGTCGTCGGTGACGATGATCGTCACGGTGCGCGGCTCGCCGGCGAAGGCGGCGACGGCGCGAATGGGCGCGCCCTTGGCCGCGAACGCCATCTCGACGCCGCTGCTCAATCCGAAATCGACGCTTCCCGCCGTCAGGGCCTGGATGAGCTTCGCGCCGCTGCCGTTATTGGTGATCTCGAGCTCGATGCCGTAATTCGACCAGATGCCATGGTCGATTCCGACCTGGAGCGGCAGGAACGCCCAGATGGGCCACACAGCCGTGCCGGCGGTGACCTTGTCGAGCGCGCGCGCAGCGGGCGAAATCAGCAGGAAGGCGATGATCGCGAGGACGAGGTTTCGACCGCTCGGCATGAAGCCTTTCATGGCATCTCTTCTTCTGCGGCGATGGTGCGCGAATTATAGTGCGCGCACCATCCGAGTCCAGCGGCGGCAAACGGGAAGATCATCATGGCAGGCCCTTCACCTCATCGCATCGACGTTCATCATCACATCTCGCCTCCCGGCTATATCGCCGACCTCGACCCCAAGGGCATCCGCCTCTCGCGCGAGACGCGCAACTGGTCGCCCGCGCAATCGATCGAACTGATGGACCAGGGCGGCGTCCAAATCGCGCTCACCTCGATCACCACGCCGGGCCTGTGGTTCGGCGATGCCGCGGCCGCACGCAAGCTTTCGCGCGTGTGCAACGATTACGCGGCGAAGCTCGTTTCCGACTACCCGAAGCGCTTCGGCATGTTCGTCAACCTGCCGCTGCCTGATGTCGAAGGAAGCCTGCGCGAGATCGAATACGGACTCGACGTGCTGAAGGCGGACGGCATCGTCCTCTTCACCAGCTATGGCGACAAATGGCTGGGCGATCCGGCGTTCGATCCCGTGTTCGAGGAGCTGCACCGCCGCAAGGCCGTCGTCTATACCCATCCGACGACCGCGACCTGCTGCACCAACCTCCTCAGCATCAACGATTCGGTGATCGAATACGGCACCGACACGACGCGGGCGCTGACGCAGATGATCTTCACCGGCCGCGCGGCAAAATTCTCGAACATTCGGCTTATCTGGTCGCATGGCGGCGGCCAGATGCCGTTCCTGATCGTGCGCCTGACGCGCATGTCGCGCGCGCCGGATTACGCGCGGCTTCTGCCGCAGGGATTCCTGCACGAGGCGCGGCGCTTCTTCTATGACACGGCGGCGGTCTATGCCACCGGGCCGATGCAGGCGCTGCGCCAGGTCGTGCCGGTCGACCAGATCGTCTACGGCACCGATGTTCCGTGGGGCAATCCGGCCGAGATCGCGCGCGATCTCGCTTCCTGCGGCGTCTTCAACGAAGCGGAGCTGCGCCGGATCGACCGCGACAACGCCCTGCGCCTCTTTCCGCACCACAAGTGAGGGGCGCGCATCAGGATTGCCGGCCGATCACCTTGTCCACGTAGACGCCAGCGACCAGGCGTTCGACCTGGCGGATGCTGGCGAGCGCGGGCTCGCCGCGAATGCGCGCCAGGATGGAAGCGATATCGTCCTCGCCCAGATGTTGCGCGGCGGCGAAAGCCCGCGCCACTTCGAGGAGCGTATCGGTGGTCGGCGCGCCGAACTCGTATTGCATGAGACGGTCGGTGATCGCCTCATCGACCAAATCGATGCGGTTGGTGGTGAGGACCACCGAAGTATGCGAGGTGTCGAGCTCGTCGATGCTGTGGAAGAACACCGAGTTCTGGCTGAAATGCCATTCGCGGGCGTTGCCGGAGCCGCGTGTGAGGAACAGCGATTCGACATCGTCGAACAGCAGCACCGTGCGCCGCATCGCGTCGCCGACATGGCGATGACCGGGTCCGCTGCCGAAGCGATGGCTGTGGATCTCGCCCTCGCGCGCGTAGTCGAACAGCTCGGCGAGCCGCTCCTCGCTGTCGCCATAGCGGCCCCGCGCGATGTCCGAGCCGTCGACCAGGACGAGGACGACCTCGTTCTCAGGCTCGGCGGCGTCGGTGCCGAACATGCGGCCTAGCTCGTAGGCGATCCGCTTCGCCATCGTCGTCTTGCCGACGCCGACCGCGCCGTGGAACAGGAAGCCCTTGATGGCGCTGTTCTGGATGTGCTCGCGCCATTGATGCGCGACGAGCCGCACCGTCTCCTTCAGGATGCGCGCATAGGACTCGCCGACCATCTCGCGCTCGACCCGGCCCATGCCGCCGGGGCCGGGATCGTCGACGAAGACGCCGAATTGCCGTTGCAGCCGGGCCCAATCATAGAGATTGACGTCGAGATCGCGCACCCGATCACTCCTCCGGCGCTTTCTCGATCTGCTCCAGCGCCGAGCCGCGGTCCACGCCCAGTATGTCGGCCAGGTTCAGTTCCGCCTGGATCAGGATGACGGGCTCCTCGGGATCGAGATTGACGTGCTGCACCATGACGCCGTCGGCGCGGATCGGGATGTTGACGACGTCCTCGGCCTCCCAATCGTGGCGCACATCGTCGAGCAGCGTGTAGCCGCGTCCCTTGACGATATAGATGATCGAGCCGCCGGGGGATTTCTGCACCCCGCTCCTGGAGCGCGGCGCGATCTCCTGGCGAAAGAACATCATGGAGCGGATCGCCGTGCCCTCGATCGCCGGATGCAGATACCATTGCATCCGCCCCTGGTCGTTGCGCTCCCACGGCAGATCCTTGCCCTTGATGATCCACGCGCCGTTGCGCTGCAGCCGCCGTTGCCGGTCGCGCAAGGCATGGAGCCAGTCGAGCAGCGTCTCGGAAGGCTCGGTCGATGCGCGGCCCAAGGGCGCGTCGGGATCGCGAACGGGACGATCGCTCATCGCCGTTCCCTGGGCCGTCCGCCGAGGGAGCGGAACTCGGGATGCTGCTCGAGCTGCACCATCTCGCTCGCTCCCCATTCGTAGATGGCAGTATGGATGAACGCGATCCACTTCACCGGCTTGTCCTCGAAGCGGTTGAAGTGCTGGTGCTCGACGCCGCCGGGCTTGATCGGCAGGAGCATCAGATCGCCGGCCTCCCACTCGAGGCGTTCACCGTCGACGATGGAGTGGCCCTCGCCTTCGAGGATGTAGATGACCAACCCGCCCTGGTGGCGGTGCTTGCCCGAATGGATCTTGATCTCCTGGACGAAGACGATCCAGCCGTCGAGCGCGGTGTCGACCTTGCCGCCGGTGTAGCAGGACGGCCGCAGGTAATTGCGCACGACGCCCTGGCGGCTCATCTCCCAGGGATTGCCCTTGCCCCGGACGACGACCTCGCCGGAGAAGGAGCGTTCGCGGTCGGCGCGCTGGGCGGCGATGATCTGCTCGTAGAAGTCGCGCTCGCGGATGCGGCCACGTTCAGCCATGGAGCATGGTCCTCTACAGCTCGCGAATCCGCGGTAGCACCTGTTCCCCGAACAGCGCGATCGAGCGCTCGGTCCGCTCGCCGAGCTGGAAGGCGGAAACGGCGTCGAGGACCCCGGGCCGCAACTCGCGCGCGATGGCGGCGATCTGCGCCACCACCGTGTCGGGGCTGCCGATGATGATGCGCCCCAAAGCGATGCGGTCCTTGAGGCCGCGATCCTCTAGCACGCGCTCGCGCTGACCGAGCGCGTCGCCGCCGTAATATCCCGTCTGCGCGACGGCAGCCTCCAGATCCCGGTTGGCGGTGACGGGGCTGCCGCGTTGCGGCCGGCGACGGCTCTCCTCGTAATCGGCGAGCGCCTGTGCGTCGGTGTCGGCGACATGGAAGCTCACCCGGAAGAGCACGTCGTCCGCGCCGGGCTCCCAGCCCGCAAGGCGCGCCTCGTCGCGATAGTGCTGCGCCGACTTGGCGGCGCGCGGCAGCGTCGTCACCGCGAGCCCCAAGGACACGCGGTTGCGGGCGGCGAACTCGGCCGATTCGGGACTCGATCCAGACATGTATATGGGCGGATGCGGCCGCTGCACCGGGCGCGGCCAGATCGAGACGGAGCGGTATTTGAAATAGCGCCCTTCCCAGCCGAACGGCTGCGTCTCGGTCCAGGCGAGGCGGATGAGCTGCAGCCCTTCCTCGAAGCGGCCGCGCGATTCGACCGGGTTGGTGTTGTAGGTCACGTATTCGTTGGGCGTGCCGCGCATCATGCCGGCGATCACGCGCCCGTCCGTCATGGTGTCGAGCATCGCGAATTCCTCGGCGACGCGGACCGGATTGAGAATCGGAATGGTCGGCCCCAGGAGCGCGATCTTCGCGCGCTTCACCACTTGCGTGAGCGCACCCGCGAACACCATGGGATTGGGCGTCAAGCCGAACGGCCCGTAGTGATGCTCGGCGACCGTGACCCAGTCGAATCCCACCGCGTCCGCCAGGCGGAACTGCTCGAGCGCCGTTTGCATGGAGGCCTTGGCCGCGTCCGCGGAATAGCCATCCGCCGGCGTCGGCCAGCCTGCCGGCGCCGGCGCCAGATAGAACACGGAGGAAAAGAACGCGGCTTTCATGCGAGGTCGTTGCCGAGCCAGCCCTTCTCCGAGATATCGAAGATGATCCCGTCGGGGTCCTTGAACTTGCGCTCGAAATTCACGTCGTCGCGCGACTTGCCGAGATCGAAGAAGAACTTGCCGCCTGCCGCCTCGATGCGGCGCTGCGCCTCCTCCAGGTTCTCGACGCGGAAGCCGAAATGATGCGCGCCCACCAAATCGTCGAGCGTCTCGACCCCCGCCGCCGCCGCCGACTTGTACTGCAGCAGCGCCAGGTTGATGGTGCCGTCGGAGAGATAGATGCCGGAGCCGATCTCGAGGTCGTCGCGGCCGACCCGTTTGAGGTCGAACACCTGCTCGTAGAATTGCGCGGCGCGCTCGAGGTCGCGCACGACGATCGCGAAGTGACGCAGCTTGGCCATTGATGCCCCTTCCCGCCCGTCCGCGCGCGAGCAATGTCGCCGCACGATATCACCCGGGCGCCATCCGGCTCCAGCCGAGAGTTGGCCTTCGACCGGCCCGGCGGCGCGAATTATACTGGGCCGCGGGCAAGTGGCTTCGAAGCGAGCGCGACATGGAGATGAAGGCCGCGATCTTCCGCAAGGTGCATGAGCCCTTGACGATCGAAACCGTCGAGATCGACAAGCCATGGGGCCGGGAGGTGCTGGTCCGCACCGTCGCTACCGGCGTCTGCCACAGCGATCTCCACGTCGTCGACGGGGTGGGGAGATTCGCGCTCGACCGGCCGATCGTGCTGGGCCACGAGGGAGCGGGGATTGTCGAGGCCGTCGGCTCCGACGTGGGCAGCGTGCGGCCGGGCGACCACGTGGTGGCGTGTCTTTCGGGCTTCTGCGGCAGTTGCGCCCAATGCCTCGCGGGCCACCCCAATCTCTGCACCGGCGGCATCGTCACGCGCCCGGACTCGGCAACACCGCGCATCTCGCAGCGCGGCCAGCCGTTCCGGCAGTTCATCGGCATCTCGAGCTATGCCGAGCGCATGCTGCTGCACGAGAATTCGCTGGTGCGGATTGATCCCGAGCTGCCGCTCGACCGCGCCGCGCTCGTGGGCTGCGGCGTGCTCACGGGCGTGGGTGCCGCGCTGCGCAGCGCAGGCCTCGAGGCAGGGCAGAGCGTCGCCGTGTTCGGCTGCGGCGGCGTCGGGCTGTCGATCATCCAGGGCGCGCGGATCGGCGGCGCGCGGCAGATCATCGGCGTCGATGTCTTCGAGTCCAAGCTGGAGTTGGCAAGCCGGGTCGGCGCGACGCATGTCGTGAACAGTGCCAAGGAAGATCCGGTCGCGGCGATCCTCTCGCTCACCGGCGGCGCCGGCGTCGACCATGCGTTCGAGGCGGTGGGCGTCGCCAAGCTGGTGCGGCAGGCGATCGAGAGCCTCGCCATCCGCGGCACGGCCACCATCGTCGGCGTGCTGCCGCCCGACGCGATGATCGAGTTTCCCTGGATGGCGATCCGGCCCGAATGCCGCGTCCAGACCTCGCGCATGGGATCGAACCGGTTTCGCACCGACATTCCGCTCTATCTCGACTTCTACCGTCAGGGGCGGCTCAAGCTCGACGAGATGGTCACGCGGCGCGGGCGGCTCGAGGACATCAACGACGCGTTCCGGGCCGTGAAGGCCGGCGAGGTCGCCCGCACCGTGTTGACCTTCGATTGAAGCCGCAACTTGACCGGCGCGCCTCCCCGCGAATATATGATTAGCGCAGGCACCCCAAAATGGGGGCTACTTAAGGACGAACCGGGGGAAAGGCCGGAAGCGCCATGTCATTTCTCAGCAAGGATCGGACCATCGCGCCGCCCGGCTACAGCCGGCGGCTTATTCCGCCGGCCGCGCTTTGCGTACATCTCTGCATCGGCCAGGCCTATGCTTTCAGCGTGTTCAACCTGCCGCTATCCAAGCTGATCGGCATCACCCAATCGGCGCCGGACGACTGGAAGCTGACCGACATCGGTTGGATCTTCAGCCTCGGCATCTTCTTCCTGGGCGCCTCGGCCGCGCTGCTCGGCCGTTGGGTCGAGGAGGGTGGACCGCGCCGCGCCATGTTCACGGCCGCGCTGTGCTGGAGCGGCGGCTTTGTCATCTCGGCCATTGGCGTGTACATACACAACATCTGGGTGATCTATTTCGGCTACGGCATCGTCGGCGGCTTCGGCCTTGGCATCGGCTATATCTCGCCGGTCTCGACGCTGATCAAATGGTTCCCTGATCGCCCCGGCATGGCGACGGGGATGGCGATCATCGGCTTCGGCGGCGGCGCCTTTATCGCCTCGCCGCTTTCGGTTTGGCTGATGAGCAATTTCTCGACCGCGAAGCATGTCGGCGTGGCCGAGACATTCATCGCGCTCGGCGTGATCTATGGCTGCTTCATGATGGTCGGCGCGACCATCGTTCGCTCGCCGCCACCCGGCTGGAAGCCCGAGGGCTGGACTGCGCCGGTGCAGTCGCAAAAGCTCATCACCACGCAAAACGTCTTCGTCTACGATGCCCTGAAGACGCCGCAGTTCTGGCTGATCTGGTGGGTGCTGTGCCTCAACGTCACCGCCGGCATCGGCGTGCTCGGCCAGGCGTCGGCCATGAGCCAGGAGATGTTCCCTGGCAAAGTGACCGCCGTCGCCGCCGCGGGATTCGTCGGCCTGATGAGCCTCTTCAATATGGGCGGCCGCTTCTTCTGGGCGTCGATGTCGGATCTGATGGGCCGCAAGAACACCTACTTCGTGTTCTTCGTTCTGGGCACCATTCTGTACGCGACCGTGCCCTACACCGGATCGATCGGCAGCGTCGTCCTGTTCGTTTGCGCCTACGCGATCATCTTCAGCATGTACGGCGGCGGCTTCGCCACCGTGCCGGCCTATCTGCGCGACATGTTCGGCACGCGCTATGTCGGCGCCATTCACGGTATGCTGCTGACGGCGTGGTCGATGGCGGGCATCTTCGGGCCGGTGCTGGTGAATTACATCCGCGAGTACAACATCGAGCACGGCGTCGCCAAGGCGCAGGCCTACAACGCCACGATGTACGTGATGGCGGTGTTGCTGGTAATGGGCTTTATCTGCAACTACCTGGTCAAGGCAGTCGACAAGCGGCATTACATGACGCAAGACCGGGCCGACGCCCTGGGCGCTGCGGAGTGAGGGAGTTGACCATGGCAAGCGACGCGCAATCCGGCGGCAATACGCTCAAGCTTTGGCTCGCCTGGGGCTTCGTCGGCATTCCTCTCACCTGGGGGGTGCTGCAAACCCTCATCAACGCCCTGAAGCTGTTTCAGTAGGTCGCGGCGCAGGGCGAATAATCACAGCGCCGCCCGCCGCAGCGCCGGGATCACGTCGCGCGCATAAAGCTCGAACGCGCCCATCCGCTGATCGGGCGGCGACGCGCGATCCATGGTGCAGAGGAAGTGCCCGGCGCCGACGCGCCGGCACTGCGCGATGATCTCTTCGGCGACGCGCGCCCCCGCCCCGGCGATGAATTCGTCGTCGCCGACCGAGAAGCCGTGCGTCGGCCCGGGCGCATCTGGCAGCGGCGATTCGGTGTAGCGCGGGTCGTGGGTCAGCGCCTGCCGGTATAGCCGCAGCGCCGCGCGCGAGGTTGCGATCGCCGCTTCATCGTCGGCGCCGACCGTGACGTTGCGCCGGATGGCGAGCTGATCGGGGCCGGTGGGATGGCCCGCCCGCGCGGCCTCCTCGCGATAGTCGTCGAAGATCGCCGCGATGCGCTCGATCGGATGGAAGCCGGTGCAGATCTTCGCGCCGCGCCGCGCCGCCTTGCGGGCGGATTCGATGCTCACGACCGTGACCCATTTCGGCGGCGAAGGCTGCTGCAGCGGCCGCGGCACGATGCGCAGATCGTCGAAATTCCAGAACCTGCCGTGATGCGAGATCACCGGTTTGAGCAAGGCGGCGTCGAGAATTTCGATCGCCTCGGCGTTGCGCGCGTTGGCCTCGTCGACGCCGAGGCCGACCCGCAGCATTTCCTGGGGGATGCCGCTCGCGGTGCCGATCTCGAGCCGCCCGCCGGTCAGGTGATCGAGCATGCCGATCTCTTCGGCAACCCGCCACGGCTGATAATAGGGCAGCACCAAGCCCATGACGCCGAGCCGCAGTGTCCGCGTCATGGTCGCGACCGTGGCGATGAGCAGGTTGGGCGACGGGCTGTACCCCAGCCCGAAATGATGCTCGCTGAAGAAGATCCCCTCGAAGCCGAAGCCCTCGGCGCGGCGCCACAAATCGAGATGCCACTCGAAATGCTCGGCCGTCACGCGCGGCGCGACCTCCTTGTCGCGCCCGCCCGGCGCGCCAAAGAACTCGAAGATCCATGGTTTGATCATGGCGATCCGACCCCCATGCCGAATTCTATCGCCCCATGAACGGGTTGTCTCGGACGCGCCAAACCCTTGGGCGGCGCCATGCCAGGCCCTTGCAATTCGCCGGCGTCAGGCATATAAGTAACTAACTGTTTAGTTATTTGTTGCGAGCCGGGCCGATGGCGAAGACGCAGAATCAAAGGACACAGTCCGAGAAAGGGGCCGCGAAGGAGGGTGCCCGCTGGCGCCGGCGCAAGGAGGCGCGTCCCAGCGAGATCGGCAAGGCGGCGCTCGAATGCTTCGCCGAGCGCGGCTATGCGGCCTCGTCGCTCGACGAGATCGCGGCGCGGGCCGGCGTCACGAAGGGCACGCTCTACCTCTACTTCCCGAACAAGGAGGCGCTGTTCAAGGACGTGGTGCGGCAGGCGCTGGTGCCGCGGATCGCCGCCTTCGAGGACCGCGTCCTGGCGAGCGAGCCGGCCGCGCGGCAGCTCGAAAATCTGATCGCCGCCTGGCCCGACATCATGGCCAACCCGCATCTGGGGGTCATCCCCAAGCTGATGATCGCCGAAGCGGGCAACTTTCCCGATCTCGCGAAGTTCTATCTCGAGGAGGTGATCGGCCGGGCACGGCGCCTGGTCGTCGGCATCCTGCGCCGGGGCATAACGCGCGGCGAATTCCGCCCTCTCGATCCCGACGCCGCGTTCTTTTCCGTGATCGCGCCGCTGCTGCTCGCCGTGCTGTGGCGGCACAGCTTCGAGCGCCACGACGTGAGCCCCATCGATGTGGCGGCGCTGTGCCGAACCCATGCGGCGATCGTGATCGGCGGGCTGGCGGCGCGAAAGGAAGCACCATGAGACGACGCATCCTGGTCGCGATCGCGCTCGCAATCGTCGCAGCCGGCGGGTGGGCCGCCTATACCTATCTCTACGTTCCGCGCGAGCGCGGCAGCGGCGACCTCGTCCTGCTCGGCAATGTCGACGTGCGCCAAGTCGAGCTCTCGTTCAAAGTCGCCGGCCGGATCATGGACATGAAGGTCGATGAAGGCGACCGCGTCGCCGCGGGACAGACGATCGCGACCCTCGACAAGCGCTATTTCGACGACGAGCTTCGCATCGCGCGCGCCCGCGAGAGCGCGCAAGAAGCGAATCTCGCCAAGCTCGAACACGGCTCGCGCCCCGAGGAGATCGAACAGGCGCGCGCCAATGTCGAGCTCGCGCGCACCGCCGCCGAAAACAACAAGGTTACGCTGGACCGGCAGACCAACCTCCTCAAGTCCGCCGTCACGTCGCAGCAGAACTACGACGCCGCGCTGGCGGCCGCGCGCCAGGCGCAGGCGCAGCTCGCTTTCGCGCAGCAGGCGCTGAAGCTGGCCGAGCTCGGCCCGCGGCAGGAAGATATCGATACGGCACGGGCGCAGCTATCGCTCGAGCGCGCGAATGTCGAAGTGGCGGAGCGCAATCTTGACGATGCCGAGTTGATCGCTCCGTCTGCCGGCACCATCACCACGCGGGTCCACGAGCCCGGCGCGATCGTCGCCTCGGGCGAGACGGTTTACGCCCTGACGCTCGACAATCCGGTCTGGGTGCGCGCCTATGTCGGCGAGCCTGATCTGGGCAGCGTCCATCCCGGCATGATAGCGGCGGTGACGACCGATCTGGCCGGGGGAAGGACCTATCGCGGCACGGTCGGCTTCATGTCGCCGGTCGCGGAATTCACGCCCAAATCGGTCGAGACACGCGAGCTGCGCACCGACCTCGTCTATCGTCTGCGCGTCATCGTCGAGGATGCCGATGACGGGCTCCGCCAAGGCATGCCCGTCACCGTCACCTTCGCCGGCGCGGCGCGAGGCTGAGCATGACGCCGCTCATCGCGGTCGAGGGCGTCAGCAAGCGCTTCGGCGCCGTGCCCGCCCTCGATGCCATCACTGCCGCCATCGCGCCCGGCCGCATCACCGGGCTGGTGGGCCCGGACGGCGCCGGAAAATCGACATTGCTGCGCCTCATCGACGAGCTCCTGGTGCCCGATGCCGGCCATATCAGCGTCTGCGGCCTCGACACGGTCAAGCAAGCGCCCGCCATTCACGCCGTCGCCGCCTACATGCCGCAGCGCTTCGGCCTCTACGAGGACATGACGGTCCGCGAGAACCTGACCCTCTATGCCGATCTGCGCGGGATCATCGGGGCGGAGCGCAAGGAGAGCTTCGCGCGGCTTCTCGCCTTCACCGATCTCGCGCGCTTCCAGGATCGGCTCGCGGGAAGGCTTTCGGGCGGCATGAAGCAGAAGCTCGGGCTTGCCTGCGCGCTGGTACGCACGCCGCGCGTGCTGCTGCTCGACGAGCCGAGCGTCGGCGTCGATCCCATTTCGCGGCGCGAATTGTGGCGCATGGTGCAGGAACTGGTCGGGCAGGGCATCGCCGTGGTGTGGAGCACGTCCTATCTCGACGAGGCCGAGCGTTGCGCCGAGGTTCTACTCCTGCACGAGGGACGCCTCCTCCATGCCGGGCCGCCCGGCCAACTCACCGCGCGCATGGCGGGGCGCGCCTTTCTGATCGCGTCCGGGGCCGAGAGCGGACGCGCGGTGCTGGCGCGCGTGCTGCGTCGCCCGGACGTGGCGGACGGCGTCGTCCAAGGCCACGCGGTGCGCGTCGTGATGGCGGAGGGCGCTGCGGCGCCGTCCCCGGCGTCGTTCGGCATCGCGGGCGCGGCCGACATCCGTGCCGTGCCGGCGCGCTTCGAGGACGCCTATGTCGCGCTGCTCGGCGGCGTGCGCGCGGAAGCGCCGGACGACGCGGCGGCACTGCCACGCCATGCCGGCGAGGGCGTCGTCATCGAGGCGCGCGCCCTCACCAAGCGGTTCGGCAGCTTCACCGCCGCGCAATCGATCAGCTTTGCCATCCGCCGCGGCGAGGTGTTCGGGCTGCTCGGCCCGAACGGGGCAGGCAAATCGACCACGTTCAAGATGATGTGCGGCTTGATGCGGCCCAGCTCGGGGACAGCCACGGTCGAAGGGCTCGACCTCTACCGCGCGGGATCGGCGGCGCGGCGGCGGATCGGCTACATGGCGCAGAAATTCTCGCTCTATGGCGATCTGACGGTGCGCCACAATCTCGACTTCTTCTCCGGCGTCTATGGCCTCGCCGGCGAGCGCCGCCGGTCGGCATTGGCAGCGGCGACCAAGCGCTTCGGGCTCGAGCCGTTTCTCGACGCCGACGCAGGCGAACTGCCGCTGGGGTTCAAGCAGCGTCTCGCGCTTGCCTGCGCCGTCATGCACGACCCGGCGGTGCTGTTTCTCGACGAGCCGACCTCGGGCGTCGATCCGCTGACGAGGCGGCGCTTCTGGCTCGACATCAACCGCATGGTCGAGCGCGGCGTGACCGTGATGGTGACGACGCATTTCCTCGACGAGGCGGAATATTGCGACCGGATCGCGCTCGTCTATCGGGGCCGCATCATCGCAGTGGGATCGCCCGACGAGCTCAAGGCGAGCGTGCGCAGCGCCGAGAAAAGCGACCCCTCGCTCGAAGACGCCTTCATCGCGCTGGTGGAACAGGATGCAAGCGACGAAGCCGCCTGACCCCCCGCGCCCCGCGGCGGGCGGCTCGGCGCGCCGGGTCGCCGCGCTCGTGCGCAAGGAGCTGCTGCAGATCCTGCGCGACCCCAGCAGCATCCTCATCGCCGGAATCCTGCCCCTCCTGCTGCTGTTCCTGTTCGGCTACGGCGTGTCGCTGGACCTCAAGAACGTCGCGGTCTGCGTCGTGGTCGAGACGCCGACGCCCGAAGCCTCGAGCTTCGCCGCCTCGTTCGTCCATTCGCGCTTTTTCGCGATGCGCGAGGTGCGCGACCGGCGCGCGTGCGAAGCCGATCTCGTCGCCGGCCGCATCAAGGGGATCGTCGCGTTGCCGGCGCCCTATTCCGCCCGCGCCGCCCGCGGCGAGTCCTCGCCGATCGAGGTCCTGGTCGACGGCAGCGATCCCAACACGGCGGGCCTGGTGCAGAACTACGCCCTGGGATTGTGGCGCACTTGGCTTTCTCAGGAACAGGTATCGAACGCGGGCGCGGCCGCGGCGCCGGTCACGCTCGTTCCGCGCTTCTGGTACAACCCGGCGCACGAAAGCGCCCAATTCCTTCTTCCCGGCCTCGTCGCCGTCAACATGACGCTGATCGGCACCTTGCTGACCGCGCTGGTGATGGCGCGGGAATGGGAGCGCGGCACGATGGAGGCGCTCATGTCGACGCCCATCGGCACCATCGAGCTGCTCGCCGGCAAATTGGCGCCCTATTTCCTGCTCGGCATGGCGGCGATGGCGCTGTCGGTGGGGTCGGCGGTCCTGGTCTTCGACGTTCCGTTCCGGGGCTCCTTCATGGCCTTGAGCGCAATTTCGGCCGTGTTCCTGCTGTGCATGCTCGCCTTCGGCCTCCTGGTCTCGACCCTCGCCCGCAATCAGTTCGTCGCCAGCCAGGCCGCGCTCATCGTGGGATTCCTGCCGGCGATCATGCTGTCGGGATTCCTGTTCGAAATCTCGAGCATGCCGGCGCCGATCCGCATCCTGACCTACATCATGCCGGCGCGGTATTTCGTGCCGAGCCTGCAGACGCTCTTCCTGGTGGGCGACATCGCCGCGATCCTGGTGCCGAACGGGCTGGCGATGGCGGCGATCACGATCGTTCTCCTGATTGCGGTCGGCCGTGTCACGCGCTTGAGGCTGGACTGATCGTGGTGCGTCGCATCCTTTTCCTGATCGTCAAGGAATTCTTGGCCGTTTGGCGCGACCCGCGCAGCCGGGCGATTCTGGTGGTGCCGCCGATCGTGCAGCTTCTGATCTTCTCTTTCGCCATGACGCAGGAGGTGAAGGAGGTGCGCATGGCGGTGCTGAACCGCGACCTCGGCGTGCAATCGCGCGAGCTGATCGAGCGCTTCGCGGGCTCGCCCTATTTCGCCTCGGTGCTGCCGGTCGCGGGCGACACGGCGGCGCACGCGACCCTCGACGCGGCCGACGTTCTTCTAATCCTCGAGATCGGCGAGGATTTCTCGCGCGATCTCGCGGCCGCCCGGCCGGCGCAGGTCCAGGTTTTGCTCGATGGCCGCCGCTCGAACGCGGCGCAGATCGTCGAAGGCTATGCCGAGCAGATCGTCGAGGTCTACAATCAGGATCGTCTCGCCGAGAAAGGCGGCCCGCTTCCTTCGAGCGTGCTGGTCTCGCGCGCGTGGTTCAATCCCAACCTCACCAGCCGATGGAGCACGGTGCCCGGCCTCATCGGCGCGCTCACCATGCTGCTCGGCATGGTCGTGACGGCATTGTCGGTCGCGCGCGAGCGCGAGCTCGGCACTTTCGAGCAGCTCCTGGTGTCGCCGCTTCGGCCTTTGGAGATTCTGGTCGGCAAGGCGGTTCCGGCGTTCCTCATCGGCATCGGTGAGGCGAGCGCGATCCTGGCGATCGCGGTGTTCGGCCTCCACGTGCCGTTCATCGGCAGCCTCGCGCTGCTTTATGCCGGGATGACCGTCTATCTCGCGGCGGTGATCGGCGTCGGGCTCTTCATCTCGTCGCTGGTCTCGACGCAGCAGCAGGCGATTCTCGGCGCCTTTACCTTTTTCGCTCCGGCCATACTCCTGTCGGGCTTCGTTACGCCAGTCGAGAACATGCCGGACTGGCTGGAACCGCTCACGCTGGTCGACCCCATGCGCTATTTCACGGTGATCTCGCGCGGCGTGTTCCTGAAGGCCATGCCGGCCGGCGAGGTCATGCAAAATCTATGGCCCATGGCGCTCATCGCGGCGTTCACGCTGTCGGCTGCGGCGTTGCAGTTCGGGCGGCGCTTGAGGTAACGAGGACGCCGTCAGGGCCAATGCCAGGCGAGAACGGCCTGCCAAGATGCCGGCAGCGGCAAGGCGTTGACGCTGGCGGTGATCACAACCACGCCGAGGAACGACACCGCGGTCGCGACGATGACGTCCGGTCCGAAGATCTCGTGCTGGGGATTGAGCCAGCGCGAGACGTGGATGCGGAACACGTTACCGATCGCGGAGATGGGCGCAACGATCGTCACCGGCGCCAGCGAGATCGCCATGTAGTAGAAAATCTGCGACACGTAGACCATCACCGCCGAGAACATGAACCATTTGGCCGCCTGGGCGTTGACCTTGCGAATCTCGCGCCAATGGCCGGGCGCGAGTAGCAGGATCAGCACCACGACGCTCGCCGTCGCCGAGCTGATGACGCCGCCCGCAAGCACCGCCTCCAGGCCGCGCCCGCCGCCCGCGTAGCGCAACATGACCGGGCTCGCGCCATAGCAGAAAGCGGCCAGCCCGGCGAAGGCGTAGCCCTCGGCCATTCTCGGCGTGAATGATAGCGGTTTTGCCGCACGTGCCTCGCGCGCGCCCTTGCGGGTCACGATGGCCGGCCCGGCGAAGATCAGGACGATGCCGAGAATGCGCTGCGCCGTGAAGGTTTCGCCCAGGAACAGGATCGCGAGGGTGAGCGAGACCACCAGGTTGAACTGCATCACCGGCCCAGCGAGGTTGGTGCCGATGGCGCCGATGGCGCGATAGTTGGCGTAGCGGCCGATGACGAAATGGGTGACCCCGGTCACGGCGAACGCGATCACCGAGTTCCGCGGCAGCGCGGCGAACACGCCCAGATCGCCGCCGAGCGTGAGGGCGAGAAAGAAAATCGGCACGCCAACGGGGATCGAGAGGGTCGTGGCCTGGACGGCGGAGCCGCTCAGCACGCCGCGCCGCACCGCGGCATTAGTGATCGCGAAGGTCGCCGCGGACAGCAGCGCCAGAAGCCCCCCGAGCACGTTTCTTCTCCCACCCGTTCCGCCGCAGGCTAGACGAGCGAGCGCGGCGAGGCCACTTCCGCATTGCGCCCGAGCGGCGAAGCTGCTACCCGACCGGTCGCAGCCTGAGGACGGAGCCGCCCCATGGGCCACACACTCGAGCAATTTTCCGCCGCGTGTCACGGCATCCTTGCCGCCGATCCCGGCATCGCCGGCCGCGAGAAGATTCGCGTGCTGCTCGAAGAGGCGCTGAAGGACCAGGACTTCTACGCGCCGCATCTCGGCGATGGCGAGCCGGAGCAGCACATCATCTTCGAGGACAAGGAGCTCGGCTTCGTCGTCCGCGCCCATGTCTTCCAGACCGCCCGCTTGGCAAAGCCGCACGATCACGGACATTCCTGGGCGATCTATGGCCAGGCCATCGGCGAGACGGTGATGAGCGACTGGACGCTGGTGGAGCCCGCGACCGACGGCAAGCCCGGCAAGGTGCGTCTCGCCCGTACCTATATACTGAAGCCAGGCATGGCGCATCTCTACAACGAAGGCGACCTGCATTCGCCGCGCATCGAGCCGCCCAACCGGCTGATCCGCGTCGAGGGCGTCAATCTCGACACGATCCGCCGCGTTCCCTACGTCGCGGTGTGAGCCGTAACGTCAGATGCGCGACGATTCGAGGGTCGAGCGCGCGAACATCTCGTCGACCGTGAGCAGCCGCGCCGTGAGGCCCTGGTCGAAGGCATAGCGCGCCAGCGTCTCGAGCCCGTGCCGGTTTTCCGCGACGCCATAGCTCCAGTAATCTTCGCCCATGAGGCGTTGCAGCCGCTCGTGCTCGGCGACGCTCCAGGGCTGCGAGGTGGCGAGCTGCGCGATCTCGCCCAAGGCCCGCATGCACCGCTCCTTCGCGGCGAGGAACGCCTTGAAGACGCTGGCCGCAAGCCAGGGATGCCGCTCGGCGAGCGCGCGGCGGATGCCGATGATGTGCATCATCGGAAAGATGCGGGTGCGGCGGAAATACTCTTCCTCGACCGCCTGGTAATCCGGGAAGAGCCGCGCCACGTGAGGCGCGCCGCGGCGGAAGCAGGACGGCGCCCGCGCCCCGATGAGGCCGTCGATGTCACCGTGCTCGAGCATGTCGGAGAGCGTGCGGTCGCCGGGAATCTGCGCCAGCTCGATCTCGGGCGGCAGCGTGAGGGGCGAGCGCTCGCCGCGTCCCGGCACCTCGACGCCGCCGCGGCGCCATCGGATGTCGCGCGGATGGACGCCGTAATCTGCCTTGAGAATGCCCCGGATCCAGACGTTCGCGGTGGTCTGGTATTCCGGCACGCCGATCGTCTTGCCCTTCAAATCCTCGGGGCGGGCGATGCCGCGATCGGTGCGGATGTAGATGCCGCTGTGGCGGAACAGCCGCGACACGAAGGCGGGCACGCCGACATAGGGCGCATCGCCGTGCGCCAGCGTCACCATGTGGCTGCCGAGCGAAATTTCCGAGACGTCGAATTCCTGGGTCTTGAACGCGCGGTGCGAGGCCTCTTCCGGCTCGAGCGCAACGGCGTGGACCTGGCAGCCTTCGATCGGCGCGCTTCCATCCAGGATCGCGCGGGTGCGGTCGTAGTTGCCGACGGCGAGGCTCAGCTCCAGCACGAATCCCGATCCTTTGGCGACGCGCTTGCGGGCATTAGCCAGCGCGCCGGATAGGGTGTCAAGCGCGCGGCCTTGCGCGGTTGTGCGTTGTAAAAAGCCATTGCATAATCGAAATCGACGTTTTCGCGCGAAAGGACGCCATGACGACGGTCGAACGCGCCGCCCCGCCGAGCGCCGAAGTGGCGCTCTCCGAAGGGCCGACCGGAAGCGGCGCGCCGACGGGCAGGGGCAAGAGGCCGGGCGACCCCCTGCTCAATGCGCTCTATCTGCTCGCCTCGCTGGCACTATTGGCGCTTGCCTGGCAGCTCGTGTCGTGGATCGTGGGCGCCGACGTGCTGCCCGGCCCGTACGCGTCAATCGCCGCGGTCGAGAAATCGCAGAGCGAGGGCTATCTCTGGACCGACATCGGCATCACCGCCTACCGCATCGCCGGCGCGTTCGTGATCGCCATGACGGTGAGCCTGGTCATGGGCGCGCTCTTGGGACGGCTGCCGATCGCCGAGCGGCTGTTCGGGCCATGGGTGACGATCGGCGCCTCGATCCCGTCGCTCGTGGTCATCGTCGTGATCTATCTCGCGGTCGGCATCAACGATCACGCGGCGATGATCGGCACCGCGCTCATCGTCGCGCCGGCGATGATCTATGCGGTGTGGGACGGCGTGCGCGCGATCAATCCCGAGCTGCAGGAGATGGCGCGGACCTTCGCGGTCCCCAAGCACATCATCTTGCGCCGGGTCATCCTGCCGCAGACCGCGCCCTTCATCTTCACCGCGGCGCGGACCGGCCTGTCCTTGACCTGGCGCATCATGATCTTCGTCGAGCTGCTGGGCCGTTCATCGGGCGTCGGCTACCGGATCCAGTATTACTACAACCTGGTCGATATGAACCGCGTGGTCGCGGCGGCCGTTCCCTTCATCGGTTTGATGCTGGCCTTCGAGTTCGGCGTGCTGCGCCCGATCGAGCGCTTCGTGTTCCGCTGGCGCCGGAGCGAGGCGCAATGAGCGCCCGCCTCGTCTTCGCCAATCTCGGCCGCACCTTCCGCGGCGCGCGCGAGTCGACCGTGGCACTCAAGGGCGTCAACGTCACGCTCGAGCCCGGCAGCTTCACCGCCTTCGTCGGCCCATCGGGTTGCGGCAAGTCGACGCTCTTGCACATTGCCGCCGGGCTCGACACGCAATTCGACGGCACGTTCACGCGCGAGCCCGCCGACGCGACGCTCGCTTGCCTCTTTCAACAGCCTCGCCTCCTGCCTTGGCAAACGGCGCGCGGCAACATCGCCTTCGTGCTCGAGGCGCGCGGGCTCGCCCGGCGCGACGCGCGCAGCCGTGCCGACGGGCTCCTCGATCTCGTCGGTCTCGGCGAGGCGGGCGACCGTTTCCCGGCGCAGCTTTCGGGCGGCATGCAGCAGCGCGTCTCGCTCGCGCGCGCGCTCGCGGTCGATCCCGACCTCCTGCTGATGGACGAGCCGTTCTCGGCCCTCGACGAGCTGACCGCCGCGCGCCTGCGCGAAGAGCTGGTCGCGCTGTGCGCCGCCAAGGAGCGCACCATCCTCCTTGTCACGCACAACATCCACGAAGCGTGCTATCTTGGCGACCGCGTCGTCGTGATGAGCGCCCACCCGGGGACGGTGGTGGCCGAGATCGCGGTCGACGCGAAGCGGCCGCGGCGTCTCGACGACCCGCGCCTCGCCGAGTTCACCGGGATCGTCCGCGACCTCATCGACCGCAGCGAGCCCGTCCCCCAGTCCCGAGGAGTTGCCGCCTGACCGACCACACCTTGCCGCACGGCATCTATCCCTACCTCGTGTCGCCCGTTGATCGCGACGGACGGGTCGACGAGGCGTTGCTCGAGCGCCTCGTCGGCGACCTGATCGCGGCCGGCGTCAACGGCGTGACCCCGCTCGGCAGCACCGGCGAGGTGATGTATCTCGACGCGAAGCAGCGCCGCGCCATCGTTGCCGCCACCATCCGCGCCGCCGCCGGCCGCGTGCCGGTGGTCCCGGGCCTCGCCGCGTTCTCGACCCACGACGCGGTCGAGCAGGCGAAAGAGCTCGAAGGGATGGGTGTCGACGGGCTCGTCGTCATGCGCCAGAACGCCTTCCCGACCTCGGAGCAGGGCGTGATCGGCTATTTCGGCGAAGTGGCGCAGGCGGTGTCGGTGCCGATCGTGCTCTACACCAATCCGACCTTGCTCGGCACGGATTTCTCGACCGAGGCGCTCACCGCGCTCTCCGCCATCCCCAACATCCGCTACATCAAGGACGCGACCGGCGACACCGGACGCATCCTGACGCTCATCAACCGCCTCGGCGGGAAGCTCGAAGTGTTCAGCGCGTCGGGCCACATCCCGGTCTTCGTCTTCATGCTAGGCGGCGTCGGCTGGATGGCCGGCCCAGCCTGCGTCATCCCCGAGGCTGCGGCCGAGCTTTACCGCCGCGTCAAGTCCGGCGACATTGCGGGGGCGATGGCGCTGCAGCGGCCGCTATGGTTCATCAACGAGTGTTTTCGCAAGTACCCGCTCGCGTCCTGCATCAAGACGGCGCTGCAATTGCGCGGCTATGATGCCGGCGATCCGATCGCGCCGCAGCGTCCGCTCGACGGCAAGGCGCGCGAGGAGATCGCCGCGGCGCTCGACGCGGCCGACCGGGCCATTGGCCGCTAACCAGGAGTGGGAGCCATGGACACGATCGAATCCGACCTCATTCGCGAACTGCGCGAGGCGCTGGGCGCGGACGCGGTGCGCTCGTCGAGCGAGGACATCGTCCGCATGATGAAGGACGAGTCCTGGCTCTCGCCGGTGCTGCAGCGCGAGCTCGAGCGGCGCAACAAGACCGAGGGCGCGGCGCGCGGCGTCCAGGCAGTGGTGCGGCCCGCGAGTGAGGAGGCCGTGCGGCGCCTCGCTGCGATCGCCGTGCGCCACCGCATCGCGCTCACCCCGCGCGGCGCGGGCACCTCGAATTTCGGGCTGCTGGCGCCGGAGGAAGGCGGGCTCATCGTCGATTTTCGCGGTCTTTCCGGCGAGCCGCAAGTGACGGACGGCGCCGTGCGCGCGCCCGCCGGCACGTTCCAGGGCACCATGGAAAAGGCGGCGCGCGCCACGGGCCAGGAGCTGCCGGTGCTGACCACGACCTATGCCGAGGCGACCATCGGCGGCTGGCTGTGCGGCGGCCATGCCGGGCTCGGCAGCGCCGTCCACGGCGCCGTGTGGGACGGCATCGTCAAGGCGGTGCGCGTCGTCACGCTCGAGGAAGAGCCGCGCAGCTTGACGCTCGAAGGCAAGGCGGCGCTGCCGCTGCTGCACACGTTCGGCGCGGTCGGCCTCATCGTCGACGTCACGATGCGCGCGGGCGAGCGGCACGACTGGGTGGAGGCGGTGGGATTCTTCCCAACCTTTGCCGCGGCTTCCGCTTTCGTAAGGGAGCTGTCGCTCGACACGCATTACCGCCATCGCGCCGCCACCGCGCAGGAAGAGGGGCTGATGCCCGGCCTGCGCGCGTTGCAGTCGATCCGCCAGCCAGGTGCCGGCGCGCTGCTGATCCTCGACCGCGCGCAGCTCGCCGAATTCCACAAGCTCGCCGCCGCGCATGGCGGCTCGATCGTCGAGTGGCAGGACTGGAATCCCGACGCGCGCGGCAAGCCGTCGGTGGCGCAGATGGTGTTCGGCCATCGCATGCTGTGGGTGAAGCGGCTCTTCCCGGACACCGCCTTCTGCCACCTCTATTACGATCCCGACGATCCCGACGCGACGGTGAAGCTGTTGAAGGAGCGGTTCGGCGACGAGCTGCTGTGCGAGATGAAGTTCTTCCGCTCGCCCTGGATGATGCGCGCGCTGGGATTCAAGCCGGACGGGTTGCTGCCGGCGGCCCTGTGCGTCGTGCCTAACGGCGCCGTGGAGGGAAAGGTCGACGAGGTTCTCGCGTTCTGCGACCAGGCCGGCATCAAGTACCAGAATTCGCACACTAACGTGATCGAGGATAACGGCCTCTTCCCGGACGTGGCGCCGATCGTGCGCCTCAAATCGGAACTCGATCCCCACAATCTCTTGAGCCGGGGCCGGCTGCGCTCGGCGGTGGTGCGGCCATGAGCGTCGGACGGATGGACCATGTCGCGATCGAGGTCGCCGATCTCGACAAATTCATCGACCAGCTCGTTGCCACCGGCGGGATGCGGCTGTTGCGGCGCGGCGCGGCCAAGCGCACCGGCCAGCGCCTCGCGATGGTGGGCGACGCCACCGGCATGAAGCTCGAGCTGATCGAGAACCCGGGCATCCCGGCGCCGCGCTATCTCCATATCGCCTTCCGCACCGCGGATGTCGCGCAATCGCTCTCCGCGCTCGTCGCCAAGGGATTCCAGCACGAGCGCGGGCCGTTCATGCTTGAGGAAGCGAAGGCGCAGAGCGGGCTCGTCAGCGACGGCAAGGGCTTCGAGGTGCAGGTTCTGACCTACGACCCGGCGAGCCCAGACATCGTCGAGTGGGCGGAAGGGGAAGCGGACTAGAAACGACAAGGCGGCGCGGGTGAAGCGAGGGGAAAGGCGACCATGAAGAGCACGAAAATTTTCGCGGCGGCGGCGCTGGCTGTGGCCTTCGGCGCGGGATCGGCATGGAGCGAGGACGCGGTGCCGGTGCGGTTCGCCGTCATCGGCTCGTCGGGCCAGAACGAAGTGCCCTACGCCGTCCAGCAGTTCGGCCTCGACAAGAAGCACGGCCTGGCAATGGAGGTGATGGACTATGCCATGCCGGGGCAGCAATACACCATGTACAAGTCGGATGCGACCGATGTCTCCGCCGGCAACTTCATCGACCTCTTGCGCCAGCGCAAGGCGGGCCTCGGGCTACAGGCGTTTCACGGCTTTCAGGGCTACAGCAATTTGATCGTCGCCAAGCCCGATTCGCCGATCAAGAGCTTTGCCGATTTGAAGGGCAAGAAGGTGGGCGAGTTCGGCCCGACCTTCCTCGACTGGCTGATCCTGCGCGCGGCCGGCAAGAAAGCCTACGGCATCGACCTCCAGAATGACGCGACCCTGGTCCAAGGCGCGCCGCCGCTCCTCAACCAGTTCCTGGCCAAGGGCGATGTCGATGCGACGCTTCAGTTCAGCTCGCTCACCTTCGGCCCCATCCTCAAGGGCGAGCAGAAGCAGGTCGCCGACATCCGCGACGTGATGCGCGCCGCGGGCTTCGACCCCGACGCCTTCTATCTCCACTGGCAGGTGACCGAGAAATGGACGAAGGCGCACCCCGATGCGGTCGTGCGCCTTTCCGCCATGCTGGATGACGCCTATGCCAAGCTCAAAAGCGACGACAGCGTGTGGCCGGCGCTGGCGCAGAAGATCAACATCACCGATCCCAAGATCGCCGATGCCTATCGCAACGAGGCGCGCAAGATCGACAATCCGCCCTATCGCAAGGCGCTGATACCGCCGACCCAGGCGCTCATGGACTCGATCGTCGCAATCGCGGGCGAGGCGGCGGTCGGCGTCACCCAGGTCGATCCCGCCGCGTTCTGGTTCCCGGCCGGCTCTTAAGGGACCCGAGATCGACGATGGCTCAAAGGGTGACGTTCGACGAGGAATTTGACGTCATCGTAGTCGGCTATGGGTTTGCCGGCGCGTTCACGGCGATCAACGCCGCCGATGCCGGCGCCCGCGTGCTCTTGGCCGAGAAGCAGCCCGATCCCGGCGGCATCTCGATCTGCTCCTATGGCTCAATGCGCTGCGCCCATGACGCGGACGAAGCCTACGCCTATCTGACCGTGACCAACGCCGGCCGTACGCCGGACGACGTCGTGCGCGTGCTGGCGGACGGCATGACCGAGATCGAGGCCTATGTCCGCGAGCTCGCCAAGGTCAGCAACGCCAAGGTGGAGATCCGCGAGAACGGCGGAAATTATCCCTTCCCCGGCGAGCGCACGTTCTACGACACGAACGTCACCGCCGTGCCGGGCTACGACGATCCGCGCGTCGCATATCCGCATGTGGTCGGCGGCCGCTCCGGCAATGGCTGGCGCGTGTTCCGCATGCTCGAGGACAACATCGCGCGCCGCAACATCACGGTGCGCTGCGGTTTCGCGGCCGAGCGCCTGATCGCCGATGAGGCGCGCGAGGTGCGGGGCGTGTGGTTTCGCGATGCGTCGGGGCGCCGAATCGCCGTCAAGGCGCGGCGCGGCGTCGTTCTTGCCTGCGGCGGCTTCGAGGCCAGCGCTGCGATGAAGGAGCAATACTGGGAGAAGACCCCCGTTCTCTCGGTCGCGACCATGGGCAATACCGGCGACGGCATCCGCATGGCGCAGGAGCTCGGTGCCGAGCTGTGGCACATGTGGCACTACCACGGCGCGCACGGCTTCAAGCATCCGGACCCAAAATATCCGTTCGCGCTGCGCGCCAAGAACCTGCCCAACTGGGTCCCGGGGCGCGAACGCGGCCAGCCGGTCAAGATGTGCTGGATCGTCGTCGATCGCGACGGACGGCGCTACATGAACGAATACCCCCCTTACGCGCAAGACATCGTGCACCGGCCGATGGAGTTCTACGACTCCGTGCGCCAGATGTTTCCGCGCATCCCCTCGTTGCTGATCTACGACGAGAACGGCCGCAAGATGTATCCGATCGGCCAGGCGATCTACAACCAGCGCGGCCTCGACTACGAATGGAGCGACGACAATCTGCGCGAGATCGAGCTCGGCATCATCAAGAAGGCCGAGACGGTCGACGCGCTCGCACGCCGTATCGGCGCCGCGCCGGAGGTCCTGCGGGCGACGATCGAGCGCTGGAACGGGCTCTGCGCGCGCGGCGCCGACGAGGATTTCGGCCGCCCCTCCGGCACCATGATGCCGCTCGACACGCCGCCCTATTATGTCGGCGAGGTCTGGCCGATGGTCTCCAACACGCAAGGCGGACCGGTTCACAATGCCCGGCAGCAGATCGTCAACACGTTCGGCGAAACGATCCCGCGCCTCTATTCGGCCGGCGAATTGGGAAGCGCCATGGGGTTTCTCTATCTTGCGGCGGCCAACCTGTCCGAATGCGTGATCGGCGGCCGCATCGCCGGGCGCGAGGCGGCCGCGCTCGCGCCGTGGGACTGAAAGGCGTCCCGGTGATCGCGGCACGCGTCGCGGCGTTGGCATTCGCCGTGCTGGCGGCGGCGACCGGCGCGCGCGCCGCGGACGAGAGCCCAGTGCCGGTGCGCATCGCCGTCATCCTGTCCGGCGGCCAGGGCGAGGTCCCCTACGTCGTGCGGCGCTTCGGCCTCGACAAGAAGCACGGGCTCGCCATGGAGCAGGTCGCGCTGTCGGCGCCGGGCCAGCAGTATCTCATGTTCCGCTCCGACACGATCGACGCCTCGCCCGGAACCTTCATCGACCTCATGCGCCAGCGCAAGGCCGGCGGCGCGATGAAGGCCTTCCACGGCTTCCAGGGCTACAACAACCGCATCGTGGTCAAGCCCGGCTCGGCCATCAAATCCTTCGCCGATCTCAAAGGGGTGCGCTTCGGCGAGTTCGGCACCACCTTTCTCGACTGGCTGATCCTGCGCGCGGCAGGCAAGAAGGCCTACGGCATCGACCTCGAGAAGGACGCAACCCCCGTCCAGGGCGCGCCGCCGCTGCTCAACCAGTTCCTCGCCAAGGGCGAGGTCGACGCGATGCTGCAATTCAGCTCGCTCACCTTGGAGCCGATCGTGCGCGGCGAGCAGCGCATGGTCGCCGACGTGCCGGGCCTGATGGACCAGGCCGGCTTCGGCCGCAAGGTGTTCAACTCGAACTGGAACGTCGCGGAGAAATGGACCCAGGCGCATCCCGGCGCGGTCGATCGGCTCTCTGCCATGATCGACGACGCCTACGCCGCGCTCAAGAGCGACGACACCGTGTGGCCGGAGATCGCGCAGGCGATCGGCATCACCGAGCCGAACCTTGTCGCAGCCTATCGCGATCTCGCGCGCGCGATCGACAATCCGACCTACGACAAATCACTGATCCAGTCGACGCAGGTTCTGATCGACGCGATCGTGGCGCAAGCTGGCGAAGCGCCGATCGGCTTCACCGAGGTCGATCCTGCCGCCTTCCTTTTCCCCCCGCGCGCTCCATGACGGGCGGCGACGCGGCGGCCGAGATTTGCGCCCGCATCGACGCGCTGGCCGCGATCACCGAGGACCCGCCCCGCTTGACGCGCCTGTTCCTGAGCGACGAGCACAAGCGGGCGAACGATCTCGTGTCGGCGTGGCTGATCGAGGCGGGCATGAGCGCCCGCGTCGACGCGATCGGCAACGTGGTCGGGCGCATCGAAGGCGCGCGGCCGGGCTTGCCGGCGCTCGTCCTGGGATCGCATCTCGACACCGTCCGCGATGCCGGCCGCTATGACGGCATGCTCGGCGTCGTAACGGCGATCGCCTGTGCGCGCGAACTTCGGCGCGACGGCGCGCGCCTGCCGTTCGCGCTCGAGGTGATCGGCTTCGCCGAGGAGGAAGGCGTCCGCTTCGGCACCGGCATGCTGGGAAGCCGTGCCATGTCCGGGACCTTCGATCCCGCGCTCCTCGAGCGCAGCGACGAGCGCGGCGTGACCATGAAGGACGCCATGCGCCGCTTCGGACTGGACCCCGAAGCGGTCCCGGCTGCGGCAAGGAACCGCGGCGACATCCTCGCCTATGCCGAGCTGCACATCGAGCAGGGACCGGTGCTCGAGGCCAAAAATCTTCCGGTCGGCTGCGTGACTTCGATCAGCGGCGCCTCGCGCTTCGAGGTCGAGCTGACCGGGCGCGCCGGGCATGCCGGCACGGTGCCGATGGGCGAGCGGCGGGACGCGCTAGCCGCCGCCGCCGAGTGCGTGCTCGCCGTCGAGCGGCGCTGCGCCGCCGAAGCTGGGCTCGTGGGCACGGTCGGACGGATCGCGGCGCTGCCGGGCGCGATCAACGTCATTCCCGGGATTGTGCGATTCTCGATCGATGTCCGCGCGCCCGACGATGCGCAGCGCCAGCGCGCCGCCGCCGACATCGAGCGCGTGATCGCCTCGATCGCCGCCGCGCGCCGCATCGGGCTCGCGATGCGCAAAGTGCACGAGCTGGCCGCCGCGCCGTGCGCGCCCTGGCTCATGGCACAGATCGAGCGCGCCATCGCCGCCGAAGGGATCGCCCCCTTCCGCCTGGCGAGCGGCGCCGGGCACGATGCGATGACCATGGCGTCGATCGCCGATGTCGGCATGATCTTCGTGCGCTGCGCCGGCGGGATCAGCCACAATCCGGCGGAATCGATCCTGCCGGAGGACGCCGCGATCGGGGCGCGGGTGCTGCGGCGCTTGATCTTGGACTTTGCGCGGGCGGAAGCGGAGACGATGCGATGACGGATTATCCGCGCGACATGGAAGGCTATGGCAAGAGCCCGCCCAACGCCGCCTGGCCGGGCGGCGCGCGCCTCGCCTTGCAGATTGTGCTCAATTACGAGGAAGGCGCGGAGAACTCCATCCTCCACGGCGATCCGGCGTCCGAGACCTTCCTTTCCGACATCGTTGGCGCGGTTCCCTTCAAGGGGCAGCGCCACATGAGCATGGAGTCGCTCTACGAATATGGCAGCCGCGCCGGCTTCTGGCGACTCATGCGCCTGTTCGAAGAGCGCCGCATCCCGATCACCTTGTTCGCGGTCGGCATGGCGCTCGAGCGCAATCCCGAAGCGGCCCGCGCCATGGTCGAGCTGGGCCACGAGGTGGCGTCGCACGGCTGGCGCTGGATCGATTACCGCGATGTCGACGAGGCGACCGAGCGCGATCATCTCCAGCGCGCCATCGCCGCGATCGAGCGCACCACCGGCCAGCGCCCGCTCGGCTGGTACACCGGCCGCACCAGCGAGCGGACGCAGGTCCTCGTGGTGGAAGCAGGCGGGTTTCTCTACGACGCCGATTCCTATGCCGACGATCTGCCCTACTGGGTGCAAGTCGGCGGGCGCGACCATCTGGTCGTGCCCTACACGCTCGACGCCAATGACATGCGCTTCGCGACAGCGCAGGGATTCAACTCCGGCGACCAGTTCTTCGCGTATTTGCGCGACAGCTTCGACGTGCTTTATGCCGAGGGCGAGCGCGCGCCCAAGATGATGTCGGTCGGGCTCCACTGCCGCCTCGCCGGGCGCCCGGGCCGGTTCGCCGCGCTGCGGCGCTTCCTCGATCACGTGCAGAAGCACGACAAGGTGTGGATTTGCCGCCGGGTCGAGATCGCCCGCCATTGGCGCGCGGTCCATCCCGCCCCGTCGCAAGCGAGCCGTCGATAATGGACGCGGTGCTCACCGAATGGCTGAGCCTATGCCTTCGATGGCTGCACATGGTCGCGGGCATGGCCTGGATCGGCGCGTCGTTCTATTTCATCAGGCTCGACCTCAGCCTCAGGGCCGATCCCGCCATTGCCCAGGGCGTGCAGGGCGAGGCCTGGGAGGTTCACGGCGGCGGCTTCTATCGCATCGCCAAATATTCGGTCGCCCCTGCGCGCATGCCGGAGGAGCTCGCCTGGTTCAAGTGGGAGGCCTACACCACTTGGCTCAGCGGCTTCGCGCTGCTGGTCGTGACCTATTACATCGGCGCCGAGCTGTTCCTGATCGACCGCTCGGTGCTCGACCTTACGCCGGGCCAGGCCATCGGCGTCAGCCTCGGCACGCTCCTCGCCGCGTGGCTCGCCTATGAAGGCTTGTGCCGCTCGCCGCTCGGGGAACGGGAATATCTGCTCGCCGGCATCGGGTTCCTGTTCCTGGTCGCGCTGTTCTGGGGCTTCTCCCATGTCTTCAGCGGGCGCGGCACCTTCATCCAGATGGGCGCCATCATCGGCACGATGATGGTCGCCAATGTGTTCGTCGTCATCATCCCCAACCAGAAGAAGATGGTGGCGTCGCTGATTGCCGGCCAAGCCCCCGAGGCGCGGCTCGGCATAGCGGGGAAGCAGCGCTCGGTCCACAACAACTACCTGACCTTGCCGGTCGTGTTCCTGATGATCGGCAACCATTACCCGCTGATGTTCGCGACGCGCTACAGCCTGATCATCTTTGCGATCGTGCTGGCGATCGGCTTCCTGGTGCGGCATTTCTACAATCTGCGCCATGCCGGAAAACCCAATCCATGGTGGACGTGGGCCGCCGCCGCGGTCGGCATGGCGTGCGTCGCCTGGCTGTCCTGGACCGGCGCGCGCATTGCGCCGAGTGCCGCGCTCCCCGCCGCGTCGTTCGCGCAGGCGCAGGACGTCGTCCTCTCCCGGTGCAGCATGTGCCATTCCGCCGCGCCGGTGTGGGAGGGCTTCGTCACCGCGCCGCGGCACGTCCTGCTCGACACGCCGGAGAACATCCGGGCGCATGCGCGCGAGATCGAGATCTACGCGGTGCTGACCAACGCCATGCCGCCCGACAACGTCACCAAAATCAGCGACGACGAGCGGCGCATCCTGGCCGCGGGCCTAGCGCCGCTCGTTGCCCCGACCCTGAGGTCGCGGTGATGGCGGACGGCCCCGCGCTCGCGCTCGAGGCGCTGAATGCAATCGGCCACGCGGAATTCCTGGCCGCGCTCGGCAATGTCTACGAGCACGCACCGCGCGCGGCCGAGAGCGCGTTCGCGGCGCGGCCGTTCGCGACCGTCGCGGCGCTCTACGCGGCGATGCGGCGCGCGCTGCGCCTTGGAACCGAAGTGGAGCGCCTGGCCCTGCTGCGCGGCCATCCCGAGCTTGCGCGCAAGCAAGCCGATCTCACCCAGGACTCGGCGCAGGAGCAAACCGGCGTCGGGCTCGATCGTCTATCCGAGGCGGAATTCGCCGCGTTCGAACGCCTGAACGAATCCTACCGCGCCAAGTTCGGGTTTCCCTTCATCATCTGCGTCCGCCGCCACACCAAGGACTCGATCCTTGCGAGCTTCGAGCGCCGCCTCGCCAATGCCGGCGCGGCCGAGCTGGAAACCGCCCTCGACGAAGTCGATCGGATCGCCGCGCTGCGGCTCGACGCGCTGGTCAAGGGTGAAGGTCCGCTCGCGGTGAGCGGGTGCCTCTCGACCCATGTGCTCGACACTCATGGCGGCCGTCCCGCCACGGGCATTTCGGTGACGCTCATCGAGCTGTCGCGATCCGGCGCGCCGCGCGTCATCGCCCGCGCGGTGACCAACGCCGACGGGCGCACCGACGCGCCCCTCATCGAGGGACGGCCCGTCCCGATCGGACGCTACGAGCTTTCCTTTGCGGTCGGCGATTACTTCTCGCGCGCCGGGGTGCCGGCTTCCGATCCCCCGTTCCTCGACATGGTGCCGATCCGTTTCGGGGTCGGCGAGCCCGAGGGGCGCTATCATGTGCCGCTCCTTGTCACGCCCTGGAGCTATGCCACATATCGCGGCAGCTAGGGGACCAAACCATGACCGCTGATATCGGCGAGCTCGACCCCCCGCCCCGGCTACTGATGGGGCCGGGTCCCGTCAATTGCGATCCGCGCGTGCTGCGCGCCATGTCGATGCCGCTGCTCGGGCAGTTCGACCCGGTCTTCACCGGCTACATGAACGACACGATGGAGGCGCTGCGCAGGCTTTTTGAGACACGCAACCGCTGGTCGCTCTTGGTCGACGGCTCGGCGCGGGCCGGGATCGAGGCCATCCTGGTGTCGCTCATCTCGCCCGGGGACCGGGTTCTGGTGCCGATCTTCGGCCGCTTCGGCCATTTGCTGCGCGAGATCGCGCAACGCTGCCGCGGCGACGTCAGCACGATCGAGACCGAATGGGGCACCGTTTTCGCACCGGAGCGGATCGAGGCGGCGATCCGGCAATTCCAGCCGCGCGTCCTCGCCCTCGTCCACGGCGACACCTCGACCACCATGGCGCAGCCGCTCGACCAGATCGGCGAAATCTGCCGCCGCCACGACGTGCTGCTCTATGTCGACGCGACCGCGACCTTGGGCGGGATGGAAGTCGCGGTCGACCGCTGGAGGATCGACGCCGCCTCGGCCGGGTTGCAGAAATGCCTCTCCGGCCCGCCCGGCTCGGCGCCCATCACCTTCAACGACCGCGTGGTCGAGGTCGTCAACCGGCGCAAGCACATCGAGGAGGGCGTCAGGCCGGCGGGCTATGTGCCCGCGGAGGGCGCGATCATCCAGTCGAACTATTTCGACCTGCCCATGCTGATGGATTATTGGAGCGAGAGCCGCCTCAATCATCATACCGAGGCCGCCTCGATGCTCTATGCGGCGCGCGAATGCGCGCGCATCGCGCTGGCGGAGGGGCTCGAGGCGCGCTTTGCCCGGCACCGCGCGGCGAGCGAGGCGCTGACCGCGGGCCTCGCCGCGATGGGCCTCGCGCTCTTCGGCGACCAGCGCCACAAGATGCCGAATGTCACGGGCGTCGTCGTTCCCGCCGGGATCGACGGCGAGCGCGTGCGGCGCTCGATGCTCGAGGATTTCGGCATCGAGATCGGCACCTCGTTCGGCCCGCTCCACGGAAGGATCTGGCGCATCGGCACGATGGGCCATGTCTGCCGCAAGCAGAACGTGCTGCTGTGCCTCGCCGCGCTCGAGGCCTCGCTGCGGCAATGCGGCTTCGAGGGGGGCACGGGCGTGGACGCGGCGCTGGCGGTTTATCGCCGCGAAGAGAGCGCCGCTTGACGGGAGGTTCGGTTCGATGAGGCCGATCGATCTGCCCAAGACCGGCACGATGCTGCTGCGCAACGTCGGCGTGCCGGCGACGTTCCTGGCGCGGCCTGAACGCTTCCCGCACGGCGAAGAGGTGCTGCGTCTCGACATCGCGATCGAGCAGGGTCGCATCGCCTACTTGCTGCCGGCCGCTTATCGCGCGCCCGCCGCGGGCGGCATCGATCTCGACGGTGGCATGGCGTGGCCGTGCTTCGCCGACATCCACACCCATCTCGACAAGGGCCATATCTGGCCACGCACCGCCAATCCCGATGGCGCGCGCCTGTCGGCGCTTGGCGCCGTCGCGCGCGACCGCGAAGCCTTCTGGTCGGCGGAGGACGTCGCCCGGCGCATGGAGTTCGGTCTGCGCTGCGCCCGTGCCCATGGCGCGATGGCGATCAGGACCCATCTCGATTCCCAGGGGAAGCAGGCCGAGATCACCTGGCCGGTGTTCCGCGCCATGCGCGACGCGTGGGCGGGGCGGATCGCGCTCGAGGCGGTCTCGCTCGCCACCATCGAGTCCTATCGCGATGGGAATTTTGCCACCTCGCTTGCCCGGATGGTCGCCGATTCGCGCGGCATCCTGGGCGCGGTCACATATCTTGTTCCCGACCTCGATCCTCTCCTCGACCGCGTCTTCGGCCTCGCCGAGGCCAATGACCTCGATCTCGATTTCCATGTCGACGAGACCAATGACTTCGCGGCCGCGTCGCTCGGGCATATCGCCGCGACGGCGCTGCGGCGGCGGTTTCGCGGCAGGATCGTGGTCGGCCATTGCTGCAGCCTCGCCTTGCAGCCGGAAGACGAAGCGGCGCGGACCATCGACGCGGTCGGCGAAGCCGGGATCGCGGTGGTGAGCCTGCCGATGTGCAATCTCTATCTCCAGGACCGCGCGCCCGGCCGAACCCCGCGCTGGCGCGGCGTCACGCTCTTGCACGAGTTCGCGGCCCGCGGCGTGCCGGTGATGGTGGCGAGCGACAATTGCCGCGATCCCTTCTATGCCTATGGCGACCACGATCCGCTCGAGGTCTATCGCGAGGCGACCCGGATCGCCCATCTCGACCATCCGGTCGGCGACTGGCCGCGTGCGATCACCCTCACGCCCGCGCGCATGATGGGGATCGACGTGCCACTCGCCGAGGGCGCGCCGGCCGATCTCGTACTCTTTGCCGCGCGCAGCTTCAACGAATTGCTCAGCCGCCCGCAAACGGACCGCGCGGTCCTGCGCGGCGGCGTGCCGATCGACCGGACATTGCCCGACTATCGCGAGCTCGACGCGCTGTTCGAAGGAGCGCCCAGGCCGTGACAGATATACGCAAAAGCAGCGCCTTCGTGCCGCATGATTTGCGCGCACCGATTCGCGGCGCCGCGCGCGGCCCGCTCGCGGGATTGACGCTCGCGGTCAAGGACATGTACGACATCGCCGGCGAGCGCACCGGCGCCGGCAACCCCGACTGGCTGGCGTGTCAGATTCCGGCCACGACCACCGCAAGCGCGGTGCAGCGTCTTCTGGACGCGGGCGCGGAATTGATCGGCAAGACCGTATGCGACGAGTTCTTCTTCAGCCTCGCCGGCATCAACGCGCATTACGGCATGCCGGCCAATCCGCGCGCGCTGGGGCGCCTGCCGGGCGGATCGTCGAGCGGCTCGGCCGCGGCGACGGCGTCGGGCGCTTGCGATATCGCCCTCGGCAGCGACACCGGCGGCTCGGTGCGGGTGCCGGCGTCGTTCTGCGGCATCTATGGTATTCGCCCGAGCCATGGCCGCGTCGATGCGTTGGGCGCGATGGCAATGGCGCCCAGCTTCGACACGGTCGGCTGGTTCGCTGCCGGCCCGGGATTGCTGCGCAAGGTCGGCGAGGTCCTGCTCGACCCGCATGCCCTGTCGGCGCCGGTCGAGCGTTTGCTTCTGGCGCGCGATTGCTTCGCCCAGGCGGACGACGCAGTGGAAGCGGTGCTGCGGGATTTCCTCGCCCGCGCCGCCTCGCGCTTGCCCCAGGGGCAGGAGATCGCCGTCGCGCCTGCCGGGTTCGAGCGCTGGCGCGACGCCTTCCGCGTCATCCAGGGGCGCGAAATGTGGGCGATCTACGGTGACTGGATGACGGCGCACAAGCCGACGCTCGGCCCCGGCATCCGCGAGCGCATCGCCTATACCGCGACCGTGACAGCGGAAGATGCGGACGCGGCCCGGAGAGCGATGGACGAGGCGCGCGCTGGAATTCGCGCGCAGTTGCCTAAGGGCACGGTGCTGGCGCTGCCGACGGCGCCGTGCATTGCGCCGCGCGCCGACGCGACGGCGGAAGAGCTCGATCATTTCCGCATCCGCGCGATGACGCTCACCTGTATCGCCGGGCTCTCGGGCCTGCCGCAGGTGACCTTGCCCGCCGGCACCGTGGCGGGCTGTCCGGTCGGCTTGTCGTTCATCGGCTGGAGCGGCGCCGACGAGGCGCTGCTCAACCTCGCCGCGACGCTCGCTCCATTCTGCGGCGGATAAAAGGGTCGCGATGTCCATCCGCAATCTCGACAAGCTGTTCAGGCCGCGTTCCGTCGCGCTCTTCGGCGCCAGCCCCAATCCGGGCACGGTGGGCGCGGTCGTCATGCGCAACCTGATGCGTGCCGGCTTCAAGGGCCGTATCATGCTGGTCAATCCGCATCACGAGTCGATCGCGGGCGTGGCCTGCTGTCCCGATGTGGCGCATCTCCCCGAGACGCCCGATCTCGCCGTCATTGCGACACCGCCGCAGACGGTGCCCGGGCTGCTGGGCGAGCTGGGCGCGCGCGGCACCAAGGCCGCGGTGATCATCACCGCCGGATTCGGCGAGCTCGGCGAGCAGGGACGCGCGCTGCAGCAGCAGGCGCTCGACGCCGCGCAGCCGCATCTCTTGCGCCTGGTCGGGCCGAACTGCGTCGGCATCATGATGCCCGGAATCGGGCTCGATGCCAGCTTTTCGCACATTCCGCCGCTCGCGGGCGAGCTCGCTTTCGTCAGCCAGTCCGGCGCCATGATCACCGCGGTGCTCGACTGGGCGGCGGCGCGGGGCATCGGCTTTTCGCATATCGTTTCGCTCGGCGACATGGCGGACGTCGATTTCGGCGACACGATCGACTACCTCGGCGCCGATCCCGGCACGAGCGCGATTCTGCTCTATGTCGAAGGCATAACCCACGCGCGTAAGTTCATGTCGGCCGCGCGTCAGGCGGCACGGGCGAAGCCGGTCCTGGCGGTGAAGGTCGGACGCTTCGCCGAAAGCGCGCGCGCCGCCCGCTCGCACACGGGCGCGCTCGCCGGGTCGGACGCGGTCTACGACGCGGCCTTCCGCCGCGCCGGCATGCTGCGGGTCTTCACCATGGCTGAATTATTCGACGCGGTGGAGACCTTGGCGCAAACGCGCGCGCAGAGGGGCGACCGGATCGCCATCCTCACCAACGGCGGCGGCCCCGGCGTCCTCGCAACCGACGCGGTGGTAGCCGAAGGCGGATCGCTGGCGGCGCTTGCGCCCGAGACCTTGGCGCGCCTCGATGGCGTGCTGCCCCGGACCTGGAGCCGCGGCAACCCGGTCGACATCATCGGCGACGCGGACGGAGCGCGCTACGGCACGGCGCTCGACATCCTGCTGTCCGATCCCGGCATCGATGCGGTGCTGGCGCTCAACTGCCCGACCGCGCTCGCCTCCGCCGAGGAAGGAGCGCGCGCCGTGATCGACTCCTTCGCCAAGGCGCCGCCGGCGTCGCTCGTCGGACGCAATCTCTTCACCGCTTGGCTCGGCGAGAGCACCGCCGCGGACGCACGACGTCTTTTCTCGGCGGCGCATATCGCCACGTACGACACGCCTGACAGCGCCGTGCGCGGATTCATGCACCGGGTGCATTACCGCCGCAACCAGGAACTGCTGATGGAGACGCCGGAGGCGCGGCTCGAGGGCTTCGCCCCCGACGCGGCGCGCGCCGACGCCGTGATGGCCCGCGCGACCGAAGCCGGCCGCGAATGGCTCGATGTCGAGGAAGCGTTCGAGATCCTGACGATCTACGGCGTGTCCGTGCCGGCGTGCCGCGTCGCTTCAGACGCCGAAGCGGCGGGCGCATTGGCCGCCGCGATAGGGTGCCCCGTCGCGCTCAAGATCCGCTCGCCCGACATCACCCACAAGAGCGATATCGGCGGCGTTGCGCTCGACCTCGGCGACCCCGAGCGCGTGCGCGCGGAGGCGCAGGCGATGCTCGCCCGCGTCGCCGCCGCGAAGCCCGACGCGCGGCTGGAAGGCTTCCTGGTGCAGCAGATGATCCGCCGCCCGGCTGCGATCGAGCTCATCGTCGGCATCACCGACGACGCGTCCTTCGGACCGGTCATCATGTTCGGCCACGGCGGCGTCACGGTCGAGCTGATGGGCGACACGACGCTCGAGCTGCCGCCGCTCAATGAGGCGCTGGCGCGGGCGCAGATCGGGCGCACGCGCGTCTCCCGCCTGATCGAGGGCTATCGCGGCACGGCGCCCGCGGATCGCGCCGCCCTCGTCGACACGTTGCTCCGCATTTCGCAGCTCGCGGCCGAGCAGCCGCGTCTCAAGGAGCTCGACATCAATCCGCTGCTCGCCGACGCCGGCGGCGTCATCGCGCTCGACGCGCGCATTCGGGTGCAGGCGCCAAGCGCGGGGAAGACGCGGCTCGCGATCATGCCCTACCCGAAGGCGCTCGAGAGCGGCGTCACCCTGCGCGACGGCACGGTGCTGCGCCTGCGACCCATTCGTCCCGAGGACGAGACGCTGCTCCACGACATCGCCGGCCACATGGACGCCAAGGATCTGCGGCTGAGGTTTTTCGCGCCCATGAAGGGCCTCACCCACCTGCTTGCGGCGCGACTGTCGCAGATCGACTACGACCGCGAGATGGCGCTGGTGGCGTTGACGGAAAATGGCGACACCGCCGTGGGCGTGGTGCGCTTTGCCGCCGATCCCGACAATCAGCGCGCAGAATTCGCGATCGGACTGCGCAGCGACTGGCAAGGACGCGGGCTGGGCTGGACGATGATGGGCCGCATCATCGAAGTGGCGCAGGCGCGCGGCATCGGCGAGCTCTTCGGCGACGTGCTGCGCGAGAACGAGCGTATGGTCCGATTGTGCCGGGACCTCGGATTCACCCTTGCGCCGCAACCGGACGCAATGGACCTCGTGCGGGTATCGAAACGGCTCGCCTAGCAGGCTGTTGAAAATCCCGTAGCGGCGGCGTCGTTTGCATGATTCACTCGACGGGTGGATTTCGTCGAGGGAAGCGATGCGCGGATCGGACGAGCGGTCGGGCGAGCTGTTTTCCTACGTTGATCTTGAGGAGCG